>CAZGNZ010000008.1:0-108624 GCA_964527215.1 uncultured bacterium | reverse complement strand
ACTGACAAATCAACCAGTTTACCATTACACTATTTTACCATTTCACTGCTCAACAGCATCCTGTCGGGAAGCCCGACTCAGCAACTCAACGACACAATCACCCAGCTATCCATCGATTACCCATGCTCTTTACTGCTTCCAAATTAACTGTCAGAAGCCCGAAATTTGATGAAACAATACAGGTGAATAGTTATGCCTTGGAAAAAAATAATCCCTTTTCTGACTGCAATGGCAGGTGCAGGAGCCATTATTCTGGCTGTATGGATCAGCAATAACAGTGAATATGCACATTCCCCCAAACAAAAGCTGAACTATAAACCAAGAACCATTTCCCGTCCCCACGGACCGGATATTGTCAAAGAACCGGGAGCTTACCCCAATGAATGGATGGGATACCAGCGAATGTATCCTCACAACACCATTCGCAGCGAGCATTACCTGAATGCATTGGCTGCCGCTCAGCATTTGCACCAGCGGTCAACACCCAGCAGGATTCCCATTTCTGAAGGCGGCCCATTCAACATTGGCGGCCGCATTACGGATATCGAAGTGGATTCGGCCAATCCTGAAACGTTCTATGTCGGTGCGGCATCTGGCGGAATCTACAAGACCGAGGATAATGGTCAGTCGTGGGAGAATATTTTTACGGATGCTCCCGTGATCAGCATCGGGGATTTGGCTGTAAATCCTGATAATCCGGAAATACTGTACGCCGGTACCGGTGAAGCCAATGCTTCCAGTTTCAGTTTTATGGGTAACGGGATCTATAAGAGCACGGATGGTGGAATGAGCTGGACGCATCAGGGTCTTTCCGAAACCGCATATATTGGACGAATTGTTGTCGATTATGACAATCCGCAGCGCGTCTGGACAGCCGCCTGCGGCAGTCTGTTCAGTCCCAATCCGCACCGCGGTATCTACAGATCTGAGGACGGCGGTACCACCTGGGAGAATGTCCTTTTCCTCACCGATTCCACAGCAGCCGTTGATATCGTCCAGCATCCAACCCAGCCGGAAATCCTGTTTGCCTCGATGTGGGAACGAATCCGCGGTCTGAACTATCGCCGCAGCGGTGGAGAAAGTTCGGGAATATGGAAATCCACAGACGGCGGAGACACGTGGCAGGAACTGGTAAACGGACTTCCCTCCGGAGACAATGTGGGGAGAATCGGTTTGACTATCTCCCGGTCAAACCCGAACATCCTGTATGCCTATTACGACAAACAGATGGAGGAGGATGATAATTTTTCCTTTCTTGGAATCTACAAAACCACCAACGGAGGAATATTCTGGACTCAGACCAATGATGCCGTTCTGGAAGATATCGGTGCCAGCTTTGGTTGGTATTTCGGTCAGATTCGTGTCGATCCTTCAGATGAAGACCGGGTGTTTGCCCTGGGTGTGGACCTGGTGCGAACTGAAAACGGCGGGAACAGCTGGGAGCATATTGCGGGGTACTGGAATACCGATGAAATTCATGTGGATCACCATGCCATGGTCATTGATGCAGATTCCGGACAACTGCTTATCGGCAATGACGGAGGTTTGTATGTAAGCGAAGATTATGGTGATTCATTTGTGCATATCAATAATATCCCTCTCACTCAGTTTTACACCATTGAAACCGATCCGCAGCAGCCTCACCGGATTTACGGCGGTACTCAGGACAACGGCACAATCCGCACCCTTTCCGGCGAACCCGATGACTGGCACCGCATCCTGGGCGGAGACGGTTTTTATACACTGGTTGATCCCAATAACTCAAACCTGATTTATGCTGAATACCAGTGGGGGAACCTGTACCGGTCTGACAACGGCGGCAGCGATTTTTTCAACATTAGCGATGAAATGAATCAGGACCGCACAAACTGGTCATCACCGCTGGCAATGGATCCATCGTCGTCCAATACCCTCTATTTTGGGACATACCGGATATGGAAATCCATGAACTTCGGCAGCAGTTGGATACCTGTCAGTGCAGACTTGACCCTGGGGGATGACGGATCCGGGTATCATACCCTTACTACCATTGCTGTAAGTACCCTGAATCCGGATATCATCATAACCGGATCGGATGACGGACGAATCAGTCTGTCACAGAATGGCGGATCGGACTGGGATTTCATTGACGATGATTTGCCGCTGCGGTGGGTAACGCGGGTTGCAGCAGATCTGGTCGATGTCAATACCTTGTACTGCACATTTTCCGGGTTCCGGTGGGATGAACCAATGCCCCACGTTTTCCGGTCAGCAGATCTGGGGCAGACCTGGGTGAGTATCAGCGGAAATCTCCCGGAGCTGCCCGTAAATGCATTTGCCCAGGATCCTCAAATACCGGACCGGCTGTTTGTCGGAACCGATGCAGGTTTGTACCAGACCCATAATGGGGGGGAGAGCTGGGGGCCTGTCTCGGAAGACCTGCCCAATGTGGCCGTAACAGGACTGAAATTTATACCCGATACACGGGAACTGGTTGTTGGAACGTACGGCTGCTCATCATACCGGCTGGATATGCAGTTTCTGCCGGGAGATATAAATGGTGATCTAACCATCAATATACAGGATATCATATTGATTATCAATTTTATAATGGGAACTCTGGATCCGACGGACGAACAGTTTGCAGCATCGGATTTCAACAATGACGGCAGTATTAATGTTTTGGATATCACGGCAATCGTGCAGGCAATTCTGGCCCAATAAATACTGAATAAACCGGTCAGATCCGGTCGCTCCAGATGATCACCCTGTTTTTACCGGTCCGTTTGCCTTCGTACAACGCATCGTCTGCCTGCCGGATGACATCTTTTAATCCGGTTTGATTATTGTAAACGCTGATTCCAAAAGTCATCGAAATATGAAAGTGGCTCCCGTCACATTCAAACGGTGTCTCTGCAATACTCAGTCGTATGCGCTCTGTCAGTATGTGGGCTCCGTCTGGCGGGGTATCAGTCAGAAGTATCAGAAACTCCTCACCGCCCCACCGGGCTGCGGTATCCAGTTTGCGGATTTTTGATTCCAGAATTCGAGCTATCCGGCCCAATACTTCATCACCGCAGTCATGGCCATATGTGTCATTTATTTTTTTAAAATCATCAATATCACATAGAACAATGGAAAACGGAGTTCGGCTGCGTTCAAACCGATGGATTTCAGTGGTCAGTTTCTCCTGAACTGCCCTGCGGTTGGCCAGTTGCGTCAGAGGGTCGATTCGGGCCGCTTTCTCAGATATTTCCACTGCCTTCTGGAGTTTTTTTTGTGCTTCTTTCCTTTCCCGAATTTCACGATTAAGCTGCTGGTTTTTTGATTTCAGTTCTTGGGTACGGTCTGTGACTACCTGTTCAAGAAACCGTTTTTCTTTTTCCAGACGCCGCGTGTAGGCACTCACCAGCAGCCAGACCAGCAGCACAAATCCGGAAATGTAGGCCAGCACTGCAAGTTTGCCTTCATACCACCTCGGCCTTGTATCAATGAGAACGGTACCCGGTAGACTCCAACTGTAGTTTCCATGATGATGCGCCCGGACCTGAAATTGATGCAGACCGGGGCTCAGACCCGGCAGCAGGATTTCGGAGCCCGGCATGGGTCGCGACCACTCCAAATCCGGCAGAATTCGATACTGATATGAGATATTGTCCCCGGGAAAAACCATACTGGCTGCAGTGATTTTCAAATAATCCCCGTGCTCCATTTCCAGTATCCCGTCGTCCCGCCGGGTCAGCCGACCCTGGGAGTTCGAAAAACTGGTGATTACGGGGGTAGGTGTGACGCGCATCGAATCCGAACTGACCGTCATGGCAAGTCCTGTGGATGTTCCAATCCACAAGTGATTATCACCGTCAGGAAAAATCCCGCGGACACTGACTGTTTTACTTGGCAGTCCGTCCTGATCAGTGAAAAGGACCAGTTCGTTACCGGTCTGCTTGAGAAGACCCGTGTGAGTCCCCAGCCAGATATGACCCTCAGAGGCGACAGTGACAGCGGATATTTCAGAATTGGAAAAATGATCCAGATCAATCATGGAGATATTATGATCTGTCACTTTCCATAGCCCCAGGGTGGTGGCCAGTAGGATTTCAGTTTCGCTGATGAAAAAAACATCGTTTATTCGAAAAAATGCTTCCGGATTAAACCCATGATTATTCGGAGTAATGTCATCAAAACGGGATTGTTCTTTATTGTATCTGAAAATCAAATGTTCAGAATGATTTCCAAATCCGTACAGGTTTCCCTTGGGACTGATGCTGAGCAGTGATATGGTTATCTCCAGATCATCGCCCACCTCAAATTCCCTGACAATCATACTGGTATCCACAGACACCACCCCGATGCTGTTCTCCTGGACAACCCACAGCTGACTGTCATGCCAAAGCAACTGTGACAGATGCTGACCTCTGTGACTGAAATCAATGGTTTCTGGTGGTTTGTCCGGACTGGACAGCGTCAATTCTCCCAGTGAGTTTGTCCACCAGATTCCGCCCGTAATCGGGGCAATCCCGATGGTGTATGTACCCGCACCAAGAACATTTTCAGTCTGAAATTCACGGAACGGATTCAGTGACAGCCGCGTGATGCCTTCTCCGCTGCAGACATATAAACTGTGATCCGGGCCCGTTTTGATATCATGAATAAAAGACTGAAGCCGGGAGTGTTCAAATGTTTTGAAAACAGATTCGCGAATGAGAAAAATCCCTACATCCGCTGCAGACCAGATATCCTGATTGCTGCCTTTGAACAGGGAATTGATTTTCAGGGACGGGTAGTCCTCAACCCTTCTGAATTTCAATTCTCCTAATCGGTTCTCTGACCGGTGCATGCCATTATCCCATGTCCCGATGAGCACTTCTCCAGTCTTGAACTGAACCATATCTGATACGTTGGGAATGTCCGATATCTGCTCTAATTCACGGAATGAACCATCCTCATTCAGAAGAAACTCATAAATGCCGGACGCAGTGCCAAACCATATCCGGTTATCATTTAATTTCAGCAAACAGAAGACAGGTGCGATACTTTCGGAGGTTTCAATTTCCTCAAACTCCTGATGCTGTTCGTCAAAACGGTAGATGAATCCGGGCAGGGAGATCACGAACAGGTCACCGGATGGGGATTCGAAGAATTGGAATGAACGCGTAAAATCATAGGTCTGGTTTTTTGTATCAAACCGGAACCGTCTGAACTTTCCGTCAGCAATGCGGACAATATGATCCGGTTCCGAAATCCAGATTCGCGAACTTGAATCCTCGAAAATATTTTTCGGATACCAGAGGGTGGAGTCTGTCTGAACTGTATTTCCCGGGATATGCAGTCTCACAAATGCCGTGTCCGGATAATAGTCCACTTTAAGTATTCCCAGGTCACTCACCGCCCAAATCTCTCCATTGGACAGACAGCTGACCGATTTAATGTATCGGCTGACATGAGAAGTGGACCAGTGCCGGAAATTGATCCCGTCGAACCGGTTCAGACCGTCATCGGTGGCAATCCAGACAAACCCAAGCGTATCACGGGTGATGTCCTTGGTCAGATCGATGGCCAGACCGTCGGAAACCGAATATTGATAAACCTGGAATTCTTCAGCGCCCAGATTGGTGAACAGCTGAATAACGGCGAACAGAATAAATCCTGCGGATCTCAATGAATGTTGAATTGTCACGGATGATATTTTACATTGGACCATCTTAAATTATTAAGCCATTTTCAGGCCGAAGCGGGTCCATCATCCACACAGATCACACAAGGAGTATCGCATGATTATCAAGACGTTGTCGGACATCCCGAAGATTAAGGCGGATCTCACCGGTGCAGCAGGTGTCTGGAAACAGCTGCCAATCGGCAGTATGGATGGAAGTCCCCATTTTTCATTGAGAGTATTTACCGTTGAGATTGGCGGTAATACTCCGCACCACAGCCATCCCTACGAACATGTGAATTATGTGATTTCCGGATGTGGAGAACTGGTGGATGAGGAAGGAAAAGGACATCCGCTTTCTGCCGGGGACTTTGCGCTGGTTCAGCCGGACGAAGTGCATCAGTACCGGAATACTTCCGATTCCGAAGCACTGGTTTTGATCTGCGGTGTCCCCCGGGAGTTTGAATAACCGGACGGTGTACCGCCGGCAGCCTGGCGGAACTGGTGCCCTGCCCGGTTGGCTGAAGTCTGTTACTTGACTGGCGGCGGTCTGGATTCCCTGCAGCAGTTCGCAGCGGAAACAGCAATACATCATCGAAAACAGAGAAAAGCCGATCAAAGCGGGAGGGATTGTCGGATTCTGTATCATTGGTTTCCATCAGTCAGTGCTTTCAATCATTTACCTGAATATTTCACGAGGTTTTGAAATGAGATGGTGGAGCTGGTTAATTATGCAAGGCTTGCGAAGAGATTTGAATCCGCCATGTGGCGTGGCAGCGAAAACTATAAAAACCCGATCGATTACTGATAAACCGTCCCGTCAGCTGACGGGCGGGGAAATTCATCGACATTGTATCGGACAGTACGATGGAAACAATGATCGAGCGTAATTGAAAACCAGTCTGCTGACTGACGGTGCAAAATGACCTGAGATACCATCGTCCGGCAAATGCGAAGCAATCTATACATAGATATTCTCGTAAAATTTGGGGGTAAGATTAATACCTTGTAAAAGTCATCGGGCAAACTCCGCCGTGACAGATGGGTGTACCTCAGGTCTGTCTATTTTGCCGTCAGCTGATAGAAAACACCTCGGTCTCCTTCAGCAGATTCGATCTTATTCTCAAAGCATAATACATCAAGATATTTATTGAGTTCATTGATATGAAGTCCCAGAATCCTGGTTAAATCTTCCGGCGTGCAGGGCCGCCTGGACACCGTTTCAACAATCGCCGATTCAACATCGGTGCGGTATGATTCAATTTTTTTGCGCTCAGGTGCAGTTGAGATAATTTCCACATTATCAAATTCCCAGAGATCGGTGATTCGGCGCAGCATGTTTTCGGAGGCGCGTGATAAGAACGGAACCGTACCGGGCCGGTCCAGCGTGTTCAGCTGAACGGAGTCCGGTTTTATTTTTTGTATTGCCTGACCAATGGCAAGGAGTTCGCTTTCGGAATCGTTGTAGCCGGGAAGAATGAAGACCTCAAGCTGGATAGGTCCCTGAAATTCATTTCTGAAATCAACCAGACCGGAAATATAATCTTCGATAAGTAGCCCGGCCGCAGGACGATTAATTTTTTCGAAGACTTCTTGGGTTGCAGCATCCAGTGAAGGCAGCACCAGATCAGCATCAATTACAGCCTCCCGTACGCTTCTGTCGCTCAGCAAAGTACCGTTTGTCAGTACTGCAACCGGAATATCTAGTTTGTTATGCTTGATAAACTGCAGAATGTCCTTCATTTTCAAATTCAGTGTGGGCTCGCCGCTGCCCGAAAAGGTGATATAGTCCGGATCAGGATGGTTTTTGAAATAATCGGCCAGTTCATCCATGACAGATTTCGCCGAAATATATTCATCCCGGTCAACAGTAAGTTTGGTGGTTTTGCCCACTTCGCAGTACACGCAGTCCAGTGAACAAATTTTTTTTGGTACGAGATCCACTCCCAGGGACATTCCCAGCCTTCTGGAGGGTACCGGTCCGAATAAATGCCTGTAGGTCATAATTTATCTGTGAATAACTTATTGAAACAAAAGGGTATTTCCTAAAACAGCCGATACAACCCATCAGTTTTATAACCGTTCGGCTGAGTACTCGTCATCCGGAATCGCCCCGTTTAATGTATCCGTATTGAATTCCGTCTGCAGCAGCGCGACAAATTTACGCGAAGTGGTTGTTGCTGCGATATATCAAAATGGAATATTTCCTTTTTCACGAATAGATCCAACAGAAATTCAATCTATATCTTACGAAATTCAAAAAAACTTGCCCCAATTTGTACCGACAGCCTAAATTCAGGCTCGAAAACGGTTTCGAAAATATTTCGAATCAAAATTCCCAGATACACAAATATGAGCCGCAATTTAAATTTTGGATTAATACTCTTTTTGTTACTGATGTTCAGCTGTTCACGACATGAAACTATTCTGTTGAACCGTTCCGCAGAATCTCTTAAGCGGTTTGAAACCCTGGTTGTGGATATATTCCCTGAACAAACTTCCGAAAATGTTTTCGATCCAAATCAGCTTTCCGTGGATTGCCATATCGAAACGCCAGAGGGTGAAAAGGTGGTCCAGCCCTGTTTTTATATGGAAACCACCGCCGACGGCCGGGACCGCTGGCAGCTGCGGTTTACGCCGGTTCTGGAAGGGAAATACGAATATTTCGTGAAAATATCCGCTTCGGAAGAAACATGGGAATCGCATCGATATCCACTGACTGTGGACGTAGAAGATTCGTCGAAAGATGGATTTATCAGACAGGGACCAGAGGCATTGGAAAATCCCACCGTGTTTCAGTTTGACACCGGACGGCCTTTCCGCGGATTCGGAGAAAATGTCTGCTGGACCGATGATTATGAATACTATTTCCGCAAAATGCACGATACTGGAATGAATTTCACGCGTATCTGGATGTGCCCCTGGAATCTGAGTCTGGAGTGGAGTGAAACCGGTCTGGGCCGCTATAATCTCGAAAATGCCGAGCGCCTGGACCACATCCTGCAGCTTGCGGATCAGTACGATATTTACATCATGCTCTGTTTCGAGTATCACGGCGTTGCCCAGCGGGATCAGGGATATTTTAATGAAAACAAATGGTTGGAGAATCCCTACAACAGTGACAACGGCGGACCATGCGGCGATGCCTCCGAGATATTCACCCACAATGATGCCATTCAGTTCTATAAAAACCGTTTTCGATACATCATCGCACGCTGGGGATACAGCCCCAATATTCACACCTGGGAATTCTGGAATGAGGTGGATCTCACAGCAGGAAGCCCCGAAGATATTGCAGCGTGGCATGCGGAAATGGCCGAATACGTCCGGGAGATTGATGCACACCGGCACCTGCTGACCACCAGCTTCAGTTCTGCGGAATTCAGGGAAATCTGGGAAAACCCGAATTTCGATCTGGTGCAGTATCATTCATACAACTCTCCCGATATCGCGGCCACCTGCCGGTATCTGGCGGACAGAAGTCTGAGGGAATTCCAAAAGAAGGCTGTCGTGGGTGAGTTTGGTGTGGATTTCCGCGGTCCGTCTGAAACCATGGAAAACGATCCGGGGAATATCGGGCTGCATAACGGACTGTGGGCAGGTTATTTTTCATCTGCGCCAATACTTCCGCTGTCGTGGTGGTGGGACAATTACATTGAACCGGAGAATCTCTATCCCCTTTTCAGAGCTTTGAAGCAGTTTGACCAGGTCTTTTTTCAGCAGGAGATATCCACCGTTCCGGATTGGCAGCCGTTGGATATGCCCGCCGCCAGGCTGTTGGAATACAATCCGAATACCGACAGGAATCTCGTTGTTTATCCCAGCAAGGGATGGTCGAAAAATGACAGGAGGGAATTTAAAATTCTGCCATCCGGCTTGATCAGGGGAAAATCCGAAATCCCGGCATTTCTGTATGGACATAAAAAAACCGACATGCGTCAGCCGCCGGAATTTATTGTGCAATATCCTGAAGACGGTTTTTTTACGGTCAAAGTGAAAGAAATCAGCCAGTACGGTCAGCTCAGGATTTATGTCGACAACGAGCTGGTCCTCAGACAGGAACTTCCCATTGGTGCGGGGGACGGTCCCTGGGAACACGCGGAATACAGACCGGAATACAAAATCTGGTGGGGGAGCTACAACAGGGAATACTCAGTGGAAATTCCTGCAGGCAAGCACCGCATTCGAGTGGAAAACGATGGTTTGGACTGGCTTTCTGTGGAATTTTATTCCTTCTCGCACTGCCGCCTGCCGGATACGGCTGATTTGGAGATATCGGGATTTCGAAGCGGACAAAACCGATATCTGTGGCTGCGGAACAGTCGGTATTTCTGGAAAAATGTGCGGGATAACGGCATCCCTTCAGCTGCAGGCAGATCGGAAGTGATTCTGGATGATTTCCAACCGGGAGATTATCTGATTGAGTGGATTGAACCGATGACGGGTGCGCTGCACGGCAGCGAAAATGTGAATATTTCTCATACCCGGTATCCTCTGCAGATTCCTGAAATCCAGACGGATCTTGCATGCAGGATAACCCTTTTGAATAATTGAAAAACGGTATAATCAAAGGATTTTTATGGCCAACAGTAATAAAAGAACTCCCATAACGATCAAGGACATCGCCCGAATGGCCAGTGTTTCCCAGTCAACGGTATCAAAAGCACTGAACAACCGGCCCGATGTGAATGAAGATACCCGCAACAAGATTCTTGAAATTGCCAAAGAACATCATTTTCGCCCCAATATTTTTGGGAAATCGCTGAAAAGCCAGCGGACCGAATCCATCGGGGTACTGATCTGCCGGGAAAATGCCCCCCCCAGCGGCAACCCGTTTTATTCCAGAGTACTGGAGGGAATTGAGGCCGAGCTGGCGCTTAAGAATTACAGTATGACATTGGATATCGTTAACGGACGAAAAACTGCCGACGTACCGAAAGTGGTGCGTGAAGGCCGTGTGGACGGTCTCATACTGATAGGCGTGTTTGACAGTAAATTCATCGATATGCTTACAGGATACGGACTTCAGCCCATATTTATCGACCCCAAAATACCGCTGGAAAACCATGACCAGGTCCTGATCGATAATGAGCACGGGGCATTTTTGGCCACCCAGTATCTGGCATCACTGGGGCATAAAAAGATTGGCTTCATTTCCGGATCCTTGAACCGGCTGAGTTTTTTGCAGCGGTATGAAGGATATAAACAGGCCATGGATTTTTACAAACTCAAACTGGATGAGAGTTGGATCGAGACCGGCGGGGTGGAGGAAGGCTACCATCAGATCAGGGACATCATGTCTCGGGAAAACCGCCCCAGCGCAATATTCTGCGCCAATGATATAAATGCCATTAAGGGCTATCGGGCCATACATGAACTGGGATTGAAAATTCCTGATGATGTATCCCTGGTTGGATTTGATGATATTGAATTTGCGCGGCACGCCCATCCGGCGCTGTCATCAGTGCGCGTGTACAAGGAAGAATTGGGATCACTGGCAGTACGTTCTCTGTTTCGAAGACTGAACGGCGAACTGAATGGTCCGGTGACAACAGTGGTTCCGGTGAAACTGATAAACAGAGATTCAGCTGCAGTATGCGAAGGTTCTGGAGCTGAGCCTGCTTTACATGATAACCGATAAAAAAAGGAGAAGTGATGAAGAGAAAATCCATATTTGGGGTCCTGTTCGTCAGCTTATTCTGGATGAGTGGAATGGCTATTGGTCAGGTGATGATGGATTTCGAAGAAGAAGCTCTTGGAGCCCAGGGCTGGTTTCACGGCTGGGGAGACGGACTCACCGCGGTGAACCGTATCGATGATGCCACTTGGGGCGGGGTTCTTGAATTAACGTACGATGCAGCAGACGGCGGCAACGGTGCATTGATGACCGATCCGCTGGAAATCGGCTGGGCGGAAGACGTAGTTGGAGCACACTACTACAGTTTTGATGTTTACATCCCGGAGGATTTTCCGGAAGACGCACTGATCAAGATCTGGGGCCAGGATGTCGTCAACTGGAACTGGATCGACTATAAATACTCAAACAGCGGTATGGAAGGCGGCCGGCCGATGAATACAGACGGCTGGACCACCATCTCGTTTGATGTAATGCGGGCTTTGGAAACCGCCTATAACGATGACTTTGTTCCATGGTCCTGCAAAGGCGGCATTGAAGCCTATTTCACCACAGCCTGGAGCGGGACGATCCTGCTGGATAATTTCACTCTCTGGGGAGTGGAGCCTGAAGTGATGGCTGATTTTGACGATCCGGCACTTGGCACGGCCGGCTGGGGTACCGGCTGGGGCGGTGTGATTGTAGAGCAGGTTGAACATATCGATTTTGGCGGTGTGATGTCCATGACCTACGACAATGCCGGCGGTTCCGGTGATGCCACTTCCATCAGTCCGCTGGATGCCGGCTGGACTCCGGAAGCAGAAGGCGCATCCTTCATCTCCTACAATGTATGGTTCCCGGAAGACTTCCCCGCAAATGCCGTGGTTAAATGCTGGAACCAGACCATGGAAGGCGGCTGGACCTGGATCGATTACAAATATTCCAACAACGGGGAATCCGGGTACTGGAGCATTCAGACAGGCGACTGGAATGTTCTTACATTCCCATATCGTTATGCCACAGAAATGTATGACAGCATGGTACCCTGGAATTCCCAGGGCGGACTGGAAATCTGGTTTGCCGATGCATGGGCTGGAACGGTATATGTGGACGATATCATGCTGCATGATGAAATGGTGGGTATGTTCTGGACAATGGCCGACTTTGAAAACGAAGACGGCGGCACCCAGGGTTTCGGAAATACCGGATGGAATATGGCAATGACCGGTATCGGTTGGGCTGCGGATCCTACGGAAATGTCCGAAGGTATCCTCAATACAACCTGGGATTTCGATCTTGATCCCTCCCGGAAAGCCCAGTTCGTCAACGGATCAGTGGATTTGCTCTGGACTGAGGATGAAGAGACAATGGAGATCACTCAGGGCGCAACGGCAGTCACTATGGATGTATTTGTTCCCGAAGATTTCCCGACCGGTGCGACATTCGGATTCTGGGCCACTGATTTTGATACGTGGTCATGGACCGAATATTCCTACTATCTGGCTGAAGAAACCACCCGTGTGGATTCCACCACCCTGATGCGCGGACAATGGAACACCATGACCTATGATGTGGTGGACGCGAATGAAACCTGGGGAGATAACTTCAATCCGGTTGGAACAATTAGAATGGGAATTCAGGTGATGATTCCCGCCGGTGTCCCCAACTGGACCGGCGACATCTGGTTTGACAATTTCACAGCTGTGGGCGTTGAAGCACCTGCCGGCGCTTTGATGTCTCCCCCCGTGGTGGTAAACACCCAGGGCAGCGGTGTAAATGAAGTTACATGGACAGACGGAGAGGAAAACCTCCAGGAAACCTATAATGTCTACATGAGTGAAATGCCCATCACTGACGTCAGCGCAGAAGGGGTGATTCAGATTGCCACCGGCGTACCCCGGGGAACGCAGTACTGGAATCACGGCACCTACACGACCGTACCGGAAAGCTTCACAAGATATTATGCGGTAACTGCCCAGGCTCTGGACGGAACTTTGGCTGATCTGCAGGAAGTCAGCACCGCCGGTCCCATCACGAACATATCCCGCGAAACAGCCAAAGCCCGCTACGTGGCTGATTTTTCCGAATACTGGGTGCTGGATAATGACCTGACTGAATTTGATCCCTTCAGTGATCATGAGCTGCTGCCGGAATCCGCCTATGGTCCGGAGTCGGAAGCATGGGACATCTACAGTGTGGATCTGAATTACCGCGTCACCTTTGTGGCAGATGATAATTATCTGTACATGGGTGCCAATGTCTGGGATGACGATCCCACCGGTTCGGGACAGTCCTGGGAAGGCGATGCCATTGAATTCTTCATGGGTTTCTATGATATTGCTGACCTCACCGTTTACCACGATTATGGTGACGTGGGATCCGAAGGAACCGGTGATTACCGCATATCCTTCCACAGTGCCGGGCATACCGAATCAGGCGGCTCTTCTCCATATGAATATGCCGGACTCGATTACGTAACGGAACAGCACAGCTTCGGCTATGATATTGAAGCACGGTTTGATCTGGCCGTGTTTGGACCGGAAGCCCTGGCTATGCCGGGACTGGGCAGCATGCTGCCGATCCGGATTGACTGCAACGATATGGATCCGGTGAATGGGGATGAAGAACGCACCCTGCAGATCCACTCGCTGGGGCAGTCCAATGCATCCAACTGGCTGCGTCCTTCCAGCTGGGGATATCTGGAAATTTATGATGAGTCTATCCTGGAATGTGCCCCCGACGGAGATGTGAATCTTGACGGCAGCCTGGATGTTCTGGATGTGGTGATGATGGTTGGTCATATTCTGGGTACTGCCGTTCTTCCGGATGATCAGATCTGTCACGGGGATATGAACACCGACACCAATGTGGACATTCTGGATATCGTATTCATGGTGGATCAGATCTTGAACCGCAGCACGGAAGCATCCGCAACGGAAGCCAGTATTCATGAAATGGACGGCAGTGTGTCAATTCTGGCAGACGGATTTGTCGGCGGTGTTCAGATGACTCTGACCCACGGTGACAATTTCAGCATTGAACTGGGCGATGCCTATATCGGTGAATACCACACCGCTGAAGGCACCACCCGCCTGATCATGGTTCATCCTGGCGAAGATCTTTTCACTGCGGCCGGTGAATTTGAAATTTCCGAAGTGATCGTTGCCTCCGGCAACGGTTATGTGGAAACAGAAATTGCAGAAAACTTTGCACTGCTTTCCAATTATCCCAATCCCTTTAACCCCACTACCCGTATCGAATACTATCTGCCTTCCGAAGGAAATGTCCGCATCAGCGTGTACAATGCCCTGGGGCAGCAGGTGGCCGCTCTGGCCGATCAGGTGGACAGCAAGGGATTCCATTCCCTGCAGTGGAACGGAACCAATGACGCCTCTGCGGTGGTTCCTTCCGGTATCTATCTGGTACGCATGGAACACAACGGAAGTGTGGTCAGTCACAAAGTAACATTCATGAAATAGAATCATGCTCCGGGATCGGCGGGATTTGTCCTGCCGGTCCCTTTTTTAATTATGCAGAAAACCAGAATATTCAGAGTTGTCGTCATCCTGACGCTCATTCACCTTTGGGTTCCCGATCTGTCCGCTCAGGAGAGACTGTGGGCCGGGACCAATCAGTACCAGCTGTGGTTTCAGTATCCAACCCGGATTTGGGAACAGCTGGACTGGATGGTGGATTCGAATCTGAAAGTCCTCAGGATATTTCTCGGAGCAAGAGAATACCAGTCCTGGGAAGATCCTCCGTATGAATACACATTTGAAGATCCCATCGGGAACTACCACGATGACAGACTCCTGCTGGTGGATTATTTAATGAACGAATGTGCAGCGCGCGGAATCAGAATGATTGTTGCTCTGGAAAACCGGACCGATCCCTATCTGTCCACCTTTGGGCCGGTAGGCATGTATGAAAATGAAGCCAGTATTAATGCCTATAAAAACCGTTTTACCTATTTTTTGAATCATTACAACGCCTTTCTGGGGGCTGCCTGGAAAGACTTGAATGATGTGGTGTATGCCTGGGAAATACAGAATGAACCCGGTATCCCGCTGCTGGAGGTGGACTGGCTGAATGCTCAGGAAAAGCATGATCTGATCCGCAATTTTCTGAATGAAATGGCAACACATCTCAAAACCGTCGATCCCGACACCAAAGTATCCCTCGGGATTGCCGGATATGCCTATTATTACCACAACGGAAATTCCGGGGACGATATTGGTACGCTGGGGGATATTCCCGATGCGGATATTTACAACTTGCATTTTTACGGCGGTAACTTTCAGGCATGGATCAATGACAATCTGGATTACTGCCGGTCCATTAATAAACTGCTGTTTCTGGAAGAGTTTGGAGCTACCCGGGAAAACGGCCAGCAGAATCTCATCAACACATACAGCTATGCCATAGAATTGTCCCGGACAAACGGAATTCCATGGATGTTCTGGAGGATGGGGCATTACCTGCACGACACCACCTGGTCTATCAATTATGACGATCAGGTCTGGCAGGAAGTGGTGATACCGGAAGCCCAGGCCATATCAGGTCTGATATCGTGGGATAACTGGGGTGTCAGTCCCCGCCTGGGGGATGTCAATGGAGATGACACACTGGATATTCTGGATATTGTGCTGATTGTTGCCTTTCTGCTGGATCAGGCTGATCCGAATGACGTGCAGTTTACCCAGACAGACATCAATCTGGATGCCGCTCTGGACGTATTGGATGTGGTGCAGATCATCGACTTCATTCTAAACCCCGGAGGGACATAAACCCTTCGATGAAAGCCAGGTGCATCCGGCTTTCGAGGTTATTCCATATTCATCGGTCTGTCAGATAGACCGGAATCGGGGAATTGTCAAAGTTAATCCCCGCCCGCGCAGCTGCTTAGTGCAGGGCAGCAATCTAATAATTTTTATTATACAAGGATTCACCGGGGCTTCAATCCCGGTGTGGAAAAAATGCGGTTGAAATCAATGATTTCGAGCGCAGGTGCCGGTGCGAACTGAGGACCGGAAACAATCAAGACACAGACGTAAAGCTGCTTCGGCAGCAATACGCAGGGAGGATGAATGACAATGGTTAATTCCCGAATCCTCAAACGGTGGATGAATCGGCTGCTGCTGTTCTGGTTCGGATTAACACTTTCCTGGGCAGGCGTTACCGGAAAGGTTGCCGGAGTGGTAACCGAAAAGGATTCCGGTGACAAACTTCCCGGAGTGAACATCATGGTTATCAATCAGGAAACGGAAGAGGTTGTCAGCGGTGCCGCCACGGGTACGGAAGGAGAGTACTCCATTATCAATCTGCAGCCAGGTATCTATCATATCACGGCATCCGCCATCGGGTATGAGCAGGTCCGCATGGAGCAGATGAGGGTATCGGTGGACCATACGACGCGAGCCAACTTTGTGCTTTCTGTACAGGCATTGGACATGGACCGGGTAACCGTGATCGGGAAGCGCAATGAACTGCAGCGGGATCTGACATCATCCATTGCAATGATCGGCTCCGACGAGATCGAAGATATCCCCGTCAACAGTGTGGACGATATTCTGGATCTGCAGGCCGGGATGGTGCGGGATGCCTCCGGTGATCTCCATATCCGCGGAGGACGGTCATCGGAAATAGTCTATATGATCGACGGCGTTCAGGTGATAGATGCGCTCAGCAGAAAATCAGGTATCTCTGTGGACAATCAGGCGGTTCAGGAACTGCAGGCAATCACGGGGACCTTTAATGCGGAATACGGTCAGGCACTCTCGGGCGTGATTAATATCGTCACCAAAACCGGCAGTCCGCATTTTAAAGGCAATTTCTCCGTTATTGCCAGCGACTATTATTCGACAGATGATATTTATTCCGTCATGAGCAATGCCACATGGGCGAATGAAATTGCCGATTATAAAACGTATAAGGATCGGGGTCTGTACTACGCCTTTCCGGAATTTGAGGAAGGAATGGACGCCGATCAGTTTCTGGAAGACAAACCCTATCTGCACAAGATGAATTATCTGGACCACTACAATCCGCTGAACAATGTGGATTACCAGTTCAACCTTTCCGGTCCGCTGAACAGCTCGAAGTCCCTGACATATTTTCTCTCCGGCCGGTATTTCGAAAACAATGGCTATAACTGGGGCAGGCGGCTGTTCATGCCGTGGGGGTATCAGGAGCCGTCCATGGGCGGAGAATATCAGTGGAAACTGCCTGATTTGGAACTGGCACCGCTCGACCACAAAAAGCAGCTCACTTCACAGTCCAAGCTGTTCTACCAGCTTCCGGGCGGTATCAATCTGTCTTACGGATATTATTTCATGGATGAAGAACATGATGACGTCCCGTATAATTACAAGTACATACCGGATGCATCCAAAACCTACTATACCACCAGCCAGACCCATATCTTCAGCCTGAACCACATGCTGGACAACAACACATTTTATGAGGTCAGACTGAGCTATTTCAAGAAAGAACATGAAAACTACCTGTATGCGGATCCCAACGATTATCGCTATATCTCAAATGATTCAGGTGATATAGAAGAATTTGTCTATGGTGAGAACATCGACCTGAATTTTGTGGATCTGGCCGGGACGATTTATGATTTCAAATATTTCGGCAATGAAACGGACCAGGGTTTCAACGATGTCAGTTATGTCTCCGGAAAAATCGACTTCACAAAGCAGATCAATTTCCGCCATCAGATCAAAATGGGATTGGAAGCCCGTTTCCACGAGCTGGAAAATGAGTGGTACAACATTCAGTTTTCTGACAATTTTGAACCGGTGGTGGAAGGAATCGAGTCTGCCTATCACGAGCACTTTTACCATGAACCCCGCGAGTATTCCGCCTATATTCAGGACAAAGCGGAGTTTTCGGAAATCATATTCAATCTCGGACTGCGGCTGGATTATTTTGACCCGGACGGACAGGTTTTGGCGGATCCTTCGGATCCTCAGATTTATGCCCCGTTCAAGCAGGAGCATATCTACCGCAACTGGGGGGAAGTGGAAGATGAGGACGATCTGATCGAATACACCGTGGAAGAGCGGGAAGAATTCTGGTTTAAAAAGGCATCCAACAAGTATCAGATCAGTCCCCGCTTCGGTGTAAGCTTCCCGGTGACCGACCGCGGCATCATTCATTTTTCATACGGTCACTTCTTCCAGAATCCCGCCTTCCGCTACCTGTATTCCAATCCGGAATTTCAGATTGCCGGAGCCGGAACCAACGCCTATATCGGCAATGCCGATCTGGATGCGGAAAGAACCGTTATGTATGAAGTGGGTCTGCAGCAGGGGATTGGCCGGAATTTCATCCTGAATGCCACCGGTTTTTACCGAGACATCAGGGACTGGGTCGGCATGAGTCCCCCCATTGAAACATCCCGCAGCACGTACCAGAAACACGTCAATATGGATTATGCGGGAGTGATGGGATTCACCCTGACCGGCAGCACCAGTCTTCCCGGAATTACCGTGAAGGTAGATTATACATTTATGGAGGCCAAGGGGACGACGTCTGATCCGCTGGATGCCTACTACGATGCACTGAATGATGCTGCTCCGCGTATTGAGATGGTGTATCTGGACTGGGATGAAACCCACACACTGAATACCGTCACGACGGTTCGACTGGGCGGATGGACCACCAGTCTGATTACCAAATTCAATTCAGGTCTGCCGTTCACACCTGAATTCTCCCGTGCGGAGGTGGCCGGATCCTCAACCTTCTCCGGTCTGACAGAAAACAGTTCCCGGAAACCCACCGTCTTCAATGTTGATCTGCGGTTCTCCAGGTCTGTTGACATTGGAGGACAGAACTTCGACTTTGCGGTGGATATTTATAATTTACTGGATAACCGCAGTGTTCGAAACGTTTATGCCGATACCGGGGAAGCATCCTATACCCTGCAGGGATACAACTATGAAGACCGGATCATAGAAATTTCAAATGTTGAAGAATACTTTGCCCAGCCGGAACGCTACGATCCGCCGCGCCGGATTCAGCTGACATTGTCTGCCGGCTTTTGATAATGGAATTCATGCAGCTGAATCATGATGAACCCCTGAATAAAGGGATTCGGCTTTTGAATGGATTGACCGGTTTACGGAATTACCACAGATGCAATTTGAAGGAGTCATTGTGAAGACAATTCGCATAATCACCTTAATTACACTACTGACGCTGACAAGTCTGTCAGGACAAAGCGTCAGACGGGTGGGAACGACGGCTGCACCCTGGCTGAAAATCGGTGTTGGGGCCCGCGGGCTGGCAATGGGGGAGGCCATGGTCACCCATACCGAGGATGTCACCGCCATGTACTGGAATGCCGCGGGGCTGGGTCGCATGCAACAGAGCGAAGCCGTGTTCAATCGCTACAACTATGTGGCTGATCTCAATTTTGACTACATCGGTGTCGCACTTGTACTGCCCGGTGCCGGAACCATCGGAATCAATTACACATCGCTTGGCGGTGATGATATTGAACGCACCACGGAATACATGCAGGACGGCACGGGAGAACTGGTCTCCTACGGGTTCTACGCTGTGGGGATCAGTTATGGCCAGGCCCTTACCGACCGTTTCTCCATCGGCGGGACCGCCAAGTATGTTCGGGAAAACATCTGGCACTGCGATGCATCCACAATGGCACTGGATCTGGGAGTACTGTACCATACTCATTTTTATAACAGCGTCATCGGAATGTCCATTTCCAATTTTGGTCCGGCCGCTCAGATGTCCGGCAGCGACCTGCTGCAGCAGGTGGACACCGATCCGCTTCATGAAGGGAACAACGATGCCATCAATGCGGAACTGTCCACCGGTGAATTTAATCTTCCCATTTTTTTCCGGGTCGGTATTTCCGTCAATATTCTGCAGGATGTTCTCAAATCTGAAAGCCAGGATCTTATCCTCGCTCTGGATGCCGTCCACCCCAATGACAACCTGGAATATCTGAACCTGGGACTGGAGTATTTTCCGATTCCTCAGATTTCCCTGCGCTGCGGGCATCGTCAGCTGCTGCTGGAAGATCGGGAAGGCGGACCGGCTGTGGGCGCCGGGCTGAATTTCAGTATTCGTCAGTTTCAGATTCATGCCGATTATGCCCGGGTGGATTACGGGCGGCTGGAATATGCCAATAAATTTACCCTGATGGTTCGGTTTTAGGTGGAAAGGAAATTGGAGAAATCTATGAGTTGGAAAATAAACAGAAAATCTCAATCAGTCCTGGCCGCCGGTATTCTGATCCTTGGCTGTTCGTCCGTTTTTGCGGTGGATCATGGCGATGTTCAGCATCGCAGCCGGAATATCCACTCCGGAAATCTGATCCGTACAACCTGGTACAATCACGACATGATGGGCGGTCAAAAAAATGATCAGAGTCTGAAATACGGCGGGGAATGGCCGATCAATTCGGGCATGGTTCAGATGGGCAATACTTCCGGATACATATCCACAGAGTTTAACATTATGGAAATTGAACCCATTGACAGCGTGGATACCCATTTGACTTCCTTCACACCGGTGGTGTTTTCCGAAGGGTGGGATCCGGAAATGTTTTCCCACGACCAGTTCGGCCGCTTTCAGGGATTTGAACCCATTGGCGGATATTTCAATCCCGACAATCCTGAACTGCTGAACAAAGCCGCCATGAGTCATCAGACCATTACGTGGCCGGAATCCTGGCCGGATAAAATGTCGGACGGCAATGATCCCGGATGGGCTGGAAAATGGAACGGGTACTTCGGGAAAAATGTCATGAGCGCGGATCAGGAAAGCTACTCCGCCACCGATGACTACCAGTTTGACAAAAGTTTTACCGGCTTTTACAATCTCCCGGTTCAGCTTCCGCTGCCGGATGAAAATGACGTCGACCGCCGAGGGCTGGGCGTACAGAAATCCTTCCGCGGTCTGCAGTGGTCCAATCCCGATGCCGAGGATGTGATTTTCTGGATCTATGACATCCAGAACATCGGAAATCTTCGACTGAATAAATGCGTGTTCGGACTGAATGTGGGAGCGTCCATCGGGGCGCGTCTGGGATCCAACACCGATTACGGCGATGACAGTGCCAAATTTGACCGCGAAAGCGATCTGACCCTCAACTATGACTGGGACAATATCGGTACCGGCGGGTACACGCCTGTCCCGTCTGTGGGATTTGCATTCCTTGAAAGTCCCGGAAATCCGTTTGATTATATTGACAACGACGGTGACGGTCTCAGCAGCCCTGCCGGCGGTCATGTGCTGTCGGCATCGGATTTGACCAATGATATTGCGGTGGGAGATCCAATTGTACTTATTGACTATAACGACACTTTGTATGCCCGGACGGTGACCACAATGCCCGATACCGGCATCGTTATCACATTTCAAAATCAGAATATTCGGAAATATCCCGGCTTTACGCCTGAAAATCCGCATAACGGAATTGATGACAATCTGAACGGGATTATTGATGAAGCCGATCAGGCGGAAATCGGTGAAACCGGTGAAACCTATTTTTTGTACATTGAGCAGTCCATTGATTATCTGGCCAAAAATGCCATCACGCTGGAGGGAATGACCAATCTTCTCATCGATGAGCGCCGGGATGACGGTATTGACAATGACGGAGACTGGGACCCGGAAAACGACGATGTGGGCATTGACGGGCTTGAAGAAACAGGTGACGAAGGTGAAAATGACGGAATTCCCACGTTCGGCACCAGTGAACTGCCGGGTGAACCGCATACGGATGTTGTGGATGTAAAAGAGGCGGACCAGATCGGTCTGACCAGCTTTGTTTTTTATGAATACGCGTCCATCACCTACAGCAATGATCAGCAGATGTGGTCGGTCAGCCAGCCGGGCTATTTTGACGGCCGTTTGGAAAATGTGGATGCCGATTACATTTTCTCCAGCGGGTACTTCCCGATGATGCCGGATGATCGGATCGGATTTTCTGTTGGGATGATTTACGGATTTGATACGACAGACGTGATCCTGAATAAAGAAATCGTTCAGAAAATATACGACGCCAACTATAACTATGCTGTCGCGCCCAAACTTCCGACTGTATGGGCGGTCCCCGGTGACGGTCGGGTGACCCTCTACTGGGATGACCTGGCGGAACTGAGCAAAGACCGCTACCTGAACGAGTACGATTTTGAAGGCTACAAAATCTACCGTTCCACTGATCCCGGCTTTAACGACGAAGGCCATATTACCGACGGATACGGCTATGATCGTTCGGTCGTTCCCATCGCCATCTTTGACAAGATCAACGAGGTTTCAGGGTTCTTCCCGGAAAGCTTCGGCCATGGCGTGCAGTTCAACCTGGGAAGTGAAACAGGATTGGTTCACTCATACGTGGATTCCAATCTCATCAACGGGATGCGCTATTTTTATGCAGTGACGGCCTACGACAGGGGAGATGTGTATAAATCAATTTCACCCTCTGAAACCAGTAAGTATGTCACCCTGGATGCTACCGGCAAGGTGGAAACCGCGCAGAATGTGGTCGTTGTCACTCCGTCGGCACCCTCCGTAGGCTACCATTATGCCGGCTTAGAACAGGATTTGATGTCCGTGGGAGATAATTATTTTGGTGAAGGATATATTGAACTCAGAATTGCTGAGCCGGACCTGATTGTGAGCGGACAGCAGTTTGAACTGCAGTTTCTGGATGAGGCCATGGACTATCGGGACAATGACGGAAACGGCCTGATTGATCTGAATGATCCGATGGAGTCTCTGGGGCTGCATGCCACTGCTTTCGTGTTGAATGAAATCAACGGAACCGATGATCCCGTGCCGCTGGATACCATGTGGTTTCAAACCTACAGGACCAATCATGAGCCGTTTGAAGACCAGAATAATAATGATATGTGGGATGCTGATGAGCCCTATACCGACGAAAACAGCAATGATGAGTTTGACTATGGTGAACCCTTTGAGGATATCAACAACGACGGGGTGTACAATTATGCCGAGCCCTACATCGACGACAACGGAAACGGAGTGTTCGACAGCGCGATATATGACGACATCATCAATCTGTATGAGGATGAGGATTATGAGGTAAATCCATATACCCTGACTGCCCGTTCCAACGGATTTGAGTTCCTGCTTTACAATCCGCCGGCAGGGATCATACATGATCCGGAAAACGGCATCGATAACGGCATCCGCTGGAGCTGGAATATAAATCCGGAAAACACTTACCCGATGGGCTTCAGGGTTTATCAGCGCAATCCGGAAACCCATATTCCGGGCACATTCGTGGCCCATCAGTACATGGTGGTGTTTGACGACGAGCTTATCGGTATGTCGGATTCCCTCTATATCCCGAAATACGAGGGGCTGCCGAAACTGTACCGGCCCACACCCACCAATTTCAGGGTATATGATCTGGCGACATGTGAATCCGCATATGTCGGCTGCAGTGAAGTTCCCTACGGATTCAGTGAAGATATTCCGCCAATGACGATTACACCGGTTCCGGACAATTATTTCAACATGGGAGACAACATTTTCTTTTTTGAGGAAGTGGAATCCGATACCGGCCTTGTAACATTCCATACCATGCATCTGGAAAACCTGGGTACCCTGAATTCGGATCAGGAGTTTGTGGATGCCTACGGGCGCTGGCTCAGCTCCGGCGATACGTTGTATCTTTACTCTAGTACGGAATACAATTCCAGTCACCGCTTTGAATTTGTCACGGAAGCGGAATCGATTGATACAGTCTATGCAGGGGTTCATCTGGACGAAATCAAAGTGGTTCCCAATCCCTATGTAGCAGCGGCAATGTGGGAATCCAGCAATCCTTATACAAGCGGCCGAGGTCCGAGACTGCTGAAGTTCACCCATCTTCCGCCCCGATGCACCATCCGTATCTATTCCGTGGACGGAACACTGGTCCGGAAACTGGAGCATGACAAACCATTCAACGACGGATCGGAGGACTGGGACATGCTCACGCTGGACAATATGGATATTGCCTACGGCATGTACATTTATCACGTGGATGCTCCGGGAATCGGAACCCATGTTGGAAAATTCCTGGTGATCAAATAATATGAAAACCCTTCCCCGGAAAGCTGTCTTTCGCGGTTACGGTCTTTATTCAACGGGACGGGGAAAACTGCATTTGGGAGAGATGAGAGAAATACCGCAAAGGATCAGGCGAATTCCGTTTTACAAATTCTCCTTTTACCCTGGTGCCCTACTGTTATTGTCGGGTTTATTAACGTGGGCACTGACAGGATGTGATAAGCCTGAACAAAAGTTCGTTGCCATTGTGGGAAATCAGACCATCTCTCCCCAGGAATTCCGGAATGCATATTATAAATTCCTGGAACAGCCGGAAGTTTTTGATTCTGAAGAAAACCGGACCGCTTTTCTGGATGAACTCATCAACCGCAAGCTTCTGGCAAAAGAAGCCAGGCGGCTCAGTTTTGATCAAAACGAATATTTCCTGCTGAAACGGGAGGCATATCGGAATAATCTTTTGAAAAAACAGCATTTCAATGAAGTGATTGCACCTCAGATCCAAACTCCGGATACGCTGATGAGGGAAATCCACAGCTATCTGACCGAGCAGCGGAAGCTGAAGCATATCTTTGCTCCGACGGCAGAGTTGGCGGAATCCTACAGATTCCTTCTGGAAAACGGAACGCCCTGGGATACGCTGGCCGCTTTTGCATTCCGGCAGCCGATGCTGAGGGAAAACGGCGGTGATCTGGGCTGGGTTTACTGGGATCAGCTGGAATATGACATGGGAATGGCAGCGTTCAGACTGCCGGTGGGAGTCATTTCCGATCCGGTGAAGAGCTCTTTCGGGTATCATATCCTGAAAGTGGAAAATTTCAAGAAAACCCCTCTGAGAGACGAGTGGGAATTCGCCCATCAGCACAAGTACGTCCGGGACCTGGTTCATAGCCGGATTGGGGATCTGCTGGCACACGATTACATCACGGAGATGATGGCAGAAACTGAAATTCTGCCCAATCCGGACGCAATGGCATTTATGGACAGTGTGCATACCGCGGTATTTGTGGAAGAGGATGTGCCCAACATGGTGATCATTGAACATCTGGATCACGGCGAAGTACAGCAGATGGAGCAGACCATGTGGGATCGACGGAACGATGTACTGATTTCCATTGACGGGATTCCCATGACGATTGGGGAATATGGTGCTGCCCTCCAGTTCATCCCGGTCCAGGCGGCAAAGCACAGTTTTAAAACCGCTCTGGATTACGTGCTTCGCGACTTCAAACTCAAAACGGAAGGCCAGGCACTGGGACTGGAGCAGCATCCGCAGGTAAATATTCTGACCGACATCTATGAAGATTATCTTCTGCAGCTGGATATGCGTCGGACCATCATCAGCAGTATCAGGATCACCGAAGATGAACTGAGGACGGCATTTGAAGAACTGAAGGATCCCAACAGCCCCAGCACATTTGAAAATTCCAGGGAGGTGATCGAAAAGCATGTCATGAACCTGCGGCGGGCCAGAGCCGTCCCCGAAACCGTGGCAAAGCTGAAGAAAGGGCAATTGATCGAGAAGAATCCGAAACTCATGAATCAGGTTATCGACAGGATGTATCAGAGTGGAATGTGACTGGCAACTGGTAAAAGGTGATTAATAATTGGTAATCAGGAAAAGGCTGAAAAGGATATCATGAAAAACAACGCACGCAGGTCACTGGTGACACGCTGTAAACAAAACCCCATTCTGACGGGAGCGGATTTTCCTGCGGATTATGGGATCGTAACCGTATTCAATTCCGGTATTGTAAAAGTCAACGGCAGATACATCATGCTGTGCCGTGTTGAAAACGCTGCGCTTCAAAACCGCATCTGGATTGCAGAAAGTTCAGACGGCATTCGGTTTACACCTCATTCGGCGCCTGTTGAAATGCCTCATGACGATCCTGAATTTGCGGAATATACCACAGGTATGTACTACGATCCCCGAGTGACGGAGATCGACGGGATCTATTATATTCTGCATGCCGCACATTCCGGTCACGGCTGCCGGTTGAGCCTGGTAAAAACCGATGATTTCAATAAGTTTGAGTGGATGGGTTTCATTTCAGAAACCGATAACCGGAACGGAGTGCTGTTTCCTGAAAAATTTAACGGTTTTTTTGCCCGTCTGGATCGGCCCAATACCGGCAGCGCGTTTGGGGATATGTGGATCAGTTATTCTCCCGATTTGATTCACTGGGGTCAAAGCCGCTGCGTGCTGCGAAACAGTGACGTACGCTGGGCATGGACCAAGATCGGACCCGGAGCGGTGCCGATCAGGACGGATGAGGGCTGGCTGAACATATTCCACGGGGTTCGAACCCAGTGTGCTCAGCATTACATCTATCAGCTGGGTGTCTGCCTCCATGATCTGAATGATCCGTCCAAAATTATTGCCCGGGCCGAGGAAGCGGTCCTGCGGCCGGAAATGGATTATGAACTGACCGGACAAACCCCGAGTGTGGTTTTCACTGCCGGTGCCGTATTGGAAGATACCGGCGAAATCAAACTGTATTACGGCGGAGCAGACAGTGTTCAGTGTCTGGCGTTCACGTCCGTGGACCTGCTCCTGGATGCCTGCCGCAACCGCTGAAATGGCTGAACGGAGAAAATGCAGGTTTCGGTCCCCCTGTCTGGAATTTCAAGCTTCATTGCGGTTTGCTTGCTGCTGCTTCCCGCAGAAGGGTATGCGGAGGATTTTGTGAACAGTACATATGAAAACCGAGTGACGGGGATGCTGTACGGATCCATCATTGGAGATGCCCTTGCCGGTCCCCATGAAGGGCGAACGTCCATCGAATCGCAGCGTTTTCTGGAGAGCGGCGGCTGGATCGCCGAATTTTCAGAGTACAGTAAATGGTTTCAGCATTACTGGAATGTCTATCCGCGCAATGCCCGTCCAGGTACTTATACCGATGACAACCGCCTTCGTCTGGCTGTGGCACGGGCCATGATCCTTCAGGAGCGGGAATTTCCCGGTGAAACGCTGAACCAAAAGCGGCTGGCACAAAGTATTTTTAACCGGTACGCTGATGCGCAGCAAGAATTTCAAAGGAGTACATCACAGCTGAATACTGTACAAAATTCCGAGGATCAGGAAAAATTCAAAAGGATACAGAAGGAGAGATTTCTGGACTGCTGGTTCTGGTGGGAACTGTCCAAAACCGCCACCGCCGTTTTTATCCCGGAAAACGGAAATCTCCGGTCTCCGAATTTCAAATACCGGAAGCTGCTGGACGACCAGGGATTTCATACCGGAGAATGGGAGCTGGAACCGAAAGAAGCTGAGGTTGTGCGCGGCAATATCAAATCCAGCTACCATTTTGACAGTTATGCCAGGGGAGAAGAAATGCCTCTGGGTGAGATAGCCCTTCTTCCTTTGGCTGCGTACTTTCCCGGTGCGCCGGCTGCAGCCTTTCGGTTCTTTCTGGACATCAACTTCCTGGATATCGCCTCTGCTCCGTATTACGCCGCTTTTCTCGGAGCCGTACTGGCTGATCTGCTGGGTGGGACGGAATGGAGCGAAATCCGGAACAGGCTTGAACAGCAGGGGATTCGAAATTACGTTGAATATCAGGGCAAACAGTCTCTTGAACCTCTGGAATTGATCCTGGAACGGGTGTTTAAAATCACTGAAAAATATCGGTTCCAAACGTGCAGCAGAAAGTATTACAAGCTGCTGATTCGGGAGCTGCACGATGAATTTGCCAGGGGAGAGGAGATGATGTGTCACATCGATGAGATGCTGGCAGCTTCGATTGCACTCCTGGACAGTGCACCGGATGATGTCAACGAAGCGCTGCTGAGAGCGGTGAATTACGGACGGGACAACGATACCGTGGCATCCATCACCGGCTGTTTCCTCGGAGCGGTGCACGGTGCGGATGCATTCAATCAGGACTGGAAAAATATCGTGCAGACAGCCAATCCATCCGTGGATATTGCCCGGACCGGAGCAGAACTGGCAGGCATTGGAATAACCTCAAAATGAAAAACAAGGTGGAACAAGAAAATGGGTAATCATCGTTTGAAATTGATAACCGGACAGCTACTTCTGGCGTTCTCGGCAGTGCTGCTGTTCGTGCAGTGTGAACGGGATGATAAGCTGTTTATTTACACGCCTCCGGAAACGGAAATAGTAACCGAATCCCTGCCCTGGCTGTCCGTATCCGGTAATCAAATTGTTGATGAGGACAGTAGCCAGGTTTTGCTTCACGGCGTGAACCGGTCTGCGCTGGAATACAGCAAATCCGGCATGTCCAGCGGTATTCCCATGACAGAGGAAGATTTTCGCATGATTATTCAGGACTGGCATGCCAACATTATCCGGCTGCCTTTTCGGCAGTCATGGGTACTGGAAGATCCCGATTATGTCGAGACCATAGCATCAGTAGTGAACTGGTGTAAAAAATACGGTGCATATGTGCTTCTGGATCTTCAGTGGCAGGACGGGATCAATCCTTCACCGGACCAGCCCATCATGCCTATGCCCAATGAGGAAGCTGCCGGTATGTGGCAGATTCTGGCAGAACGCTTTCAGGATGAACCCAACGTGCTGTATGATATCCACAATGAAGTACATGAAGTGTCATTCACCGACTGGCGCAGCCGGGCCATTGAAATCATTGATGCCATACGGGAAGTCCACGCACAATCACTGATATTTGTGGGCGGCATCGACTGGTCAACGAATATCAGCTATTGGTTCATTAATCCGCTGCCCGTCGAGGAATATCCAAATATCGTGTACAAGGCGCACCATTATCCGGTGGGAAGCCCCAATGATGATCCCGCTGTCTGGGAAGGGGTCTGGGAAGGCCGCTTTGGTGCCTATGCTGATGATCTGCCCGTGTTTATTGGTGAACTCGGTACAAGTGAGGAAACATTCAATGATCAAACATGGCTGGTGTATGTTCAGACGCTGATCCACTATCTGGATTCCAGACAGATCGGCTGGTGTGCCTGGTCGATGACGGACAAGCCGCGCCTGACAGAATCCGACGACCATACAACGCCCACGGCGTACGGTACGGTGATCAAGGCAAATCTGGACCGGTACATCGGAATTGAGGAAGAACTCATTCTGGAGAATGTCACCGCTCATTCCCTGAGCTATGATAGAATTACCATAGACTGGGATACCAATTTCGAATCCGACAGCAAAGTTCTGTATGGATTTGAAGAAGGGGTCTATACGGATTCCACCGAGGCATCAGCCCTTCTCTATCATCACACCGTCAAACTGCGGAATCTGCTTCCTGAAACCACCTATTATTTTGCCTGTGTTTCTGAAGGACTCTGGGGTCAGCGCATGCAGAGCACCGGCGGTCCGTTTACCACCACCGAAGCCCCGCTTCCCGTTCCGGCCACACCGGAAGGATTCGCGGCAGCTGTTTCAGGAACGGATGTGACACTCACCTGGAATCTGACCGATTTCGCCGAAGGATACCGTATCTACCGCACGACGGATGCCTATGGTGAATTCGAACTGACTGCGGAAATACCAGACGGATCACTCACGTACCTGGATGCCGGGCTGAGCAGCATGACCATTTACTACTACAAGATTTCAGCGTTCAATGAAAGCGGCGAGTCAGAGCTTTCGTCGGCCATTTTTGCCATGACCATGTTCTGATGCTTTCATTGGCAGAATCACAGAAAGGTGTTTTGATGTTTCGGATTCGCCGGACACCGATTGTTGAAAAAGGACACCCCCGCACAGATCATGAGAATATTCATGCGTAAAATACCTCGCATTTTTCGGACGATGATAGTTCCGGTCGATTTTGCCTGGTCAGTCAGCAAACTGATTTTCAATTACGCTCGGTATTTGTTCACATTGTACTGTCCAGAACAATGTCGTTCAAATCTGTTCGCAAGCCTTGTATAATCAGCCGGCTCCACCAACTCATTTCGAAACCTCATGAAATATCCGTGCTAAAGGAGAAAACCTGAAGAAATTCATGGTCACATTAAAAACAATAAATATGAGACAGAAATCCAAAATCGCTCTGACCGGATGCTTGCTGTTTCTGCTCGCATTCAGCATTTCGTTCTCTCAGGGTCATCAAGTCAGCTACTGGCATGTGGGCTCTGCCGATGAGGTCAGGTTTCTCGAAGAACAGGCACTGATTTTCAGGGAGAAATCGGGAATTGATGTCCATATCCAACCGGTGCCGTGGGGCAATTTCCAGACCAAATATCTGACGGCCATGGCATCCGGCACCCCGCCGGATGCAGCTTCCACCAGTCTGGGCGGGCCGGTGGAATACGGAAAGGTCGGCGGCGTTATTGATCTGGAGCAGCGCTATCCGGATATTGTCAGTCGGATAAAAAGCCGCATATTCCCGAAGATGTGGGCAGGCTGCTATTTTCGGGATCACCTTTTTGGTATTCCCTACAATGCGACACCCCTGATGGGATACTACCGGAAGGATATTTTTCAGCGTCTGAACCTGGAGCCACCCGAAACCTGGTCCGAATTCACCCATGCCATTCAGGTGCTGAATGCCAATGACTACTATTACAGCTACATGTGGACCCGCAATGCCCATTGGGGACTGGGCACCTTCACCTGGCCTTTTGGAGAAGAATCATATATTGAGGAAGGTTCCCGCGTCAATTGGATGGCAGATGGATTCATCAAAGGATACTCCTATGCGGTTTCGCTGTGGAATGACCACAACATGGCCCTGGAAAAACCAGTGGAGCTGTTCATGATTGATGAGGCCGAAGCCTCGGTCCCCATGTTTGTGGATTATGATTTCCGGTACTCCGAAATACTCACTCGTGCCCCGGAACTGAAGGATGTTCTGGGAATCTTTCCGTTTCCCGCAGCGGATGACGGCGAACCGTCCACCATAATGGGCGGGCGTACAATGGTTGTTTTCAGAGAGGCGAAAAATCCCGATGATGCTGTTCTCTGGCTGGACTTCCTGACCACGCTGCCGGTTCAGATTGCCAAGTTTAAATTTATGAACAACCTGGGAGAACGCAGCTTTCTGGATTTGTCTGTGAACCTGGAATTCTGGAATGAGGAACTCGGCATGATGGACGATCATCAGGAAGTGTTTCATCAGGTGTTTCACCGGCTGACCACCAAACCGCCGCATCCCTGGACCGGGGAGGCGGACCGCGTCCTGGAACAGACATTCTACCAGATACAGGGTGAACTGGCCGGTTTCTGGACTAGACAGTCCAAACAGCTGGATATCAGTGTCTGGGATCTGAAAAAAGGAATTGCCGCTGGACAATACCAGAAGGAAAAAGCAGAATACGATTCATTTGCCGCAGCCTCGATTCGAAGCATGCTGAAAGAAAAGGTCCCGGCTGCACAGAGGAAGCTGAATCTGGATCATGAGAATTATCTGAAATATTATGCCCATATTGTTGATGGATATGTCGGCAGCGATGATGGCTGGGATATCCTGGATTATTCCAAGCTGGGAGCGGTTCTTCTTCTGGCAGCTTCCTGCTTGTACATTGGACTCAACCGTAAGACCAGAAAACACTGGCTCAGCTATCTGTACCTGGCTCCTCCGGTGGCTGCCACCATTGTTTTTCTGGTGATCCCCATTATCGTGTCATTGTATTTGAGTTTTACAAAATACAACCCCGTGATGCCGCTGAATGAGGCCAACTGGGTGGGACTGGACAACTATCGTCTGATCTTCAGTGATCCCCAGCTATGGCAGAGTCTGGGACGCAGTCTGTATTTCACACTGTTTCTGCTCCCCAGCCAGCTGCTGATCGGTGTCATTCTGGCTGCCTGTCTGGATAAGGAGCTTTGGCCGGACCGGCTGTATAAGTTTATTTACTTTTCGCCGCTGGTGACGTCTGTCGTTTCAGTGAGTCTGATCTGGTTTGCTCTCTACGCTGGAACCCGGTACGGCTGGATCAATGCCAGTCTGCTGAAACTGGGACTGATCAAGGATCCCATCATTTTTCTCCAGACCAAAAGCACATTCCTGAACAGCGTCATCATCATGTCCATCTGGCAGGGACTGGCCTTTGTCATTCTGATATTCCTGGCCGGTCTGCAGAGCATCTCCAAAAGTTTGTATGAAGCCGCAGAAATTGACGGGGCCGGACCGCTTCGGCAGTTTTTTCATATCAGTCTGCCCAGTCTGAGACCGCAGCTGGTCTTTCTGGTAATCATGGGGACAATCGGCGCGATACAGGTGTTTGAACAGATTTACATGCTGGGCGGGGGCGCAGGTGAAGCCGAATCCAAATTCGGACCGGAAGACAGCGGCATGACCATTGTCCCGTTCCTGTACCGCAAAGGATTTGAATTTTTCAAAATGGGAGAAGCCAGCGCCATTGCATATGTTTTGTTTACCATTTTGATTATTTTGACATTTGTGAATTTTAAATTTATTATGAAAAAAAACTGATTCGGAAACCATTCGGAACCAATCACTGGACCAAGGAAAAATGATCGATAAAATTTTGAAGCAGAAAAATATCTCAAGGATCTGGCTGTATGTGTTTGTCACGATTGGCGGAATCATCATGTTTCTGCCTTTTTACTACATGATGATCACATCCTTCAAAACACTGGAGGACATCACTACCATTCCCATCAGTCTGACTTTGTCCCAGCCAACGGCAAAACCGTACACGGATCTGCTGGAGGGGCTTCGTTACGGACGGTTCATGTGGAACAGTCTCATCATTGCCGTCATCACGACAGCCGGAACCATTTTCTTTTGTACGCTGTCCGGATATGCATTTGCCAAACATCGCTTTCCGCACCGCGAAACCCTTTTTATGTTCCTGCTCTCCACCATGCTGATTCCCGGAACGGTGCTGCTGGTACCAGGCTTTCTCCTGATGCGGGATTTCGGCTGGCTGAACACGTTTGCTCCGCTGATTGTCCCCGGTATGACCGGGGCATTCGGAATATTCCTGGCGCGTCAGTTTATTGCGGAGGTTCCCGATGATCTCATTGACGCCGCCCGGATCGACGGATGCAGCGACTTTCGAATATACTGGCAGGTTATCCTGCCGCTGTCCAAACCGCTGATTGCCACTCTGGGGATTCTGACGTTTCTGTATAACTGGAATAATTTCATTTCACCTCTGATTTACCTGCTGGATGAATCCAAGTTTACCCTGCCCCTGGGATTGTCCCTGCTTCAGGGTCGATATACAAAGATGGAAAATATACAGATGGCGGGTGCGGCTCTGGCCATTATTCCGGTTTTAATCCTGTTCTTTGTTTTCCAGAAACAGATTGTAAAAAGTTTCTCCACAAGCGGACTGAAAGAGTAAAAGGCGGCGGGGGTGCGACACATTCAAATTCAAACAGATCATGCCCTTCTGCGGTTGAATCCGGCTGGCTGCGGTCAGGAAAATATTCATTCAGGTATCAGGGCATTTAAATAAACAGGCAGTATGATCATTTACCTTCAAGATGAACGGCATTCGGGACCCCTTTGCAATGAAACAGAGCAGTTTTCCCGTCGCGTGCGTTCAGATTCTCTCCGTATCTGCAGTGTAGATGAGCTCCCCGAAATTCTGGAAGGAGCCGACCGACAGTCTGCATTTATCAATCCCTGCGGCAATCGTTTCCCCGCGCGCGTCTGGCAGCACTTCATATCCTTTCTGGAACGGGGAGGCAGCTGGCTGAATATCGGTGGACCGCCTCTCAGAAACATTATCTCCGGGAACAACCCGGAACCGGACAGCGGTCCGGAGCGAAATGCATTTCACCGTGAACTTGGTCTGCTTCACTTTCCGAAGGTGTCCGGCAGGCGGCTTCGAAGATTTCAGATCAATCCCCATTACCGGTCCATTCGAAAGAAGTCAATCATTCTTCCTGAAACGGATGTTTTTGAAATGTATTTCTCCCTGGTCAATGAAACGGATCGCACCAAGCTGGATGTATTCACCCGTCCCATTGGGGAATCACAGACCGTTGTGATGGGGCATGGAGAAGGCGATCGTCCGCTGGCCGCGTCAGTGATGGATATCCATCATCTGTGGGGACGGTTCGGCGGTTCGCGGTGGCTGCTTGTGAACTGGGAAATGACGACGGAACTCTGGCAGGCAGACCCATTCCTTGACCTTTTGCTGGATTTGACGGATCTGCTCAATTCCGGTGCCCGCAGTCTGAAACTTCGACCCCAGCCGGCAAGCTGTTTTCCAGGTGAGAAACCGGCAGTACAGTTTTACACCTGTGCACCCGGGGCTGCTGCATCCAGCGAACTTCAAATCGAAGGAGCAGTTGAGAACCGGACCGGGAAAACGCTGGAAAAATTCGGCGGAAAAACCGTCCTTTCCTGCAGCGGAAGGCATCAGGACTACCGTCTGAAAGCGGATTATCCTCCCGGATATTATTCCGTCCGGGCGACCGTGACCGGGAAGTCGGAAAATACAGAGCTGGAAACAGGTTTTTGGATCTATGATGATGCCCTTCTCAGCAGCGGGCCTGAAATCACAACTGGGAAAGATTTTCTTCATTTTGACGGCAAGCCTGTTCCTGTTATGGGAACCTCATACATGGCTTCGGATGTGCACCGCTGGTATTTTCTGGATCCCAATCCAGCGGTTTGGGAGACGGATGTATCCGGTCTGGCAGCAGACGGCATCAATATGGTGCGAACGGGAATCTGGATGGGTTCGGAGTTTCTCATGCCGGGTTACGGACTGGCCGTGGAGCCTTGTCTTCGAGCTTTTGATGCCGCGGTTCAGACTTATGCCTTTCACCAGATTCCCATCATTTTCAATCTGATGGCGTTTTCACCGGGATGCGGGAACGGAAAGTCTCCGTGGTTTGATCCTGCATCCATCCGCTGGCAGAAAGAGCTGATAAGCATTCTGGTTCAGCGATACCGCAAATGTCCCTGGGTGATGTGGGATATCATCAATGAACCCACGTTGTCCGATCCGAATCAGCCGTGGCTGGTGCGCCCAAACGGAGATCGGTATGAACGGGCGGCATGGTCAGACTGGCTTGAAAGGCAGCACGGTTCCATTGAGCATCTGAGACAGGCATGGGACATGCATTCGGCTGAACTCACTGACTTCGATCACGCTCCGCTGCCGACCGACCTGGATTTTGTTGACCAGAACTGGACGCTGGACGACATCAGACACCAGCGTGCCATTGATTACGTCCGATTCACACAGGATCATTTCCGTAAATGGCTTCAGGAACATGCAGCGCATATCCGTTCGCTCGGTGCCGGACAGCTGATCACCCTTGGACAGGATGAAGGCGGTCTGAACATCCGTCCCAACCCGCCGCAGCATTCCGATGTGATCAATTTCACCGCTATTCACAGCTGGACCGGAAACGATGATGTTCTGGCTGTTATTCTGCAGTCCAAAACGCCGGGAATTCCCCACCTGTTCGGAGAAACCGGTGCCTTTCCGCAGGATGATCCCAACAAGGAAATCCGTCTGGATGAAGATCATTTATGGCGGCTGTATGAACGAAAATTTGTAACGGCATTCGCGGCCCGGTCTGCCGGAAACATCCACTGGATCTGGAATACCGCACCGCCCAATTCCGGTGAAAAGGAAAATGCCGTTGGCGGACTGAGGGCTTCGGGTTCAGAAAAAAATGAGGTGATCCCGCTCAAACTGCTGGCCCGGTTTATTCAACTCTGCAAATCGCATTTTGAAGAACCGGAAGAAGATTCGGTATGTATTCTTGTCCCCTACAGCAATATGTATGCTCCTCGAAATCCTACCCAGGATATTGTTCAGAATGCTGTCCGCACCCTGTTCTATGAATTGAATACCGGTGCATACTGCGTTTCGGAGTTTCATCCTGAATTGATCGGTTCACCGGCTCTCATCATTGTTCCTGCACCGCGGACACTGAGTCAGCCGGCCTGGAATGCCGTATCGGAAAAAGTGGCTTCCGGCTGCACTGCCATGATTACGGGTCCGGTGGACTACAACGAATACTGGAAGCGAACGGACCGGCTGAACGGCTTGGGTTTGTCCGCCGTGGATCGGGCTTATCCGGTTTCCCGGGTTGAATATGTGACCATCAACAATGAGCAATACCCGGTACCCTTTACGCGGGAAAAACAGGACTTCATAGAAAAGGCGGTGTTTGCGGATGAAGATGACAGTGCTGTTCGGGTGGTGCAGCATGGAAAGGGCAGATTCATGATCTGCGCGGTCCCGCTGGAAATTTCGGATGATCTGTCCGCCTGCCGGGAATGGTATCGGTGGGGCATTCGGAATGCCGGCCTGCGGTCCCTGATCACAGGTGCGGAAAACCCGGCAGTGCTGGTTCGACCCATTGCAGCAGGGAATACGCTGCTGACCGCAGTGGTGTCTGAAACGGACTGCGATCAGGCTGCTGCCTATCTGATCGCTGAGTCCGGTACTGACGTATCCTGCTTCATTCCAAGACGCCGGGCACAGCTGATCCTTCAGGACCGCCGCTCCGGCGAACCGACAGGCGTATATTTCTCCGGAACTGTCCAGATTGGCGACACCCGTTTTGAATCGGACAATACCACCGTCATCGGATTGACGAAAGATCAGATGCAGATAGTAATGGGCGAAGGCAGCCAGCCGCTGGTTGTTACCGGCCCGCGAAGATTGACTGCCGAGACTGGTTCAAAGGCTGAAGTTAGGCAGTCCGAAGAGAAATGGATCGTCCGGATTCCGGATGATCTGCGTTTTACACCCATCAAACTGAGGTATAAATGAGTTTAATCCGATATGCCCTGATTCCGGTGCTTCTTGCCGGTTCAGTAATATGTCAGCATATCCAGATCAATGAAGTAATGTCATCCAATTTTGACACCATTTCTGATGAAGACGGCGATTTTCCGGACTGGATTGAACTGCATAATTGCGAACCTGATGCCGTATCCCTGGACGGATGGGGTATCAGTGACGATCCGGATGATCCGTTCAAGTGGGTGTTTCCGGCGGTTACGCTTCAGCCGAATGATTATCTGATCGTGTTTGCATCGAACAAGGATCGGGATGAGTGGATCAACCACTGGGAGACCGTCATCACCTGGGGAGACAGCTGGAACTATTTTGTGGGAACCAGTGAACCTCCATTCAACTGGAACGCCGTTGGATTTGATGATCAATCCTGGCAAACGGGGCCCAGCGGATTCGGCTATGGAGACGGAGACGATGCCACGACCGTGGAAAATACCATTTCAGTCTATGTGCGGCATGCATTCCCGGCAGGACCGCTGGACAATATCCTGCAGGCCATTCTGCATGTGGACTATGATGATGCATTTGTGGCTTATCTGAACGGCTGGGAAATCGGCCGGGCCAATATTGGTGCACCCGGTGTTCCGCCGCCCTATGACCAGGGCTCGGATAATTACTATCACGAAGCCCAAATCTATCAGGGCGGATATCCTGAAGCATTTCCTGTTGACGATGTTGAAGGCATACTCCAGGAAGATGGAAATGTCCTTGCCATACAGGTTCACAATCACAGCCTGACATCCTCCGACCTGACGCTGATTCCCTTTTTCACCTTCGGGATGGAGAACCCGCCGAATGATCCGCAGGGCACACATGAACTGATTCAGCAGAATGTGGCCCGGCTGCACACCAATTTCCGTATCAGTTCCGACGGTGAACCGCTGGTGCTGACCCGGGTGGACGGTACCCGGGCGGACAGCCTGACAGTGCCGCATCTGACATCGGACTTATCCCTTGGCCGCAATCCGGAGGATGAAGACCAGTGGCTGCTCTATCCCGACGCGACGCCCGGAGAAATCAACAGCGGCACAGGCTATCAGGATTTTGCTCCGAATCCCCTGTTCTCTCACGACGGCGGTTTTTACAATGCTCCCTTTCAGCTGACGCTGAGCACGGAGAGCGGCGGCGATGTCATCGTGTACACAACCGACGGAGAGGACCCGGACCAGACCAGCTCGGTTTATACCGGACCTGTCAATATTACCCAGTCGACAGTCATTCGAGCCCGTGCGCTGGTGGCCGGCGCGTATTCACATCATCCAGTGACAAAAACATACATTTTCGAGCAGGATATCAGTCTGCCGGTGATGGCCTTAACCACGTCGCCGGGAAATCTCTGGGATCCGGATTCCGGAATCTATGTGCTCGGTGATGACTATGAACCCTGGGATCCCTATTACGGCGCAAATTTCTGGGAGGATTGGGAACGTCCGGTCCATGTTGAATTCTATGAACCCGGCGGCAGTCCCGGATTTCAACTGGATGCCGGCATGAAGATTTTCGGCGGATGGAGCAGGGCCAGACCACAAAAACCGCTGGCGGTTTTTGCCCGGTCCCGGTACGGAACCAATGAAATCAATTACCCGCTGTTTACCAACCGCAGTCAGGATTCCTTTGAATCATTTCTTCTCAGAAACTCTGCCAACGATTGGGACCGCACCTATTTTGCAGACGGGCTGATGCAGGATCTTGTGGAACCGCTGGACCTGGAAACCCAGGCATTCCGGCCCTGCGTGGTGTACATCAACGGCGAATACTGGGGTATTCAGAATATTCGGGAAAAACAGAACGAGCATTATCTGGCAGCACATCATGATATTGATCCGGATAATATTGACATGCTCGAAGGGGACGGCAGTCCCATCCATGGAGATGAAGAGCACTACAATATGATGCTGGAGACCATTGCCTCAGCCGACATGTCCCTTCCTGAATCCTTTCAGACAGTCACGGAGATGATGGAAATTGATAATTTCATCACCTATTTCGGCAGCAATATCTATTTCGACAACCGGGACTGGCCGGGCAATAATATCAAGTACTGGCGTCCCCGCACCGATGACGGACGCTGGCGCTGGCTGATGTATGACACCGATTGGGGCTTTGGTATCAATGCCTACGGGGCAGGCGGAAACCAGTACGGCTACCAGTACAATACCCTGGCCTTTTGTCTGAGTCCCACGCAGACCTACAATCATCACGGAAATCCGCCCTGGTCCACATTCCTGTTTCGAAGTTTAAGTGAAAACCCGATTTTCAGACAGGATTTCACCAATCAGTATCTGGATATGATCAACACCGTGTTTATAAATGAAACCGTCCAAAATGATATTGACAGTCTGCAGAATCTGATTGAATCCGAAATGCCGCGGCATTATCAGAGATGGCATGATGAGGGGCTGTGGTGGGGCTCGCTGTCAGAGTGGTATAACTATATTGATATTATGCGGGGGTTCGGGCAAATGCGGCCGGCGTATGCCCGCAGTCATCTGCGGTCTGAGTTCGAGTACGGGCCGGAAGTTCAGCTGCAGTTTGATATTGATCCTCCGGGCAGCGGGAAACTGCTCCTCAACACCATCGAACTGACGGAGTTTCCATGGTCCGGTTATTACATTCCCGAAGTTCCCGTCACTGTCACGGCGGCGGCGGGTGAAGGCTATCAGTTTACGGAATGGACAGGGATCGAAGGTGATTCGGAAACACTGACGTTTCAGCCATTTTCAGGATCAGTGATTACGGCCCGTTTTGAAGAGGCAGCGGTCCCTGATGTCAATGTCATTCTGAATGAAATCAATTATCACTCGGCAGATGAATTTGATACCGGAGACTGGCTGGAGCTGATGAATTTCGGGCAGGATCCGGCAGATGTCAGCGGCTGGCAGCTTCGGGATGAGGATGCGGCAGTGCCTTTATATCTCCCGGCAGGGACTGTCATTCAGCCGATGGACTATCTGGTTGTCTGTCGGGATTCCGCCGCCTTTAACGAGTTGTACCCCACGGTTGAAACGGTCAGCGGAAGCCTGCCATTCGGTCTCAGCAACGGCGGAGAACTGATCTGGCTTCTGGATGCCGGCAGTGAGCTGGTGGATTCCGTCCGGTATAATGATGAGCTGCCGTGGCCGGAAGAAGCGGACGGTGAAGGGGCGACTCTTGAACTGCTGGATGCCGGCTCTGATAACGGAGTGGCAGAAAACTGGTTTGCCTCTGACGGCACCGGTACGCCGGGAACGGACAACAGTATAATTTGGCTGTTCTGCAGTCATTCCGGAGACGCCGACGGAGACGGCACCGTGACTGTTACGGATATTGTGATGACAGTGGCATTTATTCTGGATCAGACTGCGTTTTCTCCATCAGTGGCATGCGAAACCGATATAAACAACGACAGTTACACGGACATTCTGGATATCATTCTGATGGTGGATATTATACTGAATCCGTAAAACAATTCTTCAAAAAACGGGGAGGACAAATGAAATACAATAAACTTGGAAAATCCGGGCTTGAAGTAAGTGAACTGAGTTTCGGATCCTGGGTGACTTTTGGCAATCAGATAGATGATCAGACTGCTGAGAACCTGATGATCACCGCCTATGACAATGGTGTCAATTTCTTTGATAACGCCGAAGCGTATGCGGGCGGCCGGTCCGAAGAAGTAATGGGCAATATCCTGACCAAGCTGAACTGGCCCCGGGAATCTTATGTGGTTTCAAGCAAGGTTTTCTGGGGCGGTGACGGCCCCAACCGCAAAGGACTGAACCGAAAGCATGTGGTGGAAGCCTGTCATGCTGCCCTGCGCCGGCTGCAGGTGGAATATCTCGATCTGTATTTCTGTCACCGTCCGGATATTCATACACCCATTGCCGAAACCGTCTGGACCATGCACAATCTGATTCAGCAGGGCAAGATTCTGTACTGGGGCACCAGTGAGTGGAGTGCTCAGCAGATTACGGAAGCCCATGCCGCTGCCAGTCAGCACCACCTGCTGGCTCCCGTGGTGGAACAGCCGGAATATCACATGTTCCACCGTCACCGCTTTGAAGTCGAGTACAAACCGCTGTATGAGAATTTCGGAATGGGCACCACCACCTGGTCGCCGCTGAACAGCGGGGTTCTTACCGGGAAATACCTGAAGGATGATCCCGGAAAAACCCGAGTGGGACTGCCGGGGCTGGAATGGCTGAAAGACAGCATCCTGGGAGACAATGCGGAGGATAAACTGAATAAGGTCCGGAAACTGAATACACTGGCGGATGGACTGTCCGTGACGCTCCCGGTACTTGCAGTTGCGTGGGTTCTGAACAATCCGCGGGTGTCCACCTGCATCCTTGGTGCTTCCCAAGTTGAACAGCTGGAGGAAAACCTGAATGCGGCCGATGCAGTGACACTCCTGACCCCGGATGTATTGGACCGGATCGAAGGAATCCTGGACAATAAACCCAGTGAAACAGTCTGGTAGAAACAGCTTCATCACTGAAACCGGACGGTAAGCCGAGGGCTTTCCGGACCGTTCTGAATGCTGGCGAACCATAATAAACAGAGAATCCTGAATATGAAACTGATAAGATATCAAGGGAATCCCATCCTGGGCCCCCACCCGGATAATGACTGGGAGAACCGGGTGGTCACCAATCCCGCTGCATGGTATGAGGAGTCTGAAGGCAAGGTATATCTTCTGTACCGTGCTGCAGGAAATGATCCCGAACACCGAATACATTTTGGATTGGCCGAAAGCAGTGACGGCAGGCATTTCGAGCGGGTCAGTGACCGGCCGGTGTTCTCGCCCAGCGCAGACGGGTTTGATGCCGGATGTGTGGAGGATCCCCGTATTGTAAAATTCGAAGATACGTATTTTGTTACGTATGCCGCCCGGCCCTATCCTCCGGGACAATACTGGCTGCCCAATGAGGAACGCAAATACAATCCGCCGGTTTTCGACAACCCCGACCTGCCGGTATCCATCCGTCATAATTCCACATCGACCGGACTGGCACTGACCGGTGATTTTCGAACGTTCAAGCGGGCGGGGAGAATGAATCGTGCGATTCTGGATGACAGGGACGTCATACTTTTCCCGGAAAAAGTCGGTGGAAAATTCGTGATGCTGCACCGGCCTCTGGAATGGGTCGGACCGGAATACGGCGTGGATCAGCCGGCTGTCTGGATATCATTCTCGAATGATCCCCTCTACTGGCCGCACAGCGAACTGCTTGCAAAAGCGGAATACAAATGGGAGAAAAAAATCGGCGGTTCAACACCGCCCGTAAAAACCGATGCCGGCTGGCTGATGCTTTACCATGTGGTGGGGGAGGATCTCCTCTACCGTATCGGTGCCATGCTGCTGGATCTCCATGATCCGCGGAAAATTCTGGCACGTGCACCGAAGTGGCTCATGGAACCGGAAACGGATTACGAAATGAAGGGCTACTACAACGGTGTGATTTTTCCCTGCGGCAATATTGTCATGGATGATACCCTGATGGTGTATTACGGGGGAGCGGATAAATATGCGTGTCTGGCCACATGCCGTCTTTCAGAACTGCTTGAGTATCTGCAGACCGACGGAAAAATAGGATAAACAGAGGTTAGCATGAATGGGTTTGCAAAGGCTCTGATTCTGTTATCTGTCTTCATGACAGCAGGAATTGCACAGCCGCACTTTCTTGAGATCACTGCACAAAGTGATGTCGTTCAGGTGTATGAAAAATTTGAATTAATGGTCGAACTGACGGCGGATTTTGATAATCCGTATGATCCGGCGGATGTGCATCTGACGGCTGATTTTCAAAATCCTGCAGGCGGTATCGTACATGTGGACGGCTTCTGGATGCAGGATTACACTGATATCGGCAGCGGGATTCTGGTTGAGTCGGGCAGTCCCGGATGGAAGGTTCGGTTTACGCCTGATACGGCCGGGAACTGGAATTACTGGCTCACGATCACCGACCATACCGGGTCGGAAACTTCCGGCAGTTTCACTTTCACTTGTGAAGAGGGGGTGAATCCCGGATTTGTTCGAATGACAAATGATCGGTATCTGTCACATGATGACGGCTCTCAGTATTTCGCGATCGGCGAAAATATGGGCTGGTGGCAGTACAACGGCATTAATGATTATGAGGAGTGGATGAATGATCTGTCAGATGCAGGCGGAAACTTCATCCGCATCTGGATGTGCAGCTGGGGAACCGGCATCGAGTGGAATGATACCGGATTGGGCAACTACAGCAGCCGGCAGGACCGTGCATTTATACTCGACTGGATTATAGAACATGCAGCCGAAACGGGAATTTACATTATGCTCTGTCTGAACAATCACGGACAGGTTTCTTCCAATGTGAATCCGGAGTGGGGCAGCAATCCCTATAATGCCGCCAACGGCGGACCATGTCAGAATACGTGGGATTTTTTTACCAGTCAGGCCGCAAGAGATTATTACGAGCAAAGGCTGAAGTATATTGTCGCCCGCTGGGGCTACAGTCCCAATATTATGGCATGGGAAAGCTTTAATGAAGTCGAGTGGACCAATGATTTCAGTGCCCACCAGGATGAAATCACGCAGTGGCATCTGGAAACGTCTCAGACGATCGCGGATCTGGATGTCTATGATCATCTGATCACCACGAGCTATGCCATGGCTGACAACGATCCGGATACCTGGGAACTGCCGATTATTGACTTCACTCAGACCCATCATTATACTGCCGCGGTGGATCCTCAGACCATACACAGCAACTGGGTGCAGACGTATCTGGACCAGTATCAGAAACCGACCCTCATCGGTGAATTCGGTCTGGATAATTTTCTGGAGCTCGATCCGTCAGGTGTTGACCTGCATAACAGCCTTTGGGCGTCTGCAATGTCGGGCAGTTTCGGAAGTGCCATGACATGGTGGTGGGACAGCTATGTTGCCGGGAACAGTCTGTATCACCATTTCGAACCGCTGTCGCAATTCATGCAGGAGACGGATTTGCTGACGGATATTCCCAACACAGTCCGGCCGGAATGCAGAACAGATGATGCCGGCGATCTGTCCGTTTCACCGGGATATACGACCTGGGGCCAGGCCCCGGAGAATGATTTTACCATTTTGCCCGACGGCACAATGGATCCGGATGCCTCCGGCCTTGGACAGTATCTGTTTGGGGCTGTCTGGAATACGCAGCACCGAAATCCGCCAACATTCCACGTGGACTACCCGTCGGACGGGACCTTCAGGGTTGTGACCGGCGCAAATACCGGAACCAGCCCCACCATACAGATCCGTGTGGACGGATCGCTTGTTCTGAGTCAGTCAGCCAGTGTCAACTCGGTCTATTCCGTGGATGTCTCCGCAGGGTCACATGAAATATTTGTCAGCAACCAGGGCACGGACTGGATTCAGATCGCAAATTATGAATTTTCCAATCTGGTGAGTCGGCTGCGGGGATTTGCCCTGGAGAGCGGCAGCTGGACAGCAGGATGGGTACAGAATCGGGAATACAACTGGTATCATCTGGTAAACAGCGGCCTTCCGGAATTCGTCACCGGCGGAGAAATCGTCCTTGATCTCGCACAGGGTAGTTGGGACATTACATGGGTCGACTGTCTGTTCGGGGCACAGGCGGCAGGTTATACAGTTGTATCTGACGGCGGAGCAACCGTTATTCCTGTTCCAGATCTGCTTTGGGATATGTCATTCAGGGCAGTGTATTCCGAAAGCGGCTGTCTGCCGGATGGCGACATCAATCTAGATGGAAATGCAGACATTCTGGATATCGTCATGCTTGTGGGTCATATTCTGGGTGACATCATCCTTGAAGAAATTGTCGTCTGTCACGGTGATTTGAACGGGGACTCCAGTATTGACGTTCTGGATGTGGTTTTACTGGTTGAATTAATCCTTCAGTAACCCCATTCTCGATTACAATTTGACAAAATCAATCAAACAACTGGTTAATAATCGGAAAACGGAATCAACATGGCCAAGGTGAAACTTGAGAACATAAACAAGTTTTTTGGGAAAAATCAGATTCTGCACGATGTGGATCTGGAGATTGAAGACGGTGAATTTGTCGTTCTGGTAGGACCGTCAGGCTGCGGGAAATCGACAACGCTCAGGATTATCGCAGGATTGGAGGAAATCACCAGCGGATCGGTGATGATCGGGGATAGGATCGTGAACGATGTTGCACCGAAAAACCGCGACATAGCCATGGTTTTCCAGAATTATGCGTTGTATCCCCACATGAGTGTCTGGGACAATATGGCCTTCGGACTTAAACTTCGTAAAACTGCTGCAGAAACCATTCAGAAATTCGTATCGGATGCGTCGGCGCTTCTGGATATTGATGATCTGCTGAAACGGAAACCAAAGGAACTCAGCGGCGGACAGAGACAGCGGGTTGCAGTGGGACGGGCGATTGTCAGAAAGCCGAAGGTATTCCTGTTCGATGAGCCGCTGTCCAATCTGGATGCCAAATTGCGGGTTCAGATGCGGACCGAGATCAAGAAGCTTCATAAAGCACTGCGGACCACGATGATATATGTGACTCACGATCAGGTGGAAGCCATGACGATGGGTGATCGGATTGTGGTGATGAAGGATGGATATATCATGCAGGATGACTCCCCGATCAATGTATTCAGCCGTCCGGCGAACCAGTTTGTCGCCGGTTTTATCGGGTCGCCTGCCATGAATTTTTTTACGGTGGGTGTTCGAAAAGAAGACGGTACTCTGGTTGCAGATGAAGGGTCCTTCAAACTGGAAATTTCAGCAGAAAAGAGCCAGATGCTTGCTCCCTACGTTGATCGTGAAGTCGTATTGGGCGTTCGGCCGGAGCATGTGGTTATTACCCATGACGATACAGGATTTGAAGGGATACTGGAGGTTTGTGAGCTGATGGGCAGTGAATCCAATTTCCATTTGAAAACCGGGCGGCATCAGTTTACGGCAAAAGTCCCCGAAACGGTGATGATGGAATCGGGCAGCCGGATTTCTTTTGATATAATGAGGGAGTTTGTTCATTTCTTTGACAGTGCTTCAGGATACAGACTGGATTGAAATGCGGGTTGGGATAACAGGATTAATCATGATGAGTGCAATAGTGAATGCGGGTGATTTCCACGATCTGCTGATTTTTCCGCTTGATGAATGGCAGCCGTCAAATAAGATTTTTATCATCAGCAGCCAGGGAGGATTTGAAAATACAGAAGTCCTGCCGTCCCGTTTCCTTCATGGGCCTGGCTGGACATCAAATCCCGATATGAATACGGATCCCCTGGAATTTGAACTGGAATTTCTCAGTGACGGAGAGTTCGTGTTCATGGTGGATCAGGTCTCGGTAGAAGCGGAACTCATCGTATCTATTGATGGGGATGAACAGAGTCGAACGGAATTGTCTGCGGGACCGGGTGACGGGCCGTGGCTGTCCGCCAGGTATCTGGAAGAATATGATATTTACCAGTCAGTTTATCATCAGGAGTTCAGGATACCGGTACAGAAGGGGAAACGACGAATCCGTCTGGAAAACAGCCGGGGGGACTGGGTCTCATTTGACTACTTTGTATTTACAAACGTTGGATTTGATACACTGTCACCCGAATATGAAAAATGGCTTGAATACCGGCATACGGTCGGTGAACTGCCGCAGCGCCTGGAAGAGTACGAAAGGAAGGTTCGCCGCTGGGCGGAAACTCTGACATCAGATAACGGGAACTACGATGTTTTACCGACTCTGGAGCTCCAGTTCCGGCTCCTGTCGGAATTAACAAATTCGAACCGGCCGTTTCATTTTGACCTGATGCGGACGGAATTTGAATTGAAGGATATTTTCAAGTGCCTTGAATCCGGGAAACCATACTTTTCAGGAAAACCAGGACGGGTGAAACGGGCGTACCGTTCGCAGATTGACGGGTCACTCCAGCCGTACGATATCATGCTGCCGAACGGGATTGAACCGGATCAGTTATATGGATTATGGGTAAACCTGCATGGCTATGAGGTAGATATCCGGAAATACGGGAACCTGCTATGGGCGGATGACGATCCGTCTCTGGATGATTTGAAGCTGATCAGGGCAGCGGTTTATGGCCGGCGGAACCGGTATTATCTCGGAGCAGGCGAGCAGGATGTCATGGATGTGATTCAGCATATCATCGACCATTATCCCATCGACGAAAACCGGGTATTTCTTGCGGGTGCATCAATGGGCGGATACGGCACCTGGAAACTGGGGCTCTTGTTCCCTGACCGCTTTGCCGCCATCAGTCCCGCCTGCGGACCCACTGATTTGAATATGCTGGATTCCTTCCACTATCCCGGCTGTGCGCACGGGACTCTGATGAAGTCGCTGAGTCCGATTGAATTTGCAGTAAACGCCCGGGGACTGCCCAGCCGTATTTATCACGGTGCAGTAGATCCGACAGTGTCCGTTCAGCATTCCCGGAAAATGACAGAAGAATTGACGCGTCTGGACTGCGATCATGTGTATATTGAATATCCGGATGTAGGTCATTCCGTTTGGAATCAGGCAGATCAGGATTCGGATCGCATGTATCTCGTCAAAGAACATTTCCGCCGCCAGTGGCCGGCAGATGTTGAACACAGAACATTTTACCTGAGATACGGAAAGGCGTTCTGGACGGAAATCACCGGCAAGCAGGATTGGGAAGCGTTTGCCCGCATCAAGGCTGGTGCAGACGGCAACCGGATTCGAGTGATCACGGAAAATGTTTCGGATTTTACATTGGATACCAGGGGGTTTCACTTTAACCCGCACCTGCCGGTGGTATTTGAAATTGACGGAACCGCAGCGGTTGAGATCAAAGCCGCTCAGGCAATTCCTGAAAAACCATCATTTTATCGATTGGGCGAAAACTGGATGGCGGGTTTGAGGGATTCTGGCCGACTTCAGAAACGAAGCGGACTTGAAGGGCCGTGGATGGATGGCGAGAAAAGTGCGGCCGTGATTGTGGTAGGCTCTGTGGAGCATCCGTCCCGGCAGACGGAAGGTTTTCTCAGAAACCTGAAAGAATACTATGCTGAGTATGATATTGAATTTCCTGTGATCTCATCCGAAGAATTCCTGCAGCGGCAGGACTATTATGCTGCCAATATGAATATCCATATCATTGGTTTTCCTGACGAGAATCCGGCGATGAAGATGCTGCTGAAGAAACTTCCGGTGGAAACGGAGCCGGAACTGGTTTTCCAAGGGACATCATACAGCCCCGAAACTACAGGGGTGAGAATGATTTATCCCAATCCACAATTTCAAGTTCGCTATGTTTTACTGGATATCCTGCCAGAAAACAGACGGGTCCCGCCGAAGATTAACCATTATCTGTTTCCTGATTACCTGATCTATAAATCCTCCGGTGAAGATTTCAAGGTTCTGAAAGAAGGATTTTTCGATACTTTCTGGCGCTAGCAGCTCCAGCAATATCAGCCATTTCTATTTACTGATTCTGCCTTTGATATCTTCCGAACTTGGATACCGCATTGTTTCTGTCTTTTGTCCGGTTTTGATGAGTTCGTCATCCGCAATATTTCCAACCCGACGGCATCCCGCAACCCGCAGTGTTGAGAATCTTCGACAATTATCCACAAACCGTTACAAATGAACGAGATTTAATACCTCATTATTCGAGGAAGACTGCTTATATTATCGATTCCTGTATCTTATAGAATCAATAAAATCAGATAGAATCAATAAAATCAGACTTATGTTCATTTCAGATGTAAGTGTGTTGTAAAACAAAATTTATCGAAGATATTTCAAATGTTGAATACCCGGTTACTGAAAACAGGCAGCAAACTGATGTCGTCGGTCATCAGCAAGGCTTCGGCGATACAGCGCCGACTGGATCTGGCCCGGCTGCCGGATTTGAATTTTACTCCCCGTGATACCGATATTTTTATTGTCACTTATCCCCGGTCCGGTACAACGTGGATGCAGATGACGGTCTACCAGCTGTTAACGGATGGAGACATGAGCATTCCGCACATTTCAGCTTTTTCCCCCTGGTATGAAAGAGTCCTGATGAAAACCGGGATGAATCCGGATAAACTGGATGCATGCCCCGATCCAAGGGTTTTTAAAAGTCATTTAAGTTATCCGGCCACGCCCAAGGGTCGCTGCAGGTACATTTACATCATGCGTGACGGTCTCGATGTCATTCAGTCCTATTTCAGCTTTTATGGATCCCACATGAATTATAAAGGATCATTTGAACAGTTTTTCAAAAAATTCTGCAGCGGACATATAGCGTGGGGTTCCTGGTTTGAGCATGTCAAACTGTGGACTGAAAACAAAGCGGATTTGAACTGTCTGTTTCTCAGGTTTGAGGATATGGTCAGGGATTTTGAATCCGTTTTGGTTCAGGTTGCCGATTTTTTGGAAGTGGATATCCTTCCGCAGGACAGACAGCGAATTCTTGATAGGTGTTCCTTTCAGTACATGAAGCAGCATGAAGCAAAATTTGATCACACGCATGCGGTCTTTTATGAAAAGCAGACCCGGAATAAATTTATCAGGGCAGGGAAAGTCGGAGAAGGGAAATCCATACTGTCGGAAACACAGCTGGATTTGTACAATGATCAGGTTCGCCGGCAGCTGTCCGGCCTGTTCGGGAAACAGGGTTTTGAAAGAAGAAATGAAACAAGGTAAATTATGTTTTAGGTTCTGATTTGGATATTCTGAAAAGGTGAAATCCAGCAGCAGATATCAACAGATTCTGCAGACATCCTGAAACACAGGTGCAGCCTCAGAGGAATGACTGATGACCGCAGCCTTTGGTGGACAACTGGAAAGATTTGGGAATTTACTGCAACTCCGGAAAGCCTATTTTAGGGCATTAAACAGATAGAGTACATGAACAGAGCATTCACAGTTTTAAGAAAATACCTGATTTACTTCTTAACCCTTTCCATTGCAATCCCGCAAAATTTTGATTTAGAAAATTTAAGCATTCCCAAAAATAATGCGGTTCCTTCCGCCGGCTATATTTACGACGGTGAAGGCACTGTCAAAATGAATATCAATATCTGGGGACATGTGAAAAGTCCCGGGATCTATACGGTTTATGATGGTATCGACCTTCTTTCACTTCTTTCATTTGCCGGGGGACCGAAGGAAGGGGCAAAACTGTCGCAAGTCTGCCTGTACCGTCAGAATCCGGAAACTGAAAAAATTGAGAAAACCGTCATTGATCTGGACCACTATCTTGACAGCGGTGAACCCATGCCGCCCGTTGAGGTCCTTCCCAATGATACATTTTACATACCTGAGACCACGTATTCCTTCTTGGTGTCCCAGGCTTCGCTTCTGAATACAGCCCTGACGATTGTAAGTATCGCGTTACAGATTGAACGCATCCAAAACGATTGATTTTTAGTAGTTTCAGAAAGAAAACTTGATGAATCAAACTCAGCCTCCCTTTCAGCAGCCTACTGCCAGATTTGAAGAAGCGGAATTGGACCTGACTGAAATCTATTTCATTTTTCGTCGCAACCTCAAAAAAATAAGTCTGATAACAGCTGTTTTCCTGTTTTTGGGCGGGTTTATGGCAATCATGACCACGCCGGTCTTTGAATCCACAGCCACGATATCCGTTGAGGAAGTCAGTGAAACACTGACGCTGTTTGATATGGGATTTGAGGACCAGTACAATGTAATCAACAATGAAATGGAGATCATCAAATCCCGTTCGCTGGCGGAGAATGTTGTCAGATATCTGTGGGCATCCGACAGCCGCAATGATCTTCATCTGTTCGGTACCAGGGAGGTGAAGCCGAACGCCGTAAAACAGCTGGTACTGAATCTGATTTCGTTCGGGAAGGCCGGAGAAACGGTTGACAAAAAAGAACTTACCGGGGAAATCAGTGATTCCCTTTTTACCGCTTCCGTTGAGTATATTCAGAGCAATATGAATCTGAAAAACGAGCCCAACACCAATGTGCTCGCAATTACCCTTCCCAGCGTGGATGCCAAGGAAGCCGCGCTGCTTGTGAACACCATTATCAGCGTATATCAGACGCAGGATATTGAGTGGGCATCCGGAGAACTGAACAGCCTTAAAAACTTTCTGGATGAACAGATCAGACTGCTGGAAGCAGAATTGAATGCAACGGAAGACTCACTGAAAAATTTCCAGCAGAAAGAGAAAATTTACGGGCTGGACAGCGATTCTAAAATTATCCTTGAAAATCTCAGCACCATTGAAGGAGAATATTATACCACCCAGTCCCAGATCAACATATTGGCGGAAAGACAGGAATATGTTGAATCCCGGCTGACCGAAGAAGAACGGAGACTCTACCAGAAATTGTCGAATACAATCAGCAGTTCTCTTACGATGCTTCAGAACGAAATTGCTGATGCGGAATCGGAATTGGTCCTGAATATCATTCAGTACGGGGAAGACCATGAGGCTGTGCGTTCACTTGAAGACCGGCTGGAAAAACTGAAAGCTGAACTTTCCGAGCAGACCAGCGAGTTGATCACCCAGGAAATTTCCGCCACGGATCCCATTCGCTACCGGCAGTCTCTGATGGATACGCTGCTGGTATTTGATGCCCAGAACGCGACCCTTCAGACCATCAAAAATGAGAAACAAAAACTCATCAATCTCTACGAGGATCAGCTGAACGAACTTCCTGACAAGCTTCTGCAGTTTACGCGCCTTCAGAGAATTATCAATGTTCAGGCCGAAACCTACAGCTTTCTGGTTCAAAAGCTGGATGAAGCAAATATATCACGGGCATCCGAACTGGGAAAAATCCGGGTGATTGACGAAGCCATCGCCGCCAAAAGACCCATCAAACCCAAAATTATCCTCAATATTATCGTGGGCATTTTTCTTGGACTGCTGTTTGGAGTTGCGCAGACTTTTATTCGTGAGTTTATGGACAATACGGTCAAAACAACGGATGAAGTTGAGCGAAAAGGGCTGTCTATTCTGGCCATCATTCCATCCATCGGTGTTGAATACAAGAAGAAAAAAAGGAAGGACAAACAGCACCGTCGCCGGAAAAGTGCTTCGGTCATCAAAAGATCCAATAACCGTTTGAAAAAGATGCAGGATCGTCTGATCACACATGAGGTGCCTAATTCGGTCCTTTCAGAAGCATATCGTACGCTTCGGACAACCCTGATGTATGCACATACCAATGAGGGAAAAGGGTCTGTCCTGGTCACCAGTTCCGGACCGGGAGAAGGAAAAACCACCACTATTTCCAACCTCGCCATCACATATGCAAACCTGGGCAAACGGACACTCCTCATTGATACGGATTTACGTAAATCGATTATACACAAAGTATTCGGTGTTGAACGGGGAGAGGGTATCACACATTATCTCGCCGGACAGGTCTCCGATTTCAATTCTTTGATCATGAAGACGGAAATAGAAAATTTATCCATTGTAACCTCTGGAGTCACTCCGCCCAACCCGTCTGAGCTTCTTGGTTCGGATAAAATGACCAGTCTTATCTCCAGGCTCGAGCAGGAATGGGATGTGGTTCTCTTTGATTCTCCTCCACTGCTGGCGGTTACGGATGCATCCATGATTGCCAAGCATTGTCAGCAGCTGGTCATGGTGGTCAGACCCGGGACAACTGACCGGAGCGGGTTCCGCCGCTGTCTGATGATCCTGAAGCAGATGAATCAAAGTATTACGGGTATTGTATTTAACGGTGTTTCCGAAGAGAATACATATGGATATTATAATTATAACAACTATTACTATCAGTATTACGGAGAAGACCATAAGGACTGATTCTCCCTGAAAGAGAACCTGGAACCGAACAATGACTGGTTTCATCCTGCAGATGAAACAAGAAGGAATCATACCAAAAGCACAATATATCTCCCCAAACCATCAGCAGTATGACACAAAGCCCCATCAATGATCCTTCCGCCAGGAATAAATCACTGGCCGATTTTGATTCAAGTCTCAATAAGCGTCAGGATCCGGTGGCGGCTTTTTATGATGTTGACAGCCCGACCCTGATGGTGGCATTCGGCGGATACATGGGAGGACTGGGATTTCCGCCGTTTGAGTTTTTTAATATAACGTCCAATTTTCAGACCAAGCTGATGTATGTTCGTGATATTGAAAAAAACCATTATTTTGGCGGATTGCCTGGAATTACCGGCAGCATTGATGAAACGGCTGAATACCTGAAATCTGAAATGGAGAATCAGCGGATTCAAAAGTCTGTCTTTGTAGGAAACTGCATGGGTGGATATGCGGCTATGCTTTTTGGGCTTCTGGCGGATGCCGATGAAATTCATGTATTCGGGCCGCCCACCATTGTCAGTGTTGGTGCATCCATTCGATATCATGACAAACGGGGACTGGTTCCCAGAATTCGAACCATGTTCACTCCTGGTAAAAATCATGTTTATCTGGATTTAAAAAAATTGTATTCCCGCAGATCCCTTCAATCAAAATGCGTCATATATTACTGCCGCGGAAGCAGGGTGGATCATATTTATGCCGAACGGTTGCGCGGAATGCCGAATATCGATCTGAAGCCGTATGATATCGGCGGTCATTTTCTGGTCCGCCACCTCAAGAAAACAGGTGAATTGAAAACCATACTCCTCAATGCACTTGAACTTCCCGGGGGTTGATTGGTGTTGATGCTCAGCTTATGAAATTAGGGTTTATTACATACTGCAGCCGAAGCGGATCCACATTCCTTTCCCGGGTACTGAACGAATACGAGGATATCTGCGTCGCCATTGAAGGCGATCTGCCGCCGGAAATACTGGGCGCAAAAAACACCCGGCCGACAGCGTTCTCAAGCCGTGCAGACCTGAAAACCACCCTTGACAATATCTGGTCAAACAGCAAACTTGATTCCTGGTCCATTCCTATCGAGGAGCTGAGGGCCTCCTGCCTCAGTGAACCTCTGCCGAAAGATACCCGGGAGCTGTTTCTTCGGCTCCTGACCCTGTATCGGGATCACCATAAACCGGAAGCAGACAGCGTCCTGTACAAGGGACCGCCCGTGATGCCATGGGAATCCCGACGAATTCTGACCCATTTTCCTGATGCCAGGATTATTCACGTCATTCGGGATCCGCGGGGAGTGTTCAATTCACAAAAGCGGAACAATAATCCCTATGAGGGAAGGCCATTTTCGAGGAATCCCGTTCAAACCGCCACTGAATGGCGAAGAGCGGTGCATCATACGACAAACCTTAACGATCCCCGGATTCTGGAAGTCAGGTACGAAAGGCTCATGAAAAATCTGGAATCCACAATGACTGAAATATGTGACTTTCTGGATATTCCCGTTAAGCGGCTGACAGCAGATTCGGATTCAGGATTTGCTCAGAAAATCCCGGCCGCAGAGCGAATGATCCATTCGAGAGTGGGAAAGAAACCGATCCGCAAAAGGATAACTCTCTGGCGGGAGCAACTCAGACAGTCGGAAATCTACGCGGTGGAAAGCGAAACAAACCGACTGTTGGATCTGAAAAACTATGAACGCATTTTTCCCGGTCCGCAGCCTCAGCCGCAGTATATGCTGCAGTACCGTCTCTGGAAACTTCAGTATCAGGTCGGAGCATTTTTCGCCAAACTGTTTCGAATCGTTCGGGGAACGTTGAAGAATCCGGGGTTCTACCTGCGGAAACTCAGGGCGAGAGCATGATTAATGCCGAACCGGATCTTATCAGTATTGTTATCCCTGTTCACAACGGCGCTGACTTTGTACTTCAGACAATCAACTCCTGCCGCAATCAGAAGAATCTGAGCGCGGAACTCGAGATCATTGCTGTCAATGATGCCTCGACGGACCAAACCCCAGAACTGCTCGCCGATCTTGAAAAATCCGGTGTCATTCGAGCCATTCATTTTCAAAACAACAAAGGGGTGGCCGCTGCCCGCAATGCAGGAATGAAGGCTGCACGGGGCGGTTTCATTGCCTTTCTGGATGCTGATGACGTCATGAAGCCGGATAAACTTTCGAAACAGCACCATTTTTTTCAGTCACACCCCAAAACTGATTTGTGTTTCACGGCTGTTGAACATATACATGACAGCGGCCGATATGTCAAGACATTCCGCATTGACTGCCCGGAAGAGAGACAGGCCTGTATGGAAGCTGTATTTCTGGGACGGATATCATCATTTACTTCCACCATCATGTTCCGGAAAACGGCACTGGATGTTCTCGGCGGAATGGAAGAATCCTTTCGGCATCTGGAAGATCATGATTTCCTGCTCAGGGCGTTTAACGCGTTGAATGTCTCATATCTGCCGGAGCCCCTTTCCGTAAGGCGGCTTACCAGTCTGGGGCTGTCCTATTCTATCAGTGAAGAACAGTTTATCGAAACCCGACAGGCATTTTACAGCCGGATGACGGCAATGTTTCCGGAGCTGATTCCGGTGACCCGGCTCTACTGGGCAGAGGCGTGGTTCGGGCTGGGCCGTCTGTTTCAGAAAACCCATTGCCGGTCCAAAGCGATGAAATGGTTTGTGAAAAGTCTGGGAAGGAAGTTCTCCAGATCCGCATTCATGATGCTCATCGTATCTTTGCTTCCCTGGAAGGTTCAAAATGCCTTGGAAATGAGCCGCTGGCGTGCCCTTCCCGATGAACTGGACAGACTGCTGAACACCCATGAATGAACCCACAGAGAAAATGGATGTGTCAAAGGCCCTGTTGAAAGGCGGTGCCATTGTCACAGGTGTCAATCTGTTTGGCAAACTGACCAGACTCGGATTGAAACTGGTGCTGGCAAATGCGTTGGGAATCGCGGTTTACGGACTTTTTGAACTGCTGACATCCATCACCAGACTCTTTGCCATCATCGGACAGATGGGGCTGCACCAAAGCATTGTCCGGTTTTTTTCCCTGGCCAGAAGCCACAAAAACAGGGAAGAAGCCCGCGGCAGTTTTCGAACAGCTGTTTTTTCCGTAATCACGCTGTCGCTGATCCTTTCCGGCGGTATCCTGATTTTCAGGGACAGCATCGGTGCATTGTTCAATGTCCCTGCTGATCATATTCTTCTGGTCGTATGGGCGTCTGTGCTGCTTCCTTTGGTAGCGCTCAGACAGCTGTTTGCCTATGGTTTCAGGGGGTTGAACAAACTGCTCCTCCAATCCATGTTTCTGCTGGTTCTGCAGCCGCTGGGAACCTTGGCAGGGGCGACGATTCTTCTGGCGGTCAAGGGTCCTGAATTCAGCCTGTACGATGTTTACTGGGCATCACTGGTCTGTCTGATTCTGGTGGTGCTGGCAGGGTGGACCGGGATTGAAAAGGTCATTCGGAATACTTTTCCTGAATCGTCTGAGCCGTCCGGTTTTCGTTCCCGTAAAATGCTTGCCTACAGCATGCCGGTATGGTTCAATACCGTGATGGGCACCTCGCTGGTAACAGTGGACCGGATCATGCTGGGTGCGTTATCCGTACCGGAACAGGTTGGTCTTTACAGTGCGGCATATTCGCTGGCCATTTTGCTGAATCTGGCGATGACGACTTTCATCCCGGCCTATCAGTCCATGATATCCGATGCCTATGTGGCGGGAGATACTGAGCGGATGCAGGATCTGTTTGATTCCATTCTGCGGTTCATCAGTCTGATGCTGATGATTATTCTGGGAGGGATTGTCATCTACGGGAAACAGGCCCTTCAGCTTTTCGGGGAAGGATTCGAGGGGGCGTTTACGGTGCTGATTCTGCTGGCTGTGGCAGAAGCTCTGAATGCTCTGGCGGGACCGGCCGGATTTATGCTTAATATGTGTGAAAAGCAGAAAGTGGGCACTCGAATTGTTATTATCGGATTTGGGACTGCCATTATCCTGAATGCCCTTCTCATTCCGAAATACATGGCGCTGGGTGCTGCGGTCGGGACGGGTGCCAGCCTGATCATCATTAACATTTTGCGGTTTTTTGCGGTGCGGAGCCATTTTCGAATAAAGCTCAGATTTCCTGAATTATTGAAGCTGTATTCCGTTTCGCTGCCCGTTACGGCACTGCTTTACATATTGGTGTTTCAGCTGGGTGTGCATATAATCTGGATGACAGTTATTTATCTGTCGGCCGTATTTGCGCTTCTGGCCTGTTTCACGACTGCATCCGAAAAACAAATGCTGCTGAGAAAGCTAAGAAGATTGCGGTAACTGAGCACCCGCAGGCTGAATAACAATGGATATGAAAGATCAACAGGCATATTTACACACGGATTTCCCAGGGATGACCTTTCTGCAGACTTTTACGGGGCTGTATGGCAGCTGCTGAAAAAATACCGCTGCTGTATGTGGGCTCGATTGCCCACAGCGGGTCCACGCTTCTGGACCTGATGCTGAACAATCATCCCGATATCCAAAGTGTCGGGGAAATTCATTTCATCGATAACTGGCTGGCCAAAAACCTGAAATGCTCCTGTGGACAGCCTATACGGTCCTGCATGTTCTGGCAGGATGTGTACGGCCGCTTGGACGGCGGGATGGATTTCAGGCTGAACGGACTTATTCCCGGCCGCTGGCGGAACCACACGATATGGTGGAAAAATCAGGATGCGAATGCGCAGGCATACGGTTGGCGTACCTATGATTTGTATCGCAGCATTCTGAAAACCTCCGGCTGCAGGGTGATTGTGGAATCCTCCAAACGAACCTCCCGTCTGCTGAATCTGATTCAATCCGGGTTGTTTGATATAACACTGCTTCATCTGATTCGGGATGGCCGCGCACTGGCATACACCAATCTGATTCCAAAGGCCCGGCCGGCATACGGGGGAACCGTTTATACACCGGTTCGAGGGATACCCGGTACAACGTTTTCCTGGATCATGCGCAACCTGAATCTTGAATGGATTGCACAAAAACACCCTCAGGTCAAAACCATGAGGATACGATACGAGGATTTGGCGCTCAACCCCGCGGATACGCTTCAGAAAATTGCCCGGCTGTGCGATTGCCCGGGACTGGAAAAATATGATTCCCCGGGAACGGAAAATATCCATAATATAAGCGGAAGCCGGTGGCGATTTAAATCCAATGTTAAAATTCGTTTTGATGAAAAATGGCGTCAGGAAATGAGCCGCAGGGATCAGCGGGTATTTAACGCGCTGGGAGGCTGGATGAATCACCGATATGGATATACCTTAAAATCGACGGTTTCCGAAAACCGGATCAAAAAAAACAGGTAATATGGGAAGAAAACCGGATTTCATTGGCATCGGCGGACAGCGCTGTGCATCTACCTGGGTAAACCGCTGTCTGGCTGAACACCCGGATATTTTTGCACTTGGGATCAAAGGGGCCCATTTTTTCTGCAGAATGAAAAAAAACGGCACGGGACCGGAGCTGGACTATTTCAATTATCAGCGGGGGATCGAATGGTACGAATCATTGTTCTCCAAAGCCGGCAGTCACCAGATTGCCGGAGAAGGGACGCCCGCCTACCTGATGGATGCCCGTGCACCTGAACTGATCCACCGCCACTATCCGGACGTCAAGCTCATCGTCAGTATCAGGAATCCGGTTGAACGGGCCTATTCCCACTATAAATATCTCGCGAGACAGGCAGATCTGCCGGAAACGTTTGAAGCTGCACTGGAAACCCCCGGTCCATACAGGTTTATTGAAAACGGCATGTTTGCCCAACACCTGAAACGCTACATGAAGGTATTCAACCCGGAACAGATTCTGGTTCTCGTGTATGACGAAATCAAGCAGAATCCCCAGAAAGTCCTCTCCCGACTCTATGCTTTCGTGGGGGCAAACCCTGAATTCAGACCGGAAGTACGAAATAAACGGGTGAATAAGTCCGATCAGATTCGGTCCCGACGGGTTGCCGGCCTGGCACATCGGCTGCGGTACAAACTGGTGACAGACTGGCCGTTTATGATCGGCTTTCTCCAGAAATCCGGTCTCATCCGGGCCGGTCGAATGGTCACCAGACTGAATACCGCTGAGTCCAGGATCAAACACGGACCGCTGCAGCCGGACACTCGAAAACATCTGATTGACGTTTTCCGCGGTGATATACTGGAGCTGCAGGATATCGTAAAACGTGATTTCAGCCACTGGCTGGCGGAGGAAAATACATGATACCGGGACTTCACGACGATGAGCAATATGTCTGGATTGTCGGCTTCCCAAAAAGCGGAACAACATGGATCCATTACCTGGTTGCCTACTGCCTGAATTTGGCGTACAGAAATCCTGACGATCCGTCCAATCTGCCCAAAAAACAATGGGTCAGGGAAGCGGTCAGCGGTCGTCATCCCTGGGCTTCAGCGAAGGGATTCAGCGGTATTGCCAAAATTCATAAATGGCCCGGAGATATGAAGCAGGTCAAAGGCAGTTATTTCTATGTGCAGCGGGATCCCAGGGATGCATTTGTCAGTTTATTTTATTTTATGAAAAACAAATCGTTTTTCGAAAATATAGGGAAAATGAATATTATCAAATGGATGGGTCTGCTGGGACGGAGGATGCAGATTCGACAGTTTATTCGAATGTGGCGGGATCACCGGTCAGCTTGGGCGGAGAGACGCATTACGGTGATCGAATATGAAAAGATGCTGACGGATGGTGCCCATTATCTGGAGGAATGTCTGAAATCCGCAGGATTTGAGGTTGACAGAAAAATTATTGGCCGTGCGGTGGAAACATTCAGTTTTGAAAAAATGTCCGGTGGACGCAAACCCGGGGAGACGGATAAAAAAAGTTTTTTCCGGAAAGGCGTTCAGGGAGAATACCGCCAGTTCTTTTCACCTGATGAACTGACTCTGTTTCAGAATTTGGCTGACTGACAAACTGCCCTGCTGAGGATTATTTTTGCTGATCAAATTTAACACCCTGGAAAAATGGCTGATGATGATCATGCTGTACAGCATGTATATCTCGCTGTCGGCAAAAACCGGTCTGTTTTCGCTATACCTCTGGAATCTGCCGGTATACGGTATCCTGACATTGCTTGTGATCCGGGCTCTGCAGTACCGCAGCGCAGATAAAGGGAAGCGCGATGTTTGGGATGTTTCCATTGTCATTCTGATGCTTGTTATCATGCTGATGACCTATGGGAATCCCCAGTATTCCACCAAGTGGAATCAGCTTCCCCAATTTATTCTGCCGCTGTTGATGTCCTTTTACTTCAGACGCACCTACGGGGATTATTCGTTTGTTTCGCTGCTGATCAACTTCGCCGTGGTCACCCTTCTGGTGCAGTCTGTCGTATGTTTGATTCAAATCATTACATCCAGTCAATTCGGAAACCTGGCGGCTTTCTTCGGGCAGGTTACCAAGGATGAAATCAAGGAACTGGCTGCCGGCGGCGGACTGGGGCAGGTGCACGGAACCTTCGGGCACGCCAATACAGTCGGCAACTGGATAACATTCCTGTTTCCATTTGGTGTGATAGCACCCTATCTGACCAATCAGGTCGGCATTAAATGGTGGATCAACCGAATGGCTCTATTTATGGGTCTGCTGGTGATATTTCTGACGTTTTCCCTGGGGAATATCGGGATCCTGCTGCTGGTCAATCTGGCATTTCTTCCCTTTGTAATGAAATTTAAGGGTACCACCCGAGAAAAGGCGCAGATTTCCAAATTTAAAATACTCCTGATTATAATCGTACTGATTCTGGCACTTTTCGCTGCGATTTCCGCGGCATTTTATGTTGACCGGATATTCAGCGCCCTGACTACCAAAATGGAGCTCAAGGGAAGCGGTTCCGGCGTGAATTCAGCGGCGTTCAGGGTGGAGATGATGATTGCGTCTGTAAAATATTTTCTGCAGCATCCGCTTGTCGGCCTGGGTCTTCAGAACTCCAAGTATATCTACTCATATGTGGATACCATCATCCCGAACTGGTGGGAGTACCGACCTCACAATGCCTACTGTATCATGGCCAATGAAGGCGGACTGTTTGCACTGCTTGCATTTATTATAATAACGTTCCTGCCGTTTTTCCGCTTTTTCCATATCAGCTTCATCCGCAAACGATTTGACATTGTCAATTTTGCATTTGCATTTTCAATGCTCAGCGTGATGGCTTTTTATCAGATTTACGTTACACCGCTTACAAGCGGCATCATGCCGCTTCATATCATCTATCTGTCAGCCTGGATGGGGTATATGGACCGGTATCATCCACCAGTGAAAATTCAGACGGATTACCTGGCCAAACCGGCGAATCCCCGGACTGAATCCCGGACAACCGAAGGAGGAATATAATGAGATTAAAATCCCTTTTTATTTATCTGATTGGTATCCTGACCGTGGTCGGCTGTACCCCCGTTCCGGATGAGAGGCCCGACCCCTCCAGAGAGCGTCCCAGGATGGATAAGCGACAGAATCAGAATCGACAGCGTCCCAACCGCCGGCAGGGAGAACCGCTGCCGTTTGAATCCGCTCCCTATGTTCCGTCCACCGGCGATGTTGAAGGATATGAACCGGATGACGACCTGTATATTGGTATGTGTGCGGCATTGACGAGAGTTCAGAAGTATGATCGTGCATTTGATATGCGGGACACCATTGTGTCACTGAACCATGCAATGGGCATTCGAAATCTCAGGGTGGGTTTCCAGTGGAAGTTTATCGAACCGCAGAAAGGTCAATGGGAATGGGCCGTGTATGACTCGGTGGTTGCTCTGGCCAAAAGGACTGACACCCGGCTGTTTGCCCTGATTCATTCGCCTCCGCAATGGGCTCGTCCCCTGAAAAACCATCTTGATGACTGGGAGCATTTTGTGCACCGGCTGGCTGAGCGCTATGGAGAGTATGTCACGGATTGGGAATTCTGGAATGAACCCAATCTCGATAAATACTGGCCCAAAGACTGGCCGCTCAATTATTATGCGGATGCCCTGAAAATCACCTATCGGGTGATCAAATCTGAAATTCCCGGTGGGAAAGTCATTTTGGGCGGATTGGCCGGCAGTCCAACTGCCCATGATTACTGGTCCAGACTGTTTAAGGAAGGGGTACTGGATTACTGCGACGGTGTGGCCATGCATCCGTATATTGATCCTGGCGCTCGAATAGTAAATTATGTGAACCGTCTGCGTTCTGAAATGCGGAAGCACACCAGGCGTGATCTGGAAATCTGGATCAGCGAATTTGGAATGCCGTTTCGAAAGAATGAAGGGGAACAGCCGACGGAGGCTGAATATGCCCTTCAGGCGGACCGCATCCTGCAGACGGCAGCTGCATTCCAGGCGGTGAGAGGCAGCAGGTACTATGTGTTTGGTTTTCGGGATGTCTCCGAAACCCGGAGTAAATTTTACGGAGTCTATAAATCCGACTTTACCCCCAAACCGGCAGTGCATGCGCTGAAATGGATGGTGAGAACCATTCGCGGTTACCGCCCGCTGAATTATGAAATCACCGAATCGGGTTCAATGGTGATAAAATTGGTCAGCCGCAGTGGGAAAACGGCCTTTTTTAGCTGGGGGACCGAACGCATCGGTCTGGTACAGAAAAGGATGGGAACCGCCCGATTTTCAGCTTCAACCTATTTAAAGGAATATCCGCCTTCTGCCGATTATGAATCGGTTCGCCGCTCAACCACTGAGTCCCAGGTGATTTTCTGGGAACGACTGTAAACCAGCGTGAGTGATCAACCAAATTCTCCGGTGGAACTGCGTGTTCTGCAGGTAAATGATGCACTGGAAGGCGGAGGGGCAGAACTGGTGTTTCGCAGGACCAGTGAACTTCTGAAGGAACAGGGCATCCCCACAGCTGCGTACTATGGGCGAAAAAACCCCGCACCCACCCTGAAAGATCTGCCGGGTTACCTGTTCTCCCTAAAGCATTATCTTGGAATCAGGAAAAAAATCCGCGAATTTCATCCCAATATTGTCCACCTGCACAATATCTATCACAAACTGAGTCCGGGCATCCTGCTGGCACTCCGCCATCTGAAACCGAAGTATGGATTCAGCGTGGTGATCACCCTGCATGATTATCATCTGCTGTGCGCCAACAATGCCTATATTCGATGGATTGGACAGAAACCGGAAATCTGTGAAGAATGCAATTACGGACGATTTTACAAAATCCTGGTTAAACGCTGCGATCCTAGAAATTTTGTGTTCGATATACTGAAATTTCTTCAGCATGAAGTATGGTACAATATGATGAACGTGCTGGAAACCATCGATCTGTTTATTGCACCATCCCGGTTTCTGCATTTGAAACACCAGCTGCTGCTTCCGGACCGACCGATAATGACGGTCCATAATCCGGCGTTTGAACTGGAAGAGCAGATGGATGAAATCAACCGAATAGCGGAATCCGTTCCCGGCGGCTACAAGAGTATTTTCATTGGACGCCTGACCCCTGAAAAGGGGATGATCCATTTTATCAGAGATACCTACAGTTTTGAACTGTTCGGAAAAATGGCAGTAGTGGGAAGCGGGGACAGAGAATATGTTACCCGGCTGAATCGGCTGATCACTGAAAAAAACCTGTCATCCCACATTGATGTTATCGGACCGCTGGATCATCTCACTGCAATGGCCTATCTCAGTCGGTCGGAAACTCTGGTTTTTCCGTCATTGTGGTATGAGAACTGTCCTCTGATTATTCTGGAAGCCCAGTATCTGGGGAAAAATATATTTTTCTATCAGCACGGTGCCACTCCTGAAGTCATTGCCTCAACAAGTGATAATCGGGAACTGCTCAGGGAAACGGTTTATGTCCGGAATCTGATATCGGCTTACTGGCACGCCATGCAGTCATCTCCTGCAGCTGCAGCAGACGAAGAGCAGGGTGAGTGATTTATCCGAGAATACGACAGTTTTACGGGAAGTACTATTTCAGTACCGTGGTCAAAATCAGTTCCGTCAGTTCCATAATTGTGGGATGTCTGAAAAATACAGCCTGATTGAAATTGTAGTCGAATTCGTCATTGACCGTGGTTCGGAATTCCACTGCCATCAAGGAATCAAATCCCTGATCCAGAAGCGGCGTTCCGATATCAATATCCTCCGGCTCGCCAAACCCGATGATGCGGTGCGCGATTTCCTGCAGGAACTGCTGTACCCGCTCTGTCTGCTCTTTTCCTGACATTCCGCTCAGTTCTGTCAGAATGGATGGTTTGTCGCTGGATACGTCTTTTGTCTGTTCCTTACCAGAAACTGCCACCGATCCGAAATACTGTTTCTGAATCCGGCTCCCCAGCACTGCCGCATAGCGTGACCAGTCCACATCCATCACCAGCGCAGCATTGTAATTCATGTTCAGGATATGTTCCAGACCGGCGATGGCCGTCTTCGGTTCCAGGGCATGATACCCCAGCCGTGCAAAAACCTCCGGAGTAATTTCCAGATTGGCAGCCATTCCGATGTTTGCCCAGGGTCCCCAGGATATACTCACCGCCGGCAGGTCCATTCCGCGGCGCATCTCAGCCAGACCGTCCAGACAGGCATTGGCTGCAGCATAATTGGCATTATTGGCATTACCCAGTAATGAGCTGGCGGACGAATAGAGCACAAAGAAATCGAGGGCATGCTTCAGGGACTGCTGATGCAGATTCCATCCGCCCCAGACTTTGGGTGCAAATACATATTCAAACTTTTCCCAGGTCTGGGTCAGCAGCGTTTCGTCCGAAACCACACCGGCTGCATGGATGATGCCTTTGAGCTCGGGGGTATCCTGCCGGATTTCCTGAAACAGGTCATTCATCGCGGCGGAATCGGCAATGTCAAGACTGAAATACCGAATTACCGCACCGTCCGAAGACAATGACTGAATTTTCGACTCCAGATCCGCATTCAGCTCTCTGCGGCCGGTAAGGATCAAATGACGTGCACCGTTTCGAATGAGCCATTGAGCCGCTTCGCGACCCAAATCACCCAGGCCGCCCACGATGAGGTAGCTGGCATTTTCACTGATTTGGACCGATTCCGGGCGGGGGTCAGGAACGGCTGCTTTTTCTATTCGGGCACAATAGGTCTTGTCACCCCGAACTCCCAGCCGTGAGTCGCTCTGCTCTTTCAGCAGTATGGACGTCAGGCTTCCCAAATCTCCGTCATCAGGATCGAACGGAATATCGATGCGCAAGTTCAGAATATCGGGAAACTCAAGGTCAACGGTATTCAGGAATCCCCATATTCCAGTCTGACCGGGACTGACCTGGTCACCGCTGCTGATCCGCCAGGCGGACTGGGTTATCCAGACCATATCCTGAAGCAGGGAGTGCTCCAGTGCGGACTGGATCAGGTTCAGGCTCTCAGTGTACAGTTTGCGCTGGAAATCTGATTCCAGGTCAGCAATTTCACCGCATTGTTCGGGATCCTGCAGTGACCAAAGATTCAGAACACGGGGATTTTCAATATCCGAAAGGTTTTTCCACAGCTTGTCGTAATCCGACCTGCTTTCGGGATTGATTTGGAAGGATGAACTGCCTTTACGCCAGCCATCGCCGGGTGTCACCAGGATGGTGTTCTGATTGAAAGCCTGCAGGGCGGAAACGATTCTGTCCGCGATTTCAGATGATTTGGAAAACACAATCCAGTTACGGATGTCAAATTCCGTGTTGTCGTCAGAAAGTTTATTCAGCCATCGGGAAATTTTCCCTTTTTTGGACGGAAGCACGACCGGCTCGTTATCCGCTTCCTGCCAGCGGAGCTGGTACATAAGTCCGGGAACATCCGTTTCTCCAACGGGACCTGTTCCGAGTGCGGTTTCTGATACCGGAGTACTGGTAATCCCTGCTTTTAGATTGAGTACGCGTCCGGCAGCGTTGGGAGACTTCCAGAATTCCTTGCGCTGAAACGGGTAGGTCGGAACAGGGACTCTGTGGGCAGGCCAGGTTTCATGGAGCGCATTCCACTCGACCGGAAGACCCTCGCAGTGGGCCTGACCCAGAGCACTGAATATTACATGAAGATCCGGTTGTCCGCGTCTCAAGGATGGCAGAAGGAGTCCTTGGCGGTCTTCCAGACCCTGCTTTACCAGCGCGGTCAATATGGGGTGGGCACCGATTTCCAGGAAAATTTTGAAATCATTCCGCAGCAGGTACTGGACGGAATCATTAAAACGGACGGCATTTCGAATATGATCACACCAGTACGATGCCTGACTGATTTCACCGCTCTCCGCTTCCTTTCCGGAAACACATGATATGAATTTCAATGTCGGATCGTGATACATGCAGGATTCAGCGGTTTTCCGAAATTCCTCCACTGCCGGATCCATCAGGGGTGAATGGAAGGCATGCGACACCGCCAGCGACTTCGATCGATAACCGGCGTCCCGGCAGCGTTTCAGAACTTCATCCACTGCCTGCCGTTCTCCGGACACAACCACGTTTGAAACCGAGTTTATGGTGGCAATGGAGACTTGAGATTCAAATCCGTTGAGATTGGGCTGAATTTCCTCCTCTGTGCCGAATACTGCCGCCATCACTCCGTCTCCGGGTGCTTCATGCATGACGCGTCCGCGGGCAGCCACCAGTTTAACGGCATCTTCGAGAGTGAAAACACCGGCAGAAACGGCTGCAGCATATTCACCAATGCTGTGTCCGACCACCGCATCCGGCCGTATTCCCCATGAATTCCACAGAGCAGTGAGAGCGATTTGAATGGTGAATATCAGCGGCTGGGTGAAGTTGGTCTGATTCACCAGTTCCGGATCATCAGGGTCATCAAATATCAAGTCCGACAGGCGGAGTTTCAGGATCGGCTGAAAGAGATCATCGCAGCGGTCAAATGCTTCACGGTAGGCAGGAAAATGCTCATAAAGTTTCTGACCCATACCAACATACTGTGAGCCCTGCCCGGTAAAGAGAAATACAATCTCGCCGTTGGCGTACTGACATGATCCGAGCTGGAGTGCTCCGGATGCTTCTGAAGTTTCAGCAAACTGCTGCAGCGGCTTTACCAGCTCTTTTGCAGAAGTACCAGTCACACTGAGACGTTTCTTAAAATGGGTCCGGCAGCAGTTGGCGGTATAACTCACATCCGGCAGATCGCCATCGAATGCATTGGACAGGAAGTCAGCGTACTTTCGAGCGTAATCGGACAGTGCAGCCGTGGACTGACCGCTAACGGTGATGACGGTCTGAGGCGGCATGGTCTGAAGGTCGGGTTCGTCGTTTGAGACATGCTCCTGAACGATAATATGGGCATTGGTTCCGCTGAAACCAAAAGCGCTGATTCCAGATGCTGCCGGGTGATTATTTTTCGGCCAGTCCATCATTTCAGTGGGAACCCGAATGGGGATGGAATCCCATGAAATATGCGGTGACGGATTTTTCAGGTGCAGATGGGCTGGTATTCGGCGATTTTTCAGCGCAAAGACATTCTTGATCAGACTGGCGATGCCGGACGCCGGTTCAGTATGTCCGATATTGGTTTTTACCGACCCGACATACAGGGGATGTTCCGCGGTATGGCTGTCGCTGAAAACTTCACTCAATGCTCCCATTTCGATGGGATCCCCCAAAGCGGTTCCCGTACCATGGGCTTCGATGTAGTCAATATCTTCAGGCTCGAGTCCGGCATTGGCCAAAGCCTGCCGAACCACATCCTGCTGTGCCAGTCCGTTGGGTGCCACAAAGCTGGTGCTGGCACCGTCCTGATTGATGGCAGATCCGCGCAGCACTGCCAGAATGTTATGGCCTGCTTTTTCCGCTTTCTTCAGCGGCTGGAGGAGTACCAGTCCGCATCCCTCGCCGCGACTGAACCCGTTTGCACCGGCATCGAAAGTTCGGGAAATACCGTCAGGTGACATGGCACCGAATTTGGAAAAATAAACAAAAAGATTGGGGGACAGCAGACAGTTTACACCGCCTGCAAGCGCCATCTCGCAATCACCCGAGCGCAGTGCCTGAATTGCAAGATGGGTGGCCGTCAGCGATCCTGAACAGGCCGTTTCCACCGAAATATTCGGTCCCTGAAAGCCGAAAAAGTACGAGATCCGTCCCCCCGCCGAACTGAACATCGATCCGGGTGCGGAATAGATATCGATGTCTGTCAGGTCATCCGACCAGAGATGTGCCCCTTTGTAATCGTCTCCGCCGATACCGATATATACTCCGATTCGTCTGCCGTTCAATACTTCCGGAACCAGCCCGGCATATTCCAGGGTTTCCCATGCTGTTTCCAGAAGCAGTCTCTGCTGGGGGTCCATGGCAGCAGCTTCTCTGGGTGAGATTTTGAAAAATCCGGCGTCAAATGTTTTTATATCTACATCTTCCAGAAAACTGCCGTGGCGCATGAACATTTTCCCCTGAGCATCGCGGTCTTCAGAGTAAAACTGATCCGCATCAAAGCGGTCTTTGGGGATTTCTGATACGGCATGCCGCCCATCCAGAAGCATTTTCCAGAATGCATCCGGACTATTGGCACCGCCGGGAAAGCGGCAGCCCATCCCGATGACGGCAATGGGATCATCCCGAAACTGAGATCGGTCGGAATGCCTGCCGGGATCAGCGCTTTGTTTCCGATCAGGCTTCATGTATTTTTTGACAAATTTTGAATTCAGGTACACCGCAAGCCGCTCTACATCGGGATAATCAAATGCCATGCTTACTGGCAGGTTCAGGCTTAGGCGGGAATTCAGAACATTGCGCAGCTGCACCGCCGTCAGCGAATCAAGCCCCATGTCAAAAAAACCGGAAACATGACCTCTGCTGCTGATTTTTCCGTCCGTAACTTCCTGAACCGCGCTGTGGATCTGCTCTTTCAGTTCTTCCAGCCGCTGTGGATCACCGGTTTTTTTCAGATGCCGGATCAATGTGCTTTCCTCATGTCCGGAAGCAGTATTCAACCGGTTTTCTTCCAATGCGGCTCTGGCCGTGCTGTCCAGCTTTTCCATGCTGACAGGATATCCACTGTCGATGAGGTGCTGCAGGGCATGAATCAGGCATGGGTATTCAGCCTCATCCCGCTTTAGGGTAGGTATGACGTGATAGTCGGAAACTCCGGAATGATGGAGGGTCTCTTCCATCAAGGTTGACAGTACGGGGTGCGGTCCGATTTCGACAAACGTGCGGTACCCGTCGGCAATCATTTTTTCCATAATGCGGCGGAACATGATCGGATCACGCAGATGGTGAGGCCAGTACTGATGATCATATGGATTCTCCCTGCCGATTTCTCCATGATTACAGGAATAGATGGGAGTATGGGCTTTTTTGATGTCCAGTGCTTTGACCGTTTGCGCGTAATCTTCCAGATACGGTTCAATGGATCTGTTGTGAAACGGGATGTCAGAATTCAGGATTCGGCAGAATATCTGCTTTTCCTCCAGGTGTTTGACCAGCGCCCTGATTTCATCCGGATTCCCGCTCAGCAGCGTGGCTTTAGGACTGTTTTCGGCAGCGATCTCAATGCTGTCACCGAAATCATGCAGCACGTCGCGTATCTGGGGAGCGGACAGGGAAACATGTGCCATGGATGCGCTGACGGTGATATTCTGGATCAGTTTCACGTGTATATCTGCCAGTTTGAACGTATCTTCCGGGGCGAGTATACCCGCAGTGTGGGCAGAAACCACTTCCCCGGCACTGTGACCCATGATGGCATCCGGTTCAATGCCCCAGTTTTTCAGGATTGCAGCAATCCCAATCTGCATTGCCGTGATGCAGGGATGTGCAATAGCAGTGTCATTCAGCAGGGATTCATCCCGGTTTTTTTTCAGTTCCTCCAGAATCGACCATCCGCTGATCGATTTGAAGATTCTGTCACTGTTCTCGATTGACGTTCTGAATATGGGATTCTCTGCAAGCAGTTCCTGACCCATCGTCACCCACTGACTGGCAATGCCGGAAAAGATAAAAACGGTTCGGTTTGAAGTTGTATTCATAGTTGGTTTGGCTGTGCGGTTTTGTGTTGAATTAGGAAGATTTTTTAAGCGTCCATCGACTGATAATAGGCAGGATCAGTGTCTGATTCAAAAAGAAAAGTGTTGTTTCCCTGATCAGTTGTTTTTGTGGTGCGGGTTCAGGATTGTATTGACCAGGCTGCTGAATTGGGCGGCGCCTTTATGGTTCAGATGATCGGAATTGTCAAAAAGGGAATTCTGATCGAAATACAGACTCCTGAAGTCGAAGATGCGCACATTCGGGTTTTCTTTCCAGCGTTCAAATATGTCATTGTCTGCCGGCCCGTCAGGGAAAAAGGTCATGGCGGTTTCAACATATTCGCGCGTTAGAGGAAATTTGATCAAAACAACCTGTTTACCATGCGCCAAAGCGAGATCAACGGCATCAGCATAGTATTGCACCATCTCCGGAGCGATATTCACAGCATCTTTCCTGAAATATATTCCAGCCTGATGGCGGGCTTCCTTGACGCGATCAGCGGTTTTTGAAAAATCGCCAAATCGAGGTTTGTGGCCGTGAATCAGTTTACTGGGCTTTTCAATGCCAATTTTTTTCTGTACGTAGTCAATCATGAACTGACCGTTTTTGAAGAAAGAGAACAATCGGGCTTCAATCGGTTTTGAGGCGTAGGTCAGCGGTTTCCCTTTTTCCCATCCAAGTTTTATAAAATCAATATACTTTACCCAATAGGCCGTTGGCGAGAAAATATCCTCGCGCGTGGAGAGAAAAGTGGCGAGATCCAGCGGCAGCACCACCGTCTCAATCTGATCAGTCCGATCGGACCGGTTCAGAATATATTTAAGTTTATGGTAGGTCTGGATGGTGTTCTCTGCACCATGAGCATAATTGAAGGAATTTCCGATTATTCCCGGATTGAGTGAATTTTTTACATGAGACGTGCCCAAAAGCAGGTGTTTCATCGTATCGGGATATGCCTGAAACTGGGCATCCTCTCTGAAAACCAGACTGCCGCGGAGAATATGGGTACTGAACAGATAACTGTAGCAGAACGAGACCGTACAGAACAGCAGGAGGAACAGAGTCAGTTTTTTTAAATAAACAGCCATTGGTTGCTTTTAACAGCGGTGCCAGCGCATCGGCGCTACAGATGCATCTCCTGAATTTCGTTGTGGATCAATTTACTGATTTTCTCAGCGCCCTTTACATTGATATGATCGGAATTTTCAAAATGATCGTTCTGATTAAAGAAGAGATCGCGATAATCCAGGATGGTAAGATCAGTAATCTGTTCTGCGCGCTTAAGGAGGTCTGATTCAAACCGGTTGTCAGGAATAAATTCATGGGCGGCCTCATAGAATTCCAACGACACCGGGAATTGAATAATCACGGCTTTTTTTTCATATTGCTTCAACAGCTCCAGGCATTTCAGAAAATGCTCGGCCATCTCATCATTCTGGATTTCAGTGCTGTGGAAATATTTATCAGCGCGATACTCCGCATCTGCTCTGTGGTCGTCGATATCCTCAAAACTCTTGAATCGCGGTCGAAAGCCGTTAAGGAGCTTGGGAAGGCGGCTGCCGCTTTTTCGAATCAGTGCATAGTCATGAATAAATTGTGCCCCTTTGAAATAGGAGAACAGACCGGCTTCAATGGGCTTCAGGGCATACTCGATCAGCCGGCCCCGCTGCTTTCCAAGTTCAATCCAGTTGATGAAGCGGTTCCAGTATACGGTGGGTTCGAATATATCTGCCGTCATTGGGGAGAAACTGGTCATGTCGAAAGGCAGGAATACGGCCCGGGTATCCTGTATCCGCGGATCATTCTCCAGAAGGTATTTCAGCTTGTAGTAGGTCTGAACGTAGTTTTCCCCCATGTATGTGTAATTGAACGAATTAGGGATGATGTCCGGATTGATGGAATTTTTCACGTGAGATGTGCCGCAGAACAGATAGTACAGCGGATCTTCAAAGGCCTGGAACTGTCTTTCCGTGCGGAGAATCAGACTGTCGTGCAGGATAATCCTGTCGAATAAACGGGATGTCCCCCATGAGAGAACAAGGAAAATAATCGTGAAGAATGCTGCTCTTTTCACATGCACTGTCATTCAATTATCCTAAAACTGGAAATAAATGAATTCATTTTGATTAAAGGCTCCAAAAGTGAGAATCACCAGTCCGATGACCACATAAACCGACCATCTGACGGCCATCGGAAAATGGTCAATCTGCAGCCCGTGCTGCTTATCCCGCTGAAACCATTCAAAGCAGTACAGCGCAGCTGAGAAGAGGATGGGCAGCATCAGTGATACATCAATCCCGAATGTACTGTTGCCGAATACAACTCTGCCAAGCAGTCCCAGAATGTGTTCAATATTCTGGGCCCTGAAAATCAGACCTGTCAGCGCGATGAGGGACATTGTGACGGCAATCTGCCGGACTTCGGTAAAATTCGGCCGCCATCTGCCCTGGGCTGCAATCGGTGTTTGCTTTCCTCTTGTAAACAAAAGCAGTGACGGGATAAAGTACACTCCGTTGATAAATCCCCAGATAATAAAATTCCAGCTGGCACCGTGCCAGAGACCGACCAGAGAAAATGTGACCAGATAAACCCATACCAGTCGGAATTTGTTATTGAAATCCCCGGCCATTGGGATAAAAACATAATCCCTGAACCAGCTCATCATGGTCATGTGCCAGCGGCGCCAGAATTCCGCCGTGTTTCGTGAATAGAACGGAAAAGCAAAGTTCTGTGTCAGTCTGAAGCCGAACAGCCGGGCTGTGCCGATAGCGATGTCGGAATATCCGGAAAAATCGCCGTAAAACTGAAACATCATCAGAAGGGTGCCGATGACAACGGTGATACCGTTCATGTCGGGATAATTGGCATAGATCAGGTCCACCTGCGCACCGCAGTTGTCGGCAACCACAATTTTTTTGAAAAAGCCCCAAAGCATCTGTCGGGTTCCGTCCCGGGCCTTGTCCAGATCAAATGTCCGCCGTTTCTGAAACTGCGGCAGCAAATTATGAGCCCGTTCAATGGGACCTGCCACCAGTTGGGGAAAAAATCCCACAAAGGCAAAGAACGCAAACGGATCCCTGGTGGGTTTCACCCGTCCGCGATACACATCTATGCTGTATGACAGGGTTTGAAATGTGTAAAAGCTGATACCCACCGGGAGGATGAGGTTCAGCGTAAAGAAATCAGCATGAAATCCAAACAGACCCAGCAGATCGGCAAACGACTCGATAAAAAAGTTAAAATATTTAAAAAACCCGAGAATGCCCAGGTTTACGGAAAAACTGATTCCCAGCAGGATTTTGCGAGTACTTTTCCGGGAGGCCTTTACAATATTCTGACCCACAATGAAATCCGCCAGTGAGCTGATGAATATCAGGGCCAGAAAGCGATAATCCCACCATCCGTAAAACACATAACTTGCGCTAAGGATAAATAAATTCTGCAGCTTCAGCGGCGCGCGGTTCAGCGCCCAGTACAGGGCAAAAACAATAGGCAGGAAGATGGCAAAATTGATCGAGTTAAAAATCAATAGAATTCAGCTCCGCACCGGCAGCAGTCGCAATAATAGGTTTAATTTTCCAGGGAATCGTTTGAAAAACAACATTAATCAGTTGTCAGTAAAATTTGGCCGGTAATTTATAATTCCGCGTGATATTAATCTGCCTGTTTTTTTCGCAATTGAACTTTCCAATGGTAAGCCGAATCGGTTTTGGGCGGTGAGTATCGGCCGCGGATGAGGATACTGCCGTGTTTGCGGCTGATCAACGGGCACAGACAATCGGCACAATCATCATTTGACGGGAATCGTATTGGCAGACTCTTTTGGCATACCTTCTGAACAGGATTCGTAAATTAGGACTGATGACCACGGGTCGATTTCAGACATTGGACAACCTCTGTGCAGAGTGATCCGCATCACAGATCATAAAATTATTAAAACACCATAAAACAGGGATACTGACACAATGAATATAGAAGTTCCTGATTATGTTGATGCCATGGTTTCCTATAAACCAGGAAAACCGATTGAGGAAGTGCAGCGTGAGTTGGGATTAACGGATGTTGTAAAGCTGGCATCCAATGAAAATCCTTTCGGACCGGCACCGTCAGCGCTTGACGCCGTTCGGAAATCCCTGCCAGAGCAGCATCTTTACCCGGACGTTGCCGGCCATTATCTGCGTGAGAAACTGGCCCAAATGCTGGGTCTGGAAATGCAGAACATTGTGCTTAGCAGCGGCAGTGAAGGGGTCATGCTGGCCATGATGCGCGGATTCCTGAAACCCGGTGCGGAAGTGATATCCGCTGAGAATACATTCCTGGGTTTTAAGGTTCTGACCAAATCATGTGGATGCCGTGCAGTCTGGGTCCCGATGAAGGATTATGGATACGATCTGGATGCAATTCTGGATCGCCTGACACCGCAGACCCGGCTGGTGTACGTGGCAAATCCGGACAATCCCACCGGAAGCTGTCTTTCATATGCCGCCATGCAGGATTTCATTGATCGGATTCCGGAAAATGTCCTGATTGCCGTGGATGAAGCGTATTTTGAATTTGCCCGGAAAAATCCGGATTACAATACCTGCCTTGATATCGAGCGTCCGAACCTGATTGTACTGAGAACCTTTTCCAAACTCCACGGATTGGCGGGATTCCGAGTGGGGTATGGGCTGGGAGCAGCGTCCCTGATTGAGATTCTGCAAAAAGTCCGGCTGCCGTTTGAACCATCAGGTGCTGCCCAGGCAGCGGGTCTGGCAGCGCTGAAGGATTTCGATTTTATCAAACAGACGCTGTCCAACAATGATATCCAGATGGACCGCCTGACCGGGCGTCTTGATCAGATGGGAGTGACATATATTCCATCATCAACCAACTTTGTTACGATGCTGTTTGACGGTCCGGATCGGGCAGGATGCATCGCGCAGGAAATGATGAAGCGGGGGGTGATACTCCGTCATCTGACGGCGTTTGGCTTTCCCCATGCCGTTCGCATCAGCATGGGAACACCGTCGGAAATGGATACTTTGTTCCGGCATCTTGAGCCGGTGCTGAGGGAGTGCGGAGCGGTCAGTTAAAACCGGCGGCAGATCCCGAAAGGGTCGGCATTTTCCAGGATACATTTAAATATTTCCGCTTCCGGGGGCCGCCCAACGGACAAAAAACATTCAATCCGGGGTCATGCTCCGTAAAGCTGCCGGTGCAGTTGTTATCCTTGCAGGGTGAGAAACCCATACCTCAATCGAATTCTTTCCGGGGTTAGAAGTATTCGAGGAAAATGTTGAAAATATAGATATCTCCAACCTGATTGATTCATGAGGAATTGATAAATCATCGCCGGCGGACGGTTGGCGCAATCCTACAGGACACTGCTGGAAATTTTATTGCAAATGCCTGCGGGTGAAAAAGTATCTGCTGATTCGCCGGCATCACGAGCAGTGCAGTGTGCCGTTACAGGTCATGAAGTGAAGGCAATCCAATACTACACCAGCTTGACCTCTTCCGTAACCACCACCGGTCGGATTCCCGCTGCTGCCACATGTGCCACGTAACCGCTGTGCAGCTTCCATTCTGCCAGAAAATATCGTCTGCCCTCAATCATTGCCGAATCTTCCTTCCATTCCAGCTTCCCTACATCAATGTAGAAACCACCTCCATGGGCTTTAATGACGCTCTCTGTTCGGGTCCACTGCTGAAAAAACTTCAGCTGCTTGTCGGCCATTTTACGAACCTGTTCATCAGAGCGCATGTTCAGCATGGATTTAATGCGGTCAAGCTGAGCCACGGGCCGGATTCTTTCGATATCCAATCCAACCGAATGATGCCGCGATAATGCACAGCCGGCGAATTTTCCGGAATGGGAAATGTTGAAATAAACCGGGTTGCTTTGAATGTAAGGTCTGCCGGTATCAGAAAACTGCAGTTTTTCCAGCAGACCGGCATCAATGGACAGCCGATTAAGACCCGTCAGCAAAGTCAGCCAGCCCGCCAAACGCTGCAGATACAAATCCTCATGGGTCGTCTGCTCCAGTCGGTCCAGTATGGCACACGGCAGGTTTTTAATGATTTCAGTACGAACGCGCAGTCCCTGGTTTTCCTCAATATTGGTATAGTAGATATAGGTGTTTTTTAATTGTTTCACGGATGTATCACTCATGTCGGCCTCTTATTTACACTTATTCAAAAAGTCTGCAATAACGCCTGTCAGCTTTTCTGCATGCTCAAAAAGGTAGAAATGACCGCCGGGAAAGCTGTAAAACCGAACGTCCTTATTCGTTTCCAGCTGCCATGGGGACAGTGATTCTTCCGAGAGTTTCTCATCTGTTCCGCAGAAATGGAGGATGGGAATGTCCAGTTTTTTTACGGGTGCGTGTTCATATTGGGAAACTGCCTGAAAATCCGCTCTGAAAACAGGTAAAAACATCTCCTGCAGATCGGGTTCGCGAAAAAAGCCGGGAGGGGTTCCGCCCATTTCACGAATTTTTGCCAGCAGTCCGGGCCGGCTGAGAATATGGTATCCCCGAATCCGGGCTTTTACGGACAAAGCCGTGGTGGAGCTGATAAACAGGGCTTCCGGCAGCGGATGTCCGGCATCCCGGAGTTTCTGTGTCAGCAAACAGGACAAATAACCTCCCAGACTGTGGCCGAAGAAAGCATACTTCTCATCCAGATGACCGATAACTTTCGAGAATAAATCATCTGTCATGTCATCCAGTGATGTGAGAAGCGGTTCCGAGAATCTGGAACCGTGTCCCGGTAAATCAAGCGCGGTGGTCTGTACCCGGTTTTTCAATAGATCAGTCAGAGGTCGATAGGCGATTCCGGCACCGCCTCCAAATGGCAAAAAGAATAGTCTCATGAGTATCCGTGATTTAAAAACTAAAAGATGGCCGGCCTGAAACCGGCAGGAATTTTCGCTGCAGAAACCGAATAAATTTACCGGAAAAACGGGTTTGCATCCATCATTCATCAATCAGTCTGCACGTGAATGTGCCCGGCGCAGCAATTCGGGAGCGGGAAAATTTAAAACATGCAGTTTCAAAATGGGACGTTTGATCTTCCACCGATGTGATTTGGATTCCCGAAACAATGCGGCGGTCTGCTGAAGCACTGTTTCCTGCAGTCTGCAGCTTGACAGCATCGGCTTTGTAAATCCACAAGAGGAACAGGGAACAACTTTCCCGTTTGATTGAGATTTTTTATTTGTTGCGGATATGAATGCCTATTTAAATTTTGATGAAAAGGGTTTTCAACTTCTCTGCAGTTCGTGATAACTTTATGTATTATCAACAAGATATTGGGATGTTGAACCCTTTTGACTTATTTAACCATTACCATAAGTAAAATCAACAGACCTGAACAGCCCGAGCCGCATGACATTCCTGTTTATCGAATTCAGATCCACTGGAGCACAATTTAAGTGATTTTTAACTCTCTGCCTTTTGCCATATTTCTGCCGCTGGTATTTATTATATATTGGTCAGGTCAGAAACTTCCCCTTCGAATTCAGAATTTATTCATACTCATTGCTTCGTATGTATTCTACGGATGGTGGGATTACCGATTTCTGATTCTTATATTTATCAGTTCGCTGGTGGATTTTATCATCGGTCAGCTTCTGGAAGGATCGAACGATCAGCGCCGGCGAAAACTCCTCCTTTCCTGCAGTCTTGCAACCAATCTGGGTTTGCTGGGATTTTTTAAATACTTTAACTTCTTTGCCGGTTCATTTGTCAATCTGTTCAATGCCATGGGATTTCAGGCGGATTATGTATCGCTGAAGATTATCCTGCCGGTGGGCATCAGTTTTTACACTTTCCAGACTCTAAGCTATACCATTGACATCTATCGCCGGAAGATTCAGGCCACGCGTGATCCAATTGCCTTTTTCGCCTTCGTCAGTTTTTTCCCGCAGCTGGTTGCCGGACCCATTGAACGGGCCATGAACCTGCTGCCCCAGTTCAAAAAGAAGCGCGTGTTTGAAGTACAGAAAGCCAAGGACGGTCTTCGGCAGCTGCTTTGGGGATTTTTGAAAAAAGTGGTTGTGGCAGACAATATCGGTCTGGAAGTGGATCAGGTATTCGCCAACTATCAAAATCTGGACGGATTTACACTGATGGTGGGGATATTCCTGTTTTCTGTTCAGGTGTACTGCGATTTTTCCGGGTACTCAGATATTGCCATCGGCACCGCGCGGCTGTTCGGCTTCAGTCTGATGCGCAATTTCTCATTTCCGTTTTTCTCCCGCAGTATCGTTGAATACTGGCGGCGGTGGCATATTTCCCTGTCAACATGGTTTCGCGACTATATTTATTTTCCGCTGGGCGGCAGCCGGGTTGGTCTGGGGCGCCGGATTTTTAATATTGTAACCACATTTACCATCAGCGGATTGTGGCATGGCGCCAGCTGGCATTTCGTTGCATGGGGATTCATCAACGGAATTTATTTTATTCCATCCATGCTTATCACAAAACAGAAAAAATATGAGCATGTGGTGGCCCATGACCGCATTTTTCCGACCCTGAAAGAATTCCGGCAGATGCTGAGTACATTTTCCGCCATTACCTTTTCTCTGATTTTTCTGCGTTCAGAAACCCTCACGGATTCAATCAATTATATTCAGGGTTTTTTCAGACCATGGGAATTCGGGCTGGACACGAAGTATATCATTGATCTCTTCTACTGTTTTGTCATTATCGGAACAGAATGGTTTCAGAGAAAAAGGGATCACGGTCTGCAGATCGGTCACCTGAATCTGCCGCTGCGCTGGGCGATCTATATCATTCTGATTATCTGCTTCCTGATTTTCGGTGCATTCGAGAAACGTGAATTCTACTACTTCCAGTTTTAGGCTGCCATGCTGAAGTTTGTTAAAAGTTTACTATTGCTTGGAATTGTTTTCCTCTTCTGCAGCTTTGCGGTTTCCCGGCTGTTCGACCGGTTTATCATGAGTAACAGTATCGTCCTGAAAAATGACCGGTATTTTTATGATTTGGGAGAACCGGTGCATTTCGTATTCTTTGGTGATTCCCATACGAAAAATGCGTTGAATCCGGATCAGATTCCCGGAACATTTAATTTTGCGTCCACCAAGGAATGCTATATCCAAACCTTTTACAAACTGAAGCACATTCTGGAAAACAGTGCCCAGGGGGAGAATATCACCCATGTGTTCATTCCGTATGATCTGTCCTCCTTTGCCACATTCCGGATTGATAATATCCAGCCGACATCCTATTGGGCGAAGTATGTCAATTTCTGGGAACTGGGTCAGGTCACAGGCAAACCCCTTAAATACTTGATGCGGTATGTGGAAGCATATCTGTTTTCATATTACAACAACGGGGCATTTTTATTTGAATATGTCGGATGGAAATTTTTCAAGGGGGGACAGGTTGTACAGCAGCTGAACGGATTTACTCCCAAAGACGGCGATTTTTCGAAAATTTACGATCCCTATGAATATACCATGGACAAACTGCACAAACTGTTCAAGGAATCTGTTGCTTTTGATCCTGTTCTGGTGCATTATTTCAAGGAGACCATCAACCTTTGCCTGGAATATCAGAAAGAGATTATTCTGCTGAAGTTTCCCATGGCACGGGAGCATATTGATGGGGTCAGCGAGATTTATCCCAATTATTATCAGGACCTTCAGATGGTTGAAAATATCGTAAATCGACCCGGTGTTCATGTGTTTGACTACCGGGAGCATTTTGAAAAGGAGCGGCACCTGTTTCATGATCAGGCCCATCTCAACCGGAAAGGGGCTGTCAAATTTGGTGATCTCATGAAGCAGCGGCTTCAGGAGATCGGAGCACCGCTGCAGTAGGCGTCCTGACTGCCGCGCGATGCAGTTCAACGGAATCAGATGAATACCCACCTGCCTGAACATATTGCACTGATTCACTACTGGCTCATGAGTATCAGAGGCGGTGAAAGAGTCTTGATGTCGCTTGCCGACTTGTTTCCAGAAAGCGATATCTTTACCCTTTTTGCCCGTCCGGACGTCATTGAAAAATTCAATAACCCCATTGTTACCAGTTATCTGGACAGAATTCCGGGAGCGCGGGATCATCACACCATGCTTCTGCCTCTGTACCCAAGAGCAGTAGAACGCTTTGACCTTCGAAACTATGATCTGGTTATCAGCAGCGAATCAGGTCCGGTGAAGGGGGTACTGACCAATCCGGAAACCTGTCATATCTGCTACTGTCATTCTCCCATGCGCTATATCTGGAATATGTATCATGGATACTACCAGCAGTCGGGACTGCTGACCCGGGCCTTCATGCACCTGTTTGCCGGTCAGATACGGATGTGGGATTTTCAGACCGCTTCCCGGGTGGATTATTTCATAGCCAATTCCGTCAATGTTCAGAAGCGCATCCGCAAATTTTACCGGCGGGATGCCGTGGTTATACCGCCCCCGGTGTCCGGGGATTTGTTTTCCATCTCACCGGATTCTCAGCTGGATGATTACTACTATGTCCTGTCAGAGCTCGTTCCGTACAAACGGGTGGATCTCATCATCAGGGTATTCAACAAAAACGGACGAAGGCTGATCATTACAGGCGGCGGATCAGAAGAAGCCAAACTGAAATCAATGGCAGGACCGAATATTGAGTTTACGGGCCGGCTGCCGGATGAAGACATCGCCGGGTTGTACAGCAGGGCACGGGCATTTGTTTTTGCATCCGAGGAAGATTTCGGAATCACTCCCCTTGAATCCATGGCATCGGGACGGCCGGTCATTGCATTTGGAAAAGGCGGCGCACTGGAGACCGTCATTGACGGCAAAACCGGTGTGTTCTTTGATGCACAGACTCCGGAAAGCCTTCAGGAGGCCGTGCTGAAGTTTGAAGATCGAATTAATCTGTTTGATCCCCGCAGCATTCGGGAGCACGCGATGCAGTTTGATGTTCATCGATTCAAAGCCCGGCTGCAGCAGACCATTCAGAATTATTATGAGAGATACAAAACCCGAATTCCAATACAGGAAGCCCGATGAGTGCCTGCGTAATCACCGGTGGTTCCGGCTTCATTGGCACCCACCTGATTTCACTGCTGAAGGCAAAGCAGGCCTATGATCAAGTATACGTTATTGACTTAAAGCCGCCGCCTGCAGAATTTCCCGATTTAACCTGGATTTCCGCAGATATTCGACAACCGCTGAAGTGGAATCCCGATGTTCGGATTGATGTCATTTATCATCTTGCTGCACTCTGCAAAGAACCGGGATATGAATGGGAAGAATATTTTACCACCAATGCTGAAGGCACCCAACAGGTTGTCCGCTGGGCAGACCTGCATGATATCAGGAATATTGTATATATCAGCACCATGATGGTTTTCAGAGCAGGGGAGCAGCGGATGACAGAAAACTCACTGACTGCCCCCGATACCGGTTATGGAATCTCCAAACTGCATGGGGAATTCATTTTATCCGGCTGGGCAAAACAGGGGAACCGGCGCTTACGAATTCTCCGTGCAGGGGTGGTGTACGGAAAGGGTGAAAACGGCAATTTCACAAAATTGTATTATGCACTGCGGAAAGGCCTGTTCGTTTATATAGGAAAGTCCAGCACGGTGAAAGGCTGTATCTATGTGAAGGATGTCGCAGACCTTGTCTATTTCCTTGCCGGTGACACACATCCGTATCAGGTTTATAACGGAGCGGATCCCGGAGAATGGACCATTCGAGAAATCTGTGAAGCCTTCATGGATGTTTTTCAGTTCCGCCGCATCATACCCAAGGTACCCTATTCACTTGCGCTGGCCGGTGGATATTTTTTCGAATTCCTAAACCATATTGGTCTCCTGAAATCACCAGTGCATCACCGCAGAATACAGAAACTGTACTATTCCACCCACATGGGTGCAGAAAACCTGAACTCCATCGGTTACAAGATCCGGTACCCCCTGAAAAAAGGGCTTGAAGACTGGCAGAAAGACTGTGGTTCGGAAAAGCTGCATTGAACGGAAATTGGAGTCCGGGAATGGTTGCAGCAGAGATTTCAGCGGCTCACCAAGCAGGTTCAAATAAAGCCGTCTGAACCAAGGCCAGAGCACCGATTATTAACTTCCTTTCACCCCCCCTATTCCACCATTTATCCCAATTTTCAGACCAACATATCAGAGCTGTCATTTGTGCATGTCCGCGATATAGAATTGTCGCCGGAATGTAAATATTACAACTTGTAATAATATGGACTTCCTTCTCATTTTAACCAATCGATTTCAGTCAGAGTTTATCGGTTTATGCTCTGTCTGAATGACCGGACACTGCTGCCGCTCATCGGTTTCGGTACACGGATCATTCAAAACCCAACCAACAGATCAAGAAACCATATTCACTGACATTGGATCAGGACATTTGAGATTGCACTGGAACCTGTGGATTGTAATATCCAATCAAGAGAAGATCAACACATCTTTAGATAATAAACCCCTCATAAATAATATTTTCTGCACAGCCGGTCTGACCATCCAGCAGTGCAATGAATGTTTTGCATATCCGAAAGGGAATTGATATATGACATATGCCTTGAATAACCGGGTACTGATAACAGGCGGTGCCGGGTTTTTGGGATCCCACCTTTGTGAACGACTTCTTTCCGATGGCTGTGAAGTGCTTTGTGCTGATAATTTTTTTACCGGCACCCGCGGCAACATCGCCCATTTGTTTGACAATCCGAATTTTGAAATCCTGCGTCATGATATTACATTTCCGCTGTATGTGGAAGTGGATCAGATTTACAACATGGCCTGCCCGGCATCTCCCGTCATGTATCAGTCTGATCCGGTGCAGACCACCAAAACCTGTGTGCATGGCTCGATCAATGTTCTTGGACTGGCAAAACGGGTGAACGCCCAGATTCTGCAGGCCTCAACCAGCGAAGTGTACGGGGATCCCCATGTGCATCCCCAGCAGGAATCGTACTGGGGAAATGTCAATCCCATTGGCTCCCGGTCCTGCTATGATGAAGGAAAACGCTGTGCCGAAACCTTGTTTTTCGATTACTACCGGCAATATGGTCTTGGTATTCGCGTGGCCCGGATTTTTAACACTTACGGCCCCCGCATGCATCCCAACGATGGTCGTGTGGTATCCAATTTTATTATGCAGGCGCTGGGAAACAAATCCATTACCATATTCGGAAACGGGGAGCAGACCCGATCTTTCTGCTATGTGGATGATCTTACGGAAGGTCTGATCCGTTTCATGAATAATCCCGGCAATATTCCGGGTCCCGTCAATCTGGGCAATCCCGAGGAGTTCACCATTTTACAGCTCGCTGAGTTGGTCATCGAGCTGACCGGATCCAAATCTAAACTGGATTTCAAACCATTGCCGGAGGATGATCCTGTTCGGAGGAAACCGGATATCCAATTGGCGAAAACAAAATTAAACTGGAATCCCGTTACACCGCTGGCGGAAGGTTTGAAAAAAACCATTGAGTATTTTGAGAAAATCCTGATCGGTCACTGAGATTATGAATACTATTAGTGAATCCCAGTCACGCGTCATGGTACTTGCCAGATTTATTGACGTTGTTCTGGTAATGCTCGGAATGTGGCTGGCCGTGAAATTATACGGAGTTCAGTGGTCTGATACGCAGGTATCCCTGATTTTATTGATTCCCACCCCGTTTTTTCTTTTTATCGGCAACATCAACAGGCTCTACAATTCCTGGCGGGCAGCAAATATCAAGGAGGAACTCAGCAAGGTAATCTGGACCTGGGTTATCACCTGGATCACCACCATGGGACTGATCATCTTCCTCAAACTTTTCCGATTTCTGCCGCGACTGATAATCGTGGGCTGGTTTATAATTCCGCTGTTTCTGCTGCTGGCCTGGCACATCACATTCCGCAAGCTGCTTCGCAGCGCCCGTGGAACCGGCTGGAATTTCAAGGATGTCGCCATTATCGGTGCCGGATATCTGGGATGCGAACTGGCTCAGAAAATCAACAATGCCCCCTGGATGGGATTTCGGCTGGTGGGATTTTTTGATGATTTTATTGAGCCGGGTGTCAAACCGGAGTTGTCAGACTGCGATATCCCCGTTGTGGGAAAACCGGAAGAACTGCTGAAGCCGGGCTACCGGAATAAGGTAGAACGGATATACATCACCCTGCCCCTGAAAGCGGAAGCACGGATCAAAACCCTGATAACGGAATTTTCAGAGACCACCTGCGCTGTGTACTGGGTGCCGAACTATTTCACCTTTGATCTGCTGCATTCCCGTCTGGCAGACGTGGACGGACTGACCACCATCAGCATATACGAAAGTCCGTTTTACGGTATTGACTCATGGGTTAAACAAGCCGAAGACCTGTTCCTGGGATCAATCATTTTTTTACTGATCCTGATTCCAATGATCGTTATCGGTTTCCTCATCAAGCTGACATCACGGGGACCGGTTTTTTTCAAGCAGAAACGGTATGGATTTAACGGAAAGGAAATTATTGTCTGGAAATTCCGGACAATGAGGGTGGAAAAACCGGACACCTCCAAAAAATATCATCAGGCAACGAAAAACGATCCCAGAGTGACTCCTGTCGGACGAATACTCCGCAAAACTTCTCTGGATGAGCTGCCCCAGTTTATCAATGTGCTTCAGGGACGGATGTCCATTGTCGGTCCGCGACCCCATCCCATCCTGCTGGATGAGCAGTTTCGGAAAAGAATATACGGGTATATGCTGCGCCACAAAGTAAAACCGGGCATTACCGGATGGGCTCAGGTAAATGGGTGGCGCGGCGAGACCGATACCATCGAGAAAATGGAAAAACGCATCGAACACGATATTTTTTACATTAAAAACTGGTCGCTCACGTTTGATTTAAAAATAGTGCTGCTGACCTTTTTCAAGGGATTCACAGGTGACAATGCATACTGATTTGAAAACCGCCGTTCTGATATGTGTATCCGCAGTACTGGGGTTTGCGGCTCCGGCGGAACTGCTGCCTTTTGAAAACCAAATAACAGATATCAGGTATCAGAGATTGATTCATGGGGCATCCGGGCATTCATTTGTCCATTATCCTGTTACTGCCGGCTGGAGCAGCAAATGGGATGAAAACCAGTGGCTGGATGAGTGGTTCTCCACCGGTCAAACGGAAGGCATTCTGCTGGGTGCCATTCCGGCGGCAGTCGTGAGTGAGGACAGCAATCTGGATCTGCGTTCCTGGCTGCAGTTTTCATTTGCCCCGAACCTGAGTCTGGTGAACAGCATGCGGCTTGATCATTCACTGCGGGATGAGCCGGGCTATATCGGAAAAAAATGGCGCGGCTTTGCAGGATACACGGAACAGAGCTACCTGGATTACTGGCACCGCTGGCAGAGCCGCAGTGTGGCCGTCCGAATGACTTTGGGACGTTTTTTTGACTGGTGGGGTCCGGGTCGGACAGGGCAGCTGTTGATGTCCTCGAATCCCAGACCGCTGGATCAGGTTCGGCTGATTTTGGAAAATCCGCGTTTTTCGGTGGTATTGAAAACCGGCCGACTGGATAATATGGATGGAATTCCGCGATATTTTGCTGCCAATCACATTAGCGTCATGTTTGGACGGCTTCAGCTGGGGCTGGGGCAGGCAGCAGTATACGGAGGAGAAGACCGGAATCTGGAATGGGCGTATCTGAATCCTCTGATCATTTATTACGGTGAGCAGGACAACGGTCCGGAACTGGTGAGTAACCCTCTCGGATCGCTGGACGGCAGTTATCGTTTTGACCGGGGGCTCGTCTACTGGGAAATTCTGATAGATGATATTCAGTTTGACAACCAGGAAAAAGCAGATCTGGAGCCGGACGAAATTGGTTTTCTTCTTGGATATGACCTTGCGCTTGAAAATCTGTACCTGGGGCTGGAAGGGGCGGCCCTGACCAATCGAACATATAAAACAGCCCGGGATTATGAATGGATGGTCCATCGACACACTCCTATTGGATATGCAGACGGAAGTGATTTATGGCGCTTGAACTGTACAGGCCGGTATTATTATAGGAACCGTATCCAGTTGGATCTGGAACTGGATTATCTGGTCCGCGGAGAAGGCGAAATGAATCAGCCATGGGATCAGCCCTGGATTGACGATGAAACCATCACCATGGAAACAGGATATTCTGAGAATTTTCCGACAGGGATCACAGAAAACAGTTTTTCAGTTCACACCGGTATCAGGTATTTGATCGCCGGGAACAAATGGGCGGAACTTTCGGCCGTTCACACCCGAATCAAGAACTACAACCACATCAACGGACGGGAACATACCGATACCGAATTGAAACTGAAGTTATTTTGGGAACTGACAATGACCCTGTAAATCACTTTGCCTGACTGCGTGACTGCAGGCCGATTATCTAAACCGATTATCTCATAAGAAATCTATTCCGATAATGGATCTGGTCAACTCTTCAGCATCCGTCAGGAGACGGATTTTCAATTCTAATCGATAAATGTTCTCAACGTACTGTCCAGTACGATTTCACACATTTTCATCATCTCATCACGAAGTCTCGTGAATTATTCGGACCAAAGAATGATCACGGGATCATCCGCCATTCACATCGACAGAATCTCCCTATTTTCTGACCCGCCGCCTTTCCCATAGCAGAGACCGGCAGCATTGTCGTCCGGTCAGCCTGATTTACTGCAACTACCATCTTTCTAACCCGAATATATCATCGTTCGGTAAATGCAAAGCATTTTACCCATGGATATTCTCGTGAAACATGCGGGCCAACCCAATCCACCGCTCAGACTTCATCCGGATTGTATCCCCGAATGCATAGAATATGTAGAGGACAAGCGGCAGAGGAATTCTGCCCACGTCAATAGAATAACAATACAACAATCCAGTCATTTTCAATCAAAATGACAATATTAATCTTAGGAGCATTTGAATGAAGCATATAATGATATCATTATTGATTTTGTCACTGGCCATTGGCCAAACCGGAGGTTTTGAATCTGTTGAGGGAGTGCCGGAAGCCCTCGGAACCTGGCATAACCTGTATGCAAAATGTAACGCGCCTGTCGACCATTTTTATCTGAACTCCGATCCGGAATATGCCTTTCGGCAGATTGACTACGCTATTGAAAATCCGTTTGATTTTCGAAGTAATTTTCATCTGCGGGTTGCAAAAAATGAATTTGGCCTGAATGTATGGGATGATTTAAACAATTTTTATTCATTCCATGAATATCGAATCGATATGGAGAACGATGGGATTTGGGAGCAGAACTGGACAACGGATGAACTGACGGAACTCGTATATGACTATCCACCGGTATGGGATGGCTATGAACAGCATACTTTAAGGATGCAGATTCGGTTTTCCTCGATTTTGGGAGAGATATTCACTGTAAACCAATATTTCTCCATCAACGTATTTCCAGATCCGCAGGTGTTTACCGACACCGCCGGAAATATGCTGGTCCAGGTGCCTTCGGGCAGCTGCGGTCAGCGGAAACCCATTCTCATTGTCGAAGGATTTGATCCCCTGAATAAAAACTATCCCAGTCTGTATTACAATAAAGTGTTTGATTTTCTTGAGGATGATTTGCCGCAGGATGAATTCATTCCATTCATACTCAATTTTCAGGATGGCGGAGCTGATATGCGTGACAATGCTCAGGTGGTGCTGGATGCCCTTGAATCAACTGCCGGGCTTTGCCCGGATTCTCCGCTGTATCTGATCGGGGTATCCATGGGCGGTGTTATCTGTCGCTATGCCCTGGCAGAGGCCGAAGAAAACGGGATTGATCATCGTACATCGGTATTCGTTTCCATGGATGCACCCCAGCAGGGGGCAAACATCAATTATTCCCTCCAGGAAGTGATTTATCAGCTTGAACCGGAAATCTCGGAATTTGTAGCAAGATGTCAGGAAATGCTGTCTTCACCTGCAGCGAGGCAGCTGCTGCGGCAGAATATCTATGATCCGCCGACACTGAACGGGCATGGATATGAATTCAATAGTTTTTATGATGAACTGAACCTGCTGAATGGTGACGGATATCCCCATCAAACAGTGAACCTTGCTGTCAGCAACGGTGCAATGACTGCCAGTTACGGGAGCGATATGCTGACTGAACCGCTGGTATCCATGGATGCGGAAGCCCTTGAACTGGCTGAAATGTACGCCAATATCCTCAGTTCCGCGGAAGACGCCGGACCCGGATCCCTGATGGAAAATTTCAAAGGTACTTACTGGACCCTGAAAGAATACTTGTGGATCAACGTGATTGATTTTGAACTGGTCCGTCATTTTGATCCTGTTTTCATACCCACATTTTCCGCCCTTGACCTCAGGGGTGTGGTGTTTGACGGACTGGACATCGCGAGTTATGATTCTTCCGGATTTCAGAATCTGATTTATCAGGAATCAGGCTGCTATCACGGAGAGTTTACGGAACTGACCCGCGCCGGGATTCTTGAAATTCTCCTGAACACGCCCACTCGCGTTCGGGTAACGAACATTCTGGACGGGGAAGGTGTGGATGGGTCGCAGCTGCAGATCATTGAAACCGGTGAAATAGTTTCCAGCGGTGATACGGTGATTTTAACGGTGGGGCACGAATATACCATCCAACCGGTTGAGTTTGAGGTGCCTGAGCGTCAGGTGATGCTGAACTGCTGGAATCATGACCCAGATATACTGGAAACACGACACACGTTCCTGACTGATTTTGCTACAGAACCCCAGCAGGCGGTTTTTGCGGATTATGTGCGGATGCTTTTTGATGATGAAATGGATAATTCCTACTATATCCGAAATCCATGGTGTGTCTCCAACATGAACTGCAGCATGCCGCCGTTTGATCACATCAGTGATACTGAAGGTGACTACCTGGCATATGATGTTTTCATGTATCAGCCTGACAATCTTGACCTGGCCCTGCCGGATTATTATCTCAGCACGGATGCATTGCTCCACGACCCGCAGCTAAATCTGGACTATCGGTTTTCCTCCTGGGGTGCGTTCAATCCGGATCACAGTCCCTGTCCGGAAGGACTGCTGACGTTTGGGAATTCAAGTAATCCGGAAGAGTGCGGCGTCCAGTTCAGCCCTGAACTCGTTGACTATCCAGGTGTTTATATAAAGCCGGACTATGAACACAAAATCATGGTGATATTCGGATCTCCGCTTCAGACGCATATTGTGCTGGAGGACCCCTGGCACTTTGATTCGGGAAGTCAGAATTTTGAATTTGCTGAAGTTGAACTGCACAATGAAGCCTATCCGGTTTTTCAGGACCAGTACACCATAAAAGCGCCTGGCTTAATCTGTGAGAATGGTGAACTGCACTCATTCAGTCACTGGATTGGCAGCCAGGTGGAAATCGAAGATCCGGACCAGCGGGTGACCCATATTGTTTTTCAGGGCGAAAATGCCAGTATTGAGGCGGTGTATAATACTGAAACCGTTATTTTAAGTGAATCACTGAACTGGGTAATTCCAGAAGATGACTGGCTGGAAATCGAGCCGGGAACGGTACTGGCATTTGCAGATCAGTCCAACCTCACCATTGCCGGTGAACTGGATATCAGCGGCAGCGAGTCACAGCCGGTGATTATTCAGGGAGCGGATGTCACCCTGTCCGTTTTCGGCACTGCAATTCTGGAATTTGTTGAATGGGATAATTTCGAAGGAATTGATGTTCAGTATACCGCGTTTTCAGGAGACTTTCAAGTTCGGTCCAGCACACTTACCAATGGGGGGTCCATCTCAGTGGACGGACCAGATGTACCGGTACCCCATTTTCATGATTGCCAGCTCGAAAATCTGGAAAGTGTATCCGTGATCAGGGGCGGACATCTGGAGTTTTCAGAATGTGAAATCGACAATGTTGCAGAGGGCATCAGCGTTCTGTCCGGCTCTCGTCTGATTTTCACAGATACGGAGATGAATTCAGAAAGCGTCTGGGCAGTGAATGCTGATGAAAGCTGCGTCTATCTGAATCAATCATCCATCAGAACCCTACAGAACGGTGTTCAATTCACCGGTCAGGGTGTACTCTCTCTCAGTCACTCTAAAATCCAGGGGGCGGATCAGTATGGGTTCGGATTACTGCTTCAAACCGGCCGTCTGGCAGCGGATTATTCAGAAATAAGCGGATTCTGCAGCGGGGCAAGCATTGATGTGAGTGACGGGTTGTACCAAACGGCTTCAAGACTGCATCACTGCACGCTGGCACACAATAATACCGGATTTATCTGGAATGCACTGCCGGCGGACGACCACAATCATTTTCCCAATGAGTTCAACGTGGATCATACTATTTTAACCAGTTTTCAAAATCCCTACACGGCTCAAAATCTGGGCGGAGACTGGCTGTATAATTATCCCACAATTATCGGGGATGGGCTGGATCCGATGTATCAGGATCCGGACAACGGAAATTACACACTGCAGTGGGGCAGTCCCTGCATTGATGCCGGGGATTCGGACCTGTATGAAATCGACAACACGGAACCCGACCTGGGGGCGTATCCGTACCATCAGATGCTGGGGGACATTATCCCGGACGGTGAAATCAATATTCTTGACATAACTTCCGTAGTGGACTATCTGCAGGGCAATGTGCCTTTGACTGAAAACCAGATTCACTGCGCCGATACCAATTATGACGGTGCGGTTGACATTCTCGATATCGTCATTATTGCGGACTGTGCGGTAGTCAGCTGCTCCTATATCGGGGATGTGTACCTCAGTAATTCGAATCAGTCGGTTCGGATTTCAAGCAATATTGAGGAAACACTATCCCGGAGCGATGATGAAACGGTGGTGATAGCAATGGAATCTGAATCCGACATCCGCGGTTTTCAGTTTGAAATTGAGTATGATTCCGAGTCGACAATCCTCGATTCTGCCGCCCTCACCCCTGCCAGCAGCGGATTTTTACTGAGGACCTGTGAAACGGATCCCGGAGTTCTGGATGTGCTGGTGTATCCGGTGGATGATTTTCAAATTCCTTCGGGGGAGCATGATGTACTTGAGCTGACTTTCACTGGATTGGAACGAAGCAGTTTTTCAGGGAAAATCGATGTAAAAAAACCGGTGGTGTCCGGAAACAGGGGACTGCCCCTGAATATCCTTGGAATGGATCCTGTCATTCCGGAAACCGCAGAATTGTCAGCACCTTTTCCAAATCCGTTCAATCCAGCCACACGGATTGCATTCAGTCTGCCTGCAGACGGTAAGATCTCGTTGGCAGTGTATGATTTAAGAGGGCGGTTGATAGCTGAGATAATTCCCGACGGCAGCTGGTATCCGGCAGGAAATCACAATATAATGCTGAATGGAAGCGGAATGGCTTCAGGAATGTATTTCATTCAACTTTCAACCGAAAGTGATGTCTGCAGCAGGAAAGTGCTGCTGCTGAAGTGACGCGGTTGGGGCGTCGGCGGGGGTGTCTGCCGGCGTCCCCTCCGGACGGACTGTGCTTTCAGGGACGATCGTTCTCTTCCGATTTTTCTGCTGTCAGTTTTCCTGCGCTGATTTCCTGTACATATGCTGCAAAGGAATCAAATTCTTCAGGGGCAAGACGAAATTGGATGACGATTCGGGCATCAAATTTCTGACTGACCAGTTCCGCCGATGTATTCGCCAGAATCTGATCAATCAGGCGCTGAAGAGCATAGTCGGTGGTAATCGACACGGTAATGGTCGGTTTCCACTTGAACAAGCGGATCGTTTCCAATGTTTTTTCCGCTGCCGTACCGTAGGCATGGATGAGTCCCGGGATGCCCAGCTTTGAACCTCCGTAATACCGAGTCACAAAAATGGCAGCATTGATAATGTCATTCCGCCTAAGTACATTCAGAATTGGAGGTCCGGAACTGCCTCGGGGTTCTCCGTCATCCCCTGCGAATTCTTCAATATGCCCGTTTATGTAGAGCCGGTATCCGTAACAGATATGAGTGGCGGAAGGGTGGGTTTCCCACGATCCGGCCAGTTTCTTTTTGAATTCAGAAAGGGAATCGACCGGCAGCGCCAATCCGTAAAATTTTGATCCGCGGTCCCGGAATTCAGATGTTCCGCTGTTTTTCAGAGTTAAAAACTGCACGGTTTCGTGGCCCGAACTGACTTGAGATTTCGAATCAATTGATGATCAGCAGCTTGGCGGTTCTGATCGTACTGCTGTCAAACTCCACCATCAGAAAATATATGCCCGATGGGATATATTGATTGGCAAGTCCGCCGATGGGGATAACATGCCGTCCCTGCGAGAGGGCAGGCAGCGGTTTTGAATTCAGTCTTTGGCCAAGCAGATTTACCAGCGACAGTTTCGGATGGGCAAATTCTTTTCCGGCATCCAGGACCATCGTCATCCGCGGAAGATAATTCCCATAAACCGGATTGGGATAAACGCGGTAAACGGCCGTCCGCTGGATGGAGGTGTCATCCGGCCAGGTGGTAATCGTGACAATGTTGGACGGTGATGATTCACTCACCGGATTTTCAGCGGTGACCGCATACGTATAAACCTGATCGGGTTCTGTCAGGGTATCCGAATAAGTGGTATCCGTAATGCTGGCGGTCAGAATATTGTCCCGGTACACATTGTAGAACAGCTCCGTATCGGGTCCGGGAGACGCGCCCCATTTCAGAAATACTTCGTGTTTCAACACAGTGGCTTTCAGTTCGCCTGGGTCGGAGGCACCGTAAAAAGGTTCCATATCAGCCGAAACTGTGCCGAGGGATTCTGAACAGGCCAGCAGATAGAATTTGTCAAAAGCGGTAAGGACCTGACTGCCCATGATGTCTGAATTTTCATACATTGCAGTCATACTGCCGGTTACGGCAATACGGGTCACCGCCTGGTTTGTGCCAAAATCCAGGGCAAGCAGAGCCTGCTGAGCATTTTCAGGACCCACGCTGAGGCGATATCCTTTTACTGCTGCAGCATTATCCATCGGAACCAGGGTGTCTGAACGAATTCCGAATACTGGTGTATAGCCGTCAACTTCCAGACCGAGAATTTCTGCCTGGTCAGGATGGTAGTAGTACTCCGGAGCCAGCCCGCAGAATATGTTGCGTGCGAGAAAATCAGTCCAGGTTTCACACAGCGATGTTGAATACTCTTCCGTCAGAACATCCTTTATCGCATTCAGGGCGCTGTGCCCGGATCCGGCGAATTCTTCCCAAATCTGACGGATAATAATGCTTTCCTGTTCATTGACGACCCCATTCACCATGCGAGCCAGGTAGTGCGCGTAGAGAGCGATGCTGTAGCCGTTTGTGTGATGCAATGGAATTTCCGGATCGTTGAAGAGCTCGTCCCGAAACTCCAGATAGTCGTTCACTTCCGGAACGATGACATCCTCAATCCATGTTGATGACATTTCATAAAGGTATTTATCGGATCCGATACTGTCCTTGTATCCGAGCTGAACGGCGTGGAAAAACTCATGAACCATGGTCACTGCCATTGCCGGAAGGCCGTGGGTGGTGTACTGGTCTTCTTCAAAGTCATTGTCAATCTGAATATACGAAAGCCCACCGCCTTCCAGATACGTTACACCGTATGTTCCAGGTGACTGCTGAGTGATGAAAACGTCATAAATGCCGTCAGCATCCCCTGGCGGCGGATTAAATCCCATGAATTCAGTCAGAACATGTCTCGCGGAATCGGCCATGACCGCAACTTCTTCGACATAATCCGGAATCCCGTTCAGGTTCAGATCTCCCTCCATGGGGACGTTTATGCCGGAGGTGTCGTAATGAATATAGAAATATCCGGATGGTGATTGATAAGCTGTTTCCAGGGTTGGACGCTCCAACCGGATTCCCCGGCTGAGAAATGCGTCCGCTGCATCTGCAAACCCGCAGCGGGGACCCCCGGAAAGCAGAACCGGACTCAAAAGGGCAGTGGATAGGATGAGCAGAGTTTTTTTCATCATTTTTTCCTGAAGGATATTTTTACCGGCACGCCTTTGAAACCGAATTCAGCCCGCAGCTGATTTTCAAGATACCGACGATAACTGACGGGAAAGAGTTCCGGATAATTGGTAAACAGGGCAATAACGGGCGGCGCGGCATGAACCTGAGTGGCATACTTGATTTTCAGGTGTTTGCCTTTCACCGCCGGTGGGTGATAATTCGCCACGGCCCGAAGAATAAATTCGTTCAGCTCTGAGGTTTTGATCCTTCGGCGATATTCATCGACCACCTGGGACGCATGCTTCATCACTTCCCAGACACGTCGATTTTCCCTGACAGAAATATACAAAACAGGATAATGCTCCATGTTCTTGAAATTCAGAGAAATGTCTTCGTTGTATTTCCGGGTTGTCTGACTGTCTTTCTCAATCAGGTCCCATTTATTTACGGCTGTCACAAGCCCGCGACCGTGATCGATGACTTTCCGAACCACATCCCGGTCCTGATTGCCGAATCCCTTCTTTGCATCGAGAAGAACGATGGCCACATCACATTCCTCGATGACGCGCTGAGTACGGACACTGCTGTAGTATTCGATGGCATCACCGATTTTGGCTTTTCTCCGCAAACCGGCGGTATCGACCAGACGATAGGTTCTGCCGTAGTAGCGGATATAGGAATCAACCGAGTCACGGGTGGTTCCCGCAATGTTGGTCACAATGGATTTCTCTTCCTTGAGAAGAGCATTCATCAGGGAAGATTTCCCAACATTCGGCATCCCGATGATGGCCAGACTCACAACGTCTTCATCCTTTTCGGGTGCTGAAACAGTTTGAGGCATTTTTTCCACCAGCATATCCAGCATATCACCAACGGACCGTCCGCTGGCTGCTGAGATACTTACGGGCTCTCCCATCCCCAGTTCATAATAGGCCAGACTGTCGTTTTCATGAACATTGTCATCAATCTTATTGGCCACCAGCAGGAACGGTTTTTCCGATTTTAGTATATGTCGGGCCAGAAAGCGGTCGCTGGACGTGGGTTCGCTCCTGCCGTCCACCAGCAAGATGATGAAATCGGATTCATCGGTAGCCAGTTCAGCCTGGATTCGAACGGCTTTTTCAATGACATCATCAGATTCCGGCAGGTATCCGCCGGTATCAATCAGCCTGTACTGATGCCCGGTCCAGTCCATATGACCGTAAATGCGGTCGCGTGTTACCCCTTCCACCGGGGAGACAATGGCATGCCGCCGACCGATCAGACGGTTAAACAAGGTAGATTTCCCAACGTTGGGACGTCCCAGAATTGCAATGGTGGGGTTACCCAAGAATATTCCTTTCAAAAATTTCCAGGATGCTGTCTTCTGCAGTGTTTACCGGCACGCCCAGAGCATCAGACATTTCCGCCGGACTGACATCATCAAGCGTCAGGCTTCCATCGTCATTAAGTATCCGGCTTGTGCTCCAGACTGCCTGTCCCAAATCTTTTCCTGACAGCTGCCGAATGATATCTCTGCCTGTGAGCAGACCGGTCACAGTGACGGAATGGCCGAAGAAATCATTATAAATCGGATAAAATTGGACCGATAAATTAGGAATGCCGTTGAGAATCGTCCCAACCTCCTTTTCCATTATTTCATTGACCAGGGTCCCGCTGAATATCGTGAATTTCACCGGCTCAGGCAGGGATTTCGGCAGTCTGGGGATGTCTTTCTTGAAGTGGTCCATAAATGCACGTACCTGACCCACACCGTTTTCGGTCAGATCAATGTTTTCCAGCTGGGGAATAACGGGAAATTCCCTCTGGGCCTGTATGTACCATTCATCGGATAGAAGCACAAAGGGTGTGGTGTTCTGCTTTACGGGAAACCGGGACTGAAGTTCATGATACTGGTCCGTCATCATGACGGCATACTCCCGGTCAACGGACGGGATTTTCCTCAGACCGCCCCTGTGTCCTGTTAAGCCCACTGGTACAATGGAAGCAGTGCGCACCATCGGGAAAAACCGGAAGAGATCTTTGAGAGTCTGATTCAGATATCGTCCGTCGTTCAGCGTTGGCATCAGAACTACCTGTGAATGAATCTCAATGCCGTTGGATGTGAGAAATTCAAGCTTCTGAAGCAGATGATCGTCCTTGTGGTGCAGAAACAGTTCCCGGCGTTTGGCAGGGTCAGTGACGTGCACCGACACATAGAGCGGAGAGAGCCGCTGTTCCACCACACGCTGCAGGTCCCGGGGACCCATATTTGTCATGGTAATGTAATGCCCATGCAGATATGACATCCGATAGTCGCCGTCACGAAAATACAGGGAGGGCCGCAACCCCTTTGGATTCTGATCCACGAAGCAGAACACGCAGTCATTGGCGCAGGAACGGATTTTCATATCCTCGAATTCGACGCCAAGATCTTCATCATATTCTTTTTCGATCTCAAATTGCTGCATGACACCGCCAGTTTCAATATCCAGCAGGACGGTTTCAGCCGTCATTCGAAAATGGTAATCAATGATATCCTGTACCCGCCGGTTATCAATTTTCAGAAGGCGGTCTCCAGGTTTCAGTTCCAGTGTGTCACCCAGGCTGTCAGGTTTGACTTTTGTAATGATCATAGGCCTAAAATTACCGGTTTTCGAATAATTCTACTGGTACAAAATCCACTCTGTCTCATTCCGAAATGTCTGTTGGTTCACTGATGAGTCTGTGTGCTGTCTTCGTGACTGCAGTCAAACATTGTTATCAGGAAGTTTGGTGCAATACAAAAAGGAATTCGCCGCACACTGATGAATTCCTGGTATTTGATTGATCAGATTTCTGAAAGGAAAATGAAACGCCGCATTCAGCCGCAGAGCAGCCTGCTTGAATTCCGGTCACATCTGATCTGCTTCAGCAGAATGTTCAGAAATGCGGTTACGGTTACGGTAACAGCAATGGCAGCAGTCCGCCGAAATTGATCTTATTGATGTCAAAACCCTTCTCACAGGAAATCCGAAGCTGCCGAATCCCAGTTGTCATCTGTGCAATGAAAATTCCGAGCCTTGCAACAAAAGCCGGTGCCATCATAGCGTGAAAATTATTCGAGAGAAAGGCTGTGAAACACCGAACTGGATAAATCATCACATTCATGGACATGGCCAAGGAAACAAACGGGGCTGGCAGAATGGTATTTCAGAAGATTATGGAGAATGCTTTGGTGCTCTCCCCGGCGGACATAGGAAATCAGGTTTGAGAAAACGGAGTCGTGGGGAAGATATGCAGCAAAGCAAACGCAATCATAACGCCTTCGAGAGCGTGGCAGTAAAGGCTTGTCAGGCAGGCAGTTTTAAAAATCCATCTGAGCTCTGGTGATGAAGTCTGTCCCGGGTTCAACAGGGATCTGGAACAATGCAAAAGGCATAACAGTGAATCCGCCGGAGCCCAGTGGCATCAGGAAGATCAACGGATTGAACGGTCCGGGTTCCATCAATCGTCCATCGTTTGGTCTCAGACCGTTAAATCATTCCAGGTCAGCATGATGTTTTTAACCCGAATAATTCATGAGAAATCTATTCCAATGATGGATCTGCTCAATTCTACAGCGTTATACTCGAAAAATGTTCTCAACGTACTGTCCAGTACGATTTCACTCATTTTTCTTCATATGCCTTGTAGAATCAATCATTTTCATCATCTCATTACGAAGTCTCATGAAATTTTCGGGTTATGTAAACTTCGATGATTTAGTTCGGAAGCTGTTTGGGTATTGAGAAAATTTCTTCAATAACTTTTTCGAATGTTTCTTTTGGAAGTGCACCAGCGGCCATCTGAGGTTTTCCGCTTACAGGGATAAACAGCAGAGACGGGATACTCCGAATACCAAATGCGCCTGCCAGTTCCTGTTCCTTCTCGGTGTTAACCTTGTATACTTTCAGCTTGCCTGCATATTCCTTTGAGATTTCCTCAAGTACCGGTGCAACCATTTTGCAGGGACCGCACCATTCAGCCCAGAAATCAATGATGGCCGGAACATCGCCTTCATATTTCCAATCCGCGTTCTGTTCAAAATTAAATACTTTTTCCAGAAAAGTCTGCTTTGTAAGATTCTCAGTCATTTTTCATTCCTTTTGTTCTTTTTATCGGTTCGACAATTTGATGAATTTCTTATTCTGAGGTTACAAAAAACATGGAATACCCATTCTCCGAGTCCGTTGTGCTGGCAGGCTGCGTACTGCTTCTTAATGTCGCGGATGCTGATGAAGTACTTGAGCCGGGTGAGATGGAAACGATCAGAGATATTCTGATGCAGTACTTCGAGATTCCGTCTGCTCAGACAGAGGATATCATAAACAAGGGGCGGAATCTTCTGTCCGACAGTACCGGAATGTTTGATGCAGGCCGGATATTAAATTCGGAACTTGAACATGCGGACAAGCTGGAGTTTGTGAAATGCATATTTGAGCTGGGCTATTCGGATGGTGAGCTTCATTACCTGGAACACCACACGATACGTAAAATAGCCAACATCCTGAACATTGAACATTCCGATTTGGTTGCCGCCCGCATTGAAGTGCAGGATTGGTTTGAGGAATAGCGGAATTTCAGCCGGCGTCCTGGGATCTCTTAATACTGTTTCTCACAGTTTTCACCGGTCTGATGCGCATTCCATCCATGTTAGGCGTTCACGGTGAGTGATGCCGACGGACCGGATCCAGGAATCGACTGAGCGGTTTTTCAGGTGAAGTTTCCAGCGACCGGATATAATCTACTGTCGGCTGCCGGTAATGGGTGAAGGTATCCTTCGGCAGGGGATCGCCGTTATGAAACTCCTCAGAAACGGAATACATATAACTGTTTGTCAATACGCTGTAGAGTGAATCCGGATGCAGTTCCGTACCGTCCGGCAGACAGCACTCCTCTCGACAGTCCATTCCGGCCATTGCCAGGTTTTGGGCCATTTTTTCCACCACTGAGCCGCGCAGTTCAATCTCATATATGGTGTTGGCGAAGGGCAGCACACCAACCATTGTTTCCAGCGTGATCGGTCCCGCAGGAATATCCTGCCGTATCCCATCGTAGTTGGTCAGGGCAATATCAGCCTGGGGGAAGGATATCAGCCATGAATCAGTGATGAGGTTGGCCAGCTCCGGACTCCCCAGTTCAATGGTGATATCCGTGAAACCGGTCTCCCGGGCAAGCGCTGAATCCATCCGGGCTTTCCAGACCGCCGCCGCAGAATCAACGGGTACTGAGACTGATCTGCCCTCGTTCATTCCAATTCCAGCCGTCTGAAAGACGATCTCACCGGATTTCCGATTGTATCCGATTTCAGCCCAGGCGTAGGACAGCATTTCAGCTCCGGCGGAAAGACCAATGACGCCCCGGTCAGTATCTGTGTTCAATTCATGGCAGTGGCCGCCTCCAATCAGGCAGATATCATGTGCCCGGGCAAAATCTTTCAGACTGTCTATTTCGTCAGGACAAATATGTCCGATAATAAGCCGTATATCCGGATTGGCTTCGTTCACCTCCGGCAGAAAATCCAGAATGGCGGTTTCGTAGTCGATAAAGATCACATCGGCAACATTCACCGGATTGGTTGTGACAGGTGTCTCAACAGAAGCCAGCCCGATTACGGCGACTGACAGGTCATCATCCAGTTCAATGAGGGTCCAAGCGCTGGCATATTCCGGGATGGTATTTGTTTCAGCATCCCGCAAATTGGCTGCCAGAAAAGGAAAGGATGCCTGGGAGGCACGCTGACTGAGAATTTCGGACCCGAAATCAAACTCGTGGTTTCCGACGGCGGTTGCCTGGTAGCCCATGATGTTCATGACGTGAAGCATGGATTCACCCTCAAACCAGGTGGACACGGCTGGTCCGGTCCACATATCACCGCCGCTTAGCAGGATTACAAATGGGTCACTTCCCAGTTGGTGCGCAGTCTGCAGGTGATGATGGAGCAAAGCCGCACCGCCATGCTTTTCGTCCGCTAACAGCCAGCCGTGCTCGTCGGCCGTATAAAGCACGGTGACAGTGTCAATTGAATCGCTGTCAACACCCGGCAGAGTTCCTGTCCGGCCAGAGTGACCTTTGCATGAAGACAGCAGAAGAAGGGCAGCTGTCATCAGGGTGACCGTCACGGTCCAACCCGAAAAACGGTCAGTTGTTTTTTCGCAGCAGTATCTGTGTTTCATCCGCTTTCACAATCTTGTTGTACAATTCCTTGAATTCCGAGTAAACCTCCGGAGACACTTCGTCCTTTCGGCTGATAAACTGCCGTCGAGCTGCAATGACACCGTCCTGCCAGGAATATGTCAGCTCATATTCCAGATGCTCGGATACATACTTCAGTTTTTCTGTCAGTTCCACCGGTTCATACCCGTCAGGAATGGTGATCTGAATGGTTTGAAGCATTGTATCCGTCATGGTCCAGATTTGATAGGGGTAACGGCGTTCATCATAGGAAAGCGCATTGTTGGAATCGAGTCTGTCTGCCCAGGGAACCCGGAAAAATCGAAAAGTGCCGGTATCCGTGGTGTAATCAGGAACCTCGTAGCTGTAATGATACGCTATTTCGGGGTCGATGGCATCAATATCCAATATTTCAAATTCAGTCAGTCTGATATTGGGATACAGGCCTGCCAGATACTCGGTAAGATTTCGTTCCCGGTCAGATTGAGCCATAAAGCGGTAGTTGCTGCGGAAACCGGCAGCCAGTGCGCCTGTTTTTCGGCATTGGCTTGTGAGGCTCATCAGACCGTCTTCGGTCAGACTGATTTTGGTATCACGAAAGGAGTTTCGGGGCAGAAATCCCGCTTCACCGAGAACCATCGGTGCATTCGATGAGGATTCTATTAATAATGAAAACGCGCCCATATCCATATTCGGAACTGTTTTGACAGGGAAATTCTGGGCCGTTAAATCCATAAATATGTCGTCGTCATCAATGCCCGGTACTTTCACGATACAGTGGTTGAAATCAATACTCGGCAGATCATCAGGACGATGGCCTTCATCTCTGGTACGCACCAGCACATAGCTGGCTTCCACATCCACCTCACTCAGCATTGCTATGGCAAGGGTTGCCATATCCTTGCAGTCACCGACCTTGTCCACCAGAACATCACGGGCTTTCTGCGGAACCAGACCGGACTGACGGAACGGGACATAACTGTATGTAACGTTTTCGGTGATGTAATGATGGATGCGCCGAATTTTCTGTTCCAGGTCAGGTTTGGACAGATCGGAGAAAATATCAGCGACCTGCTGCTCTATTTCAAACGAAGTCCGTGCTTTGTTCAGCGCAAGATCAGAGTACCATTCAACAATATAATTCCAGTCCGGAAGACTGGTGATCTGAAGAACCTTGCCAACCTGTTCCAGACTCGGCATGCCGATTTCATATCTGACTGCCAGTTCATCCATAATTTCCCAGCGGTACAGAAGGCCGTCCGGAGTCTGTTCAACAACGGCATCCTGCTGAAAATGGTGAGTGACATAATCAAAAGTTTCTGATTCAGGTGCAAGCAGTTCATAGGATGAATACAAAACGGGATTCCAGGAGCTGAAAACCATTTCGTCCCAGAAGTGGTTGGACAATTTCCCGGAATAATAATTTTTCGTTTTCCACTTCAGATGGATGAAGTCTCCTACCTCAAGCGACTTGAAAACAACCATTCCGGATGACATCTCGCCTTCAATGCGGGCACCGCTGGTTTTCACAACCTGTGCCTTTTCCACAACCAGTGTTTCCAGAAAAGGATTGAAGGAGAAGGAAAATTCGGTAAACGCATTCAACCCATTCTGGTTCAGTATTCGAACAATGGTTTCTTCGGTGGACTGGGACGCTCCGCCCTGATAGACAACACGATGTTTGTCCTGCATCAAAACGACTGCATCTGCTTCCGGATAATCCTCCGGTCCGGGAGCGATTGCGATCAGACTGTCTGCAGAGAGAGACTTGAAACGAGTAAAAATGTCCGGTTTCCCTTCCAGCTGCCGCAGGGCCTCCCGCGCATCATAATTGGTTGACCTGTACATCAGGGCATTCCGGTAGCAGTCACCGGCCTGGTCCGAGTTTCCGGAGTCACGCCGAATGCTGCCCAGCAGTTCCCACAGCCCGGAAGACTGCGGACGTATTTTCAGGGCCTGTTTTACGGCGTCTTCTGCGTCGTCATACTCCTTGATTTGATAAAGGATGCTGCCGAACCGGGTCAGTATTTCCGGGTTGGATGGCTGGAGTTCCTGATTGGCTTCCATGATTTTTTCAAAGTGATCCAGATTTCCGTCGGCCAGATGCAGTTCAGCTAAAATATTCAGATACTCAGCCTGGTAGTTTTCCTTGAGGGCTTTTTTCATGATCTTTATTCCGGCGTCCGGGTCTTTGGTCGATGAATACTGCATAATGAAATATGAACGAACAATGCTGACATCATCGGGGTACAATTCATAAAAATATTCCAGCAGCTGAGTAACCTCCGGCAGCGCTTCGATGGCATACAGGTACTGAAGCTTCAGGTTGAACAGCAGCTTTGAATCCGGCCACCCGCTTTCGTACTGATCAATAAGCCGGCCGACCGTTTCATAGTCTTCATCATTCAGGGCATCAGCAGCTTTGTAGAAAATGGGACCGGGCAGGGTGGGAACTGTGGCAAAAAGCTGTTCCTGAATCGTGGAAATCTCATCCACTTTTTCTCCTCGGAGCAGTGCTTCCATCTTGTGGGTCGGAATCAGTGCAGACCCGGGAAGGTATTCACTGGCCCGGTTCAGTATTTTTTCTGCCTCCACGGCCTTGTCGTTTATCAGATACACCATCGCCAGCAGCAGATAATTTTCCAGATGATCCGGGTGCAGCTGGATTTTTTCCAAAAACGCGCTTTCAGCAAAATTCGGAACCAACGAAACCGGGAATTCGAGCTGATGCGAATATTCATGTGCTTTTGTGTCATACTTCAAACCGGCTGCCGGACCGCCGTGTTCATCCGTTATTCGTACCAGAAAATTGCAGCTCTGTATTTCCGAATAGCCGCATTTCACCAGCAGTCGATTCCATCCTTCCTGAAGCTCTGTTGATATGATGTAAGTATCGATTCCGTTATTGTTTTCATCCGGGAATCTGCAGATCTCAGTGTCATTGAGAAATGCTTTCAGGGATCCGCTTGTCCCAATCCGAATCTGAACCGGCTGCACACTGCCGGAATAGACAAACGTATTTCCGTAAAACACGGCATCTCGAGAATCAAAGTAATGCGTCAGATCCAGCCAGTTGTCCAGGCGAATTTCAGGGATGTCAAACCATTTCACCGGTATGTCGTTTTTCCCGGGAATGACAGTGTCCGGACTGAATCCCAGCTCCGGCGGGAAACTTTTTTGAAATCCGGATTGGGAAATATTTTCAAACGGTCCGATTACAGACCAGTCCTGAATAAACTGACCTGCCTGGAAATATTCCCGGGCTTTTTTGAATTTGTTTCTGGAGAGATAATGTGTACCGAGCAATTCGGCAGCCCACGCTTTCACCAGCCCGTGAGCATCATCCTCGGAAGTGCTCAGTTCCTTAAGCAGGGCGAGGGCCGGTGATTTCCGTTGGTTGAGCGTCTGTCTCAGAACCGGTTGATTGAATATGGCAAATATATACGGATAGGGATCAGGGACGGCCGAAAAGACCGCGTCCAGTTCATCCCATATCTTGTTGTCCTTCTGCTGCAGCGAATAGAGAAAATACAGGCCAAGATGGGCACGGCTGTGGTCTGGTTCCAGGTCAATGGCTGCCTGAAATGCCGACTCGACTGCCGTAAAATCATTTCTGTCAAATGCGTCCCATCCGGCTTTAACAAAGTCATCTGCCGACTGGGCATTGAGTATCCCCGAAAAAACTGTCAGACACCAGAACAGTCTCCAAAATCGACCATCATTTTTCATATATCATCCGTAATTAAGACAGGATTTGCAGGCAAAAAGGTGTGCAGATGTATTCGGTTCAACCGGTGCCGGAAAAGCATGCAGTTTGGAAGTTCTCACACAGAAATACCTGTTTTATTTAAGGCAATAAATTATATCTTTTCCCGATCTGAATCATATCAATTCCTGAACAGTCGGGATAAGGATTTTTACTTGAAAACAGCTAAAATATTTTATAACAAAGACGCGGATCTGACTTTGCTCCTGAACCGGAACATCGGCATAATCGGATTCGGCAGTCAGGGTTCCGCGCAGGCCGCCAATGCAGTTGATTCCGGTCTTCGGGTTCATATCGGTGTTCGCAATCCATCGGCGGTACCAGCCGGTTCTCATATGACTGTCGGTTCCATTGAAACCACTGTCGAGATTTCGGATTTATTGGTAATTCTGCTGCCGGATGAGGTGATCCCCGAGGTGTATCAGGCGAGTATTCGTCCGAATCTGCATAAAGGCCAGCGATTGATTTTTGCTCACGGGTACGCCGTTCATTTTGAAGGTCTGTCATTTCCGGATTTCGTGGATGTGGGTTTGGTGGCGCCGTCCGGAGCAGGGAAAATTCTGAGAAAGTCATATCAGGAAGGTTTCGGTATTCCGGCACTGGCAGCCGTTCATCAGGATATCAGCGGTCACTGTTTTGAGTATCTGCTGGCTTACGGGAAGGCCATCGGATGTACCCGGGCGGGGATTTTCAAATCTTCCTTTGCCGAAGAAACGGAGACTGATTTATTCGGGGAGCAGGCGATACTTACCGGCGGACTGCCGGCTCTGGTGAAAGCAGCTTTTTCCGTGCTTGTCAAAAAAGGCATTCAGCCGGAAGCGGCCTGGCTGGTGTGCTTTTATGAATTAAAAACCATTGTGGATTTGCTTTTTCAGCGTGGTTTCAGCCGGTTTCAAAAAGATATCAGTCCCATTGCAGCATATGGCGGTAAAACCAGAGGAGACCGGATAATCAGCGATCATGTGATGGGTGAAATCGAAAATATTTTTGATGAAATTCGGTCCGGCGCATTTCGGGAAGAATACCTGAAAGCAGTCCGAACCGGGAAGCCGCAATCCCAGATACGCGATCATATCCCCACTCTGATGGATACAATAACAGATGAAATGCTGGACAAACTGATAAAACGGGACTCCGAGTGAATCAACGAATACTGCTTCTGCGAATGTGTTCAGTATGTTTTCTGACTGTTCTGCTCTCACTGACAGCAGCCCAGGAATCCCTGAATTCTCCGGCACGCATCCATGTGGACCAGGCCATATCCGACCTGTACAATTACCGTTTCGATGAAGCTCTTCAGCAGCTGGACCAGAGTGCTGTTCTGGATCCCGAACATCCGGTAACTCCGTTTCTTCGGCTGGCGGTGATCTGGCTTAAAACACAGGTGGAATTCGGACCTGACTCCAGTTACTCGGTACTGGATAAAAGTATCGAAACCACCATCCCGGTGTATGAAAAACTGATTGAAAAACATCCGGAAAATCCGGAATACCGGCTCTATCTGGCATCCACATACGGAATGAGTGAACGGGTGGCTCTGGCAAAAAAACACTGGGTGAATATTATCGTCGCCGGATTCAAAGCGCACCGGATTGTGCTGGATGTGGCGGATAAAAATCCTGAGTTGAAGGATGTTTACATGCCCATTGGGATTATGGAATACTATGCCTGTCAGTCACCCAAAGCCCTGCAGTGGATGGCCAGTCTGCTGGGAATCGATCCCGATTGCCAAGCCGGGCTGGATCATTTGAAGACAGCCGCTGAAGAATCGTATTACAGCTGGATTGAGGCGTCCAATATTCTGACATATGCTTACCTGTACATCGAGAAGGATTATGATGCCGCGCTGACCTGGGTGACTCCTCTGACGGAAACCTTCCCGGGGCATCCCTTTTTCTGGTTTCTGATGGGTGAAGCACTGGCCAAAGCCGGATATTGGGATGAACTGGAATTGATTGATGCCCAGCTGGTTCGGCTTCAGAATACGGGAACGGAAATGCAGCGGCAGGAATGTCGGCTGAAGTACCGCTATATCACGGCTCTGAAATGTTTTGAAAGAAATGAGGTGAATTCGGCTGCGCTGCATGCGACCTGGATTATTGAAAACTATAACATGGAATTTGACTGGCTGCTGGGATTTGCCCATCTGCTGCGGGGGAAATGTCACGATCTGCGCGGAGACAGGGCTGCCGCAGTGAAGGATTATAAAGTGATGGAAAAACTGGATAATCGTTATCCGGAAGTAGAAGAGGCAAAACAGCTTCTGAAGCAGCCGTTTGCGAGGACTTGATGTAGGTATTCTTTCGATGAATCACCCTGTTCGAATTCAGAAACGGGGAACCGGCTGTTGGGGATGAACAGGGCAAATCAATGTTACCAGCCAAACAGCGCATTCAAATCTGACGTTGTGTCCGAGTTGGATGATTGCGATTCCGATAACGTTTGTTTCCGGCCGGGTCGCAGTTTCCTATTCTGTCGATGAACCATAAAACAAATATTGAGCATTGCATGAATCAGACAATACACTCCGAATGGCAGTACTGCAACCACTGGGGAAGCGGACTCAGAAGAAAAACACATGAAGTGATGATTGGCGGTTGTCCGCTGGGCGGAGAGCATCCAGTTCGTGTTCAGAGTATGACGACCACTGACACCATGGATACGGAAGCGACCGTAGCGCAGTCCAGGCTGCTGTTTGATGCCGGCTGCGACTATGTGCGGATTACGGCCCCGAATATCAGAGCTGCTGAAAATCTGAAGGAAATCAGGCAGCGGCTGCATCATAAAGGGTACACCGGACCGTTGATTGCTGATATCCATTTCACGCCCAATGCGGCTGAAGCAGCTGCCCGGCTGGTGGAGAAAATTCGAATTAATCCGGGGAATTATGCTGACCGCAAGCAGTTTCAGAAAATGGAATACAGCGATGCTGAATATGATGGGGAGTTAAACCGAATATACGAACGCTTTGCACCGCTTGTAAAAGTCTGCCGGGAATATGGAACGGCCATGCGGATTGGCACCAACCACGGTTCGCTGTCGGACCGTATTATGAGTCGCTACGGTGATTCGCCGCTGGGGATGGTGGAATCCGCACTGGAATTTATTCGGATTTGTGTTGATCTGAATTATCATCAGCTGGTGTTATCGATGAAAGCCAGCAATCCATTGGTAATGGTTTATGCTTACCGTCTGCTGGTGCTGCGGATGGATGCGTCCGGATTGTATTACCCGCTGCATCTGGGGGTGACCGAAGCCGGTGCCGGTCTGGAAGGCCGGATCAAGTCTGCAGCCGGGATCGGCGCGCTGATGGCAGATGGACTGGGAGATACCATTCGTGTATCGCTGACGGAAGATCCTGAACATGAAGTGCCGGTAGCGAAACAGCTGGTTGATCGGTTTGCCGGATTGACTGGAAAAATGGAAAAGGGCAGCCGCGTGCCGAAGCAGCCGCTGCGGGATCCGTATCAATACCGGCGTCAGCGCTCTGAGCATGTGGAAAATATTGGAGGAAGTTATCCACCGGTGGTGATCGCGGACCTGAGTCAATTGAAGGATGTTTCCGGCCATCCGGAGAATGCCGGATACCGTCTTGAAAAAGAGGGTGTTTGGATTCCAACGGATCAGGCTGCGGATTATGTTTACACCGGCAGCCGACCGCTTTCGAAGGCTGTCATGGAAAGCGTTACCAATATTCGGGATTATCAGAATGACAACAAATCTTTGACGGAAAAACCGGTTCAGAAATTTATTCAGATACAATCGGATTTGCCGACACAGGATAGTGATGAACCTGTATTTTTGGGGATCAGCCCCGATAAGTTTCCGGAGTGGCTTGACACACTTTCAGGAAATCAGGTGCTTGTGGTTGATTTCGGAGAAAATCCCGGGTTGCTGCCGATGCGCAATGGTCTGATCGCACTCCGCGAAAAGGGCTGGACGGGACCGGTCATCATTCGGGCCGACTACGGAAGTCTGGCAGAAGAAGAGCAGGTTTTGGCAGCTGCGGCTGACTGCGGGGGATTGCTGATAGACGGTTTTGCGGACGGATTCCAGCTGACGCCGGGTTCAGAGCTGATAAATCGGGTTGTCTTTGGGTTTCTGCAGGCGACGCGCACTCGAATATCGCAGACCGAATACATCTCATGTCCCTCCTGCGGCCGCACCCGGTTTGATCTTCAGGAAACTTCAGCCCGAATAAGGGAACGGACCAATCATTTAAAAGGCTTAAAAATCGGAATAATGGGTTGTGTCGTCAATGGTCCGGGGGAGATGGCGGATGCCGACTACGGTTATGTAGGAACTGGAATTGACAAAGTGTCGCTGTATCGGGGACATGATGTGGTGGTGCCCAATATTCCTGCAGACGGGGCGGTGGAAGCTCTCATCAATCTGATCAAGTCAGATGGCAGGTGGATTGAACCGCCGGAATCCTAGCCCGAATATTTCATGAGAAATCTATTCCGATGATGGATCTGCTCAATTCTACAGCGTTATACTCGAAAAATGTTCTCAACGTACTGTCCAGTACGATTTCACTCATTTTTCTTCATATGCCTTGTAGAATCAATCATTTTCATCATCTCATTACGAAGTCTCATGAAATATCCGGGCTAGAGTATGCGAAGAAAACAGTATTCTTCAAGTATCTGCAGATTGAAATTTGTAAGGCATTCCCTTGAATTTAAAATTCAGAATAAGTTCCCAGCTGTGGTTTGGCAATGATAATCATTACTCCATTATAAATATACTAGTGTGATAATTACTTATTGCATTCTACAATCTGTAATGGTTCACCCGTGTCGCCATTGGAGGTAATCAATATCGGGTTTGAACCAAATATAGGAACTATATCTCTTAGACCAAAGTTTGACAGTGCGAATATTTAAGTTACATATTATCTTATACATACAATGAGCAAAAATTCGTTGGCACTACATTTTCAGGTTTTTTGGGAGATATTTCACCTAGCCCATCTTAAGCAATTCGACCCCGATTTCCACTTTTTTCAGCATATTCGGA
>CAZGNZ010000007.1:0-110043 GCA_964527215.1 uncultured bacterium | reverse complement strand
ATGCCTTGTAGAATCAATCATTTTCATCATCTCATCACGAAGTCTCATGAAATATCCGGACTAAATCAGTCAATGTTTCTCCCGGCACTTGAAAGCATGATAAAATCACTTATTGGGTATCAGCTCACTCAACAGCTTAGTGCCAATCCTCATGAGCGAACCAATGTCGTTATTCAGGATATGCACCGTGCAAGGTGTACCGAATTGTAAAAGGGCTTCTCAAGGATGGGAAGCCCTTTTTTCTATAGTGTAATTTGTCTGGTGTCAGCCGGTTTCCCGGATCGTTGTACGTCAGCCTTTGTTCGGAATCACCAGTACCGGACAGGGTGCATGGTTGATAACCTGCTCGGTAATGGTGCCCCTGATCCAGTCCTGTATATTGTCTTTGCCGTCGGAACACATGACGATCAGGTCTGCCGCCAGTTCACCGGCCACTTTCGGAATCACCTGGCGGGGGTCCCCGTCGCGCAGCAGATACTGGATTTCCAGATCATCTCCGCCCAGTGCCTGAACTTCCGCCTTCATGGCGGCTCTGGATTTCAGGGCGGTTTCCCTGAACTGTTTTGTCACGGATTCCACACTCACCCGCAGCATTTCCATGTCATTCTCAGACATGAATTCACGATGAATATTCAGCAGTGTAATTTTTGCCTGGTCGGCATGGGCCAGTTTCAGGGCATGTTTCAGGGCGGTGTGCGCTCTGGGACCAAGATCGGTTGGCAGTAAAATATGCTTCATTACAAAATCTCCTTAAAAGAACACCAGAGTGACGATGATGAAAATGGGAATCAGTATCATGATGGACCAGCCCATGTAGCCGAAGAAGCTGGGCATCTTGACCTTGTTCTCCTCAGCAATGGATTTCACCATGAAATTGGGTGCATTGCCGATGTAGGTGTTTGCACCCATAAACACGGCTCCCATGGATATGGCCAGCAGGGTGGAAGCGTGGGTGGTCATCAGTTCCTGGGCATTGCCGCCGGCAGTGTTGAAGAAGACCACATAGGTGGGCGCATTGTCCAGAAAACTGCTCAGTGACCCAGTGGCCCAGAAAAACATGCTGTCCACAAACTCGCCGGTTTCCGGATTCTGAACCGCATCAATGACAAAGCCCAGCGCGCCTTCGGAACCTGCTTTAAGGATGGCGATTGCGGGAACCATGGTGATAAAGATGGTGGCAAACAGTTTGGCCACTTCCAGTATCGGTTCCCAGGTGAATCCGTTTCCTTTCCGCACCGACATGGGAGTGATTTTCCAGCTGATGAACGCAATTACCAGCAGCGCAATCACCTGGAACAGGGTTCCCTTTGTCATCATGCAGGTGCCCCAGCCGTGAATGGCCCAGTCCGCTGTATTTGCCTTGTCCGGATGCCATATCCCGCTGATTACCACGGCTGCCACAATCAGAGGAAGCAGCAGCAGATTGGATTTTCCTTCCAGCCCGAGCGGTTCCTTGGTGCCGTCATCCGGCGGCGGCGTTTCTTTTTTGTACAGAATGCTGTCGAGAATAAAAAAGATGATGAGCAGCAGAACTACCACGAACAGCATTGGAACCAGCATATGCTTGGTGGTCCAGAAAAACGAAACGCCTTTCAGGAATCCCAAAAACAGCGGAGGATCACCCAGAGGAGTCAGGGAACCGCCGATATTGGCCACCATGAAGATGAAGAACACAACGGTATGAACATTGTGCTTGCGCCATGAATTGGCCCGCAGCAGGGGTCGGATCAGCAGCATGGCCGCGCCGGTGGTTCCCATCCAGGATGCCAGTGCAGTGCCGATTATTAAAATCATAGTATTAACAACGGGAGAACCGCGCAGGGAACCCGTCAGTCGGACTCCCCCGGCCACCGTGAACAGTGACAGGAGCAGAATAATAAAGGGGATAAATTCACCCAGATAGGTTTCCACCAGGTAAAATCCCGCCATGTTGGGTCCGTAAAATATGGTAAACAAAACCATAAACAGGATACCCCAGAAAGCAGAGACCTTCCCGTAATGATGGTGCCAAAACAGTGGTTTTACCAGAGGAAATACCGCAATGGACAAAAGGATGCCCACGAAAGGGATCACCCAGAATACATTCAGATTGGCACCGTCCAGATGCGGTGCATGATGGATCTCACCATGGTGCGTGTCATGATCCGAATCATGGGCGGCATCATCGTGAAGACCGGCTTCCGGTTCTGAATGATCCTGAGCTGTTTCAAGAACGGCAGAGTCGTGATGGGGTTCTTCCGCCCGGACCATGTCCGGGACGAAAAAAACCGTCAGTACAGCAATAACAGCGAACAGATTTACCAGATGCTTCATTAACATCAAACCCTTTCTTTTTCACTTGATTCGATAGCTTAAGGATCCTATATATAATTCACAATATGTAACGAATTATCACTAAATTTTTTGAATGCAATAACGGTAAGTTTTGGGCATGACAACAACGCTGATTACTTTCATCATTCTGATACTGGTCGTTCTTGCATTTGGAATCGGCCAGATAGTTAAAAGCAAACCACTGAACACCACCTGCGCCAGTACAGGCGAAACCTGCAGCTGCGGATCCGGATCAGAAAAGACCTGCGATAATACAGAGCAGGCGTAAGCTAAGGCTGTGAAAAGACTGCAATCCCGGCTCTTTCGAATTTGCCGTTTTGCTGGTGTCTGCCAAATCCCGAGCTCTGAACAGATTCCATGGTGCCGTCCGTTTTCTGTCGGATCAGATAGCATTCCGTGTTATCCAATGATTCGATAAGCTTCATTCCCCGGTCTGTCCCCATGATCATAACTGCAGTGGCCAGTCCGTCAGCTGTCATGCAGTTGTCGGCAACAACGGTTGCACTGACCAGCAGATTGGGCACCGGATATCCGGTATCAGGATTGATCATATGCGAGTACAGCCGACCTTCGTATTCAAAAAAATTCCGGTAATTTCCGGATGTGGCCATGGCAGCTTCCGACAGACGGACTGCTTCCATCAGGTGAACATCCGTGCTGTAAGTAAATTCCGGATACTGGATGCCGATCTGCCAGGATTCCCCGTAGCGGTTTGATCCTCTGCAGACCACCTCTCCGCCAATCTCAACCATGAAGTCTTTATATCCGGCACCGATTAAAAACCGGGCGACTTCATCCACGCCGTACCCTTTTGCGATGGCAGCAAGGTCAATTTCAGTATCTGAATGTTCTTTTGACAGGCGGTTTTTTGTTAAGGTCAGCTTTTCCGAACCCACATAACCGAGTATGGAATGAATCAGACTGTCCGCCGGCGGTGTCCATTTTGGTCCCATACTGCCAAATCCCCATATCTGCACCAGCGGATGAACAGTAATGTCAAATGCCCCTTCACTGATTTCGTGAATTTCAAGACTGGTCCGAATTACATCGGCAAATTCATCGGATACCGCCATGGGCTCTATGCTGCGGTGCTGATTGTACAGGGATATCTCGCTGTCCTCAATGTAGGTGGACATGATCTGATTGACTTCAGCCAGAACACTGTCAATCCGGCTTTGAAGGGCATTCTGCACCGCCAATGATTCAGCAGCCCCTGCAATTTTAATATTGTAAACGGTCCCCATCGTTCGGCCCGAAAAATGAATTTCAGGCTGTCTGAGACAGGCGGAAACACAAAAAATAAAAAGAAAGCCCGGCCATAACAGCCGAACTTTCATTGAATTTGATATGTGAGTCACAGGTGACCCGCCTAGAATTTGTCGTACATGATCATTTCTTCTTCCACGCCAAGATTATAAAGCATATTGTCGCAGGCGTCAATCATCATTGGGGGACCGCACATGTAGTATTCAATTTCCGTAGGATCATCATGATCTCTGAGATAAAGATCATGCACAACCTGATGGATAAATCCTGTCGGACCGGTCCAGTTGTCTTCCGGCATCGGTTCGGACAGGGCCACATTGTACGTGAAATTGGGGAATTGGTCTGCAATAGCTTTGAACTCGTCATCGTAGAACATTTCCCGTTTGGAACGGGCTCCGTACCAGAAAGTTACTTTTCGGCCGGATTTCAGCGTATGGAACAAATGGAAAATGTGGGAGCGCATGGGAGCCATTCCGGCACCGCCTCCAATGTATAACATTTCCCGTTCTGAATCACGCATGAAAAACTCGCCGTACGGACCGGATACCAGCACTTTGTCCCCGGGTTTCAGATTGAAAATGTAGGTGGAGCAGATTCCCGGCGGCACCTGATTCCACAATTTGGGCGGCGGTGTGGCGATACGCACATTCAGCATGACAATATTTCCTTCCGCAGGATGGTTTGCCATGGAATAGGCCCGGAAAATCTCCTCATCGTTTTTAAATTTGAGATCCCACAGATTGAATTTGTCCCAATCCTCGTGATAATCCTTGTGAATATCCATTGTGTTGAAAGAAATATCATATTTCGGAACGTCAATCTGGATATATCCGCCGGCTTTGAAATTCAGGTTTTCACCAGCCGGCAGTTCCAGGACCAGCTCCTTGATAAAGGTGGCCACATTGTCGTTTGAGCGGACGGTGGCTTCCCATTTTTTGATGCTGAAAATCTCTTCCGGAATCTGGATTTTCATATTTTCCCGGACTTTCACCTGGCAGGCAAGACGGACGTTGTCTTTGGCATCAGCGCGGCTGATGTGACCCAGTTCAGTCGGCAGAATCTGACCGCCGCCTTCCAGGACCTTACAGGTACACATGCCGCAGGTGCCGCCCCCTCCGCAGGCGGAAGGGAGGAATACCTTGTTTCCGGCCAGTGCGCTGAGCAGGGTTCCGCCTGGTGAAACAGTGGGTGATTTTTCTTCATCATCATTAATAATAATTTTTACATCTCCCTGGGGAAGCAGCTTCTTTTCCGCCAGATTAAGAATGGTGACCAGAATAATGATGATGGCCACAAATACGATGATACTGGTTATGGTTATCAGCATGATCACCTCGCTTAAAGATTAATGCCGGAAAAGGACATGTAGGCCATGGAAATCAGCCCGGTTAATATCATGGCGATGCCCAGACCTTTCAGGCCGTCAGGGACATGAGAGTACTTGAGCTTATACCGCATGGCAGCCATTGTGGCAATGGCCAGGAAGAATCCGAAACCTGCACTGATTCCGAAAACAACAGATTCTCCCAGATTGTAGGTTCGCTCCACCATAAACAGCGAAGAACCCAAAATGGCGCAGTTTACCGCAATCAGCGGCAGGAAAATTCCCAAAGACTGATACAGTTTTGGACTGAACTTATCAATGGTCATTTCTACCAGTTGGACCATAGCGGCGATGGTGGCGATAAAGGTGATAAAGGTCAGGAAGCTGAGATCCACATCCGCAAGTGCTTCAACTCCGGTCCAGCTCAATGCACCCGGCTCCAGCAGAAATTTGCGGATGGCCCAGTTGGTGGGCACCGTGATCCCATTTACGAAAATAACTGCAAATCCGAGACCAATGGATGTATCCACCTTTTTGGATATGGCCAGAAATGAACACATTCCGAGAAATGAGGAAAGCAGTATGTTCTGTACAAAAATCGACTGTGTGGCTAAACTGAGGTAGTGATTCAGAATTTCCATGCTATTCCTCCGTATATCCAATTATCGTTCGCTGAATCCAGATCAGCAGTCCCAGGACAATAAATGCACCGGGTGCCAGCAGCATCAGCCCCATATTCTGATATCCGGCATCATACAAAAACTGTGGAATGACCTGAAATCCGAAAAGGGTTCCGCTGCCGAGCAGTTCTCTGAAAAAGGCCACCAGCAGCAGGATAATGCCGTATCCGAAGCTGTTGCCCAGACCGTCCAGGGCAGATTCCTTGATGCCGTTTTGCGTGGCAAACGCTTCAGCACGACCCATGACAATACAGTTTGTGATGATCAGCCCCACAAAAACCGAAAGCTGCTTGCTGATATCAAACAGGAATGCTTTCAGTATCTGGTCAGCCAGAATGACCAGAGATGCGATCACCGTGAGAAACACGATAATCCTTACTTTGGCCGGGATCAGGTTGCGGATGGATGAAATGATGATATTTGAGAATACCAGCACAAAGGTCAGTGCGGCCGTCATTACCACCGCGGTATCCATTTTTACCGTTACAGCCAATGCGGAACATATACCAAGAACCTGTTTGGTAATGGGATTATTGGCATTTAACGGATCGGCAAAAATCTGTGTGTTTTTACTAGCCATTAGAATTCCTTTCCATCCCGATCAATGTCTGCGCAGGAAGGTTTCATAGTGCGATAAATCTTTTTTCAGGAATGCGTTGACTCCGTTGCACGTGAGTGTGGATCCGGAAATTCCGTCCACGTCATGGAGAGACCCCGCCGGTGCCTTGCCTTTGGCAATCATGATTGAAACCAAAGCACCTTCGTCACTGAAGATTTTCTTACCCACATACTGGCCCGTAAACCAGTCTTTTTCAATTTCACCGCCCAGTCCGGGGGTTTCACCGTGTTCATAAAACGTGATACCCTTTACCGTGCTGCGGTCCGGCTCCAAAGCCAGAAAGCCGTTGATAGTGGACCAGAGTCCTTTGCCGGACACGGGGACAATAAATCCTTTGGGATTCTGTACATTGCCGTAGATGAAAATGGGGCGGTCACCTGGTGTTTCACTCAGTGACCCGGCATCTCCAACAAATCGCTCCAGAATATTTTGATTGTAGGTGTCTTCAACCTCTGCGGGGGTCATGCCGGCATGGTACGCCCCAACCGCTTTCAAAACATTCTTTTTTGTGTCAATTTCCCGGTTGAAATCTTGCCGGCCTTTCAGCCCTGTGCTGGCCAGAGACAGGAGAAGTGCGGCAACACCGGTAAGTATGATAATGAACCGGTAGGTGTAGGCATTACTGTGCATAGCGTTTCTGCCTCCTTTTAATATGTCCTCTCAGCACGAAATAATCAATCAGCGGTGCGAAGGCGTTTCCCAGCAGAATAGCCAGCATCATGCCTTCCGGGAATGCTGGGTTGACGGCTCGAATGATGACGGTAAGAGCACCAATCAGTATGCCGTAAATCCAGCGGCCGCGTTCAGATTGGGCGCAGGACACAGGATCCGTCGCCATAAATACCATTCCAAATGCGAACCCGCCCATAACCAGATGGTAGTGAGCCGGCAGAGTGAGCATGGGATTGTCACTGGCGCCGGCCAGCAGGTTGCTGAGAAAAGCCATGCCGACCATTCCGATCATAATCCCGGCCATCACGCGCCAGCTGGCAATTCGAGTGACAATGAGCAGCACCGCTCCCAGCAGGATGGCCAGTGTAGAGGTTTCACCGATGGATCCCGGAATGAATCCAAAGAACATGTCCATCCAGGAATACTGAGCGGCGTTCAGCAGTTCCACCGAACCTCCACCGGAACCTGCGGCTGCCACTGCCAGCGGAGTTGCCTGCGTGGTACCGTCAACGATCCATACCTGATCACCGGATATAGCTCCGGGATAGGCAAAAAACAAAAAGGCTCGGGCGGCCAGTGCCGGGTTAAAAATATTGTATCCGGTTCCGCCGAATATTTCCTTGCCGATCACAATGCCGAAACTGGTGGCCACCACAACCATCCAAAGCGGTATCGTTGGCGGAAGTATGAAGGGGATGAGCATCCCTGTCACCAGAAAACCTTCATTTATTTCATGTTTGCGTACGACGGCAAACAGAACTTCCCAGAATCCACCGGTGGCATATGACACGAAGATGATGGGAACAGACGCTTTGAGTCCCCACAGGAAATTCATGAAGATGGAACGCGTGGGATCTTCCTGATAACCAATATTGAAGATGCCGAAGAAAATGGCGGGGAAGAGCGCGATAATCACCACACTCATCGCCCGTTTCAGATCAATGGCATCCCGTACGTGCGGCGGTCCGTCTGTCACCGTATTTGTGGTGTACATGAATGTATCAGCCATTTCAAAAATGGGGGCCCATTTCTCCCATTTTCCGCCCGGTTCGAAATGCGGGGCATTTTTAGAAAAGAATTCTCTCATGATTTATCCCTCCGCCTCAATTAAGTCCAAACCGTCGCGAATAATCTGCATGACATCCATTTTGGAAACATCTGCAAAACTGCATAATGCAAAATCTTCCGGATCACATTCATGAATGCCCAGTGCTATCATTTCGTCAATATCTTTGGCCAGGCAGGCCTTCATCAGAAAAGTAGGCAGAATATTCATCGGCATCATGCGTTCAATGGCTCCAAATGGGACAATCGCCCGAATGCTGCCGTTGCGAAGCGTGGTCAGTCCGAGTTGGTCCTGATTCTGGAATTTTGACATGAATGTATTGGATACGGAATAGCGGTTGAATCCCAGCCGTCCCCACCCAAGCAGAATACGTTCCCGGCCTTCATCGATGACAGACAGGGTGTCGTCCCAGGTTCCCAATGTGTTTTCTGCGGTCACCTGTCTGCCGTCAAGAACGCTGCCGGAAATATGTCGGACATCCTCATTCACCTGAAGGGTTCCCAATATTTCTCTGATTCTGGTACCTCGACGTATGGTGAAGTAACCTGGATTGTTCACACCGGGACCCCCGACAGCAATGGTTTTTCTTGTCGGCAGGGTGCCGCTGACGAAGAACTGACCGATGAGCTGAACATCCTGGGGATTCAGATACCAGACAATGTCTCCGGGATTGATAGGATCAATATGATGAATCAGGACCCCGACGTTGCCGGCGGGATGCGGACCTGAAACAGTGCTGATTTCAGCATTGCGGACCGACTTCAGGACCTGAGAATCAGATTCCTTCGGGATGATCAGGTGAACCCGGCCGTCAGTGAGTTTGCCGATCAGATCCATCCCCGTCTGGAAACCTTCATCGCCTCGACTGAACAAAAACCCGAAATCGGGGGACAGCGGTGCAGTAGCTGCCGCACTGATGAAAATAGATTTCGGAGTATCTGCAGGATTGGCGATCTTTGAATAGGGACGCTGCCGGATGAGCGGCCAGAGACCGGATTTCAGAAGCCGATCAGTAATTTGCTCCCGGGTCAGTGTCTGCCAATCCGGTTCACTGTCGCTCTGAAAGGATTCAGTCTCCTCCTGAGCGTTTAGCTTAATTACAATCTGATCCACCTTTCGGCGTTCACCATAACGGATTTCGGTGACTTTTCCAGCCCCTGGTGCAGTAAACTGCACCTCCGGGATCAGTTTATCAAAAAATAGCGGCGTGCCAATCTTCACCTCGGCACCTTCCTTGACCAGCATCTTGGGCTTGATCCTTGGAACTGCACTGGGTTCCACAACCAAAAATTCCGGCGTTCTGACCACCGTGACTTCAGGTTTTGGGACTCCGGCAATCCGTAGGTTGTGCCCTTTGCGGATTTGGATGTGTTTCATCGTCGTTATACTTCCTTCACTGTATTCCCGGAAAACACTTAATGGTGGAAATGCTAAATTTCCAAACCGGTAAAATTAAAACATAAATTTTCAAATTTAAAATAAATAGAATTGAATATATTAAGATACATATGTACAGTTTATATCATTAACAGTACAATTTAAAGGAATGAGTATGCCTGCATTATCATAAAAATGGTAACGAATTAAGTCGTAATTTGATTTTTTTTGGTGAAACCAGACATTCAAAATGGATATTAACCTGCTGATATCCATATTATTTTTAAAACAGAGCTGTGCAATAAATTATTAAAAAAAAGTTCAGCCCGCATACCTCAAAGGAAATGAACAACAATAACGGATCGAATCTTTTCTGCCTGTTCCGCCGCGAGACGGGTTTTTATTACATCCGCAACAAGTGATTGATTTACTGTGCAGTACGTCATCGCTCATTTTTCTTTGATTATCCTGCAGGAAAAAGATTCCGCAGACTCGGAAAAAGCTTGAAAAGAACTCACGTAGAACGGTGGGGATTTTTTGGGATTGCTGTTTCTGTCCGGAGCGATTATTCCCCATGCACCGAGCAGATACCCACCAACGATCTACAAATCAAGCAGCTGAATGATTTTTTCCCGCCTGACAGCCAGCTCATCATTCTGTAAATCGATTTCCCGGACCATCCTGTTTTTTGATTTACTGGTCATCAGATCGCTGACATAATACCCCAGAAATCCGGTGCTGATCACGATCCATGGATTAATGTCATCCGAAGTGGCAATAAAACCCGCTCCCAGGCCGAACAGGGTACCAAGCGTATGGATGATATTCAGCTTCGTATTATCCCGAATGATTACAGCTCTGATCCGGCTGATATGAATGGTATGCATAGACTTCGGGGTTTCACTGTCGGGCATCACATAATCACCCTGAAGCGTTGACCGCATACCGTTAAAATGCAGCGAATCGCCGTCCAGCCATACCGGTTTGTACAAATTGACGATCGGACCGGTGTCCAGCACTAAGCTCACATTTCCAAATGCCGCCAAAGCACAGCTGGTAAAAATGATCAAAAATAACAGTTTCTTCATCTTTTCCCCATATTTTCAACGTGATGACGGTAATGTCGGGCCGGATGAAGTGTGTTCATGAACTGAAGATTTCGGGTTGCCGGTACAATTGTAATTTACACATCATGCAACCAGAGGGACCAGCCTGGAAAAAACAATATCAGACAGTTCGGTTTAATCAGTCCGTTTTGGGACAAGTAACACCGGGAGAATACCCCGCAGTCTGGGCGGCTGCAGGTTTTTCAGCCTCTGGAGTTCCGTCGCTATCGTTGCTGATTGGCCCGGACACATCATCGGGCGGAAAATTCGGTGCATTTTACGCGGTGATATTCTCGAGAAATATCCTGGTTAGGTGAATGTGCGGAAGCATTCCGGGAAATCCTGAGTTTCCGCTGCCCCGCGAAGCCCTGTGAGGAACGAATCGATTTGAACAGGTTGTTTTCAGAAGGGTGAGCAGGTAAATATAGGTATAGCTATATCAGTCCGCTTTGTTTGTTTGGTCCTGTGCTTTGCTTTAAATTATATACTTATTTATGAAAGCTAATATAGACATTTCATGGTTCGAACTGGACCGGATCATCGAAAGTGCCGAAGCCATTTTGCTGACCACTCATGTTAATCCTGACGGAGACGGAATTGGATGCGAAGCGGCGTTTTATCATCACCTTCGCAAGCTGGGAAAAACGGTGCGAATCATCAATGCATCTCCGCTGCCGTATCAGTATGATTTTCTGAATGACGGCGGGATCGTTGAGCAATTTTCCGGTCAAAACCGGCAGTGGATTGAAAACTGCGATCTGGCGCTTATTTTTGATGTGGGGGATCCCAAACGGATACTGGATATCGGTGATTTGATTTATGGCAAAATGACCACCATCTGCATAGACCATCATGCCTCCTCCAGCACGGATATTTACTCGTATAATATTATTGATCCAGACGCCGCTTCCACCGGTTCGCTGGTGTGGGATTATTTAAGGCACGTCAACAACGGTCGCCTGCTTCCGCTTGCCATTGCGGAAGCCTTGTATACGGCCATTGTGACCGATACCGGATCATTCCGGTATAACAATACCAATACACATGCACATGAAATGTCGATTCATCTGATTGAATCCGGTGTTTCTCCCTCCAAAATCCATCAGGAAATATTTGAAAGAAGAAAACTGATTCAGGTCCGTCTTTTGGGTGAGATTATTCGGGGACTCATGTTTGCCCACGATAATCAGACAGTGTTTTTCCGGGTTACCAGATCACTGCTGAAATCTCTGGGAGCCGGTGATGAGGATGTGGACGGGTACACGGATTTTGTCCGTTCCATTGACGGTGTTGAAATTGCTTTTATGCTGATGGAAATGGAGGACCGCGTTCGCATCAATTTCAGATCAAAGGGGCAATACTCAGTGAATGACATTGCCATGAAGTTTGGGGGCGGAGGACATAAATTTGCTGCCGGTGCAACCGTCTTAAACGGAAGGATACCGGAGATTGAACAGGAAATACTGACTTTGATTGAGCATAAACTAAACGGTTCTGCAGTTTGAAGATTATTGTGGCAAAAGATGCCGGATACTGTTTCGGCGTGAGAGACGCGGTGAACATGGCGTATGACGCAGCCGAAAAGTACGGCTCTGTCTATATGCTGGGAGATATTGTTCACAATGAAAAAGTAGTTGAGGATCTTTCCCGGGCCGGTGCAAGGATTGTGAATTCGATTAACGATATACCTGCCGAAAGCCCGGTCCTGTTCAGGGCCCATGGTACGGTGCGGGAGGTCTGGGATGAAGCGCGTGAGCGCGGCATGAACATTATCGATGCGACGTGTCCGCTGGTTCATGAAATTCATCGGGAAGTGCGAAAGCTGGCTCTGGACAACAGGCAGATCATCATCATTGGAGATCATGGACATGATGAAGTGACTGCCATTGCAAACAATGTGGAAAATTCCATTATTGTGGCGACACCGGAGGAGGCGAAGAAGCTGAGAAAAATGAAAAAGGCCGGGGTAGTCAGTCAGTCCACACAGACCATTGAAAACGTTCAGCAAATTATCAATATTCTGATGACCAGGGTGTTTGACCTTCATTTTGTTAACACCATTTGTTATCCGACGAAGCGAAATCAGGAACAGATAAAAGTTCTGGCAGCTTCGTCAGATGTTATGATCATCATTGGTTCTTTCACCAGTGCCAATTCCAAGCGTTTGACCCAGCTGGCGCTGGAAAAAAACATAAATTCCCATCAAGTGACCAGTGCGGGAGAGGTTAAACCGGAATGGTTCGACGGCGCTGAATCGGTTGGAATCTCGGCGGGTGCTTCCACACCTGAATACATTATTAATGAAGTTAAATCTAAGATTGAGACGTACAACAGGAAGTAGATATGGAAAAAGGTTCATTTGAAGTAAAAGTGGGTCTGGCGGAGATGCTGAAAGGCGGTGTGATAATGGATGTTACCACTGCTGACCAGGCCAAAATTGCAGAAAATGCCGGTGCTGTTGCCGTAATGGCTCTTGAACGCATACCGGCTGAAATACGAAAAGACGGCGGCATCGCCCGAATGAGTGATCCGTCAAAAATTCAAGAAATACAGAAAGCTGTTTCGATCCCGGTGATGGCCAAATGCCGGATTGGGCATTTTGCAGAAGCTCAGATACTGGAAGCACTGGAAGTTGATTTTATTGATGAAAGCGAAGTGTTAACTCCGGCTGATGAAGCCAATCACATTTGGAAGCATGATTTCAAGGTGCCCTTTGTCTGCGGCTGCCGGAATCTGGGTGAAGCACTGCGCCGAATCGGTGAAGGTGCTGCCATGATTCGGACCAAAGGTGAGGCGGGAAGCGGAAACATTGTGGAAGCGGTGCGGCACATGCGTCGTGTCCAGAGTGATATTCGGGTATTGACCGTTCTGGATCAGGCCGAGCTGATGGCCCGTTCAAAAGAACTGGGTGCTCCCTTCAGTCTGGTATCCCGTGTGGCGGAAACCGGAAAGCTGCCGGTACCGAATTTTGCCGCCGGCGGTGTGGCCACACCCGCAGACGCATCCCTGATGATGCAGCTGGGGGCTGAAACGGTTTTCGTCGGTTCCGGTATTTTTATGAGTTCAGACCCGGATGCAAGAGCCCGCGCCATTGTCAATGCTGTTACATATTTTCAGGATGCCGGAAAACTGGCTGAAGTGTCCACCGGTTTGAAAGAAGCCATGAAAGGATTGGACATTGCTGAAATCCCGCCGGAACAGCGTCTGCAAGAACGAGGCTGGTAATGCATATCGGGGTGCTGGCCCTTCAGGGGGATTTTGAAAAACACCAGCATATCCTGCACAGGCTGGGTGCAACTTCCGAAGCAGTTCGATATTCTGAACAGCTGGATCGGTGCAGCGGACTGATTATTCCCGGCGGTGAGTCCACCACCCTGACCAGACAGATTGAGTTTACAGGCATGCGTGAGCCGCTGCTGGAATTTGCAAATAAACACCCGGTCTTCGGCACCTGTGCGGGGATGATCATGCTCGGAAGCAATCAGGGCAGTGATAAAGTGCATCCGCTGGCCGTGATGGATTATCAGGTGGAACGCAACGGATGGGGGCGTCAGGTCCACTCTTTCAGTACAGGAATACATCTGGAATTTGACCCCGAAAAGGTTTTTAAAGCGGTTTTTATCAGGGCACCAAGATTCAAAACCTCCAAGAATATCAGGGTCTTGGCCCGATACGGATCTGAGCCGGTCCTTGTTACGGACAATCGCCATCTGGCAGCATCCTTCCATCCTGAGCTAGGTACTGACGAACGGATCCATCGTTATTTTCTGGATATGGTGAATGAGTGAATACGCGATACTGAATAAGGTGGATGATCCGGAAGATCTGAAAAAACTGTCCTTTCCGGAACTGATTAAACTGTCTGCAGAAGTCCATCATCTCATACGGACCACCGTTGAGGATGTGGGCGGTCACTATGCCTCTCCGCTCGGAGTGGTTGATCTGACAATTGCACTTCACACAGTATTCAATTCACCCGTTGACAAGCTGATCTGGGATGTGGGTCATCAAGCCTATGCGCATAAAATACTCACAGGCCGCCGCGACCGTTTCTGCACCTTGCGTCAGAAAAATGGAATCAGCGGATACCTGCGGCGCGCTGAAAATGTTCATGATGTCTTTGGTGCCGGACACGCCAGCACCGCCATCTCCGCAGCCGTGGGGTTTGCTCATGCACGGGACCTCAGAGGATCACAGGAAAAAGTGGTAGCCGTAGTCGGAGACGGCGCAATGACGGGCGGTTTGTCGTACGAAGGTCTGAACAATCTGGGCTATCAGAAAACCCAGATGACCATTGTGCTGAATGACAATAAAATGTCCATTTCACCCAGTGTGGGAGCCCTTTCCAGATATCTGACCAAAGTGTTGACCCATCCGGCATACAACCGCTTTCGGGAGGATTTATGGAATGCAACCGGACGGATACCCCGACTGCCGTCACGCATGATCCGGCGAGTGCTGCGGAAAACCCAGGAGGGCATAAAAGGCTTCTTTACGCCGGGAGCGCTGTTTGAAGAACTCGGACTGCGATATATCGGTCCCGTTGACGGCCACAATTTGGATGAACTGATTCGGACGTTCAGAGCGGTGAAAAAAATGCCCAATCCGACCCTGGTTCATGTCTATACCCAGAAAGGGCACAGTTCGTCACTTGCGGAGAAAGACTCTGTAAAATATTACAGTATGTCCGGAAATCATCTGAAATCAAACCCTTCGAAAGCCCTGAATTATTCCAAGGTTTTTGGAAAATGCGTTACGGAACTGGCCGGGCAGGATGACAGGATCACGTGCATTACGGCTGCCATGGCCATTGGAACGGGTATGTCGGAGTATGTTGAGCATTATCAGAATCGCTATATTGATGTGGGAATTGCCGAAGGTCACGCCGTGACATATGCAGCCGGTCTGGCAGCGGAAGGACAGCGGCCGGTGGTGGCACTGTACTCCACCTTCCTGCAGCGAGCCTGGGACAATGTGTTTCACGATGTGCTTCTTCAAAAGCTGCCGGTGATTTTTTGCATGGACCGTGCCGGGCTGGTGGGACCGGACGGACCCACCCACCACGGGGTGTATGATATCGCACTGCTCCGTATGCTTCCGGGTATGGTGGTTGCTGCTCCGAAAGACGGGAATGAACTCCGGAACCTGCTGGCAACGGCTCTGGCCGGGGAAACAGGATTCAGTATTCGCTATCCGAAAGGAACCAGTGAAACATTTACTCCGGATCTACCTCCCGAAATTTTGCCCGTGGGTAAATGGGAAGTACTCGTTCAGGGAGAAAAAACTGTCGTGCTTGCAGTTGGAAGTATGGTGAAACCCGCCCTGGAGTTTGCAGAACTTTGCGGGCAGGAACTTCAATACACCCCCACGGTGATCAACGCCCGTTTCATCAAGCCGCTGGATGAAAAATTGCTTCGTGAAGCAATGGAAACTCATCAACTGGTAATCACCATTGAGGAAGGCTGTCTGACCGGCGGATTCGGGTCTGCGGTTCTGGAATTTGCACAGGCTCTTTCACCGAAAACCCGGGTGGTGCGCATGGGAATTCCGGACCAGTTTATCGAACATGCCACTCGGGAAGAACAGCTGGAGGAACTGGGATTAACCGCCCCGGGATTGTTGGGGCAGGTGCAGAGTCAGGAAGGAGATTAAATGAGTAAGAAATTTGATGCTGCCTATGAGCAGTGGAAATCGGATCTGTCCGGATCAAAGTCCCGGGATACCAACTTCGATACGTTGTCGGGAGAACCTCTTGATCTGCTTTATTACCCTGAAGATGCCGGTGCGGATTATCTGTCGGAACAGGGATTTCCGGGCCAGTATCCCTACACTCGGGGGGTGCATCCCAATATGTACCGCGGCCGGTTGTGGACCATGCGTCAGTTTGCCGGATTCGGGGGACCGGAGGAAACCAACCGGCGGTTCAAATTCCTTATGAGTCAGGGGCAGACGGGATTGTCCGTTGCCTATGATATGCCGACACTCATGGGGTACGATGCGGATCATGATTTTGCCAACGGTGAAGTAGGAAAATGCGGTGTAGCTGTTAGTTCACTGGCGGATATGGAAACCCTCTTTGACGGTATCCCGCTGGATGCAGTCAGTGTATCCCAGACCATCAACGGACCTGCCATCATTTTACTGGCCTTTTATATTGCCGTGGCTGAAAAACGGGGTGTTGGTCAGGAACTCCTCCGCGGCACTCTCCAGAACGACATTCTGAAAGAATATATTGCTCAAAAAGAATGGATTTTCCCGCCCAAGGAATCCATGCGTGTCATTACCGACATGATTGAATACTGCACTGAAAGTCTTCCGCAGTACAATACCATATCAATCAGCGGATATCACATCCGTGAGGCAGGTTCAACTGCTGCACAGGAATTGGCTTTTACATTGTCGGACGGGTACACATATGTTGATTATGCTGTGGAACGGGGGCTGGATGTGGATGCATTTGCTCCCAGACTGTCCTTTTTCTTCAATGCTCATCTGGATTTCTTTGAGGAAATTGCCAAATACCGTGCGGCGCGCCGCATTTGGGCCCGGCTGATGAAGGAAAAATACGGTGCAAAAAATCCGCGCAGCTGGAAACTGCGGTTTCATACCCAGACAGCGGGCTGTTCTCTTACCGCCCAGCAGCCGGAAATCAATATTGCCCGAACTGCCTTTCAAGCGCTATCCGGGGTTCTGGGCGGAACCCAGTCTCTTCATACAAACTCCATGGATGAAACACTGGCGCTGCCCACGGAAAAAGCCGTCGAAATTGCCCTGCGGACCCAGCAGCTGATTGCGTTTGAAACTGGCGTTGCAAATGTGGTAGATCCCCTCGGGGGTTCCTGGTTTGTGGAATCGCTTACCGACAAAATTGAAGCAAAAGCCCATGACTATTTTCAGAAAATGGCAGATCTTGGTGGAGTTGTAGAATCAATTGAACATGGTTTCCAGCAGCGCGAAATTGCCGAAGCGGCATCGGCTTACCAGCAGAAGGTAGATGCAAAGCGGAGAATTGTTGTCGGTGTCAATGAGTATGTCAAAGACAATGAAAAGATTGAGATACCCATCCTGGAAATCGGATCGGAAATTGAAGAACGTCAGTGCCGAAAGCTGACTGAAATGAAAAAGAATAGAAATGCAGATGCCGTCAGCCGCAGCCTGGAAGCCGTCACCCATGCCTGCGAACATAATATGAATGTAATGCCGCCGATCATTGAAGCGGCAAAGATGTATGCTACTGTCGGAGAAATAGTGGATGCCATGAAAGCCGTATTCGGTGAGTGGCAGGAATCGTCTGTAATTTAATTCGTCCCGTCATTTCGCGGGCCGGAGCGACATTTTCTGATTGGATTGTCCGACGCAGCGCAAAATATGTCTGAAGCTGTTTCCGGATCGGTCAATCAGTGCTGTCTGACCCAAAAAATCGAGGGAAGTGTTTTTGAGCCACTACAGCAGGATTTTTGATCACAAACATCCTTTCACGATTGGCGTGGAAGAAGAGTATATGCTGTGCGATCCGGAAACTGGTGAACTGATCAACCGTGCCGATGAAATCATGGCTGCCCTTCCGGAACTGGAAAAAGCCAGATACAGCTATGAGTTGATACTATCGGAAATTGAAACCAACACCAGAGTCTGCCGAACTGTCAGAGAGGCGATGGAAGAGGTGGTCCGGCTGAGGAACCAGACCAGAGAACTGGGAGAGAAGCTGGGATTTCGAATCGGAATCAGCGGAACCCATCCGACGGCCGATCCTCACAACCAGACTTTTGTGAAAACCCAGGGGTATCAGTGGGTAGCGGATCAGTTGCAGTACTATGCCCGCCGCAATATCACTTTTGCCATTCATATCCATGTTGCAGTGCCGGACGGCGATACCGCGGTTGCTGTCACCAATGCCCTGCGCCGATGGCTTCCGCCTATGCTTGCCATCAGCTGCAATTCTCCCTTTTTTGAAGGACACAAAACCGGACTCCTGTCTTCCAGATCATTCCAGTTCGGTGCATTCCCCCGTACCAATGTTCCCATGACCTTTAAATCGTTCAGACAGTTTGAAGAACTGGTTGAAAATTTCCTGGAAATGGATTCAATCATTCTGTATCGCGGAATCTGGTGGAAAATCCGTCCCCATATGGATTTCGGCACCATAGAGTTCAGGATTGCGGACAGTCAGCGCTCTCTGAAAAATCTGGAGTTGATCGCAGCATTGAGCCAGGCGATGGTGTATCAGGCGGTTCAGGAACTTCAGGCAGGAAAGCTGCTGGAGAATCTGAGTTCAGAATATATTGAGGATGGTCTCTGGAAAGCCGTTCGCTTCGATTTCGATTCAATGGTATATGATACCGGCGGAGAAGATATCATTTCAATGAGGGACTTCATTCGCCGAATGGGCGATTACTGTCGTCCGGGACTGGAGCATTTTGGGAATCAGGACGTCCTGAACAGACTGGATACGCTGCTTGAAACCGGCTCCGAAGCACAGGAACAGCTGTCGGTTTACCGCCAGTACGGTCTGGAAGGCTTGAAGCAGTTTTTAATCAGTAATGTTGAATATCAGCTGTCATGATCGATTTTCACAATCATATTGTCCCCGGTGTGGATGACGGCGCCCGAAATCTGGATGAAGCGGTAAACATGGCCAGGGATGCCGAAGCACAGGGAATTACCGAAGTCATGGCCACAGTTCACCGGCAGCATCCCAAATTTGAAGCAATGAATGTCACGGATGACATGGTGCAGACTGCGTTCATCTCACTAACGGAACGGCTGAAAGAGGAAGGCATCCGCCTGAAGCTTCATCTGGCGGCGGAAGTATATTACCAGCCGAATCTGTTGACTCTGATCAATCATCCGTTTGCAGTCATCGGCGGATACCGGAATATTCTGGTAGAATTTCCAGTAACTCATTTGCCGTACAGCTATCACGAGGTATTTCAGAAGCTGCTTGACATCGGGGTCGTTCCCGTTATTGCGCATCCGGAACGATACAAACCCTTTCAGCAGGATTTCAGCCTGCTGAGAAAGCTGTTTAATGCCGGTGTCCTTGTTCAGATTGATGCCGGCAGTCTGATCGGAACACTGGGCGGGCCGTCGCAGAAACTGGCACGCAGGATTGTCTCAAAAGGATTGGCCCATTTTATCGGCTCGGATGCCCACAATACCGGAAGAAGAAAATTCTGCCTGGCAGAAGCGTATGATGCTGCTCGCCGGATTATGGGGCAAGATGCCGAAATACTGGTAAACCACAATCCCCATGCTTTAATTTACGGTGATGAAATCACCGCCTTCCGATCAAATAATCAATTCATGTTTTCATTGTTTTCCAATTTTATAAACCGCAAAAAATATCAGGGGTAAAAATGGCACGCAAAATCGTCCATGTTGTAGGTACCGGCACAATCGGGGAACCGCTCATCGGTCTGCTTTGTGATTTTAAGGAAACGCTGGGGATAGATGAGATCACCTTCCATAAAAACACGCCCAGCACCATCGACCGACCCAAGGTGAAAGATTTAATTCGGCGGGGAGCAAGACTTTCCACCTCGGATACCCATTTTGACGGATTTTTAAATCTTGGGATGAAACCGGAATTCAACACAGAAGAAGCCATTGACCGCGCTTCAGTTGTGATTGACTGTACGCCTTCAGGTGTGGGACATAAAAATAAAGTCCGGTACTATGAAAATTTCATGCACAATACCGCCGGATTTATTGCCCAGGGCAGTGAGTTCGGTTTTGGTAAAATGTACGCAAGAGGCATTAACGACGCTGCACTGATTCAGGATGAAGACCGGTTTATTCAGGTGGTTTCCTGCAATACGCACAATTTGGCCGGAATTATTCATACATTTGCCATTGATGACGCGCCTGAAGACAATTTGATTTCAGGTCGCTTTGTGGTGGTGCGGCGGGCCAATGATGTAAGTCAGGCCAGCGGATTTGTGCCCTCTCCGCAAGTGGGTAACCACAAAGACAGTCGGTTCGGTACCCATCATGCCCGAGATGCCCACCTGCTGTTCAAAACAATAGGGAAGGATTTAAGTCTATTCTCATCCGCCATCAAGATTAATACCCAGTATATGCATGTCCTGCATTTTCATCTGGTGCTGAAAGAACCCACCACCATGCAGAAACTGCTGGCCCGGCTGGAAAGCAATATCCGGATTGCAACGACCGACAAGATTGATTCATGTTCTGTATTTTCATTTGGCAGGGATCATGGGCATTTCGGACGTATCCTCAATCAGACGGTGGTGTCTATTCCCTCACTTCATCTGAACCAGAGCGGCACGGAAATCACGGGATTCTGCTTTACACCACAGGATGGAAATTCCCTGAGCAGTTCCATCGCTGCGACGGAATGGTTCCTGTACCCTCATTCCTATGAAAGCAAGATCCAGGCGCTGAAAACTTTTTTCTTCAGCGAAGTATAGCCGCTCCGCGCACTCGCGCACGGCTGGATTGGAAATCAGATGCCGTGTCTCTTGCTGTCAAGGTCTGACTTGAAATTCCAGTCTGCAGGAGATGAAGCTTCCGGTAACCTTGAATACCGCCGGCAGAGGATGGATAATGTCGCGGAAAGTAGACTGCCATTTTGATTTGAACAAACCTGAACCTGAAATTTACTCCTTGAAAACGAAAAACAAACCATGAACCAGATGCGGCATCAACACAGCGGACAGGCATTATGACTGAAATCAGAAAAGAGAAAATTATTACAGGACCTTTCCAGGAAAACTGCTTTCTTGTCTGGGCAGAAGGGGATTCTGCGGCGGTGATTATTGATCCCGGAGCAGATGCCGGGGTGATATTGAACCGCATTCAGCAGCTGGAACTTGACCCGGCAGCGATTCTGAATACTCACGGACATATTGATCACATCGGTGCAGTGAAGGAATTGCAGGATAAACTGGAAATACCGTTTTATATCCACAGGGAAGATGAAAAACTGATTGAAGATTCTGCGCAGTACTGCAGAATGTTTGGACTGCCTGTAACAGACCCGCCGCGCATCAGTCGCAATCTTGAGGCGGATCAGAGACTGATGATCGGACCGCTGACGATTGACGTTTTGGAGACACCCGGACATACTCCCGGGGGTGTCTGTTTTAGAATCGACCGTACGCTGTTTGTGGGTGACACCCTTTTCTTTGGCTCAATCGGCAGAACGGATCTGCCCGGCGGAAATACCTCACAGCTGATACAGTCGATCCGCAATAAGATTTTAACCTTGGAAGATGACACGGCGGTCTGTCCCGGCCATGGACCGGAAACCACTGTGGGTCGTGAAAGAGATCATAATCCGTTCCTGCAGTAATACAGCCAGCCGAATATCCGCCGGCAGCGGATTCCCTTTATGAACAAACCGGTCTGCCCTGATAAATATTGCAAATCATGGTGAAATGATACCGGATCATCTATTAACACAGCTTTCCCGATTCAAACGCGAAGATGACCTTGAAAATGACGGGTCCGTTATTGGAATTGCTCTGTCCGGCGGTGTGGACAGCATGGTTCTGACGGATGCCTTGGTCGGAATTTCCAGTCAGACAAGGTTTTCACTGCATATCCTGCATGTCAATCATGGGGTGAGAGTCGATGCGGACGAGGCAGAGGATTTCTGTCGGGACACCTCCAAAAAATACCAGCTGCCGTTTGAATCGTTCCATCTGCCGGAATGGTCGGGGGACGGGTCATTTGAAAACTGGGCACGGTCCCAGCGCTACCGCTGGTTCAGTCATATCGCCCAGGTTCACAAACTCACTTGGATTTTTACGGCCCATCACAAAGATGATCAGCTGGAGACACTCTATATGCGGCTGATTCAAAATGCCGACTGGATGTCCTGGCTGGGCATTCGCGATAAATGGAACAATATCAGACGGCCGCTCCTGGGAATTGCAAAACATGAAATTCTTTCATATGCAGAACGACATCAGCTTAAATGGATCGATGATCCCACCAATCGAAATACAGCCTACCTTCGCAATCGAGTAAGACGGATTGATCTGCCGAATGCCGTTAAATCGAATCCGGGACTGGTAAATCAATTATTGCGGAAACAGGAGGCTGCCCAGAAAGAGCTGCTGCATCAGCGTCCCGCATTAGATGCATTTATGGCCGCTGGACTCAGGGAATATCGAAGAGGTGAATTTGCCGAGCTGGGGCTGTCCGATCTCAGGGCAGGTGATCTGCGTCAGTTGAAAATAATACTGCAGCATATTATTCGGGAAATACTGGGATATGACGATTTTGCGCTTCCTATGAAGCATTGGGCTTCATTCTGGCAGTTTATCAGAAATTCACGCACCGGTATGGTTTTTGACACCGGACGGGAGATTCAATGTCTGATGGACCGTTCAACCGTTGTTCTATATTTCAAACAGACTTCAGCGCTCCGGACAGTACCAATGAAATACGGCCAGGTCTCCTGGTGGCACAGCGGCTGCTTTACATCCAAACTCATTGATGCGGGGAATCCCGACGGCAGCAAAAATCGATTTTTAATCCCGACTGATGATTACGGGTCCGGAATTTTCGTCCGAAGCTGGAAGGCGGGAGACTCTCTCATAATTGCCGGCTCAGGGCACCGGGTTAAAGTGAGTGATTTGTTTATAAATCATAAGCTGTCGAGATACAGGAAGATGATTCATCCTATTGTGGTATCCGGGGATGGTAATATATTATGGGTACCTGAACTGGCGCACGGCAGGACATCAACCTCATTGCAGTCCGGTAAAAATAAAATAGTGGAATTTACATGGCACCAAATTCAAAAGAAATAACTGTCCCTGAAGGCTATCCCTTTGCCGGAAGCAGACTGGAACAGCTGATCGATACGGAATCACTGGCCAAGCGGGTAAGTGAACTTGGCAAAAATATCTCTGAAAAGTACAAGGGTAAAATACCCATTATCATCGGCGTACTGAACGGCTCATTCATATTCATGTCGGATCTGGTTCGGCAGCTGTCCATCGATTTTGAAGTCGATTTTCTGAAGATTTCATCATACGGAAGTTCCAAGACCAGCAGCGGGACAGTCCGGCTGCTGAAGGATATCAGTGCCAATATCACCGGACGGGATGTGCTGGTGGTTGAAGATATCGTGGATACCGGTTTGTCGCTGGAATTTCTGAAACACCGTCTGGAAGAGGCCCAGCCGACATCCCTTGCATTTGCCAGCTGTCTTCTGAAACCGGATGTTTGCAAAGTGTCATTTCCCATAGACTTCGTCGGATTTGAAATACCGGATCGATTTGTGGTGGGATATGGTTTGGATATCGACCAGAAATTCCGGGGACTTCCTGCCATTTATGCCTTCAAGGAAGGAGAACTGGATGACAAGTAACCGCCGGAAACGATCCAAAAAACCGGATGGTAAATCGACCCCCCGAAATGTTAAACCGCCACAGGGTGAACAGGGTCCAAAGCTTTTAAATCCCCGCGGACGAAATTTCCTGATCTGGGCGGCAATCATTTTATCCGCTGTCATCATCGCACAAATGCTCTCCGAAAGTTCAGAACCCAGACGCATTTCCTTCACGGAATTTGAACGGTATATGGAGGAAGATCTGGTTGCCGAGGCTGAAATTACCGGTCATCGGTTTGTCGGTCTGTTTAATGAACCCCAGGAAGAGTATTATCCCACGATTCGCGGACGCGTGAAACGGTCTGTTGACAAGTTCACGGTCATCCTTCCGCCGAATGTGGACAGTGACATGCTGGAAAAATGGAATGAACATGGTCTGATATACGAGTTCAAGGAACCCACCATTGACTTCATGGATGTCATGGTGAATTTCTTTCCCTGGATACTCATTATTGTAATTTGGTTCATGCTGATGCGGCGGATGCAGGGCGGCGGCGGTCAGAGCGGTATTTTCGGATTTGCCAAAAGCCGGGCAAAAATCATTTCGCCGGACAATCCGGAAATCACCTTCAAGGATGTGGCAGGCTGCGATGAAGCCAAAGTTGAGCTTGAGGAAATTGTGGAGTTCCTTAAAAATCCCAAGCGTTACAGCCGGCTGGGGGCCAAAATCCCCAAAGGCGCATTGCTGCTGGGTCCTCCGGGAACTGGAAAAACCCTTCTTGCTCGGGCTGTCAGCGGTGAGGCCGGGGTCCCCTTTTTCAGTATCAGCGGAGCAGAATTTGTTGAAATGTTTGTGGGTGTGGGCGCCAGCCGTGTCCGTGATTTGTTTGACCAGGCAAAAAGAAATTCCCCCAGTATCATATTTGTGGATGAAATTGATGCCGTTGGCCGTCATCGGGGTGCAGGACTTGGGGGCGGACATGATGAAAGAGAACAGACCCTCAATCAGATACTGGTTGAAATGGACGGCTTTGACACCGATGACAATGTGATCCTTCTGGCCGCCACAAACCGTCCTGATGTGCTTGACAAGGCCCTGCTCAGACCTGGGAGATTTGACCGGCAGATTGTGGTGGACATCCCGGGCATCAACGGACGCGAGGCCATTCTGAAAATTCATACACGGAAGATTCCGCTGGCCAAGGATGTGGATTTAAAACCGCTTGCCAAAGGGACTCCGGGACTGGTCGGGGCGGATCTTGAAAATCTGTGCAACGAAGCTGCCCTGCTGGCAGCCCGTCGAAAGAAACGGGTAGTGACCATGGGCGATTTTGAAGATGCCAAGGACAAGGTGATGATGGGTGTTGAAAGAAAAAGCATGATTCTGACGCCGGATGAACGGAAAATCACCGCTTATCATGAAGCCGGGCATGCAATGGTTGCCCATTACTCGAAGCACACGGATCCCATTCATAAGATAACGATTATCCCTCGCGGCAGGGCACTGGGAATCACATCACAGCTGCCTGAAAGCGAGAAGCATAATTATACACGAAAATATCTTCTGGGACAGCTGAATGTACTGATGGGCGGCCGTTCTGCAGAGAAACTGGTGTTCAGGGACACATCCACCGGTGCCGGGAATGATATTGAGCGCGCCACCAAAATCGCCCGATCCATGGTATGCGAATGGGGAATGTCTTCCAAAATCGGACCCCTGACATTCGGAAAGAAGAACGAAGAGGTATTTCTGGGAAGGGAAATCGCTCAGGCCCGCGATCACAGCGATGATATGTCAAAGCTGATTGATCAGGAAATTTCCAGTCTGGTAAAACAGGCGGAAAAAGACGCCGACCGCATTCTGTCCACCCATCGGGAAGAACTGGACCGTCTGGCCCGAACACTGCTGGACTACGAAACCATCTCAGGAGAAGAGATGAACCAAATAATCTCCGGCAAGGATATCGAACGGCAGAAACCCAGTGATGATGCACCCCGTAAGAAGCGCACCCGTCGCCGCAAACCAAAACCAAAAACCGAAACGGAAAAAGCAGACGCTGCACCGAAGAAAAAATCCGGTCCGGAAACAAATACCAGGTCCCCCCAGGCGAAAAAAGAAACCGGAGAAAAGTCTGAGTAAAAATATACCAAGGATCATGGGAATTCTGAATCTGACTCCGGATTCATTTTACGACGGCGGACGATACCTGAACACACAGCGCATTGCAAAGCGCATTGAGGAAATGGTTGAGGAAGGTGCCGATATTATTGATATCGGAGCGGAATCCTCACGGCCCGGCTCCGGTCGGGTACCATTGGATGTCGAAATTGAAAGACTGCTGCCGGTGTTTGAGCGAATTTCCGATTTTGATGTTCAGTTTTCTATCGACACCCATAAGCCGGAAGTGGCTCAGATTGCCCTCGAGCACGGATTTCATATTATTAACGATATTTACGGCGGTGGGCAAAATGGGGAGATGTTCAGGATTGCCGCCAGATTTCAAGTGCCCATCATTATCATGCACATGCGGGGTACACCGGAAACCATGCAGGTAAATCCGGAATACTATGATGTCATTTTCACCCTGATGAAATATTTTAATGAACGGATTGAAGCTGCCAAACTGGCCGGTCTGCAGGATGACCAGATATTAATTGATCCGGGGATCGGATTTGGAAAACGGATTGAGGATAACGATCAGATCATTTGGCATTTGGAGAAATTCAAAATGCTGGGATATCCCATCGTGATAGGTGCGTCCCGGAAATCATTTCTCTCTACGGATAAGGATCCCCCCAAAAGCCGGCTCGCAGCAAGCATTGCCGCCGCTGCTATGGCGATGGAAAGGGGAGCGGATATTATCCGAGTTCACGATGTGCGTGATAGTGTAAAATGCACTAAATTTATGGCTCGAATGATGCAGAATAATGCAAAAATCACATAGATTGGAATCAGATATGAATAAACTTTTTACGGTTGCATTGATCATTGGCTTGTGGTCTGTTTCATTTTCGCAGACCTCGGGAGGAACCACCACCAATATGGGAACCTATGCCAATTATGGTGCCAGTTACAGCATTCCTTCTTCCACCGGTGTGAATATGGCAGTGAATATATGGGGAATGGTGAACAAGCCGGGACAGTATCTGATACCCTACTCCATTGATATTGACATTGTATCGCTGCTCTCTCTGGCCGGCGGACCGAAAGAAGGTGCTAAACTGGACTCGGTGATCCTGCTCCGTGAAATGGGAGACGGTAAAGAACCGCAGCTGATGGTCGTGGATATAAAAAAATTCATGGAAACCGGTGACCGCACCCTGCTGCCTACTATAGAACCCAACGATACAATCATCCTTGATGAAACGCTCTGGAGTAAAATGACCAACAATACTTCAATGCTCCAGATTTTAAGTTCCGTTGCAATAATTGTATATTATTTTGACAGGATGAATACGGAATAATTTCGGGGGAAAACATGGACATCCAGGCACTGAAAGATTTATTTAACATATCCAAAACAAAGTATATTGAACTTCGGGGGTATCTTTGATTGGGATCGCCTGACCCGGTCACTGTCTGAACAGCAGCAGAAAACCCTGGCCCCCGGATTCTGGGACGACAACCAGTCTGCCCAGATTATCCTTAAAAAAATCAGCACCCTTGAGAATGAAATCAAAATGTGGCGTGAGCTGGAAGACCTCTACGCAGAAGTCGAGCTGCATTTTGAACTTATTGAAGAGGGGGACGCCCCTGATCCGGACATTCAAAATGCGCTGAAAAGATTCCAGACTGCTCTGGAAAAAGTGGAAATCCGAAAAATGCTGAATGGACCGGATGATCACCGGAATGCGCTTCTGACAATCCATCCGGGTGCCGGCGGCACTGAATCCCAGGATTGGGCGGAAATGCTGCTGAGACTGTACAAACGCTGGTGCGAAAGATCCGGGTTTTCCGTAAAAGTTCTGGATTTTCAGCCGGGTGATGAAGCCGGTGTAAAGGATGTATCGCTGGAAGTAAGCGGAGACTACGTCTTTGGGCTGCTGAAAGCGGAAGCAGGTGTGCACCGTCTGGTGCGCATTTCGCCGTTTGACAGCCAGTCTCGCCGACATACGTCCTTTGCATCGGTTTTTGTGTATCCTTCCGTGGATGACGATATTGAAATTGATATCGACGAAAAAGAGCTTCGGATAGATACCTACCGGGCCAGCGGTGCCGGCGGTCAGCATGTCAACAAAACCGACTCAGCCATTCGCATCACCCACCTGCCGTCAGGCATTGTTGTACAGTGTCAAAATGAACGGAGCCAGCTGAAAAATAAAAATACCGCAATGAAAATCCTGAAGGGGCGGCTGTATCAACTGAGGCGTGAGGAAATGGCAAAGGAAAAACAACATCTGGAAGACCAAAAAATGGATATCGGATGGGGGAGCCAGATTCGCTCCTATGTTTTCCATCCCTACAATATGGTAAAAGACCACCGCACCAAAGAAGAAACCGGAAATATCCAGGCAGTAATGGACGGAGACATCAATTCGTTCATCAGAGCATACCTATTGAAAAACATGGAGCAGAATCGTGTCAACTGAGCATCGCAGCCTGCAGCAGATGATGGATTTTAGACGGGAAAAACTTGTCAAAATCCGGGAAGCAGGCTTTGAACCGTATCCCTATCGCTTTGAAGTGACTCACAAGGCTGCGGAAATTCTCACTAATTCCAGCCAGTATCTGGAGCAGTCCGGCGAACGCGTCATCGTCCAGGCGGCGGGACGAATTGTTTCCCTTCGACGCATGGGGAAGGCAAGTTTCTGTCATATACAGGATGAGTCCGGGAAAATCCAATGCTATATCCGGCGGGATGATGTCGGTACCGAAGATTACAACAATCTGTTTAAAAATCTTGATCTCGGTGACATAATAGGTGTCAGCGGGTTTGTTTTCCTGACCCGGACTGAAGAAATCAGCATTCATGCGGAAGAGCTGATTCTGCTATCAAAAAGTATCCGTCCTTTGCCGAACCTGAAAGAAAAAGACGGGAAAGTATTCAACGAGTTTGATGACAAAGAACTCCGTTACCGCAGCAGGCATCTCGATTTTATCGCCAATCCCGATGTGAAAAATATTTTCATGATTCGAGCCCGCATTATTTCAAGTCTTCGCAACTATCTGGATAACCACGGGTATATCGAAGTGGAAACCCCGGCTCTTCAGCCGCTCTACGGGGGGGCATCTGCCCGACCGTTTAAAACCTATCACAACACCCTGAATCAGGAACTTTATCTGAGGATTGCGGATGAACTGTATCTGAAGCGACTGATCATCGGCGGCTTTGACAAGGTGTACGAGCTGGCAAAAAATTTCCGCAATGAAGGAATGGACCGCTCACACAATCCTGAGTACACATCTCTGGAGTTCTATCAGGCATATGCCGATGTTTTTGATATGATGGATATGACCGAAGGAATGTTCAAGTATGCGGCCGATCAGCTTGGAAAGCATGTGTTTCACTTCAACGGTCATGACATCGATGTTTCCCGGCCTTTCCGGAAAGTATCCATGTTTGATCTGCTGAGGGAGGCAGTCGGACAGGATCTGACTTCTGCGGGCCGCACTGAACTGCTGACTCTCTGCCGGCAGCATCATCTGGAAGTAAATGACAAAATGAATTATGGGCAGCTGCTGAACGATCTGTTTGACAATCTGGTGGAATCAACACTGATCCAGCCCACCTTTGTCCTGGATTATCCGCGGGCCATTTCACCTCTGGCAAAAGGCCGGCGGGATGGTAATCCGGAACTGGTGGAACGATTCGAGCTTTTTATCGGCGGAATGGAGTTCGTGAATTCATTTTCTGAATTAAATGATCCAGCAGATCAGCGTGAACGCCTGGAAGCTCAGGCTCGTCTGCGTGAACTTGGTGATGAAGAAGCTCAGACTGTAGATGAAAATTTTCTGCAGGCAATGGAAATTGGAATGCCGCCTACCGGAGGTGTCGGACTGGGCGTTGACCGGATTGTCATGCTGATGACAGAACAGAATTCGATCAAGGATGTGATCCTGTTTCCGGCAATGAGACCGGAAGACGGGTCAGCAGATACCGAATCTGAATAATTTTCTCGCTGCTGAGAACTTTACCCCAGCTATTATCCCAGTGGTTATTTCGTAATTTCATTATATATAATCAGATATATGATCCGACAGGTCTGAGTATGCCGACATGTGTTTAGAAAATCTTCCTGATTTAAAATAATGCTTGTTTCCATTCCTGGATACAGTACTAATTTTGATAACATTATTTCACCTAATATTTACATTGGAACCTTCTTTTTAGGAGGGTCAAACATGATTAATTACTTCCTGCAAATCGCACCAATGGCTCAGTAGCAGAACCCGATTCTGACTGAGTTTCCTGATGTTCTGTCTGCAATGCCATTTGGCACAGGCCAGGCACCGGCATCAAATGTTTTCCAGAATATAACAAATAATGCAGCACTGCTGCGGCGAATAATTTTTAATGAAATGGTTTAATCATGACCGGCACCGCTCCTGATTTTCAGCAAAAACCCCAAAGGAATCGACTATCGACCGTCCAACGGCTGATTCCCTATTTCAAAGGCCATGAAAACAGTCTGGTTAAAGCCTTGATATCCGTGATCCTGCGGACATCTGTACTGACTCTTGTCCCGCTGCTTTTCCGGAATCTGCTGGATGATGCCATACCCTCCGGCAGCCTGAATTACATATTCATGGTGGGCGGGCTGTATTTCACTCTGCTTGTCCTGAATCTGCTTTTGGAATATGGACAGCAGATTGTGGTCGGATTCATGGGACTTGAAATCGTGACCCGGATAAAGGTTGAAATTCTGGAACACATTCTCTCGCTGTCCCTGCGCTTTTTTGATACCAAAAGTCCCGGTACCCTTGTCAGCCGGGTTGAATCCGATACCCAGCGGCTGTTTATGGTTTTCTCCAGTGTCGGGCTGACCATTCTGATGGCCGGGCTGCAGCTGATACTGGCATTCAGCATTATGCTGATGACAAGTGTACAGCTGACCCTGTATATCGTGGCGGTTTCACCGCTGTTTATCGGCGTGACGTACATGGTATTTATCAGAATGCGTCCCATGTTCCGTAAGGAAAGAGAATATTATGCCCGTATTCCCGGATTTTTGAGTGAACATATACGTGCGATCTCCCTGCTGCGCAATCTGAACAATCTTAACTGGTCCATCCGGAAATTCGCTGATATTAATGAAGACAAGCGGGCGTATGAAATAAAAATCAACTTGATTGAAGCGTCGCTCTGGTATTTTCTGATGCTGGCTCCTCAGCTTGCCATCGCCGGAATTCTGTATCAGAGTGTCGCCTGGGTTCAGGCTGAAGCCATCACAATTGGTACGGTCTGGCTGTTTATCCAGTACATACATATGATAATCTGGCCGCTGATAGAAGTTTCTGAACAGATTGGTGAAGTACAAAAGGCTTTTGGCGCTGCGGACCGGATTTTTGAAATTCTGGATACAGCACCGGAAGTGCTGAACCCGAGGCAGCCGCATCCTCTGCCGGATTTCCAGTCGCGGATCAGTTTTGAGAACATCAGTTTTCATTATGAATCCGGGAAACCCGTTCTTAAAAATATCAATTTTGACATTGAACGCGGCAGCACAGTGGCAATTGTCGGTGCCACCGGTTCCGGAAAATCCACCATTATAAATCTGCTGACCCGGTTTTATGATCCGGTGAAGGGACGCATAACGCTTGACGGGCTTGACATCAGACAGGTTGATCAGCAATCCATACTCAAAAAAATGAGCCTTGTCCTGCAGGATATTATTCTGTTTCCGGGAAATGTGCTGGATAACCTGAGAGTGCTGAGAACCGATATTCCGAAAGAACGGGCTATGCAGGCAGCCCGCCAGCTGGGTGTGGATGAGTTCATCCGGGGATTTCCGGGTGGATACGACACCTGCCTTTCTGATCAGGGCGGGAATTTGTCATTTGGTGAGCGCCAGCTGCTTTCCTTTTCACGGGCAATGACGTTTGATCCGGAAATTCTGATCATGGATGAGGCTACGAGTTCCGTCGATCCGGTCACGGAATCCCGTATCCAAAGGAGTTTGGAAAAACTGCAGAACGACCGCACTGCCGTAATCATTGCACACCGGCTGTCAACCGTCCAGCATGCAGACAAAATACTGGTTCTGAATCAGGGTGAATTGATTGAAGAAGGAAATCATTCAGAGCTGATGCAGCTGAACGGCATGTATGCTGAGCTGTACCGCACTCAGCTGGGGGAGGAAATTCATGCATAAATATATTTTGTGGTTCTGGCAGTTCTGGCGCAGGTACCGAATTCGAATGATGGGGATGATTCTGTTTACCTGCGTTACCATAGTCATTAAGACTGCTTTCCCGGTGTTGCTGAAAACCATTATTGATGAACTGAGTGGTGATTATGTGCCTGATCATGTAGTGGATCTTGTTCTAATATTCATCGGATTTGCCCTGCTGCATGAATTCGTTTCCCGGTTTCTGCCGATGAGCCGCTTTTATTTCGGAGCCTTGTTTACGGTCGATATCCGCAACAAGTATTTCACCGAATTCACTCGAAAAGGAGAGCGGTTTTTCCACAAATTCAGTAACGGGGATCTGCTTACGCGACTCACCGATGACATTGACGGCAACTGGGATCGAATTTCCTGGTACTCCTGCTCAGGAATTCTGAGACCGGTGGAGGCAGTGCTGGTGCTGGTGTTTACGTTGTCAGTGATGTTTGCCTATTCCTGGAAACTGACTCTGGTGACGTTTCTTCCACTGCCGGTTCTGGTGTATCTGATGGCCAGGTTTGAGCACCGCCTCAGTTCCTATACAAAGGCCAAACAGCAGGCCATCTCCACATGCAATGCGGTTCTGGAATCCTGCTTTTCCGGAATCAGGGTGGTGAAGACGACCCTGAGTGAATCCGATCAGGCAGCAAAATATGAAGATGCGCTTCAGGACCGGCTGCAGAAAGAAAAAGACTTCCTGCGTATCAATCAGCTGGTGCATCTCTTTGCCATGCTTGTCAGTGACGCCGGGACCATTATCGTGATCTTTGTGGGAAGTCTGTTTCTGGTCGGAGAACAAATCACACTGGGCACGTTCCTGCTGTTTATTATTTACCTTGGGCGTCTGATCGAACCTATCTGGACACTGGCTTTTTTCTATGCATCGTCCAAACAGGTTTTCCGGTATGTTGACCGTCTGATGGAAACGGGTGATCCGGAACTGAACATGGATGAAGATAACCGCACTGTTAGGGTCGGTGACTTCAGATCACTGGAATTCCGTGAAGTATCATTCGGTTATGAATTAAACGGCGGCCGGAAAATACTCAATGATGTATCCTTCAGAATAAATAAGGGGGAACACCTGGCGGTTGTGGGTCCGGTAGGATCCGGGAAAACGACGCTGCTGGAACTGGTCGCGGCCAATCTGAATCCTCAGCAGGGAACCATCCTTGTCAACGGAACCCGGACAGTGAACTGCGTCTACACCAATCTGCACAAGCTGATTGGCTATGTGACTCAGGAGTCGGTGCTGTTCAGTGAATCAATTCGGGACAATCTGATGCTGGGAGACCGGTTTGCGGATGCGGAGCTGGAAATGGCCCTCAGTCTGGCATTAATGACGGATGAAGTGGCTCAGCTGCCGGACAGACTGGAAACAGTGCTGGGGCAGCGCGGTGTAACGATGAGCGGAGGGCAGAAACAGCGCCTATCCATTGCCAGGACTCTATTGAGAAAGCCGCAGCTGCTGCTTCTGGATGACTGCACCGCGGCCATGGATGCTCGAACTGAAGCGCGTTTCTGGGAATCGATCCATGATCACCTGCCAGACACAACCATTATCATGGTGACGCACCGAAAGGCCAGCGCTCGACAGTTTCCGAGAAAACTGATGGTGGCAGACGGTGTGGTCCGCGAGCTGCGGACAGATCAGGAACTGGATCTTGCTTTTGCCTGATTCGTAAGCAGTACCTGGCTGAATCCGTTATTTGGCGTAGCAGCGAAACAGTTGGTGACCCGATCGTTTACTGATACCCCGTCCCGTCAGCTGACGGGCGGGGAATTCATTGACATGTGACATGATTAATCAGAGATGTCAGTCAGTCACTACGGGTCGGCTGAGATGAAAATCATACATGGTTTGCTGACGCAGCTGGTAATAGGAAACCCAGGTTTTTTTCAAATACTGGTAGTATGCCTGGCGGGCGTTGTCTTTTTCATTTTGTGCATTGAACAGATTTGTAATGTCTATTTTTCCGATCAGGTACCGGTTTTTGGCCACATCAAACTGCAGAGTGGCAATGGTGTCGGATCGTGCAGACACCTGAAGCTGACGGTACAGCAGGTTAAATTCATCCACACTCTGCTCTAGATTTTGTTCGAAATTCAACCGGGTCCATTCTGTACTTTTCCGGCTGCGTTCCTCGGAAATGGCAGCTGAAAGCAGATCTGCATGCCGTTTTCCCCAACCCAGAGGCAGTTCGAAACTGAGTGAAACCGTGCGGCTGTCAAGGGGCGAGTCATATACTTCATTGAATGTATCTGCCGTTTGATTGAAGCCGATACTTGCGGTTAGATCCAACTGCAGGCGGTGAGCGGTTTGAACCTCCCGGGTATTCCGTTCAGCATCCTGCAGCTGAATTTTCCACCCGATATATTCGCTGCGGAACTGCCGGGCGGAAGACAGTGCGGTTTCCCGGCTGATTTCCGATACAGGAATTTCCCCGGGAGTTTCCAGCCGAATGCTGTCTCCGTGAGCCAGACCCAGCAGGGTCACCAGATTGCGGTACGCCTGTGTGTAATCCAGCTTTGCCTGATCGAGACGGTTTCGGGAATTCATCACCGCCAGTTCCGAACGCAGCAAATCATTCTCAGCAATTTTTCCGACCGTATAACGGCCGTTGGATATATTGAAAATGGTATCGTTCACCGCTCTGTTAAAGCGAGCATTTTCAAGCTGCAGTCCGGCAATGTAGAAATCAAAAAATGACTGTACCACATCAATGGCCAGTCCCGCCATGGCTTCCTGATGCTGACGCCGGCTCTGCTCAAACTGCATCGCTTCCGCATTGATATCCCATTTATAGGTATTGGTTTTGAAAACCGGTTGGGTAAACCCAACAGAAAACGGCTGTGCCGACCAATACACACTGGTGTCGATTTCGGAATAGGATAAACTCGACGAGGCAAACAGCCGACCGCCGGTCAGGGGTACCGGCTGCGATAAGGTCACGCCCACATTGGATGATGTCTGCGTCTGATAGAAATATTTTAGGCTGTTGTCATCCTGAGGAATGGAATTCAGGGATTCGCTCCATTGAGGTGCCTGTCCGCTGATATACAGCTGAGGAAGATAGTTCAGCTGTTCCAGTTTATGATCCCAGTAAGCCTGTTCATTTTCATGCCGGTAGATTTCTGCTCTGGGACTGGTAATCATGGCCTGCCGAATACACTGACCCAGCGTCAGGGATCTGATTCCGCTAACATTTTCCTGGGTGATCCCAGCGGTGAGCAATAAAAAGAAAAAATACGGTGTTGTTGATTTCATGTAAATTGTTCGTTGCAGTTATTTATTCATAGCGCAGCAGTGCGACCGGATCCTGTTCGGCAGCTTTTCGAGCGGGATAGATTCCGAACACCAGTCCGACACTGGCAGAAACGAAAAATGAAATCAGGACTGACTGAGGGGAAATATTGGTGGCGATTTCAGTGGTTCTGGAAATGATAAGGCTGAATACATAGCCCAGAGCAATTCCCATCAGTCCGCCGCTCAAAGTAATTGCCACTGCTTCATTCAGGAACTGAGTGACAATATCCCGTTTGGTGGCACCCAGTGACTGCCGCAGTCCGATTTCCCTGAAACGGTCCAGAACCGAAGCCAGCATGATGTTCATCACGCCAATTCCCCCAACGATAAGAGAAATGGATGCAATGGCACCCAGAACCAGATTGAAAATCCGCCGTGTCTGCTGTTCCTGTTTGATCAGCTGTCTGGGTATGGTTATTTTGAAATCTTCAACTTCCAGATGTCTCCTCAGCAGCATTTTATGAAGAACTGAGGCAACGGCATCCATATACCTTGTTTCTGTGATATTCACAACCATGCGGTCAATCTGGTGATAGTTTTCATTCGAATCGGATCCGTTTGAGGATTCATCCTCCTGCTCGGCAGCCCGAAGATCCTGCTTTGTCAGAAGTGCTCGGTTTTCAAAACGGAGCAGAACGGTCTTAAGGGGAGCATAGATTTCCAGATTACTGTTCCGAAGGCCGTATTTCTGCAGCGATTCTGTATCGGAATCCAATGCCCCGAGCACCCCAATGACGGTCAGCCACATCCTTCCGCACTTCAGTTGTTTGCCGATGGGATTCATCCCCGGGAAAAAGCGGGTTTTAACATCATGGCCGATTATGCATACGGGTACAGCATTCTCAAAATGATCGTTCTGGAAAAACCGTCCCTGCACAATATCCAGACTGACTGTTTTCAGAAAGGACCTGTCCACCCCAACCAGCCGGCCGTTTTGTTTCTGTCCGTGAGATATGATCAGGGCATCGTTGACTATCTCATTGCTGATGTAAGCCACATTCGGGATGATTTTTTTGATAGCAGCTGCATCCCTGAGGGTCAGACCGGGTGAAAATTCTTTTTTTTCGGATTGTTCGGAATTATCCTGGGACATATCCATTTGTTTTTTTTCCAGCTTGGGCGAGATAACGATATTATTGGTTCCCAGAAGCTTCATCTGCTCCAGGATTACACGTTCCGCACCTGAGCCGATGGCCAGCATGGCAATCACGGATGCCACGCCGAAAACAATGCCCAGGGATGTCAGAAAAGCTCTCAGCTTGTTGTGGGCAATGGCGTCAAAGGCGATTGTGAGATTATACAGAAAACGACGAAGCATGAAGGATTTCGGGATTTCAGTCAGTTGTCCAGAAGCTGCAGCGGCAGTTCAAGATGTTTTTCAGGTTTGTTCAGCAGCAGTTTTTCACCTGGCTGGATTCCCTGCTCAATCACGGCATGGTTTTCATTGACCAATCCCCGCAAAATTTCCTGGCGGACAACTTTGCGTCCGGTTTTTTTAAAAACAATCGAGGTTGAATCTTCGGAGAAAATGCATTCCAGCGGAATAGACAGGGCTGAATCCAGTTCTGCCACTTTGATAATATTGCCCGTGGTCATTGAGGGTCTTAATGTGGTATCGCTTTTAGATATTTCAATTTTCACCTCAAAAACCTTGCTGTCGGAATTGGGGCGCTGTTCACCGATATTGGCAACTTCTGTTACCGTGCCGGTGAGAATTTTGTCGGGATCCGCATCCAAGGTTATTTCTACTTCCTGACCGGTTTGTATTTTCTGAATATCAACTTCGTTGATGTATGTGACAGATTCCATAACGGAGAGATCAGGCAGTGTGGCCACGACAGGATCCCAGGTGCTGATGGTAGAGCCGACCACCTTCTTTTTGCCGCCCCATTCTTTGGCATATATCACCATTCCGTTTTCAGGGGCTTTGATGGTGAATTCGTCCAATACCTGCTGGTAGATTTCATGGCGCTGCTGCTGTTTTGTCAAATCGGCATCCACAACTTTTATTTTTTCTATGGACTGCTGGACTTTGGTTTGGTAATTAGTTTGTGCCTGCTCAAGAGCCCGCTGTGCTTTCTCCAGCTCAATTTCTGTTTGACGCTGAACAGCGGGCGCTTCAAACCGGGACTGGTCAAAGGCCAGCTGACGCTGTTCCAGGGAATATCCCAGATTGATCAGTTCATTTCGTGCCTGGGACAGGGCCAGAGAGGAATCCAGTTTTGCCTGAACCAGTTGGGATTCAAGCTTCTGCAGGTTGATTTGTGATTCCTGAATATTGTTGGTCAGTTCCGATTTATCCAGTTCACCCACGTAATCTCCAGCCGCCACAATGGTGCCTTCGGGAACCAAATCCGTGATTTTCATATTCCAGATTCGGGCCAGCCGGGCATTCTGAGGACCCCGGATGTCGGTGGAATTTTTGGCCTGCAGTTCACCTGTTGTGGTGACGGTTACGCGGAATGGGCCGGTCACAGCCTGAATAACCAGATCGGTATCAGATGCCTGCGATCGGGAGATGCGTGTTAAAATCACGGCAATAATGATAACCCCCGTGATGATGATGCCAATACGAAGTTTTGTCATAAAAAACGATGCCGGGTATTTCAGGGTTGTGACTTTCGTGCCGGATTACATATTAACAATGATATTTACCAGCACGATAACGTCCAGAACATTTACATTCCCGTCAAAATTGGTATCTGCTGCCTGCAGTACTTCATCCGGCGGATCCTGCCAGTCCCCGATTATGATCGTGACAATCTGAATGATATCCAGAATATTCTGAACATTGTCAAAATTGACATCTCCGGGCAGAAATTCCGGTATTGTCTGAATATAACCCGGACGGGATTCTTCCAGTATGTTGCCTTCATAATCCATCACCCGGAAGGTTACATCAAATGTACCGATCTGGCTGTACAGGTGAACGGGATTTTCCTCGATACTGGTTTCGCCGTCACCGAAATCCCATTCAAACCAGCCGGTATATCCTGAGGATGTATTTGTGAATTCAATAAGGGCCGGTGCCAGAGCAGTTGTCTCGGAAGCGGTGAAATCGGGGGTAACCGGTTCAGCCTCCTCATAAACGGTTTCCTTGTGGAACAGCTCCGTCTCAAATATGGTTCCGCTGTTGCGAACCTGCAGGTAGTAGTAGTGGTTGGGATTAAAGATGTAATCCGCTTCGTCAAAAGATGTCCAGTCGGTCCATTCCACAACTCCCACATTGTCAAACCAGGATCGGGCTTCTCCTGCCGATGGCATATCGCTGTTCAGTCGAATATCGAAGTACTTTGCATTGGAAGGCGGATTGGCATCACCGTAATAGTAAGTCCAGTCCGTATCGCCGTCAATATGAATATCAATGTCATGCTGGGCCAGATAATTAGACGATGTGCGACTGCTGTAATAGCGGATTTCGATGGTTACATCATCGCCGTTGACAGTCTTGATCCAGCCGCCCACTCCGTAGTCCAGATCGGAATCAATTTTGACACGTGCTTCCAGATTGGTAACAATATTGTCCCCGGAATTCGGAAAGCGCCGGTGCGTGATGGAGCGGTCACCTTCAAAAGCGGTTTCATCATCCAGCCACTCATCATTGCTGTTGGTATTCCATTCGGTGGAACCTTCATCCTCCATATTGCCGTACCAGATCATTTCGCGGCCCGCTCTGAATTCCCAGTTTCCCGGCATCACCGGCGGTTCTATACTGGAAACATTCCCGTTTTGATGAATCGGAAACGGCTCTGATGTCCAGTGACTGTTGACATAGTTCAATGGCAGCATGTTTCGGTGTGTTACCTCAACCGACGGCATATTGAGGGTATCCATGATGACGTAACCGATAACCGAATCGCGGTCAACATAAAAATAGGTATCCAGTTCTCTGGATTTATGAGCAATATAATCAAGCAGATGAAGACCAAGCTGCCCTTCTGCACGAACCGGAATCCAGTCATCAATATATGTCGGTACAGCGGAAAACTCGTAAAAACCGGTGGTGTCCAGTTTGGTGTTAAGGACAACTGATGGGAATGTCTCATGATATGACAGGTCAAAAATATAATTTCCCAGAGAATGTGCAATCAGTTTCCCGTTGTATACCTCAAATCCCTGTACAATATGGGGATGATGGATAATCAGCAGATCTGCACCGCTGTCCACAGCAAAATGACGGATTTCGCGATCCCACATGTGGGGTACGTCCAGCCGGGGAGAATAGTTTTCATCTTCATCACTGATGTCCGGCAGATCCATTTCGCTGATGTCCTCCCTTGGAGCAATGATGTCCTGCGGATTATCCCAGTCAATATTAAATGCCGCATCGTATTCAGCACCCGGACCGGTGGAATATTCACTGCCGGCATGCATTTCCATAATGATAAAGTCCGCCTCTCCCTGAACCGCTTCGATTTGTTCTCGAAGGTAATACGGGGTCATGTATGCAAAGCCGTCCTTGTTTGCCCCGGCATTCAGGTATGGCTGGGCATTATTGTACTGCCCCGTCCGGTCACAGTTGGCCAGAAAGGCCACGTTGATGCCTTTAACGTTATAATAGAGCGGGAGATACGCTTCATAGGAATTTTCTCCGGCACCGGAGTACAGGATGCCGGCATTGGCCAGCGTGTTCTGGGTATTGATCAATCCTTCCAGCCCATAGTCAACTGAGTGATTGTTGGCAAGGGTCACGATATCGATCCCGGCATGAACCAGACCGTCCACATTTTCCGGAGAGCCTTTGAAAACCACTGATTTGGTCGGATGAGGGGTGCCGGTATAGGTCAGAGGGCATTCCAGATTGGCAATGGTGACGTCGGCAGCAGCACCCAGAAGCGGCAAAGTGGGTTCAAAGATGGCTTCGACACCCTGGGTTTCAATGATTCCGCCATCATCCTCATAACTCCGGGCCAGCATAATATCACCTATGAAATTCATTGTCACCGGAAGGGAGGTTTCACCGGGATCAACAGCAATCTGTGTGGTGGCATATCCCCAGTATCCGGATTCATCCTGGACCTGAAGCAGAACGGAGTATGGATGGTCATCCTCCACAATAAAGGTGTGATACGGGTTGGCCTCGCTGCTGGTTTCACCGTCACCGAAGTTCCAGTAGTAATCATGATCATCGCTGTCCGGATCTTCCACCATACTGAAAAACTGCACATCCACACTGCGCTGGCCAATCTGGTTTCGGTACAGACCGCCGACCGAGTAATCAATGGTGACATCCGGTGAAATATGCAGTACCGGAGAGATATCAACCACTTCGTCAAAATAGACAATGGAATTGGAGTCATTGTCACGATCATTGATATAAACCAGACTGGTAACGGACGGATAATAGTCAAAATAGGCGAACCAGTCGTCGGCTATGGGCAGTCGGAAAATGTTCCAGTTGTGAATGGGTCGGTATCCCTGATACACTGTCACCCAGTTTTCAATGTCCAGCTCCTGGGAACCGTCAAATGAATACAGCAGAGTGTTCACAGAATCCTGGATTCCGAACCCGTGAATTTCGCCCTGGGTGGATGTGTACAAGGAAATCTGCCACACATCTCCGTCGGAAACGGGATGGGGTTCGATCTCCTGCGTTTTCCAACTGTTCCCCCATATGCGCAGTGAATATGGGGTTTCCATGAAGGTCTGGGCGGAACTCAGATCCCAGTCATTCGGGTCTTCATCCTGATCGGAATAGGATGAAAGTGTCAATTCTCCATCATCAAAATTCTCCAGGACGATATGGGGATCATGTCCGGGAATGAAATCGGTGGCAGGATCACTGAGGAGACCGGCATTGTCAAAGTGATCAATACCCTGAATACGGAAATTGTACTGCAGTTCCTGATCCAGGAGATGTATCATGGTTTCCGTAACACGCATATCCAGAAGATCATCGTCATCGTTGATGTCCCAGTAGGGGGCGGTTTCATCCACCTCGCCGGGTGCATAGTATATTCGGTAGGTTTTGAAATTGGTGTCTTCAACAGGTTCCCATTCCAGTGCAACATAGTGATATCCATCGTATGTGGAATGGATATCGGAAATTTGCGGCGGCGGTGTCATATCCGGCACGGATTCCCAATGGGTCAGATACGCCTGCATGGCATCTATGAGAGGCTGGTAATATTCACTGAGAATATGGAAATTGTGGTAGGATGTGGGATATTCTCCGCCGTACAGTTCCGTTAACTCCATGCCCATATCATCAAACATAACCGGTTTTTCATGATGTTCGATCTGAACCCAGGGCTCATAAACACTGCGGTTGTCAAAGAAGGATCTCAGATAATTCATCTGAACGCCCGTGTTGGGTCCCAGCAGATAATAGGTATGCGGAAGGGAGTAGTTCTGGCTTTCACCGTAGTAATAAAATTCACCTTCGTAATGAACCTGATAAAAATCGGTAATTCCCTCAGGTTCATGTTCACCGAAAGTATTTGACTCGTGAACCACTTCAGATGTGAAATTGATGATATCCAGGTGATCATCTGTCACATCCCGAATGGGCTTGTTTGCATAACCGGCATCCCAGCCGCCGGACATGACGATAGAACGGTATCCTTCGTGAGAGGCATTATCGTCAAAACTGTGAACATGGAATACCAGAGGTGAATGGGGACCAATGTTAATCAGAGTATCACAAAGTGCTTTGTGATAGGTATGAAACACCGTATTGCTGTTGCGGGCAGGATCGGACAGAGACTTATTGTTGGAATACGAGCCTTCCTCTGTCCATTTAACTTCACGGCCGGCTCCGGCAACCATCAGTGCAAATGCATCCAGCTGAATAAACATTTCTGCAGCCTGATAGACGGAGATAAAGTCGTCACAGGGATGGGGGGCTTCAATAACGACGTGCTGACGGGCGGCATTCGGGCTGAGAATAAACAAACCCCAGCCGTTCCTGAAACTGCCGGTGACGGTGTCCGTCATGATTTCGGGCAGTCCTTCATCAACATAGGAAAGATCAAGCTGTTCGCGAATAATGTAATACTGACGCTGCGTGGAGTCATCCGTAAAATCAACCAGCTCATAATAAAATGTGGAAAGGGAGTCGCTGAGCATATCATCGGCACCGTCAATATCGCCTGAAATCAACGCATCAAAGATGTCCCGCCAGTGGTTCAGTGCTTCTGAACCGGAGGATAAGATGCGGTAATCCCCGAATCCGTCTGTCTGAACATCCAACCAGTCCGGACCGTAGTCATTGTACCCGTCGGATGCAATCCCCTCAGAAACGTGGGACACAAAATTATCGTAGGCGGCGTTGGGCTCTGATCCGCCGATAAATTCCTTCAAGCTGCCTGATTCATGAATAATAACACCCTGCAGCAGTGAAGCAAGGAGCGAAATGATTAAAAATATGTGTGCTTTCATCGGAAACCCCTCTTGTATTTGTCGTTAAATTTAGAAAAAAATAAGGTAATGATGGCTGATGAGGATGTAACGATATAATAAAATGCGGACAGCCCGTCATTGGACGGGCTGTTGGTGTGGGGGAAGTGAGAAGACTACTTGATTTCTATCTGCTTTACGGGCGGATGTACCGGCTCAGCTTTCGGCAGCGTCAACGTCAAAACACCATTGCTGAATTCTGCAGAGATGTCTTCCGTTTTGACATTTTCCGGCAGTGAAAATGATCGGGTGAATTTCCCGTAATTCACCTCACTGCGCACATATTGATGGTCTTTCGATTTCCGGTTTGACTTCCGTTCACCGGAAATGGTCAGCATATCATCGGTGAGTGAAAGCTCAATATCCTTTTTTGTCATCCCCGGAAGATCAGCTGTGATGCTGAACCTGGACTCATCCTCAGTGATATCCATGGAAGGATACCAGGTCGGCATATCCGTATCTGATTGGGACCGAATCCCCGGGACCTGGTTAAAGATCCTGTCAATGTCACTGATCATTCTGAAAAAGGGTGTCTGATAGCGCGGCTGATATTTTACGAGTGTCATGATATTCTCCTTTTTTTTAAAACCTGACAAATGGTTTTTCAATTTTTTATTTTATGGCAATCTGTTTTACTTCCGGCTTTTTCTGTTCTGCTTCCTGGAAATGCAGTTTGAGAACACCGTTTTTAAACTCTGCCTGAATATTCTCAGGATGGACCTCTTCCGGAAGGACAAATGAGCGCTCAAACTTTCCGTAACTGATTTCCTGCCGAAGCATGTTTCTGCTGTTTCTTTCCTGTTCCGTTTTGCGTTCGCCTTTTACGGTCAGCACGCCGTCTGCAACCGTGACATCAAGGTCTTTCTTGGAAATACCGGGCAAGTCTGCGGCAAAAACAATTTTGCCCTTTTCTCTGATTACATCAAAAGAAGGCGTCCAGTCATTCTTCGCTGCAGGCCGGCTGTCTGTCCATCGAACCATGCTGTTCAGTAAATGGTCCATTTCATTCCAGACATTGGTGCGGGTGCAGGCTGATACAGGGGTCCAATTCATTAACTTCATTTTATTCTCCAATTAAAGGGTTTGATTGAAATTCGCCCGACAACTCACAAAAGAAATACCAACACCGGTTTTATGACGGTTCTGCACACCCGGATATAAAATACTGCCATAATGTCCACCGTAAATGACTATATGACATAATGTGTGTTAAGTTACTGATAAAGTGTCAGATATAGCCCGGATATTTCATGAGACTTCGTGATGAGATCATGAATTTGTATTGATGCGGAAAAAGCAAAAATTCAACTCAATTTAGTGCTGACTGTCAATGAAGCGATTTCCGTTAAAGAACCCATGGGTTCTCATTGAGTTTCCCCGCCCGCCAGCTGGCGGACGCTGTAGAATTGAGCGAATCCATCATCGTCCGGAAAATGCGAAGCATTTTACGCATAGATATTCTCATGAAATATTCGGGATAGGGTGTTTATTACAGGGGGGAAGTACATTATTGGGTGTTTTGTGAGTCATTTTAGAATAATATTGGTAAGCAAGCAGACTGCAGCGGAATCTATCCGAACACCTGTATCCTGCCTGCAGGGTGGCGGGCAGGTGGTGCAGTTTAAATTAAAAAAGCCCCCGGAATGCGGGGGCTCTATGAATATTGAGATGAAATCAGCGTTTGTTATCTGCTTTAGATCGACCGCCGCCCGATCGTCCGGATTTTGATCTGCTGGAGCCGGACCGGTTCTGGTCGGTTCCTTTTCGGGATTTATCAGAATCACCAGATCCGCCGGAACGCTGCTTCCCGCCTGACCGTCTTTTTCCGCCGGTGTGCTTACTGTAGGACCGGACGCTGGAAATTCTTCCGCCCTGCATGGCGATATACACCGAGACCATTTTTTTAAGAACTTCCGGAGTGAGAGTGGTCAACACAATTGTGACTCCGTCGTAGTTCGATTTCCTGTAAAGAATGCGTATCAGGTTGTTCAATGAATCCGTGGTCAGATGCTGTTCAATTTCATCAATCATCAGCACCTTGGTATCGGCAGCAATCTTAGCGGCCAGTTCCACCCAGCGCAGCTGACCGGGTGTCAGTTTGGTCATTTTTTTATCGAGGAGGTTTCCCAACTCCATTTTTTTTGAAATGGATTCGATACGTTTGCTAATGTCGTTTCGTGCATGGGAATATTTTTTGAGAACTTTGGTGATATAGCCTTCAGTGGTTAATCCCCAGGGAGCTTTCACCGTTTGTTTGACGACAGCCAGTTGGTCGTTGAATTCGCTTTTATTGACCTGAGCAATAGGTTTGCCTTCAAATTTGACGTCACCGGAGGTGACCACGGCATCACGGGCAAGTACCTGCAGCAGGATGGATTTACCCGAGGCCGGTTTACCGCTGATGGAATAAATTGCACCGCGGTGAATTTCGAATTTCTTAATATCCAATGCCCTGAAACTGCCAGACTGCAGTGTGACATTGTTGATCTCAAAGATGGGAATTTGCATAATTTGCTCCTTTTCAAAGCATATTTATAAAATTACGCAGTACCATCTGACCGCAAGCAGAATCCTCAACCGTATCTGCTTTACTGAGAAATCCCTGATGTATTCTGAACTGAACATAAGCTTCCATCACAGCTTTTCTGAATTCCGGATGAAACTGGACTCCATAGACCGTATCACCATACCTGAATGCCTGAATTCCCATATGGTTTTCAGCAAGCAGGGTACAGGATTCGGGCAGTTTAAGTACGGAATCCTGATGGGTTTCATATCCAATGAACGGGCTGTCAACATCATTAAACAGCGGATCTGAACGACCAGTCTGATTCAAATGAATGGGTACAGAACCTATTTCCCATCCGGCTGGATTCCGGGTAACTTCTCCTCCCAGAATATCAGCCAGTATCTGATGACCAAAACAGATCCCCAGAATTGGCATATTTCCGGAAATGCCATTATGAATACTGTGAGACAATCGAGCCATCCATGGCCTGGGGCGGCAGACAGATGATTCTGAGCCGGTGATTATCCAGGCATCGCCTTCAGAGCCACTTAGGATTTCATGCTCCTGAATGGAAATCACCGTCAGCTCAACATTCAATCCGCTGAGTTGAACCTCCATCCAGTCCCGTTTGGTTGCCACCTGATCTGTTACGAAATCGGGAGCTTCCCCGGCAGAGAGCATCATGATTTTTTTCACGATTCAGCCCACTGGTTTGTTTTTCGGAGAAAATCGCAGAATTCTGACAGACAGCAGTCTTCACAAAGCGGTGTATCAGTCAGGCAGACTGTCTCGGCATGCTGATTCAAATGATGCCACATGAAAAAATGTCTGCCGTAAGGAATATACGGGTTGAGGTGTTTTGACAATTGTGCCATTGAGTTGAATTTGGGCACGATTCCAAATCGAATTAAAACACGGCCAGCGGCTGCGTTGACAGGAAGGATCTCTCTTTTAAGGAATGCGCAGGCAAAATACCTGGCTTTCAATCGGTCCATATTCCCAAGCTGCAGAAGCTTTTCCACAAGTTCATCATCTTTGTACGTTTCCAGGAAATCCAACAAAGATCCGTTTGTAAGGTGACCCATCCAGATGAGCAGTTCATCAATAAGGGATTCCACGTTTCGATCGATGGACTCTGACAGTCCGGCCGAAGAAACGGATTTGGATTTCTTGGATGATTCAGCGTCTGAAAACTTCCGAACCAGCAGTTCAGCACTTTGGTAGGGCATACTGTCTGAATCGGGCAGAAGTTCATCCGCCAGCAGCAGACCAATCAAGCCTGCCAGCGGTGATGCCGTTGGGAATTGGACTGTTTTCTCCTGCCAGTCAAAGCAGGAATTCAGGTAAGTGATCTTATCCTGTCGAACCATTTTCGCCTTCGATATGGTTCGTTGGTCATGAAGAAGAGAATTCGATCCGGATTTATTCATACACCGAACCGAATGGAGTGCTGTATTCTAAGCCTAGGCTTCGTGTGCTTCCAGATACCTTTCCAAATCGATGGCAGCCATACAACCGGAACCCGCTGCGGTAACTGCCTGGCGGTATACAGAGTCCTGTATATCTCCAGCTGCAAATACACCGTCCAACGAGGTTTTTGATGTTCCGGGTTCCGTTTTAATGTATCCAACCTCATCAGTGTTTACAAAATCCGTAAACAGTTCCGAGTTGGGTTTATGACCGATCGCAACAAAGACTCCGTCGCAGACAACTTCAGAAAGTTCGCCGGTTTGGGTATCTTTAACCCGCACACCGGTGAGTCCTTTGTCCTGGGGGTCTCCAAGATATTCATCAATAACGGCATTCCACAGAAAATCAATTTTTGGATTATTAAACGCACGGTCGCGCATTATTTTGGATCCGCGCAGTTCATCCCTTCTGTGGACTATGGTAACTTTGGAAGCAAATTTAGTCAGATAATTGGCCTCTTCGAGGGCGGAATCTCCGCCGCCGACAACGAGAACTTCTTTATCTTTGTAGAAAAAACCATCACAGGTTGCACAAGCCGAAACTCCAAAACCCATCAGTCTGGATTCAGATTCCAAACCAAGGAGACGGGCGGTTGCTCCAGTGGCAATTATCAGAGTTTCAGTTTCATATACATCGTCACTCACCCAGACTTTAAACGGACGCTGCGACAAATCAACTTTGTCGACCATGGCAAATTTCGTTTCAGCGCCAAACCGCTGGGCCTGCTTACGGAGCTGATCCATCAATTCAGGTCCCATGATTCCTTTTGGAAATCCCGGGAAATTCTCAACATCCGTTGTAATGGTCAGCTGACCACCAGGCTGAATACCTTCAAACACCAATGGCTCCAGATTGGCCCGTGCAGTATAAATTGCAGAAGTGAGACCTGCAGGACCGGAACCGATTATTATGACCTTTCGAACCATGTTAAATCCAATCTCTTTAGTTTAATTTGTCCAGGATTCCGGTTATCTGCTGCTTTGAAACCGCACCGACTACCTGTTCCTGAACCGTTCCGTTTGCAAAGAATAAAAGAGTTGGAATACTTCTTATGCCATAATTTGCTGCAATACCAGGGTTCTCATCGACATTTACTTTGCCGACTTTAACCTTACCATCGGATTCCTGTGCCACTTCGTCAACAATAGGCTCAATCATTCTGCATGGACCGCACCAAACCGCCCAGAAATCAATCAGTACCGGTATTTCAGACTGTAGAACTTCTGCTTCAAAATTCGCATCGGTAATCTCGACTGTAAAGTCTCCCATTAACTATCTCCATTTCAATTTAATTAAATCGATTAATCTTCAGCAAATAAAGGCACTAAATATATTTCCATTTACAGATTTGCCTTCAATCATTTTTCAATCTCTTTCATTAGATTGTTACTTTTTGAAAAGTTACAAATTAATTTGGATCAAGGTGGAAATCACTGATAATTTCTGTTCGATTTCCAATTCATTATGGAAGGAATTCGGTGAAATTCCGAAGCTGACGCGCAACTGTAATGACATTTTTTGTCTGAGCCAGATACTTCCCAATCTGAAACATGAAACGTAACCTTCGCGATCTGAGGTTAGATTGAATCGATTCCTTCAATCCCGCTTCCCGATTCGAAGTCTGGGATTTTTTATTTTCATCAGTCTGCTGTCCGGCTCTGCCAATGCCGGTTCGCCTGCGATGATCACGGGCACTGTATCAGATGCCCGAACCGGAGATCCTATTCCGGGTGTCCAGATCAAATCCGGACAAACCGTTATTGCTCAAACCAATTCTGCCGGAGAATTCAGTCTCAACCTTTCCGGCAGTTCCGTTCTCACCATTCAAAAAGCCAATTACCGGAACAGAACTGTCACCGTAACGCCGCCCCAGGAGTTGAAAATAGCATTGGTTCCTGTCCTTTACCGTCTGAACGGGATACAGGTCCTTGGTCGGTCACCACAGCAGCAGTCCCTGGATCTGGCAACCGACGGTATCCAGCTGGATCTTCAGAGTGTCCCGGAACGTGTTTCAATGGCCTCAGCAATGACGCGGCTTCCCGGGGTCAGTGTGAAATCCTACGGGGGACCGGCAGGGATTGCAACCATATCCGTACACGGCGGTCAGGGTGACAGGCTGGCGGTTCTGCTGGACGGTGTATCCATCAATAATGAACAGACTGGAAATGCCGATATCAGCCAGATACCCGCCGGACTGGTCAATAGTCTCGAATTTCATCCATACGGCGCTTCTGTCAGATTTGGACAGTCCGCAATGACAGGTGCGGTCAATATTCAGCCGCGGCTGGACTCCCTGCGGTATTCTCTTTCGATTGGCTCGGAAAATTCTGTGAGACATCTGCTCCAGTGGTCCGATGCGCGCGGAATGGATCAGGGCGGTGTGATTGCAGGCATATCAGATTATCTCGGCTGCTATGATTATAAGGAAAAAGGTGATTACAACGCTCTTTTCGAGGATCGGAATTTCGAGGATTTCACCAGCTCAATCCGCAGCAGGTTCGGGTACGGCTGGTATCAGAGAGCAGACAGCAGCCGGACATTTCTCAGAATGTCACTCATGGCGGTGCACAATCAGCGGCGTCTTTCAGGATATATCTACGGACCGGCATATCGGGCGGATATGGACGACGATCTGGTTCTTGTTCAAGGTCTCTGGACCATTTTTAATCACAGGCATTCTACCAGCTACAAGTTGAGCCGCATTCGGTATTCAAAACCGCCGGTAGGCTCACCGGGAGTAGATTCAGAATTCCAAATTCACACCCTGAACCACAATATTGAGTGGCAGAATGACTGTTTGAGACTGACCGCTCAGGGGACATGGATCTGGTCGCAGAATGAAGTGCACCAGTTCGGTGGTCTGTCGGAACAGGATGTTAACTCTGCGGCACTCAGCCTGTCTGGCGAATACCGACAGCAGTGGGATGAGATTTTCTGGGCACTGTCGGTTCGAACTGAAGCCGATAAATCCGATCATTTTGTCTGGGCGGGTCAGATTCTGGCTGAAAGGCAGTGGGGAGTCCCCTGGTCAAAATCCGTGGTGACCGTTTCCCGTAATTACCGAAAACCTTCCTTCAATGATTTGTACTGGGAACCGTTTGGGGACGCAAATCTGGACACGGAAATCAGCCGAAACTGCTATATCACTCAGGGTTTTCTGTTCGATCCGGTGAAATTTGAGCTGCGTCTGTTTTATATTGACTACGATCACCTGATTCAATGGCGGCCGCAGGAAGGTCAGAACGGCTTGTGGAAGCCTGAAAATGTCCGGCAGGCCGTGTCGGAGGGCGGCACAGTGATGTGCCAGATTTTCATTGGAAATGCTTTTCAGATAGACTGGAATTATGCCCGAACTGTGACCCGTAAATATGATGAGAACGTATCCGAACTTCACGACGGGAAACCAATACTGTACACTCCTGAGCACACCGCCGGGATACACTGTCTGTGGACGACAGCGGCAGGAACACTCGGGCTGCAATGGCAAAGTATTTCCAATCGGATCAGAATGTATGGTCAGCCCGATCTCAAAATGCCGTCATATCAACTGGTGGACCTGCAGTATTCCGTGGCATACCCCACCCGGTACTGGCTATGGGAGTTCACTGCATCGGTTGAAAATCTTCAGGACCTGCAAATTCAGTCTGTTTTCGGATATCCGGAACCCGGACGGACGTTCATGAGCAGCGTTACTGTTGCTAAACGATAAGGTAAATTCATGAATAGACAGATAATATCGCACCTTTTGATTTCCCTGATTTTCCCGATATGCCTTCATGCTGCTGCGATGGATTATGTATTGTGCGAAGGCAATTTCATGGCGGCAAACGCCACACTTTGGACGGTGAATGAGGAGGAAGAACTGAATCCTGTTCCCCAGAATCCCATCGGGGATACCGGACAGTCTCTGTATGTGCATGAACAGAAACTGTATGCAGTGATGAACGGCTCCGGTTCCATTGAAGTGTTCAATATTGATGAATCAGACGGTTCCCTTGAACATTCCGGAAGCATCGATACGGAATTTTCAGGACCGCGGTATATGGCTTTTGCCAACGGCAATGGTTATGTCACTCAGTGGAATACTCAAAATGTCGGTGTCATCAATCTTGAAAGCGATGCTTTCACCGGCTCCATTCCCGTAAACGGCATGCCGGAGTATATCCTGTATGAAACTGGATTGCTTTATGTGTCCATAGTCATGAATTCAGACTGGTCGGATGGTGAGCTTGTGGTCGTCATTGATCCGGCGGCTGGTCTGGTTGTCGATGAGATCAATGTCGGATCAGGTCCCGGGGCCATGCTGGTTCATGAGAACCGGCTGTATATCTCTCGAACATATTACGATGGGTCATGGAATATGTATGCCGCAGCTTCCAGACTGGATCTGGGCACGGGAGATCTGATACAGGCTGATTACGGACAGACCTGGTCATACGGCGCTGATTTGCTGCTGCTGAACGACAGCGTGTACAGGATGGTCGGTGATGGCATTGCCCCGCTGTCGGAAAATCTGGAAATCGTTGCCTCGGATCAGATTGGGAATTTTCCCGGTTTGTATTCCGCCTCAACAGATGGACAGAATCTGTATTTCGGGATCAGTGACGATTATTTTGCCCCGGATGAACTGGTAATAACCGATGCTGAAGGAACTGTACTGAATTCATACAATGTGGGTGCCCTTCCCGGTTCGTTTGCTTTCTGGAATACTGACGCGGATACGGAATGCGAACCCAGCGGGGATGTCAATGAAGACGGCAGTCTTGATATTCTGGATATAGTGACCATTGTGGCCCATATCGTAGGGAATATCGGTTTTTCCGATTATGAGATTTGCCTGGCGGATATGAATGAGGACGGGGCCGTGAATGTGCTGGATATCATGATCCTGCTGGGAATCATACAGAATGCCTGACACTCATCCCAGGCGCCCTGGAAATCAGTTGTCAAAAATCCACAGCACCTCAAAATAATTGAAACCTCCCAGAGGCTGAATAAACGGCGAAAAGCTCAGCGATTCATTGCGAATGTTTTGAAACCGGTAGGTAAATCTAAAATTATGAACTTCAAATCCCAGCTCCAAATCAATGGACTGGGTGGTGTAATCGGTTGTGAATTCCTGGACACTGGCGGCGAATTCAAGCAGATTGACAGCCCGATTGCCGGTGAAATGGATATGGCTGCCCGTGATTTTCAAAAATGGTGAATAGCGCTTCCCGGGTATTGTCTTCTTGAAAGCTGCCCCAGCTTTGGCATACTGGTCAAACAGGACGCTGTCACTGCTGTAAAACTGGCCTGAAAATTCCATCCGCAAGCCTTTCCAGCGGAGCGAACCTTCAGAATAAAATCCAGGGACGGTTTCCCGTGAAGTTTCAGACCGGTGCGCGCCGATCAGAAGATTTCCCGACGATTTGGTCCAGGACAAATAGCAGCGGGTGTATGTAAATACTTCGGCTGCAAACTGGAAGTTCGTATCTATGGGGAGCTGATAGTCAGTGGTGTATTCTGCGCCAACCGTAAAATCTCCCACCTGATATGCGATATCTGCCGCGGGTTCAATCTGACTGTTCAGAACATTGAGCCCTCCGCGGATATGCCACCTTTCCCGGTCAACAGAACCTAATATGTGACATGCAGTCATACTTCGATCATGTTTCAGTGAATCATCCGCTGCCATCACCCATTTGCTGTCCGCCGTCAGATTCAGCCCGAACCCGGGGCCTGGTTCCGTTTGAATCGCAAGCAGGTTCCATAAAGCGTAGGTTTCAACCTGATTTATATCCAGAGCATACAGTCCCGCCTGCAGGCTGTTGCTGCTTTCAAACCATATCTGTTTCCATTTGCGCATCAATTGAACCCCGGCATGAAACGAATCTGAACGACGATTTGACTGGCTGAAATCCGCGCGGGGAAGACCGGAATTCTCCGTATGGAAAGCCACGCCAAGTGCCGTGGAGCCTGTGCTGTCGGCTTTATGATAGTCCAGTTGATAATTCTGCAGAACGTTGGCCAGATTGGAATCGGTTGGTCCCTGGTCTCCGTATTTCCCGCTGAAGCTGCGCCCTGCACCGGTGAATGATATCTGCCTCCCTGAATCCTGGGTGTGCATTAGGCCCACCGCAATGTCCCGGTAGGAGTAATCACCCTGATGATAATTAAAATAGGTAACGATCGGAACCGAATCGTTGACGGTCAATTCCGGAGCAGCCGAAAACTGCCACGCGCTCAGGGGCAGCCCCAGCCCGCCGTCTATAGTGATTGGGCCGCGTTGAAGATCCGTTTGGATAAACGGATTGAAGCGATGATAAATGAAAGCGGACTGGCCGGTATAATCAGGCGATATTTGGATAGACGCGGAATCTGCCGCTGTGACCGCTGACAGGAGCAGAAAATAAAAAAAGGCACGGAAAATGATTGATCTCTCGTGCCTTATATTGTCATAACAGGATTCAGTCAATTAACTGTCGATGGTCCGGGGTTGTAACTCAGGCAGTTTCCGTATCAGCAGCTCATAGCTGCCAAAAAGGATGGCCGTAAATACAAGATCACCCGCGAGAGCATTCCGAAGAAACGGCAGACCGTCAATATATGTCGCCGTCAATCCGTAAATGGTAATGGGGTGGGCGAAACCGCCGCCAGTTGCCCAGACGCCAAAATTGGTAATTAAGTAAAACAGCAGCGATCCCAGGATGCTTGCTCCGCCTATTGTTGCAGCATTCTTATGTTTTTCAAGCAATATTCCCAGCCCCACCATAATAATGACTGACGAATACACCCATAGCATGGTGGCGTGAATTCCCAGGAAGAGATCGGCGCAGAACATTGCCAGCACGGGGATCAGGATGGCAATACGCTTATCTGTGAAATAGGTACCTCCGAACAATCCCATTGCCATCAACGGTGTGACATTTGGAGGGTGCGGAAGAAACCGGGTCAGCGCAGCTGCAAAAATAAATCCGGCAATTAAAAGCATTCTTTTCATTTCCAACCTCAGCTTAATTGGTGAGTAATTATGCAAAAACATCAAGGAAATTTATAACCTTATCTATGATCGTTTCCATATTTGTGTATGAAAATGATTTCTAAAATCAGTCCAGTCCCTATCATTTTTATCCTGGTTAATCAATGTCTCCATAATATCCAGGCGGGTGTCAATATCATCCAGCATACTGATCAGCATTGCTTCCGGAAATCTGGGTGCTACCGGGGTTCCCCGGGCCGGTGATCCCTGATGGGACAAAATGATGTGCTCCAGTTTCAAAAGATCATCCTGCGGGAAATCCGGTATCGTTGCAGCAGCCTCGCGAATCATATCCCTGCCGAGGGCCGCATGTCCGATTAAATGTCCCTCATCCGTGTAGCCGGATTGCCATGCTTTGGTCATCCCTGGGATTTTTCCCACATCGTGCAGGATTGCACCGGCCAGAAGCAGATCGCGGTTCAGTTCAGGATACAGTTTGCCCACACTGAGTGCCAGCCTGGCAACCTGAAGGGTGTGTTTCAGATATCCTCCCATCTGAAGATGATGGTGGCTGACCGATCCCTGAAGGGTCAGAAAACATTCCTGGTGTTCTGCGATCAGCATCTGCACCAGTTTTCGAAGTGATTCCACAGACAGTGTTTCAGTCAGGGCCAGCAAGTCCCGAAGAAGCTCTTCCCGTGATTCGGAGATTGTCGGGATCAGCTGCTCCGGCTGAAATCCATATCGGGCATACTGCTGAACGGATGCATGATTGATATGCGTCACCGTCAGCTGAAGTTTTCCGTTGTATTCAATGACTGAGCCTTTAACAGCCACCGGTTCACCGGATTGAAATCGATGCTGATAGGTCCCTACCAGATCCCACATTTTTGCAGCAATGCTGCCGCTGTGATCCTGGAGCGTGAGATTAATATACAGGTCCCCGGTTCTGGTGTGCCTGACCTGTTTTTCCCGGCAAAGAAAAAACCCCTGAATCTGCTGGCCGGATTTAAATTCCGAAATGGGTGTAAGTGCTGGTTTCTGGTCTGTCATGATTTCTGATTTGATACAAATTTGTCTGTGCGGGCAGGGAACCGGAGTCACCGTATTTCCTGCCGTATGATCAGTTAAGGACGTCCCGCCAACCGTTTGCGGGCAGGAAAAGAGTCGAAATTCTACTGGAGACTCACGGACGGCCGTCTGCATTTTCAGTCGGCAACTGACACGGTGAAAAACCCAGGCAAAATTACACAATCTCCCGTTTTATTATTACTATGCAATTTACCGCCGGATCTGGATGATGCCCGTCTGATCGGCAGCAAAAACAAAATTCCGATATTCATGCAGAATTATGATAAATTTGGGAGTCCATTATTCACCAAACTTGACCAAAACCCCGGAGTTCTGTCTGTCCCCGGCACCATCATTGAAAACCGTCTTTCAGAATTCTGCACATTCAAAAACGGGAGATTCTGATGATTGATCATGTTAAATTAAATTTAATAAAATATGCTGAGGCCCGGCATTTTTTTCAGACCTCCCTGGCACCTCTTGGATATAAAGTCGGATATGAGGTCGATGAAACAGTATGCGGACTGGGCGTGGAAGGTATGCCGGATCTTTGGCTGGAGGCAGGGGAAGAATCTTCAGCACCCACTCATGTGGCATTCACCGCTGATACAAGAGCTGCTGTGGATAAATTTTACCAGGCCGCCATTGCGGCAGGGGGCATTGACAACGGCAAACCGGGACTGCGGGAGCATTATCACGAAAATTATTATGCTGCGTTTGTACTGGATCCGGATGGCAACAATATTGAAGCAGTATGTCATAAACCGGAGTAACAGTTGAAATACCGGAAAATAGTTGGCCGCCTACTGATACAGATTCTACCACTGCTTCCGTTTCTGTCCGTCCTGATCGGGCAAAGCCTTGAACTTCATTATGATATGGGTGAGGATCGGAAATACGCCACCACGACCCTTGAGATGTTTACGCCGGATGCGTTTGGTGCCACATTCTGGTTTGTGGACATGGATTACAATGCCGGATCTGAAGAAGCCGTTTCTCTGATGTACTGGGAAATTGCCCGATATTTCCATACCCCGGTTTCAAAAATTTCCGCGACAGTTCAGTACAATGACGGAGTCGCTGAATTTGGCAATCTGGGACAGGTTTGGCTGGCGGGGATTTCGCGCAGTTTTGATTTCGGTTCGGGGCTGCAGTGCGGTATCGATCTGCTGTATCGCCAAGAAAACGGACTCGATGAGAACGGCCAGTGCACCATCACATGGGTTTATCCGGTGGCAGATGGCCGTGTCACCATTTCCGGATTCTGTGATATCTGGACCACGGAAGGCGGTGCAAACAATATTGTATATTTGACGGAACCTCAATGCTGGGTTCGTCTGAACCAGTATTTTTCACTGGGCGGTGAAATTGAGATCAGCCGGAATTTTCTGGATTCGAATGATACAGAGATAATGCCGACAATCGGAGTAAAATGGAATTTTTAAAAACAACCGTCCTTACAGCTTCGGCTGTTTCGGCGTGGGAGAGACCGTTATGAATCCTGCAATGTCGTCGTCTGTTCTGAAACCGCTTGGAATCTGCATCCTGGCATTTCTGCTGGCACTGCCCCGTCCAATGAATGCCTCGACGCATTCAGATGAAGAGGAGCGGGTGGCATACAATGTGGTGATCGGTGCCCTGCTGGTTTTTATCGCATATGATCTTGTGAAAGACCTGCTTCCGCAAGACAGTACCGTCACGTTCCCGGAAAAGGAACAGGCAGAGATGGAACTGTACTATCTGGCATCTGGGAAGGAAATGAAGGCTCTGGAAAAACTGGAGACCGCGGCGGAAGTTCAGGCCTTTACGGATGCTTTCTGGCTGAAATTTGATCCGAATCCTATGACGGCTGAAAATGAATTTCGAATCCAGTATCTGGACCGTCTTACCTATGTGAACCGGGCATACGGCAGCTCCCTGAAGCAAGGCTGGCGAACGGATCGCGGCAGAGTCCTGCTAAAATACGGAATGCCGAATGAGGTTCGTGAAGTGGAATACATTGATTTTGAATCGCGCTTTGGACCTTACACTGAGCGGTTTGATTTTGAAGTCTGGATATATCCCTTTTCCTCTACCTCTTACCGGTTTGATACGATATTTGACGACCCGACCTATTTCAACGAAACGGCCATTTTCAAGCGGATCGGTGATCACTCGGTATTTGTTTTTGCGGATTTGACGGCTGGAATGATGCAGCAGATTTATTCCTCAGTGGAAAATGAGTACGTTGATCCAAAGGTAATGAAGAACTACAGCACATGGCAGGACCGCGGTGTGTATATGAATGTGCTCCCGCCGGATGATTCGGAAGAAGACAACAAGTAACTGGGTTTCAGGACTTCAGCTGTCCAAAAATCCCAGCCCGGGAGAAATCTACTTCCGTGAACGCATGCAAACTGACTATATGCGGGACAATCTGGACATCAGAATCATACGGATGATACACCGCCCCCTTCCAGGTGGACTGGCTTGAATTCCGATGACTCGATGTTTTGTTTGAATTTATATAATTCCTCAAGAGTTACTGCATGCAGCAAGGCAGTGAACAAAGTATCTTTTATTGAAATCCCGAATGTCCCGCGCACTTCACTGGAAAACAAGGTACCGGCAGAATCCGGCATGAGCCGATAGCTGGTTGTATGCCTGAACCCCTGAATATTTGAAGATACCGGTTTTTCTTCCATGATTAACTGACGGCCCGGCAGGAAATCAAGAATGCGGGCCTGCATCGTATCCACACTGAATCCATACGAATGATCAATAATGAACCGGCTGTCCGGTTTTATTTTGGCACCGTTGTCAAACCGGACCAGTGTGTGAAATCGATTCAGATCCATGCTTCGGTCACCCATCAGCAGAAACGCCCAGACAATTTCAACGGGTGCCTTTATTCTGATGCTATGATTCACAGAAATCATGGTCTAATTTACAGCAATCTGAGCATGTCCGGTTTCAACGAAAAAACTGTTCACCATTCCACCCAAATTGAATCCGCCAGTGGGCGGATTTTTAATCCGTCTCCTGACTGACGAGTGTAACTGGGTGCATTCCCCGCCGCTTGTTGGAAATCCGCCATTTGGCGTGGCGGCGAAATAAAAAATGATTATATCACTAATGATACCTCACCCGTCAGCTGACGGGCGGGGAAATTCATTATTCCGAATTCGATGACATCATTCATGCGGATTTACGAAATGATTTTCACAGCCTCATGCCGGTGTTTCAAATCCGAATAGTTACTTCATTCCGAACCAGGGTTCATTTTCCAGATCAGCGCTGTACTGCTTTTGATCGCCAACTTTTTTGATAGCGACATTTTTGGCTTTTTCAAAGTTTTCCATGAATCCGTCTCTGTCGCCTGCCAGGGCACAGGCTCGGGCCAACCCCTCGTAGGCATATCCCAAATCAAAATCCTGATAATCGTTTTCCAGGGTGATATCCAGACATTTCCGGGCGTGACGCAGCGCGGATTCCGTCTGTTTCAGAATCGTGGAAACATGGGCCAGCATCCATTCCCCTCTGGCTTTGTTCAGGGGTGTGTACCCTTCCACCCGGGTCCAATGGTACATAGACGCATGCGCCATGTATTCCATCAGATCATTCTCGTCTTCCGATCGATCCTGCTTTTCCAGCAAATCCCAGGTTTTGTTGAACAGCCCGGCAGCCATTCCCTGATGGAATTCCTGAGGCGTATATTTCTTGTCTTCAGCCATCATTTCTCCTTTATATGGTTTTTCCCCTTGTTCAGATAAAACAGATGAAAGAACGCCAGTATCGGATGTCTCCATATCATCTTCGGGCCTGAGTACCGCATGACGGTTCTGATCTGTGTTCTTTCCGCTTTGCGGTAACAGTGGACGGTACATTGACTGCAGGCGGGTTTCTGCACTCCAAACGGACATTTTTCCAGTCTTTCCAATGAGTACTGCTCCAGAGCTGAACAGTCGCTGCAAAGTGGTTCCTTGAAATCATGATGATCCCTGCAGAAAATTCGAATCATCGCTCTGATTGTTTTTTCTTCTCTTTGGAGTTTTGTCATTTTTGCGGATTTAAAATTGACAGCTGCCGTCGCTTCGGGGTAGCCCTTGTTGATTTCCGGTTTTCGAAGTCAGCAATGACCAAACCATCATCTATTTTGCCAGACTGCACCATGGATTCTCCCTAAGCCGGAAACGCCAGTGCAGGGCGGCATCAGGCACGGCATATTCCACGCCGACTCGAGGTCCGGCCTGAATCTTTTTTTCAGTTACCGAAAAACCGTCCTCTTCGATCCAGATGTCAGGACCCTGCAGTGAACAACCGCTCATGGACAAACGAATACCCAGCGCCTGGGTCAGAATGCCGGGGCCATTGGTCAGCGCATAGGATGATTTTGGATGTTTTCGCCGTTCCGTCATTTGCTGCTGCCCGGAAACGGGTTCCAGAGCCCGGACAAGAACCGCATGGGGAGTACCGGATTCCGCGGTGACGACATTGAAGAGATGATGCAGACCGTAACACAAGTAAATATATGAGATGCCGCCGCATAGGTACATGACTTCCGTCCGACCGGTACGTCTGCCCCCAAATGCATGGGAAGCCCGGTCGGTTTCTCCGGCATATGCCTCGGTTTCAACGATACGTCCTCCTGTTAAACGTCCGTCGAACCGGGTGTACAGAATTTTTCCAATCAGCTCCCGGGCAATCAGCAGAACATCCTGACGGAGATAAAATTCCTGGGGGAGTACGGACATCGGTTTGATCTGTCATTCTCCAGTTATTTTACCGCCTGGAAAATGCTGGCGATTCCCAGGGACAGATCTGAGTACTGAAAGTTGCTGAATCCGGCTTTCGAAAACTGGGATTTGAGTTTTTCCCGCGATGGAAAATAGGATACGGATTCCGGCAGATACCGGTAAGCGTCTGAGCGCGAGAAAACCCCGGCAATCCGCGGAAGTACGGCTTTGAAGTAAATTTGATAGATTCGGTTGAAAAGCCTTGAACCCGGGATTGAAAATTCCAATATTGCCAGCTGACCTCCCGGTTTGAGCACTCGGTGGAATTCGCTCAGAGCCTGCTGATAATGTCCGATATTTCGAAAACCAAACGCAATGGTGATGGCATCGGCACATTCATCGTCCAGCGGGAGTAGTTGAGCATCTCCCAAAATGGGCTGAAAGCGGGTTTTGGGATAGACGGCGGTCTTCTTCTGTGCCAGTTTCAGCATATTGTAAGCCACATCCAGGCCGATGACTCGAGCTGAGGTTCTGCGGATGATTTCGACTGCCACATCTCCCGTTCCGGTGGCAATATCCAGTACCAGTGCATTTTCGGGCAGCTGAAGTGCCGCCACCAGCCGACTGCGCCAGTACCGGTCAATCCCCAGGCTCAGTACCCGGTTCAGGAAATCATATCGGGGTGCAATATCGTTGAACATTTCCCGAACATAGCGATCCTTTCGGGAACCCTGGTGCGTAAACTCACCCAAAATTCCTAATCCTCCAATTTGAAAAACACCCATCAAGTTTATGATAAAATTTACGATATCTTTTGGAATCCATTGCGATACCAAATCCCTGCAGCGTAAATTTTATCCCCAAAAACTGCATGAAAACGGAAGCTGAACCCATTGTCAGACCTGAAAAACATCGTTCAAAAAGCAATTTTTAACGCCAGGAAGTATCAGCATTCGGTGGTTGCATCCTATTCTTTTCGGTTTGCAGTCCCGGATCTGCTGCCCCTGTTGACCCATCCTGCGGATCGTACCATAATCCGTATTTTCTGGGAACGGCCGGCCGGCCGCCTCGCTTATGCCGGTCTGAACAAGATTTTTCAGTTTGATATCAAACCCGGTCAACCGCTTAAGGAACTTTGCGACAGGATTTGTCCTGTCCTGACACACGGCGTAAGTAATTCTGAAAATCCCACTGTCGGCCCTGTTGTTTTGGGGGGAAGCAGCTTTGATCAGCAGGGAAAAGCAAATGGTGTCTGGTCTGATTTTCCACCCGGACGGTTTATTATTCCGGAATGCCTGGCCACAAAACAGGATGGACAGGTCTGGGTTACCATTTCGGCGAAAATTGAGCCGGACCATGAGCTGGACCAGCAGACAAAACGATTTCAGCAGACCATCACCTATTACGGCAACCGGCTGCCGGTCACGCTGCCGCCAATCCGCCGCATACCGGTGGATACATTTCAGGATGTTCCGGACCGAAGAACCTATCGCGAAATGATTACATCGGTTTTGAGCGCACTGAAACCGGGCAGGATAGAAAAAGCGGTGATTTCACGTTCCCATCAGGTCAAAATTGATTGCCCGGTCAGTGTCATTTCTGCCGTCCAGATTTTAAGGCATGCCTACCCGGAGTGCACTTCATTTATGTTCAGCTTTCCGGATGAGGGGGTGTTTTTCGGAGCCACACCGGAACGTCTGATCCGCAAAAACGGAATCCGCATCAGCACCTGTGCGCTGGCCGGGACCATGAGACGCGGGGAAAACATGGAAGAAGACCGGCTTCTTGCAGGTGGTTTGATGGACAGCCACAAGGAACGGGAAGAGCATCAGCTGGTCACGGATCAGATTCTCAGAAAACTGGAAAATCTTGTCACGGCCTTGAATGTTCAGAAAGAGCCGAATATCCTGAAATTGAAAAATGTTCAGCACCTGCAGACTCAGATCACCGGTGACCTGAAGCAGGATCTGAGCATACTGGATCTTGTGGATCAGCTTCACCCAACCCCCGCCATTGCAGGTACACCCACGCAGGCAGCTCTGAAACTGATTCGGGAAACGGAAAAGCATGATCGCGGCTGGTACTCCGGTCCTGTCGGTTGGATGAATCAGGACTGTGACGGGGAGTTTTGTGTCGCGCTGCGGTCTGCCCTGATCCGGAATAATGTGGCCCACGTATTTGCCGGCGCAGGCATTGTGCCGGAATCCATCCCAGACCGTGAGTGGGAAGAAACTGAACTGAAACTGCAGCCAATACTCTCTGCCCTTTCCGGCGGAGGAGTGTGAGAAAATCAATGTCATCGCTGTCAAACTCGTTTAATCCGAGCACGGCCGAGCTGAATCTGTTCTGGTCTGCCACTGCTGCCGAACTGTTTGCACAATGGGGGGTCCGAAACGTATGTATTTCGCCGGGTTCCCGGAATACTCCCCTGATTCTGGGATTCACCCGTCATCCGGAACTGGATTGCAGCAGCCATATCGATGAAAGAAGTGCTGCATTTTTTGCCTTGGGAATATCGCGTTCCAGCCGGATCCCCGCCGTATTAATCTGTACAAGCGGAACTGCCGGAGCCAATTATTATCCCGCTGTGATGGAGGCATCGCAGTCCCGAACGCCTCTGATTGTTCTGACAGCAGACCGACCGGCCCGGCTGGTGGGAACCGGAGCAAACCAGACCACCCGGCAGGATGAGCTGTTCGGCTGTCATGTACGTCACACCTGCGATATGGGACTGCCGGAATACGGGCAGTCGCACCTGACCCTGCTGCTGCTGCGTGCCTGGCGGTTTGCCATGGGCATTGATCCTTCCGGACGGAAAATCAATCCGCCGGGACCGGTGCATTTAAATTTTCCATTCGAAGAACCGCTGTATGACCAAAATATGAATATGCAAGGGATTTGCACCCTCGCTGCGAATGGATTGAAGAAAATTTCGGATCTGTGGCAGTACGAAACACAGCCCGGTCCTGCCGGCTCCGGCCCGACATTGGAACTGCAGACAGTAATTGGCAGAATAAAGAATAAAAAGGATGGACTGATAGTCTGCGGCAAAGATGACCTGACGGAGCATCGCGAATCGATTTTAAAGCTTGGCCGTCATCTCCAATGGCCGGTTCTGGCCGATCCCCTCAGCGGACTCCGGTATTCTTCACAACCCCATCCGGAGTGGTTGATTGCCGGATATGACCTGTTTGCAGAAACCCTCGATGTGAAACCGGATCAAGTAATTCGCTTCGGATCCAAACCTGTCTCAAAACAGCTCAATCGATTTCTGGACAGATATCAGACCCAAACCATCCTGGTGGACCCAGTCGGGCGTTTCAATGATGACTGCCCAACGGTGGTCAGCACTGCAGTGGATGAATTCTGTGACGCAGCCTGCCGGCTGCTGCCTTCGGGAAAAACAGGAGAACAGTGTAAAAGATGGATGCGGTCAGAGGCGGATACTATCGCTCTTGCGGATCATTTCTGTCGCGAAAATCCCGAATTTGAAGGGGCGTGGATTCGCAGAATTGTCAACGCGGTACCGGACGGCAGCCGCGTATTTGTAAGCAACTCGATGCCGGTGAGGGATTTGGACTGCTGGGGAGGAAAGGTTTCGCGGAAATTTTCCATTATGGCAAACCGCGGTATCAGCGGCATAGACGGTATTGTATCCACTGCATTGGGAATGAGCCACAACTATTCTGGCAGCTCTGCTCATTTTTTAATAACGGGTGATCTGGCATTTATCCATGATGTGGGCGGACTTGCCCAGCAGCAGCGGCTCCCGTCAGCTCTGACCATTATTGTACTGAACAACCAGGGCGGAGGGATATTTAATTTTCTGCCGGTAAGCCAGACTGAAGAATCTCTGTATCAAACCTACTGGGAAACGCGTCATGCCTACCGGTTGGATTCCATATCAAACGCATTTGGGTGTAAGTACGTAAAGGTTGACGAGAACGCAGATCTGACACAACTGCTGGAAACCTGTTCCGGAACACCGGGTGTGACCGTGATGGAAATACCGGTTTCCGGAAAGCGCAGCCGGGAATGTGCCCTGCAGTTCAGACGGCAAGTGAATCTGCAGTGTCGGTAAACCATATTACTGTCAGCCGGACATCGGCAGATTATCACCTGATGCACAGCGGGCTGCTTCCCGAATCACGGATCCCCTGGCTGTTTCTCCATGGATTTACCGGATCCCTGAAAGTGTGGGATCACCTCAGAAAACAAATCGGGATTTCGTCACTGGCCCTGGATCTCCCGGGACACGGACGATCCGTGATCCGAAGAAAAGCCACCCGTTTTGGATTTCAGCAATGGGCACAGGATCTGAAAGCGGTTCTGAATGAAATGAACTTGACCAAGGTGCGGATTTACGGCTACTCCATGGGCGGCAGACTGGCAATGGCCTTTGCGAGTCATCATCCGGAAATGATCAAGAATTTGTATCTTGAGAGCTGTCATCCCGGACTGATCCATCCTGCCGAAAAAGAGAACCGTCAGAAACTGGAGCAGAATTGGCAGCAGCGACTGAAAACGGATTTCCGCGGTTTTATTGATGACTGGAATGAAATGCCGATGTTTCAGAAGACGCTGTCCCGAAATCCGAAGGAGTGCGAACGTCTTTATAAAATACGCGCCGATCAGGACGGCCGTCAGCTGGCACTGGCATTGAGATATCTGGGGACAGGCCGTCAGCCCGATTATCGCATGGTTTTCAAACAGCAGGATATCCCGGTAAAGCTTATCACGGGCTGCGAAGACCGAAAATATGTCTCCCTGGCACATCAAACTGCCGTTGATCACCCTCATGTCCAGTGGGAAAACATTCCCGACGCAGGCCATTCGGTTCACCTTGAACAGCCAGCCAGAATCTGTTCGCTGATCCGGAATGAAACAGCGTGACAGGTTCCGGAAAGTCCACTGATCGTTTCGATTCCAGGAACAAGGTAAACGGACGCCGGGCTGGTTGCGATCAGAGATGGATTTCAGCACCAAGTTTCAAACCTGCCCTCATGCAGGCGGCACTAAGTTTCTGTATAATGTGTTTGGAAGCTTGATCCTTTAATCCGCCAGTTGGCGGAAAAGATATAATGACTCGATTGATTACTGATATCCCTTCCCGTCAGCTGACGGGCGGGGAAATTCATTTTTTCCTTGTGCGAATGAGATGTTGCTGTCCGAGTCCTGTTTTATTATCGACGGGACGAGTTTATCTGATTCGATGAAAGGTTCAATCGAGATGAAATTGGTCTGTCGCGCATGTTCCCCTCCAAATTCACAGACTCAAGTAAGGGAGATGTGCAGTTTGTATCTGATTAACACTTTTTTTGTCAATAATGAACGGTTTTTCGTTATAACGTTTTGGACGGATGTGTCACAAGCGGGTCATACCGATTGTTTCATGGTCTGTTGCAAGATTAAATTTTACGCTGGTTTTTCAGCTGAAATTGTATAATTGTCGGGTGCCATGTCGAAACAGAAAGAAATACTTGTCGAAGTAAAAAATCTGAAAAAATACTTTCCAATCCGGAAAGGTTTTTTCTCAAGGATTCAGGGATATGTCAAAGCGGTGGATGATATTTCCCTGGATTTGTATCGCGGAGAAACATTGGGTCTTGTCGGTGAATCCGGTTGCGGTAAAACCACAGCAGGCCGAATGATCCTGAGGCTGCTGCAGCCTACATCCGGGACCGTCAAATTTGAAGGAAGGGAGCTGGTCGGACTCAGCAATGCTGAATTAAGACCGCTCCGGACGCAGATGCAGATCATTTTCCAGGATCCGTACAGTTCGCTGAATCCGCGGATGACAGTGGAAGGAATGCTTGCCGAACCCCTTCGGGTTCATGGTATCGTGCCTAAAAATGAAATTCGCCGGGAAGTTCTGCGCCTGCTGGACATTGTGGGGCTTCCGAAACAGCATGCCACCCGCTATCCGCATGAATTCTCCGGCGGCCAGCGGCAGAGAATCGGAATTGCCCGGGCATTGTCGGTCAGACCCAAACTGATCGTTTGCGACGAGCCGGTTTCAGCTCTGGATGTATCCATTCAGGCTCAGATTATTAATCTGCTCAGAGAGCTGCAGCGGGAATTCGATTTGACCTATCTGTTTATCGCGCATGATTTATCAGTGGTGGAATATATTTCTGACCGCGTGGCTGTGATGTATCTGGGAAAAATCGCCGAGATTGCTGAATCAGGTGAGCTGTACCGCAATACCCTGCACCCCTACTCAAAAGCGCTGCTCTCTGCGGTGCCGATTCCGGATCCGGACCAGAAATCCAGCCGAATTGTACTTGAAGGAGATGTTCCCAGTCCTGCCAATCCGCCGGCCGGCTGCACATTTCATCCACGCTGTCCGCTGGCAAACGCTGACGGCGGATTTATCACTGCCTGCCGAGACGAAATCCCTCAGCTTGAAGAGAAATCACCGGGACACCTGGTTTCATGTCACCAGGTTTAACCAGCTTATCAGAACAGGAGTCTGCATTCAGGAATGAATACATCCCATAAACGGGCTGCCTTTACCACATTGGGCTGCAAGCTGAATATTGCAGAGACCTCCCGAATCGCACATGAGTTCGAGCAGGCCGGGTACACTCGAGTGGATATCGGTCAGCCTGCAGATGTATATGTGGTGAATACCTGTACAGTAACCGACAATGCAGACCGGAAAAGCCGAAAACTGATTCGACAGATTCACCGCCGGGCGCCGGACGCAACGATTGTGGTCACCGGCTGCTATGCGCAGCTCGATGCAGCCGCCCTGAAAGATCTGCCCGGTGTGCGGCTGATCAGCGGGAATGAGGAAAAATTCAGTCTGGTCCAATATGTCGAAAATGATCCTCCCAACGGAACTCCCCGTATCCTGCCCGCATCTGAATCTGATCTGATCCGATTTCAGTCAGCCCATACAATTCAGGACCACACCCGGACATTTGTCAAGATTCAGGACGGATGTGATTACGGCTGCACCTACTGCACCATTCCGAGAGCCCGGGGACGAAGCCGCAGCGACAGTATTCATGAAACGGTGAACAGAATCCGGAAACTTGCAGTTACCGGCGTTCGGGAAATTATCCTGTCCGGTATAAATCTGGGGGATTTTGGCAGACCCAGCGGCGAACGGCTGCTGGACCTTGTGAGGGAACTGGACAAACTGGACGGAATCCGGCGTTTTCGGATTTCTTCAATTGAGCCCAACCTGCTCAGCGATGAGCTGATCTCGTTTGTCGCGGATTCGCGGCGTTTTCTGCCCCACTTCCACATTCCCCTTCAAAGCGGCTCTGATGAACTCCTTAAAAAAATGCGGCGGCGGTACCTGACTGATCTGTACCGAGACCGTGTTGACAAAATTCACCATATTCTCCCGGATGCCTGTATTGCAGCAGACGTCATCACCGGATTCCCCGGTGAAACTGAAACGCTTTTTCAGGCGTCTTTCGATTTTATCCGCAGTCTGAATATCAGCTATCTGCATGTTTTCCCTTTCTCGGAGCGCAAGGGGACACCGGCCGCTGAAATGACGCCTGTTGTTCCAGTAGGCGTCAGGCAGGAACGAAGCCGAATCCTTCAGCAGTATTCACGGACGCAGCACCGCCGGTTTGAAGATGCCTTTCTGGGATCTGTCCGGCCCGTGCTGGTGGAACAGATTCATGACGGTTTGGCCGTCGGCCATACAGACAATTTTATCAAATGCGGGATTCCGGGAGAAAATATCGGTATCAACCAAATCTGCAATGTACAGCTCAATCGACGGGGCAATCAGTTTCTTCTGGGAGAGGTGGCAGCTTGATTAAAACACCATTTGTGGGAATCGCCGGAAATATCGGCGTCGGAAAAACCACCTTCACCAAAATCGTGGCAGAAAGAATGGGATGGGATTCCTATTTTGAGTCGGTTGTGGACAATCCCTATCTTTCTGATTTTTATAAAGACATGCGGCGCTGGAGCTTCAATCTTCAAATTTACTTTCTTCATCACCGTTTTCAGTCCCATCTGCTGATGAGTAAAAGCGGAAAAGGCGTTATCCAGGACAGAACGATTTATGAGGATGTTGAAATTTTCGCCCGCAATCTGAGGGAGATCAAAATGATGTCCCAGCGTGACTGGGAGACCTACAAGAATCTGTTCGCGAACATGGTGTATTTCCTGAAGAAACCGGATCTGATTATTTACCTCAGGGCAAATATCGATACCCTGATTATTCGCATTAAGGGACGCAACCGGGATTTTGAATCGGATATTGACCCGGAATATCTGCTTCGGCTGAATATTCTGTATGAGCGCTGGATCAACGGCATTGTCGATGTGCCCGTGTATGTTATTGAATCCGATGATTTCAACATATTCAAGGACCACGATCGGCTGGAGGAAATACTGGTCGATATAGAAAAGCGGCTGACGAAATGACGGATGCTGTCAAGCGGATAGTGGTGTTTGCATCCGGAGGGGGAAGCAATTTCAATCGAATTCATGAACGGATTCTGGACGGCACCATAAAGGGTGAGATCGTACTGCTGATCAGCAATAATCCTGAAGCAGGTGCTGTGGCGTATGCCCGTAAAAACGGGATCAAAACAGCCGTCATTAACCGCACGCGGTATCCGGAAACAGAAGGTTATAATGATGCCTATCATCAGTTAATTGATCCGCTGAAGCCGGATCTGCTGGTCCTTGCCGGATTTATGAAGCTGATACCAGCCTCAGTTGTTGCCCGGTATTCCCGCCGCATCATGAATATCCATCCTGCACTGCTGCCCGGGTTTGGCGGAAAGGGATATTACGGATTGAAAGTGCATCGTGCCGTACTGGCCTCCGGTGTGAAACTGACGGGCGTGACGGTCCATTTTGTGGACGAAGAATATGACCGGGGACCCATCGCAGCTCAGAGAGCTGTTCCTGTGCTGCCGGGCGATACGGCCGAAAGTATTGCAGCCAGGGTGCTGATCCAGGAACATCAGATTTATCCGGATGTGGTGGCAGCCTTTTGCGAGGATCGGATTTACTGGCAGGATGACAAGGCATACATAAAGGATCAGGCGTGATTAAGAGAGCATTATTGAGTGTGTGGTTCAAGAACGGGATTGTGGAACTTGGACGATTCCTGAATGAGCATGGTGTTGAAATTATTTCCACCGGCGGGACGGCGCAGGCGCTGCAGGACGGAGGGGTACCGGTGACGCAGATCGCGGAAATCACAGGTATGGGATCCGTTATGGACGGACGGGTGAAAACCCTGGATCCCAGGATATTCGGCGGAATACTGGCAGACCGTGAAAACCCGTCTCATCTGGCCGATCTGGACAGCCTCGGAGGGCAGCCCATTGATTTGATTGTGGTGAATTTTTACCCATTTGTGGAAGAAGCAGTATCCAAAGGGCTGGATTTCAGAAAGGCCATTGAGTACATTGATATCGGCGGACCTTCCATGATACGGGCGGCAGCCAAGAATTTTCATTCAGTGGTTTCTCTTTCCGATCCGGACCTCTATGACGAATTCAAAGAACTGTTTCGACAGCATCGGGGGGATATCCCGCTTGAAGTCAGGCAAAAGTATGCCAGTCGTGTATTTGCACTCACCGCTGCCTATGAATCCGCCATTTCAGCCTATTTTTCCGGTGCATCTCCCAATCTGCTGAGTCAGAATCTCTGCATCCCGCTGGAAAAAAGTGCCGAGCTGAGATATGGTGAAAATCCCCATCAGAAGTCTGCGTTTTATCTTGTGCCCGGGAAAACGCTGCCGTGGATTCAGCACCAGGGCAAGGAGCTGTCTTTCAATAATTACTCCGATATGGAATCGGCAATAACTATTGTGCGGCAGTTTGATTCGCCGGCATGCTGTATTGTCAAACACGCCAATCCGTGCGGATTCGGCCTGGATGAGGATTTGTCCCGCGCATTTGATCTGGCAGCGGCCACTGATCCGGTGAGTTACTTCGGGGGTATTGTCGGATTCAACCGACGGGTTGAGGCGGACACGGCAGGCAGACTGGTAAAACCGTTCCTGGAATGCATCATTGCCCCGGATTTTTCGAATGAAGCCCTGGAAATCCTGAAGAAGAAGAAAAACCTGCGCATCGTCACCCTGAAGGCAGAGTACCGGTCGGATCCTTTACGGATAAAGTCCGTCGCCGGTGGTTTTCTGGTTCAGTCTCCGGACTCAGATCAGGGAGAACTTCTGGAACCGGCAGTTGCCACCCGGCGGGAACCCGCCGTGGAAGAAACAGCAGCGATGAAACTGGGCTGGAAACTGGTTCGATTTGTCAAATCGAATGCCATTGTTTTTGCCAGCCGCACCCAGCTCCTGGGGGTGGGTGCCGGACAGATGTCCCGAGTGGATTCTGTGAAAATTGCCATTCGCAAAGCAAAAGAGGCCGGACTGGATCTCAACGGGGCAGCCATGGCATCCGATGCCTTTTTCCCATTCCCGGACGGTGTAGAGGCCGCGGCAGATGCGGGCATATCAGCCGTCATTCAGCCCGGAGGATCACTGAATGATAAAAAAGTCATTGAAAAAGCAGATGAACTGAACCTGACCATGGCACTCACCGGTGTCCGTCACTTTTATCACTAATGAAAAGATCTGCAGGCAAACAGCCGTGGAAGTGAAGAACGAAGATTTGGGCAATTGCCATCTTTACAGCATGGAATTCATTCTGAACCGAAATGCTGATCGTTCCGCCTGCAGGCGCGGTTTCGGGCAACTGGTTCCTGAACCTCGCCGACGCTTCACACGCAACGGAGTAAAATCAGTATTTCATCCTTAGTCCGGATATTTCATGAGATTTCGTAATGAGATGATGAAAATGTATTGATGCGGAAAAAGCAAAAATTCAACACAATTTAGTGCTGACTGTCAATGAAGCTTTTTCCGTTAAAGAACCCATGGGTTCTCATTCTACAAGGCATATGAAGAAAAATGAGTGAAATCGTACTGGACAGTACGTTGAGAACATTTTTCGAGTAGAATTGAAAATCCGTCTCCTGACGGACGCTGTAGAATTGAGCAGATCCGTCATCGTCCGGAAAATGCGAAGCATTTTACGTATGGATATTCTCATGAAATATTCGGGCTAGGAATACAGACCAATATAAAGGACCAGTTATGGCCAAATTAACCAATATTTCCAATCTGGTGGCAGGCGATATCGCCATTGACCTGGGAACTGCCAACACCCTAATCTGGATTAAGGGCTCCGGTGTCGTGATCAATGAACCGTCGGTGGTTGCTCGAAGTGTGATTGACGGAAAAGTGATTGCAGTAGGGGATGAGGCCAATGCCATGGTGGGGAAAACGCATCGCGATATTGAAACCATTCGCCCCTTAAAAGACGGTGTGATTGCCGATTTCAAGATGACGGATGCGATGATCCGGGGATTTATCCGGAAAATGCGGCTGAGTCGTATTGCCCGTCCAAGAATGGTAATCTGCATCCCCAGCGGAGTGACGGATGTGGAGCGCCGGGCGGTGCGGGAATCCGCGGAGCGGTCCAATGCCAGTGAAGTGTACCTGATTCAAGAACCGATGGCGGCCGCTATTGGAATTGGTATTGATATCAGTCTGCCGACGGGTAATATGATCGTGGACATCGGTGGGGGAACAACGGAAATCGCCGTAATATCTCTAAACGGCATTGTGGAAATTGAAGCCATCCGGATTGCAGGTGATGAACAGGATGAAGCCATCATTAACTGGTTCAAGAATGAACACAAGCTGGAAATCGGACAGCGGACAGCCGAAGCGATCAAATGCGCCGTGGGATCGGCAGTGCGGGGAACCGCCACCAAGATTGCAGTGAAAGGCCGGCATATGGTGGGGGGAATACCCAAAACCATCGAGGTGTCTTCAGACGAAATCCGGCAGTCGCTGGCAGATACCGTATTTGCCATACAGGCAGCCATCAAACGGGCTCTGGAAAGAACACCGCCTGAGCTTTCCGCCGATATCATAGAATACGGAATCATTCTCACTGGCGGCGGCAGCATGCTTGAGGGACTTGACCAGCACATTCGTAATAAAACCGGTCTGCCTGTCCATGTGGCCGAAGATCCGCTGTTCTCGGTGGTTCGCGGAACCGGCATGGTGCTTGAAAACCTGAAAAGGTATCGTGATATCCTGATTTAATATGCAGTTTTTTCGGCTATTGTATGTCCATCGCGAAATCGCGCTGCTGGCACTGACGACGGCAGTCTCCCTGATTTTGTTCTTTAATCATGATTCCGGGAATCTCAACCAGGCGCAGGCCATTACCGGCGATGTGATAAGACTCACCATGACACCCCAGCGATGGTATAAGGATCTGCTGGCGGTGAAAAAGGAGAATCAGGTGCTGGCGGAACAGGTAACTCAGCTTAGACTGCTGAACACAAAACTGCTTCGATATCAGGATGAAAATGACCGGCTGCGTCAGATGCTTCAGTTTACCGAAGAAGCCCCCCTTGATTTGATGCCCGGCCGGGTGGTCAACCAGAACCTGTCTGCCTCAATCAAGGCCGTTATCATTGACATGGGGCAGTCGCACAGCCTTGTTCCAAACCAGTGCGTAATGGATATGAACGGATTGCTGGGGAAAACCATATCCGTTGGAGAACAAGCCACCAAGGTGCAGTTGATTTCCGATAAGAATTTCCGCGTTTCGGTTCGAGTGGGCAAACAGCGTCTGCTGGGTATTTTCGTTCCCACCGGCGGCGAAAAAGGGGAAATAAAAAATATCCAGAAAAGTGCCGTAATCCCTGAAGGTGCACTGGTTGTGACATCCGGTATATCAGAAATTTATCCCCAGGACATTCCTGTAGCCCGGGTGGTTACGACGGATGAACCTGATGCCGAGGCTTTCCTGAAAGTCGAGGTGGATATACTGGCGGATGTAAATGATCTGGAATACGTATTTGTGGTCCTGAAATGAATCGCAGACTGATAGCACTGCTGCTGATCCTGGCGGCAATTACGGTGATCCAGTCCTTTCTGCCTCCGCTGATGGTATATGGGATCAACTTTTCGCCGGATCTGTTTCTGGTTTTCTTAACCTTTTTAGCGGTTCATTACGGCAGGGTCACCGCCATCCTGTTTGGATTTGTAATGGGCCTGTACCAGGACCTCAGCACTCAGATGAGTCTGCTGGGATTATATGCATTTATCAAATCGCTCAGCGGATACACCCTTGGTTCTGTTCATAACTACTATGCAGTCTGGGAAAGCTGGGTTCGGGATCTGGTGGTATTCGGCTGTTACATAATTCATTTTGGCATATATAATATTATTTATCTCTACGGCGGATCGTTTTCATTCGGCCGCGGTCTGCTGCTGACCATCATCCCCAGCGGATTGAATATGCTTCTCTATCTGATTTTGAGAAAAACCATCATCACTGCCACAAACGATTAACGTGCAGCAGTATCATGAAAACAAAACCCTGAAAAAACGGGTGATCCTGATAACGGCCGGCCTTTTGGTGTTGCTTCTGGCATACCGTTTTTTTGATCTCCAGATATTGAAATACGACCGGTACTGGAATAAGGCATGGTCCAATTCCATTCGCAAAATTCCCATCAATGCACCCCGGGGAATTATTTACGACCGCAATGGCCGCCCTATTGTGGATAACAATCCCATTTATGATCTGAAGGTGATTCCTGTGGATGTGACGGAGGAATTCAATTTTGATCTCCTTGGACGTCACATTGGAATGACGCCGGACAGCCTGCAGAATTTGGTGGACAAATACCGGCGGGGATTGTCAAGATTTCATCCGCAGCTGATCAAAAGACATGTCGATTTCGAGGTCTTTGGTCGGCTTCAGGAATATATTCTGGAGCTGCCGGGACTCATTTTCTCTGAACTTCCAGCCAGAGTATATCCTGATTCCGCGCATTTGGTCCATGCGTTGGGGTACTTGAGGACCGTGACGGAAAAGGTCATCGAAGAGTCTGATCCGGATCTGGGTTACAGTTTGTCGGACGTGTACGGCGCTGCAGGCTTGGAACAGGTGTATGAAACCCGACTGAGAGGAAAAGACGGTGTGGCGTTCCACAAAGTGGATATTCTTGGCCGGGTGCTGGATAAATACTCAGGTGCGGACGACATCAAACCCGTATCCGGTGAAAGAATCAACCTGGCTATTGATGTCCGTCTCCAGCGGCAGGCTGAACAGCTCCTTGACGGCCGCCCCGGGGCAGTGGTGGCAATGGATCCCGCAAACGGTGAAATTTTGGTTTTCGCCAGTTCTCCGGACTACGATCTGCGCTCTTTTACGGGTCCCATTCCGGTCGATTTGTGGAATGACTGGAATTCGAATCCGGACCGTCCCCTGATGAACCGGGTGGTGAACGGTACTTATCCGCCGGGATCAACATATAAACTAATTGCAGCTGCGCTGGCTTTGGAAACCGGGGCCGTCAGTACAGACTGGACTGTTGACTGCAAAGGTGCATACCGGTTCGGGAACCGGGTTTTTCACTGCTGGAACCTTGCCGGACACGGCACAGTGAATTTGAAGTCTGCCATTCGGCATTCCTGCAACATCTATTTTTACAAACTGATCCAGCAGCTGGATTTTGAACAGTGGTCTGAAATGTCGCGAAAGTTCGGATTTGGGGCAAAAACCGGAATTGATCTGCCGTATGAGTCAGCAGGAGTCGTGCCGGACAGGGAATACATGAACCGGAAATACACCAGCCGGGGCTGGGCCAAGGGAAGTTTGCTCAATTTCGTCATCGGCCAGGGTGATGTTCTTGCCACACCGCTTCAGGTGGTGCAGATGATCAATCTCATCGCCACAGAAGGCCATTCATTCAAACCCCATCTGAAGCTGGATGAACATGCGGAAGCCCTGGATCTTGAACTGAAACCGGGTACATGGTGGCTGCTGAAAAAAGCCATGTGGGAAGTAGTAAATGAAAAAGACGGAACCGGTCGAAATGCCCGAATATCCGGGATCGGCGTCATTCGGGGCAAAACGGGAACAGCAGAAAATCCCCACGGGGAACCGCATTCTTGGTTTGCCGGCTATATCACCATGCCGTCAGGGGAGATGATGAGTGTGGCGACAGTCATCGAAAACGGCGGCAAAGGATCCGGTATTGCCGCACGAATATCCCGTGATCTTTTTCAGCTTTTTTCCGAATTACACTCCGGGGTTGCAGATGCTGAGTAAGCTGTTTCACGGTAAACCGAATTTCAGACTGCAGTGGACAATCCTGATGCCGGTTGTCATCCTTTGTACTGTAGGGCTGCTGATTCTTTCCAGTACCAGTAAGGGATCGCCTTTTTTTGAATCCAGCGTGTTTAAGCAGATGGTTTGGATGGCTGTCGGACTGACAGCGATAGCGGGACTCCAGTTCATCCGTATCCAGTTTTTTTATGAATATGCCTATTTGTTTTACGGCCTTCTGATTCTGGCACTGATCGGCACCTATTTCGGTCCCGTGATTTCTGGTGCCAGACGCTGGCTGCCGCTGGGACCGGTTTCCATTCAGCCGTCTGAGATGGGAAAACTGGTGATTATCTTTGCGGTCGCCAAATTCCTATCCGAACGACACGAAAATTCCAATCAGCGCATCACTCTACTGGTGACAATGATCATGGCCCTGTTTCCGGCGCTGCTTGTATTTCGCCAGCCGGATCTGGGTACCGCATTTATCTATGTGGCCGTGGTTCTGCCCATGCTTTACTGGAACGGCATTCGTCCCTATTTTCTCTTTGTCATGATTGCGCCGCTGATCAGTATTATGGCGGCATTCCACCTGATTTCATTTTATATCTGGATCATTATTTTGATCTGTGTCCTGTTTCTAAGCCAGCCGCGCCTCTGGGTCGGGGTGGGTTTTGCTCTACTGAATGTGGCTTTTGGAACTCTGTCATCATTTATCTGGAACCACTTGTATCCTCATCAGAAAATGCGTATTCTGACGTTTCTGGATCCAATGAAGGATCCCCAGGGAGCCGGTTATCAGATTATTCAGTCGATCACCGCTATCGGATCGGGCGGGTTAATCGGGAAAGGGCTTGGCGAAGGCACGCAGACCCATTTGCGATTTCTTCCGGTAAGGGATACTGATTTTGTCATTTCAGTATTGGGAGAAGAACTTGGCTTCGCGGGGATAATGGTGGTTTTGATCTGCTTTCTGGTCCTCATCTACTGGATGGTGAGTTATGCGGAATACATCCATAATAAATTTGCCGGGTTGGTGATGGTCGGATTCAGTGCGCTGCTTCTGGTTCATCTGACCATAAACATGGCCATGGCGGCAGGTGTTTTTCCGGTTACCGGACTGCCGGCACCGTTTATCAGCTACGGAGGCTCGTTTCTGCTGACGGCACTGACCACAATCGGTCTGGCCAACAATATTGTAACACACAATATCTGATTTTCATCTGTTTGAATCCTCCGGTTGTCGGGTTTCTTATCCGTCTCCTGACGGACACGTGTAACAGGGTGCATTCGCCGCCGCTTGTTGAAAATCCGCCATTTGGAGTGGCGGGAAAATTCATTAACTCTCAATTTTCTGCTAAATTTGCATTAATGCAATCTTGATAATCAGCAGCAGCCGGTGATCTGACGGCGGAAACAGTCACAGGAGGGTTGGGTCTGACCTGCTTTGGCATGCGCAGGGTGGGTGACAATGGGTTTGCAGTGATTTCGATAAAATGATTGTGTGATGCCAATATTTGGAAAGTTTTCCAGTGGATCTGATGCAAGATCGCCGGTATTGGGTCGTCTTACATTCCGCACAGCCGTCCAGCTGGTTGAATCTCCTGGAGTCAGCCGGCCGGTAAAAAAACCGATAACTCATGAGACTTGGGTTGTATGTATGAGAATGCAGTTCGCGGATGCGAAGCAGCCGGTTCGAATCGTCATTGTGAGTTGAAACGCCTGGATCGGCCTTTTGGAAGAAAGTATCTCATGACAAATTCAGGTGAGTTTGCCAATTGCAGTACGTCAGGAGAGAAATGTAAATTATACCTATGTATTTAAAAGTAAAAACAGTAAAGACAAGGCCAGGATACCTGCAGAAGCGGTCCACCGTGATCGTCATCCTGGTTTGTGCGGCTGCCTTGATAATGACCAATTGCACTCAGGCACCCAGCCCGGATCCAAGTACCCCCATGATTGTTGGATCGCCACAAACTGCCGATTCCATTGTGGTTATGCTGAATGTCATGAATGAGAATCTGAACAAAACGGCTGACAGGCTGGACAGCAGAATAAAAATACTGGACGGACGAACGGCTTATTATGACAGCTTGTACTTTGAATTACGTGAGGATATTCGAGCCCTTGAAGTGCAGATAAATCAGAATCGTCAGGCAGGAGCTCGGTCTGCAGACGGTCCCGGTCAAAACACCATACACCTCACCTCGGATGAATACCGAGCCAAATATATTGAAGCACTGGCGGAATACCAGAATGGCAACTATGACTCTGCATTATCCATTTTTAACAGTCTGCTGAAAGCCAGCAGGGTACATGACTATTCGGATAACTGCCAGTACTGGCTGGGTGAAATATATTATGCAAAAAAAGACTACCGACGGGCTATCCTCGAATTTGAAAAGGTATTTGATTTTCCCGGAGCCAACAAAGCCGATCATGCCATGTTCAAGCTGGGGCTCTGTCATATGAATATCGGAGAAAATCAGGAAGCCAAAACCATTTTTCGAAATCATATTGAGAACTATCCCAATAGTGACCGATATCAGCGCAGCTTCGAATATTTCAACTCTTTATAAGAAGGTCTTATGGCACTTAAAATATATTATTTGACTTCTGAGACAGCCCCGTTCTGCGGCGCATATTCTTTAAGTCAGTTTACCCGGAAAATATCCATGATTTATAATGAAGATCCGGATATTGATATTCGACTGCTGCAGCCGAAATACGGCTTTATCAGCGAACGAAAATATGTGATACGGGAAGTTATTCGACTGCGAGACCTGCCGATACGGTTTAATGATGATGATGTTGTCGTCAATTTGAAATCCGCCTTTATTCCAGAGAGCCGGGTGCAGGTGTATTTTCTGCAGTACAACGAATTTTTCAAACCGCTTCCGGAACTGCTGTACAAAGCCAGAAACGGGCGGGTGTATAAGGACAACGATCTGAAATTCACCCTTTTCGCAAAAGTAGCGTTGGATGCTCTGAAACACCTGTTCTGGGCACCGGACATCATCATCTGCAATGACTGGCAGACCTCCATGGTGCCTGCACTGCTGAAACAGTATCAGGATGATGAGTTTTACCAAAATATCAAAACCGCTTTTCTGCTGCATGATCTGACCGAAGATTACCGCTATTTCTCGCGTGAAACTTATCAGGCGGTGGGGTTGGATGCTCCGGATAACGGAGCACAGCAGGATAACATCAAATTCGCTATGGAACATGCGCATAAAGTGATTGTTGTGGACGACGAAAAAGAGGGACTTCTCAAGCAGATCAATAAAGATAAAAACTTGAAAGGTACCTATGAAAATTGTGATAATGCCATTGTTACTTTAAATAGTGAAACCGTAAATGAAGACTGGAAATCCGCGTCAGCAGCCATCAAATCCATATTACAAGAAATCTGATTTTATTTTTCCCCGATTTAAAAATCCCGGCCTAGCCGGTCTCCTGGCCGGGCTCTGGCTACTCCTTTTTGTATCATGCGAAACGGAACCGGTAAATGTCGATGTGGGTGATGCCGGCCACATTCTTGACACCCGGCACTGTCCCGTTGACTACAGTTTTACCCACCGCAGCCAGGGAAGCCTCGGCTTCAGCTCGAAAATTTATACCGGTACCGTTGACAGTACCCGGCAGAGTGCCGTTCTGCTGAAAATCAAGTCCGACACCCTGGCGGGTTATACCGCCATGTGTGATCTTATCCCGGACAGCATCGAGTTTGTCAGCGGAAAGCTGACCCTCTACACCATCGGAAAAAATGATTTTACCACTCCCCGGGATACGACCTCAGTTGACAGCCTGTATGACGACGTCCTTCCTTTTGGACCGGATGAAGGGTCCGTCAATCCGACACCCGCATATCAGTCAATGAAAGCCTATCTGATTAACCATTCGGAGCTGTCTGCAGGTTGGGACTGGGACGAAAACATGGTATTTGAGTTCATTGATTCAAATCATGTTCGGCTGGGAAATGAGGAACTTGACTTGACGGATCCTGATGTCGGATTGGAACTGCCCGTCATTATTAACCGCTACTCGGTTGACATACTTATTGAAGAGTCCGGAGAAGATCCCGACAATCCGCTCATTGAACAGCTGATGACAGATTTCTGCTCCACGGGGGCGGTCAACCAGTACAGCATCATACTGACCGAAACCGACCCCGAACAGGAAATCAGCTTTTATTCTTCCAATTATCCATACAGCTCCACATGGCCGGCTCTTGATCTCGATTTCAAAACCTATTCGGAAATTGACAGTGTTCTGATCAAGTATGACATACTGAATGTCACCAGTTCCCAAAGTCATGTTTTTGCAGCTGTAGATTCCCCGTTCACCAATGAATGGGGCCGCATTATTGCCCTGGATACCACAGGATTCGATCCGGTAATTGATGAAAACGAAATCCTCAGCAATATCGTTTTGTCCACCTACCATCTGGAACTTACGGAATATGAGCCGGACACCAGTGACATCATAGGATTTTATTTTGCCAATGTTACTCTGGCAAATATGGACCTTGATCCCAATCAGGACGATTACCAGTTTCGGGATGAGTACGATGTTGAAGACTCCACTCTGACCGAGGGGAATGGCGAATACGACTTCGGTGAGTTTTACGACGACTGCGGCTGGGACAATATCTGTAATGAAGATGAACCGGGATATAACAGTACCGGTTCGGAACTGGACGGGAATTATGATGAGGGCGAACCCTTTTATGATACCGGTCTGGACAGTCTCTGGAGCTGGGAAGAAGAAGGTTATGATCCGATTGACAACCCGGATCCCAACGGCGATGATTTCAATATTGATCCCTCTGAAGACAACTGGCTGGATTGCGGACCAGACCGCCTGTGCGATGGCGATCCCGAATATCCCGGGCCGGATGAGGGTGAACAGAATGATCAGTGGGATGACGGAGAGGGCCAGGAAAATAACGGCCGGTATGACCAAGGGGAGATTTTTCAGGATACCGGACCTGACGGTCTGTATAATGAAGACGAAATCGGATACGATCCGGTAAACCTGCCGGACCCCAGCAATGATGACTGGGACCCGATTCTGCAAATCGGATTTGAGGGCGATGGTCAGTATAATCTGGGAGAACCCTACCTGGATGCCGGTCCGGACGGCCTCTGGAGCCCGGATGAACCGGGTTACAATCTGGATGGGACGGAAAATAACGGTGACTACGACTATTATGAGATATTTGAAGACACTGGTGAAGACGGAATATGGTCTGCAGCCGAAGACGGATACGACGCAGAACTGAATCCTGATCCGGCAGAAGACGACTATGTTACTGATCCCAATCAGGATGATTATGATTCCGAAACGGGTCTCGGATCAGAGGGGAACGGTGTACTGGATTGGGTAGATGCCGGCAGTCTCGACGGTCTGTGGACTGAAGGCGAAGGCGAACAATGGTATGACTGGGGTACGGACCAGACGCCGGACACCCTGGAAACCTATTACGGCGGAAACAGGCTGATCACGGATCTTGGCGATAATTACTACGAATGGAACCGGGTCGAAAATCCCGATACCGTCTTTGCCAGCTGGGATTTGGATGATGGATACGACGCGGCCGTGTGGATTTCAGGTATCCAAACAAACGGCGATGAAACTGTTGATGTACAGATATCAGCATTTACGGAAAAACCCATTCACGGGTATCAGATGCAGTTGGTTCACCTCCCGTTTATTTATCAGGATACGCTGCTTACAGAGAAATCCGCCAGTATTCGCAGTGTATCCGATGCAAAAATTATAGATGATGTATCGCTGTTTGCTCCAAAGAGCATCCCTGCTGATGAATTGATGTCCCAGTCCGCTGTAAATTACAGCGAACAGCTGGTGACGGTCATGGAGCTTCCTGAGCTTCATGCATTTATTGACAGCAACCCGGACGCAGTTATATCCAGGGCCGATTTGATATTCCACGTTGATACTAGCCGATCAAGCCTTTATGATGAGTTCCGGGTGATTGTGGAACAGCTGACTGAGATGTATTCTGCAGAGGAAGACAGTGTGCAGTCCGAACCCGTACCGGACTACGCGCCCTATCAGGATATTACAACCGGAACGGATTCCGTGATCATCAACCTGAAATCCAGTCTGCAGGAGTTCGTTTCAGGCAATGCAGAATTTCATGGGTTTATGCTGCGGACCGATGATGTGGATCATAATTTCTCCACTCTTGTTATCCATAATGAACAGGATGCTGATACGACCAAACACCCAAGACTGGAGATTTTATTTTCAAAATGATGAAACAGCTTGCAATTACCTTTATCCTGACAGCCGGCCTGTTTAGTCAAAGCACTTCCCTGGCATTAACGGGTCTGGGAGAGCCGGTCCAAACAGTCGATCCGGCTGCTTTGGCATTGGGCGGTTCACAATATTTTTCGGGTCGCAGTGACGGCGTCTGCTTCAGCAGCACCTCATCGCTCTGGCAGAGTGCCTTAACCCGAATCAGCATGAGCACAACATTCGGATTGGTGGAAACGGACATCCTGCCGCAGCAGACGCATCAGTACTTTAACCAGATTGGCGTCAATTTTAAAATCGGACCTGATCAGCAGTTCGGTCTGGGAGTGAAACCATGGACCCGTCACGATTTTTACCTGTTGGAACAGCTTGGCGATCACCCGGTGGTACAATTTGATGATTCATATTTTTCTTCAGTTTCCAAGTTTCACGGTGTGGGAGGTATATCTCACTTTTTCCTGAATTATTCTGCAAAAGTAAATGAACAGTATGCTCTGGGTCTGCAGTGGGATGTTGAATTCGGCAGTCAGGAAATAATTGATTCAATTTTAACCTACTCAGCGTACACCAACCCTGAAACCGGTGAGATGACCTATGGCGGTACACCCATTGAAACGACCGCTCTGGAGCGGAAAAACCGGTTCAGCGGAAATTTATTCCAGCTGGAAGGCCGCTATTTCAGTGACCGGCAGCAGATTGTCGTGTCAGCGGCAATCCGGACCAATCTCAAGGTAGTCAGCGATACGTACTTTTTCAGTTCCGGGTCTGCTCCAAAAACAAGCGTCAGCGAAGGATTCAGCCTGACGGAACTGGGAATCGGGTATCTGGTGCATACTGGTGAGAACACCGGCTGGATTGGGGAAATGCATCTGAACGGAAGTACCGATATCCCGATTGAGCTCCTGCTGTTCGAAAAAAACGGGGCCGCCGGTCAAAGTGTCAGCGGCGGATATTTTTACCGGTATGACAATCCCCGGATTGGGGCGTGGAATACGCTATCCGGACGGATCGGGGCCTATTTCACCAGAAGAGATTTCAATTCGGTTTCCATCTCTGATGCGCTGAGCAATCTGGACGGCAAAGCGTATCATGATTTTGGGATTACCTGCGGATTGGGAATGGAATACATTCGCAACTCCAACTATGTGGATATCGGCCTGAAAATCGGGCAGCGTTCCGGTGTATTTCCGGAATATGAAACTGAACGGTACATCGAACTGGTTGTTGGTTTATCAACGGGAGAGGCCTGGTTCGTTAAAAGAAAAAGGAAGTAAGGGACAATGAAAAAATCGCTGTTGCTATTAACTCTGCTGTCAATGGGACTATTATATATCGGCTGTGTACCGCCGGAACCGGTTGAACCGGTGGATAACGGAGGTGCTGCGCTGGAAGAGAGAAACGAGGAATGCGATCTGTATATCAGCTTTGCCCACACCAATTACCAGAATCAGGACTATGTGGCAGCCATTCGTAACTGGTGGACGGTAATTGATGCCGGCTGCGGTGAACGAAACGCGGAAGCAATTTGGGAATACATGGGACGTTCCTACTACCAGCTGGCAAATCTTGACAGTGCGCGCTGGGCTTGTGAACAGGGATATAATTATCTTCGGGATGATGTCCAGTTTTTGCGGTTCCGGGCGTTTGTTGAGCAGAAAACCGGAAACGTACCGATTGCGGTTGATATGCTGGAGACCATCCTGGAAATCGAAGATGACAACACTGATGTTATGTGGGATCTGTATGATATCTACACGATGGATAATAATTGTGATGAACGGAAGCGGATGCTGGAAATGATCCGTAAAATAGATTCCAAGGACAGAAAAGTGATGGGTGAACTCTCCGCAGCAGCCAGTGAGTGCGGATGGGATGAATCGGAAGCATTCTGCGCACGCTGGAGAGAGGAGCCCTGCAATATTGATTATGGAATCGAATGTGCCTCCGCCCGGCGCGAACTGGACAACTTTGATTCCGCGCTGGAATGCCTGGTTGAACTGCGCGGTTGCGACCGCTACAACTCGAAAGTACTGAAAATGCTGGCAGAAACATATCTTGATCTGGGACAGCATGATCAGGCTCAGGCAACATATGAGGAAGTGGTCCGCGTCGATCCGTCCGACTATGAAAGTATTTTTGCCATCGTTCAGATTCTTATTGACTCCGGTAGTTTGAAAGACGCTCTGTCTTGGGCGGAAAAGGGTGTTCGGGCCAGCGGTGAAAATGGTCAAAGTTTTTTCATGCGGGCTGAAGTATATTTTGAAATGGCAGAGTCCTGCAGCGATGCTCTGACATTTGACGATAAAGCAGTTTACGAATTTTCATTTCTCGATTATGACAAAGCCTTGAAAAAGGGATATACCCGTGCCCGTACCCGGCGCGACTGGCTGGAAGAAAATATGATCACCAAATGTTCAGACTGGTTCATGCGTCCGGAAGGGGAACGGGAATATTCACCGCAGGGCAGCTGCTACAAGGAATTTGGCATTACCCGTTCACTGGCACGAAAAAAATGTTAGTTGCTATTGGAAGTGATCACGCGGGCTTTGATGCAAAGTCTGCCTTGATTCCATACCTTGAGTCTCTTGGAATGGAAATCCTTGACGTAGGCACACATGGGACCGATTCGGTGGATTATCCGGATTTCGGCCATCAGGTCGGCAAGGCTGTGACCGGGGGAAAGGCTGAGAGGGGAATTGCAATCTGCGGTACCGGAATCGGAATCTCAATTGCCGCCAACAAAATTAAGGGTGTTCGGGCGGCATTATGTACTTCTGCAGAGCATGCGGAACTGAGCCGCAGGCACAACGATGCCAATGTGCTTGCCATGGGTGCCCGAATGACGGATATTGCCCTAATGCGTAAAATAATTCAGGTATGGTTTACAACACCGTTTGACGGCGGCAGACATGAACCAAGAGTAAAAAAAATAGAGGTGTAACCAATGAATATTATTCAGCAGCAGGATCCTGAGGTGTTTGGTACTGTCAGCGGAGAACTTCACCGGCAGCGCAATACACTGGAGATGATTGCATCTGAGAATTTTACCAGTCGGACTGTTCTGGAAACCGTTGGATCAGTGCTGACCAATAAATATGCCGAAGGATATCCTGGGAAACGATACTACGGCGGCTGTGATCAGGTGGATCTCGCGGAAAATATTGCCCGTGACCGGGTAAAAGAGCTGTTCAACTGCGAATATGCCAATGTTCAGCCGCATTCCGGATCCCAGGCCAATATGGGTGTTTATCTGACGATGCTGAAACCGGGTGATACCGTCATGGGTCTAAATCTGGCACACGGCGGACACCTGACCCACGGCAGTCCCGTTAATTTTTCAGGCAAACTGTATCGCTTTGTTTCGTATGGTGTCAGTGAAGACACGGGCCGGGTAGATTTTGATGAAGTTCGAAAACTGGCCCTTGAGCACCGGCCGCGGCTCATCGTCTGCGGCGGGAGTGCCTATCCCCGGTTTATCGAATTTGAAAAATTCCGGGAAGTTGCAGATGAAGTTGAAGCGTTCCTTATGGCGGATATTGCCCATCCGGCCGGACTGGTGGCTGCAGGAATTCATCCCACTCCATGGCCTCACTGCCATTTTGTAACTTCCACCACCCATAAAACGCTGCGGGGTCCCCGGGGCGGATTGATTCTGGCGGGCAGGGATTTTGAAAATACCTGGGGAGTTGTCGCTCCAAAAAGCGGGCGGGTAAAAATGATTTCGGAACTGATTGACAGTGCCGTCATGCCCGGTATCCAGGGCGGACCGCTGATGCATGTGATTGCCGGCAAAGCGGTTGCATTTGGTGAAGCACTGCAGCCGTCGTTCAAGCTTTATGCACAGCAGATAGTGAACAATGCGCAGGCTCTGGCTGAAACCTTTCTGGAACTGGATTATGATCTGGTATCCGGCGGAACAGATACCCATGTGATCCTTATCGATCTGACAAAATTCAATGTCAGCGGAAAGAAAACAGAAAGAGTACTGGAAGAGGCCGGCATCACCACCAACAAGAACATGGTCCCGTTTGACAAACGCAGCCCGATGATCACCAGCGGAATCCGGGTCGGCACTCCTGCTCTGACCACCCGCGGTATGAATGAAGATGTGATGAGACGGATTGCCCGCCTTATTGATCGGGTTGTGCGGAATATCAACGATGAGTCAACTGTCGCTTCGGTACGGAGTGAAGTGCAGGAAATTTGCAGCGAATTTCCCCTCTATCCTGATTTATCCGAATAATCAGCTGTTCAATTTCAGTCCCGGCTGAATTAATTTCCGTCCGGGACTGTTTTTCTGTCACAATTTGCTACCACCTAATCCTTGCGAGTACATAGTATATTAATGTATAATCCAACATGGTTTGTTTTATATTTTTACCGTTTCGGGTGCTGATACGCTTTTTTGAAGGAATCGGCCGCTACGTCCTTCTCATGCTGCACATGTTTGGTGCACTTCCCGGCTGGCACCGCTATTTTTCCAATGTCATCGATCAGCTGATCATTATCGGGGCACAGTCTATTCCCATCATCATGCTGACGTCCTGGTTTTCAGGAATGGTAACGTCAGTACAGTCATCCTACCAGTTCAGCAGCTGGATGCCGCAATGGTATGTCGGTTCTGTGGTGGGAGAGTCTGTGCTGCTGGAACTGGGGCCTATGATCACCGGTCTGGTTCTCACCGGCAGGGTAGGTGCCACAATTGCAGCAGAACTGGGTACCATGCGGGTAACGGAACAGATTGATGCTCTGGAATCGCTGTCCTTTGACCCTGTGACTTTTCTGGTGATGCCCCGTATTTTGGCGGGCACAATCATGTTTCCGGTTCTTGTAATTATTGCCGATGCCTGCGGAATCATCGGCGGCTTCGTTTCGGCTTCGATTCAGATGGATGTCACCTATTTCGAATTCATCAAAGGACTGCGAACCTGGTTCAGACCGTGGGATGCCTGGTTCGGACTGATTAAATCCGTTGCGTTTGGATTCGCTATCACATCCATTGCCTGTTATCAGGGCTTCAACACCCGTCACGGCGCTCACGGCGTCGGGCGGGCCACCACAATGACAGTGGTGGTTTCCTGTGTTATGATTGTCTGTCTGGATTATATTCTGGGAGCACTTCTGCTGTGATTCAGGTAAGGGAGATTCATAAGAAATTTGATGACAAGGTTGTGCTCGAAGGTGTTTCCTTTGATGTTCCGACCGGAAAGTCGCTGGCGATCATTGGGAAAAGCGGATCCGGGAAAAGCGTGCTTTTGAAGCATCTGAACGGTCTGCTGACCCCTGATTCCGGTGAAATACGGGTAGATGACAAACTGGTCGGGGCCATGACGAACAATGAACTGCAGACCCTCCGCGGCCGGCTGGGAATGGTGTTCCAGTCGGGTGCGCTGTTTGATTCAATGTCAGTCGGTGAGAATATTGCGCTTGCACTGCGGCGGCTGACAAAGCTCAGTGAAGCGAAAATCAGCTCAAAAGTTTCGGAAAGCCTGGGTGAAGTGGATCTATCCGGGACAGAACAGCTGATGCCGTCTGAACTGTCCGGCGGCATGAAAAAAAGGGTGGGAATTGCCCGGGCGATTGCCATCGAACCTGAGTATCTGCTGTATGATGAACCCACCACCGGATTGGATCCGGTGATGACGGATGTGATCAACCGATTAATACTCAAGTTTCAGAATACCAAGAACATCACATCCGTGATTGTCACTCATGAACTGCGTATCATCAGGGAAGTCGCAGACCATGTGGTTATGCTGCACGCCGGAAAAGTGAGATATGACGGACCGGCTGCGGAAATATTCTCCGGTACCGATTCCATTGTGCGGCAGTTTATTACCGGAGACAGTACGCTTGTATAAGGAATGGCAAATATGAAAATATCAAAAATATTCTGGGTGGGCCTGCTGATATCGCTGGTCACCGTCGTTTTCATTTTTGGTCTGCTGTATCTTCAGGATGTCTCGTTCGACAATTCCAATTTTTCATTTACCGTGATCCTTGACAACGTTCAGGGTCTGAATGAAGGTGACAATGTCAATATGCTGGGGAAAAGAGTGGGGAGAGTTACCCAAACCCGCATTATCGGTCAGAAAATTGCTGTAGAGCTGGCCATAGACAACTCATTTGCTTTTCGAATTCCCATTGACTCGAAAATTGAGGTGAAGAGTGAAGGACTTTTGGGGGAGAAGTACGTTTCCATCAGTCCGGGTACCGATTTGAAGCATTTTATTCTGGATGGAGAAGAGGTTCAGGGTACGCGTGAAATTGATCTCACTGAAATTACCCCTGGAATCGCCCCGCTCACCCAGGATCTTGCTGCATTTGCCCGCAGGCTGAGGGCCACCTTGGGAGAGGAAGAAAAAAACAGTCTGCAGGAAACAATTCGAAATATTGAAACCCTGACCACTGAACTGACCCTGCTGACAAAGGACGCCCGTGCGGTTGTGACCGAAGAAGAGCGAGCTGAAATCCGGCAGATGATCATCAACTTCAGGATAATTTCAGACAGTCTGAAGTCGGATTTGGATATGGAATTCCAAAAGCTGGATAATATTCTGAACAGCATTCAGGAAGTGTCGGACGAGTCACGAACACTCATTGAATCATTTAATCATCTGAAAGACGGTGCACGGAAATTTTCCGAATCCAGCGATTCGCTGAAAACCGTGATTTCCCGACTCAACCAGTCAGTTGCAAGACTTGAGGGTGATGAAGGAACCCTTCCGCGGCTGCTCAATGATGATTCGGTTTATAATAATCTGGACAGTCTCGTTGTGGAGCTGCGATGGATTGCAAAGGATTTCAAGGAGAACCCTGCGCGGTATCTTAAGGCATACATCAAGGCAAAAAAAGATGATTGAAAATCAATGGCTGCAGGTTATCAGGTGTCCCATATGTCATGGTTCGTTACAAGTTGAAACAGATAGCAACCGGCTGACCTGCGAAAGCTGCGGGATCGCTTTTCCCGTCGAGGATGATATTCCTGTACTGGTGCCGGATCGTTCGGAACAAATTTAATAAACCTGTGTTGCGGGGCCACGTTAAATTTTGCGCCTAGGGGAAAAAACCCCTATATTACCTATCAAATTTTTGGAGAACATTTATCGACTTTCGCTAATAGGATCTGAGACTTCCGCAGGAAGTTTTAAATTGTGAAAAACTCTGTTTTGAGATGGCAAATCCTATGTGAAAGTAATCGATTTCGTACGACCGGGCATTTACACATGGATTGCCCGGTTTTTTATTATTGGAGGTAAGCAAGGTATGAGATTATTCGGAAAAACTGTAATTCTGATCAGTCTGCTTTCTCAGCTGTGGGCGGTTGGAGAAGCCGGCGGAATCTTTCTGCTGATTGCTCCCGGTGCCGGACCGGCGTCCATGGGCGAAGCACAGGTGGCCAAGTCAGACGATGCATATGCATCCTATTTCAATCCCGCCGGCCTGGCATTTCTGGAAGGTCGGGAACTGTCTCTGATGCATGTGAACTGGCTGCCGAATCTGGCTGATGACCTTTACTATGACTTTGTGGCCTACCGGCAGTCCATCCCGAATCTGGGGACGCTGGGCGGACATTTCATTCTGCTTGATCTGGGAGAGCAGATTCGGACCAATGAGGAAGGTATTGAAATAGGAACTTTCCGCAGCAATATGTGGGCAGCCACCTTCAGCTGGGGTACCATGCTCTCGCCGCAGTCCGGTATCGGTGTCAGTGCAAAGATATTCCACCAGAACCTTTCCAAATACAGTGTGGCCGGTGAAGAAGGCTCTGGAAAATCAACTGATTTCGCCTTTGACGTGGGATACTTAAAGAGGTGGGAAACCATTAATTTTGGAATTGCCGTCACCAATATCGGACCAAAAATCACATTTAAAGATGATGAACAGGCAGACCCGACTCCAACAAATATGCGATTTGGCATCATGGCTGAAGTGTTCAACGACGGATTCAACCGATTGAACATTCTGGTTGATGCAAACAAACTGCTGGTGGCCGCATATCCCAGAATGGACTGGGACGAAAACGGGTATATCGGCGGCTACGATGAAGACGGTAATTTGTCTGTAGGCGGTAAGTACAGCAAAGACGGTGATATTGAGCTTCCTCATACCGATTCATGGTACAAAGCCATCTTTACTTCCTGGCTGGACGACTGGTATCTCGGCGGAGACATTGACTATACTGGTGTTCATCAGGAAGACCCGGATGGACAGATTGGCGGATTTATATTCACGGATGCCGGGTTAGACGGTGATCCCGCAGTCATTGATGCCGACGGTTCTCAGGGGAACGGTGCTGTGGACGCTGAATACAGGAATGAAAAATGGGAGTATCCGGAGATGGAAGAAAGCACCATTGATAATCCGGATGCTGTTTATAACTCCAGCGGAATCAAGGAAAAAGGCTCAAAAGACGATCGTAAGTTTTCCACTGAAATAAAAGAAATGGTTTACAACATCGGAGTGGAGTACTGGTATGCCGATCTGGTAGCAATTCGAGCTGGATATATTTACGACGAAGAAGGGAAAATCAAGGTGCCGACCTTTGGTGCCGGAATTCGAGCCGGTGAAAGACTCGGTTTCGATTTTGGGTACACGGCCGGAGATGAAGGTCACCCCAGAGCCAACACGATGTATTTTTCACTTAACATGATGTTTTAAGCGATGCGCAGAATCCTTACCTCCTTTCTGTTTATCGTTTTTCTCTGTACAGTTTATGGTGAAAATACTCCGAACAGCACTCAAACAGTACTTCCTTTGGCGAAAGCCGGATTGTCAAATCAGATACCGGATCACCTCATTGGATTAATGGTTGAGTTCCAGGAGGAATCCGATGACAATCCCGCCACCAGTGGTACTGGAACCCTGCTCCAGCAGCTTCCGGAAGCCGTATCAGACCGCTGTAATGGGTTTATCGTTGATCCTCCTCCTCACAATCAGGCATATTTCACATCCCAGTTTGAAGCCGTTCGACATTACTATTTCACCGCTTCCTGCGGCAGTATCGATTTCTCATATACCATGCTCCCTGACATTATTCAACTGACGTCGAATATGGCCAGTTATGCTGAATCGGATTCAGCATTGGGGCGGCTGTTTGCGGAAGCTGTGGAGGCGGCGGAAAATGTCCTGACTCCCGTGTTTACTGAATCCAGCATCATTGTAGTGTTTCATGCCGGAATCGGTCAGGATTTCTCCTTTCCTTTTCTGGATCCCACTCCCCTTGACCTGTCCAGTGCGTATATCGATGAGATCATGCTGGAAGGGCAGAACATACCGGAAATCAATGGAATTGAAGTCAATCGCGGCCTGCTGCTGCCTGAATCCCAGAATCACCTTTTTTATGATGTGATAGAAGATCTGTACTACGGCGAGTCGGATTATTGTGATTACCAGATCGGTCTTACCGGAACGTTCAGTTTCCTGCTGGGCTATGCGCTGAATCTGCCGCCGCTGTTCAATACGGATACCGGCGATGCAGGGGTAGGGATTTTCGGACTGATGGACCATGGATCCAACAGCGGAAGAGGTGTCATTCCGGCGATGCCCACCGCGTGGACACGCATCATGAAAGGATGGGATACACCAATAAATTTGCGGGAAAACGGTGTGTTTTCCATTAATGCGATTGATCCGGAAACTCTGTTTGACGCGCTGACAGAGAATGAAATCATTCGAATCGATATCACCGACGGTGAATATTTTCTGATTGAAAACCATAACAACTGGGTGGACGGCAGCCGGGATATGGATAAAATCAGATATGATGACCGGCCCTCCGACGATCGGCTGGCACATTTTTTTGACACCATGTTTCTGTATATGGACGATCACCAGGTTCGCCTGGATGACGAAACCGGTGTGATTCTGGGGTTTAACCACTATAACTACGGACTGCCTCATTCGGGACTCCTGATCTGGCACATTACCGAACCTGATCCGATCGATTTAATGAATGGAATCAACAACGACCGGGAAAACCGGGCGGTTCATCTTGAAGAGGCCGACGGTGCTGTGGATATCGGTTATCGAAGTACCGCGCTGTTTGATGATCCATCAGCCGGCTGGGAATGGGATATGTGGTACGGACGTAATCCAGCGTACTTTGTGGCCAATCCTTCAGAATATTTCTCAAATCCCGAATCGTATATCCGATTTGACAATTTTACCCTGCCCAACACGCGTTCCAATTCCGGGGCTGAATCCTTTATCTCGCTGTCTGAAATTGATACGGCAGCTGTACAGATGACATTCCAGATCATGGTTGAACAGGATATCACTTTTGATCCGCTGCCGTATTCCGATGCTGCTGTTGTGGGCAGCTGGACCGATGCGGAATCCGGGAACGGGAAAATTGCCTTTCTCAGGGACAGTAAGCTTTATGTGACTGAATCTGCCGCTCTGGATTCCATCCCCTGGGGTAATCCCGATGTCCGCATCCTGTACAGCAGTCTCTGCGATACGGTAATCATCCCGACAGCGGATTATGCCGACCACTATCTCAGCGAGCAGTGTGCAGCCACACCGTATGACAGTCCCCTGCCGCAGGGATACCTGTTTGATTCCGCTACCCTGACAGCAGCCTGGGAAGAAGGGGTGCTGGGTGATCTGGATGGTGACGGACTGGACGAACTGCTCACAGTGGATGAACTGTCCGGCACAATCAGTGCAATGAATTCCAATATGATATCTGTAAACGGATTCCCCGTCAGCGGACAGTTTTTCGGTACTCCCCTGATTGGTGACATCATGACTGAATCCGGACCGGAAATCATCTGTCGGGAAGACAAAAATATTGTCATTCTCAGTGCCGAAGGCGTTCGTCTGAGAACCATTGCGTCCTATGAAATCAACGCAGAACTGCGGCTGGTTCCAAACTACAGACCTGATGTTATCGGACTGGTGGATGGTTACCGGGTGCTCCATTTTCCCCAGAATCTGGATCAAACCTATTGGCCGCTGCCAAACGGTCAGTCATCCAATTTACGCAGCGTCAGCGGCAGCCATGTAAATCAGATAACAACCGTTGATGGCCTGGATACACATCGGGCATATAATTACCCCAATCCGGTGATGGATGGAATAACCACGTTCCGTTACTTTGTGGGTGAATCCGTGACCCGGATTGATTTTACCGTATTTGATGCCGCCGGATACCAGATAGCAGATTTTACTGAGACCAGCCTGACCGGGAATGAGTACAACGAAACCACCTGGGATGCATCTGACCTGGATTCCGGTGTGTATTTTGTCAGGCTGAAGCCGGATCATGGCTCTGAAAAACTGTTGAATGTTGTTGTACTGCGTTAATGATGAAATCTGTCCAGACGGATGTTTTTGGAATGTGTAAACTCATGAAAATCAGTTCACTTTATCCCGTCATTGAACACGTCACCCCTGTTTTGCGTATGAATCAAATTTCTGGTGGTAACCGTTGAAAAGTAATTTCCTTCTGCTGAATCTTATATCTGGACTGATGCTTCTGACAGCAGCCTCCGCCCAGAACTGGTACAATCACCCTGAGCTGACCTGGCAAACATTTGAGACCGAGCACTTCATTATCCATTATCACGATGAGACGGAACGCAGTGCCAGGGAAGCCTCTGTGATCGCTGAACATATTTATCCCTCAATAACGCAGCTGTACAATTATGAACCGTACAGTAAAACCCATGTGATTATTATGGACACCGATGACTACTCCAACGGCGGTGCCTATTATTATGACAATAAAATTCTGATATGGGCAATGCCGCTGGATTTCGAGCTGAGGGGTTCCCACCGCTGGCTGCAGAATGTGATCACTCATGAATTCACTCATATTGTCCAGCTTGGGGCTGCAATGAAGTATCCCCGAAAAATTCCTGCCGGCTATTTCCAATATATCGGGTATGAAGATGAGAAACGGGATGATGTTCTGTATGGATATCCGAATATCATTGCATCCTATCCGATTCCCGGTACGGTCATGCCCATGTGGATGGCCGAGGGAACCGCCCAGACCATGTATCCGGGTGCAGATTTTGATTTTTGGGACAGTCATCGGGATATGATTCTGCGGGATGCGGTTTTAACAGGAACGGAACTCTCCTTCTCCGAGATGAATTCTTTTGGAAAACGGGGTATTGGCAATGAACAGGTTTACAATCAGGGATTTGCATTTGTGAACTATCTGACGGACCGCTTTGGACCGGAAGTACGTCTGCGAATCACCGAAGAAATGAGGAAGCCGTTTCAGTATTCCATACGAAAGGCCATTGGAAAGGCAACCGGTACGGACGGTCAGGAATTATACGAAGAATGGATTGTCGAAATGTCGGACACATATCGGCAGCGGCTTGAAAGTGTGCGGACTCATTCAGGACAGGGTGTGATTCTGACCGCTGAAGGAACGACCAATGTGCATCCGGTCTGGTCACCGGATGAATCCCGTTTTGGATTTTTATCCAATCGCGATCATGACTATTTCGGTCAGACCGATTTATTCATGTATGATTTTGCAGACTCGTCCATAACCAAAATAATGGCTTGGGTCCAAAGTCCTCCATGCTGGCTGAACGATTCCACTTTGGTGTATTCCAAACGAATCAAGAGAAATAAAAACGGTTCACGATATTTCGATCTCTATCGTCTGAATCTGAATACGGAAGAAGAAGAACGCATCACCACAGATGCCCGTCTGATCGCCCCGACCTATAACCCGGAAAGCGGACTGCTGGCAGCCATCACAACCTTCGACGGCACCTCAAACATTGTGGTAACACATCGCGACAGCATTGATTTTCAGCTGCTGACTTTTCTTGATGACGGCAGCCAGTTTTTTACGCTGACCTGGGACGGGGATGATCTGCTGACAGACATAACCCGGCACCACCATCGGGATTTGATCCGCGTGAAACCGGATGGAACAATAATTGAGGAAATGACAGGGAGCTGGGATATCAGAGATGCGGATGTATCCGACAGCGGCCGAGTTTTCTCCAGTGACCGGTCCGGGATACCTAATCTCCGGCTGGAAACTCGATTAACCAGCGGTTATGTGACCAATGTAGCCGGTGGAGCATTCATGCCGGCCCTGGCAGCAGACGGCCGAATCCTCTACAGTCATTTTGAAAATGGGCAATATGCCATTGCGGTTCTGAATGATCCAGCCGTAATACCCTCGGAGTCAGTGGGCTATGCACCGGATTTCGCCAGCAGCTGGCCGGTATCCGAACTGCTTGTTGGCAGTCCGGAAGTATCCTCCCGGCCCTATGTTGACACCATCGATCTGCCGTTTTTTGTTCCAAGAATCATGGTGGAATATGAAACAGTAAAACCCGGTTTCTACTTTTTCGGCAATGATATTCTGGACCACCAGTTTTTCTTCGGCGGCGCCAGTATCAATTCCCTCGGGGACAAAGACCTCTTCCTGCTCTATGAATACAATCGTTTGCGGCCGTCTCTGTATGCCAACCTGTTTTGGGTATCCCGCAATATTGAGGAAAATACATTGTATCAAGATTACTATCCTGTAAAAAGTGATCTGACCATCCAGTTTTTTGGTGCAGAGCTGGGTATGCGTTTTCCCATTGGTATAAATAAATTCTGGCTGCAGTACAGCTATTCTAAGTACCGGGAAAATATCAATCAGATATACGGAAATATACCGGGTACCGGAACGGCAAGGGGCGGAATTGCCTTTGACTATTTTCACGGTCACGAGCTGTCTCTCCGTTGGAATCTGAATGCACGCAAACCGGAATTCGGATCCAATATGCTGCCCTCCAACGGCTATGAAATTGATGCCAGACTGGGGCACGAGTGGAATAATTTTATGGATGGATTTGGATTCAATGAGGAGTACTCATCATTACAGCCGGATTTTGTGCCAAACGACACCTGGCGTCTGGCGATGGATCTTGCCAAGCATTATACCATTAATCACAAACGGAAAATAGTCGCCAGCCTGGAATCCAAAATTGAAACCATCAGCAAACCGGATATTGATGATTTCTTTCATTTTTTCGGGGGCGGACTCCCGGGAATCAAAGGCTACACGTTTTATGATTCCACACTGGCCGGAACTTCCCTGTTTATTAACACCGCCTCCGTACGGGTACCCGTTTTCAAGGAAAAAAGCTATGATGCAGGTCACTTGAACATTCAGAATATGTCCTGCGGAATAATTGGCCAGTGGGGCGGCGGGTTCACCGGCAGACTGCCGGAATGGATCGATGAGCAAAAATATAAAATGTCTGCGGGTGTTGAACTGCGGGTGAATGGATTTTCCTTTTACGGCTATCCCACTGCACTTGCCTGGGAGTATCACGTCCCGCTGAATGATGATAACGAATCTGACGGCAAGCAGTACGTTACACTTCTGTTTAATTTTTAATCCGCCTGCTGTCTGCATCAAGCCTGCCTGTCGACTGGCTGGGCATGTGAATGCAATGGGAAAAAATTCCTGCTCCCTGTGGCGAAAACAGGCGTTTACAATTTGAAAAATACCCCGCTGCTCAAGATGGGAAGCTTCAAAAATCTTTTGAATCCGCCAGTGGGCGGACGAGTGTAACTGGGTGCATTCCCCGCCGCTTGTTGAAAATCCGCCATTTGGCGTGGCGGCGAAATAAAAAATGATTGTATCACTAATGATACCTCACCCGTCATCTGACGGGCGGGGAAATTCATTGAAAAACGGGATGAACTCCCGGTATGAAGGAGACAAAATGCGTTTCACCAGAACGATATCAATCGCCGCTGCTGTTTTACTGCTGTCAGGAAGTTGGGCCGCCATCCCGGCAAATACGGAACGGATGGCTTTCCTTTACAGTGTGTCTGAGGATTCCCAGCCGTCAGTTCAGGATTCCTTATCCCAGTCCGGGTCCGTTTCCGAAAACTACCGGTATCCCGGAAGGGCAATGCTGTTTTCCGGTTTGATTCCCGGCCTTGGAGAATTATACAGTGGGAATATCCGTCGAGCGCTTCTTTTTGCTGGGGTTGAAATTGGGGCATGGCTGGTTTGGCATCAGTATGATAACAAAGGGGATGATGAAACAATCGCATATGAACAGTATGCCGATGAACATTGGGAATTTACCAAATGGATAGAAGATTTCTACCACTGGAAACTGCTGCCAAATGAAGACGGAAACCCCGAATGGATGTATCATCTGGTATTCTCGGATGAAAATGAATCATATGCCTCCATCTATGAAGGCAGTCATTACATTGGATTTCTGTATGATGATCCGGAGGACAGCCAGCAGAAAAGCGGGACAACCAATGATGAAGAATTGTTTTGGGATGAAATGTTTTCCGGTAAAGAAGCCGATGAAATTCAGCAGACCATGATTGACTATCATATTCAGGTTCTGAAAGACCATAATTATTATGAAAACATTGGAAAGTACAATCACTTTTTTGCCGGTTGGATGGATGAAACGGAACCGTTTGACGACAACAACAGCAACGGTGTCTGGGACCCAGGTGAACCGTTTACCGATGAAACCGGTGACGGGGAGTTTGACGACAAGTACTTCTATATTACCAGTAACGGCGGGTATGATGTGGCTCAGAATTCCTACAAAGATGAGTATACGGATATGCGTAAGCAGGCAAATGACTACAAACAGATTGCCAGCTATGCCATATCTGCCGTGATGTTTAATCATGTTGCCAGTGCAATTGATGCAGTATTTACCACTCGTGCCTGGAACAATAAAAACACCGATGTGAACCTGAGTGCCAGACCTTTGTATGATCCTGAAAATAAATATGGTCTGGGTGGATTTGAAGTTTCTCTGGAATGGTAGCCGATGAAATACATTTTTCTTAGTATTGCAGCCGTATTGGTCCTGTCAGGATGTCACAGCGGTCCCGGAGTGGATGTTGAAGAGGATCTCAATCACCGTCTTGAAAAAGGCAAAGAGTATCTTGAAAAACAGAAATACAGCAAGGCACAGGAGGAATTGGATTTTATCGTCATGAACAATCCCGGCTCAAGGGAAGCAGTGGATGCACAGTTTTATCTGGGCGAAGCGTTGTACCATCAAAAAAAATATCCCGAAGCCACGGTTGAACTGGAACGTTATATCCGTTATTCACATGATTTGGACAAAATCGCCCTGGCTCGTTTCCGTATTTGCGAGTGCGCTGTAAATTCCAGCTATCAGTATCAAAAGGATCAGACCAGCACACTGAGAGCCTTAAGCCGACTCCAGGGATTTATCGAGGATTATCCCAGTTCATCGGTCTATGGAGAGTATGTGGAGAATGCCAATGCATACATTCTTGAAATCAGGAATAAACTGGCCCGGAAAGAATTTGAGAACGGGAGACTCTACCTGAAACTTGAGGAATATGAATCGGCGCGTATCTACTTTGAGGAAGTTCTTTTTCAATTCTATGACACTGATTATGCGGACGAAGCCCGACTGGCCATGATGTTCAGCTATATTTTGGAAGAAAACCATACTCTGGCAGATCAGTATTTTAAGGAGAATTCCAACCGATTCAATCAGCCCGAAAAACGAATTGAAGCTGAGGCATTGCTGGAGAGAACGGCAGATGGGAAATTGACTTTTGAAGAATACATAAGGCTGCTCCATTGAGCATTGCAATTTTTGGAGGAAGCTTTGATCCGCCCCATCGGGGTCACTGGGAAATAGTCCGGCGCTGCGTCTCTCGGTTTGAAAAGATCAACCTGGTTCCTGCACGGCAGTCTCCCCTGAAAACCGGCAAACCTCACTGTTCGAATGAACACCGTTTGGCAATGCTGGGATTCGTGTGCAGCCAGTTTGATAATGTTATGATAGATGATCTTGAACTGAAATCGCCCCCGCCGAGTTATACCATTCACACCATTCACCACATTCAAACGCGTTTTCCCGGGCAGCAGATAAGTCTGATTATCGGCTCGGATCAGCTGGCTGTATTCAAATCGTGGCACCGCTGGCAGGAAATCCTGGAAATTGTGAAACTGGTGGTTTTTCCCAGAGAGACCGTCTCCGGTTCTGTACTGCCTGAGCTGCCGTATGAGCAGATTGATAATTTCAGTTTCCCCGTTTCATCCACCGCCTTGCGTGATAAGCTGCGCACCGATCCTGCGGCCGCCCGAAACTGGATTCCGTCTAAAATATTTCAATATATTATTGATCACAAGCTTTACCGTAATATTCAAGAATGACCGGCCAAAGAAAACAAGTGGATTCATTCTGAGGATTTAACCAATGAACCCGATTCATTTTATATATGTTGCCGTTTCCCTGTTCCTTTTATGGAAAGGAGCCGACTCCCTGGTTGAAAGCGCAGCCAGAATAGCGTATACTCTTGGGATCTCTCAACTGGTTATCGGTCTTACCGTGGTTGCTTTGGGGACTTCTGCGCCGGAGTTTGCCGTAACCATCAACGCCGCAATTAACGGTCAGGCCAATATCTCTGTATCAAACGTCATTGGGTCCAATATATTCAATCTTGGATTTATACTTGGCGGAGTGGCCATTGTACAGAATATAAAAACCAACAGCCGCATTGTCTGGCGGGATGGAATGGTTCTGGTAACCACAACAATATTGATCCTTTTTTTCCTCTGGGATCTGCAGTTTCAGCGCTGGGAAGGCATTGTCCTGTGCACCGGGCTTGTGGTTTACCTTACCTCACTGTTTATTATTAAGGAACAGCACGAAGCGGACGTTGAACTGGTTCAGGCAACCTGGAAAGACTGGGTTATCCTTGTTACCAGCATCTGTATGGTGGTGCTGGGCGGTCATCTCCTGAAAGAGGGAGCAGTGGGGATTGCGGAAACGATTGGTATTCCGGAATGGATTATCGGTGTCACCGTTGTCGCTGCCGGTACTTCTGCTCCGGAATTTGTAACGTCTCTCATGGCAGCTATAAAGGGACATCACGGCATTTCAGCTGGGAATCTGATCGGCAGTGACCTTTTCAATCTGTTGGGCGTGCTCGGTCTGGCAGGCATAATCAGTCCAATGGGAATCAGCGACCACGCCAGGGGCAGTCTGATGATGTTGGTGGGTATGGTCATCGTTGTGGTAATCATGATGCGTACTGGCTGGAAACTGTCCAGAAAAGAAGGAATTATCCTGGTGTCCGTAAATCTGCTGCGGTGGGTAATGGATTATCTCGGCCATACTACGTAAATTCACTGATTGTATTCATTTTCTGCGGGACAATACCATGATTTTGTTTAACAATGTCACAGCAACTTATTCCCCGGAAGTCGGCATCTATGATTTGAGCTTCCATATACAGCGTGGTGAAATGGTGTTTCTGATGGGACCGACCGGAGCAGGGAAATCTACCATTATGCGGGCCATCTACCGTGATATTCCCATCAGGAAGGGGAAACTGCTGATCGACGGGGAGGATATCACGCCGTTTCGACACAGACGGATCGCTCTGCTGAGAAGACGCATCGGAACCATATTTCAGGATTATAAACTGCTTCCTGACAGAAATGTGTTTGAAAATATTGCCCTGCCGCTGAGGATCAACGGGACCAGCCGGAAAGCGTTGCGTTCAATGGTAATGGATATTGCCCAGCGAATGGGTTTGGAAGAGCTCATGAAAGCCCGTCCGGCGGATATCAGCGGCGGTGAGCAGCAGCGGGTGTGTATTGCCAGGGCACTGGTGAAACAGCCGGACATTATCCTGGCAGATGAACCCACTGGAAATCTGGATATCATCACATCCGATGAAATTCTTGATGTATTTGAATATGCCACCGGACAGGGTGCGACCGTTCTCATGGCCACCCATAATTTTCCCCTGATCCGTCCACGTAAAAAAAGATTCCTGGAACTTGAGGAAGGCAGGTTAATCGAAACATGATCTCCCGCTTTCTATTTCTGTTTCTGGAAAGTTTCCGGGCTCTGTTTCGGGCAAAAATCCCCGCTGTGATATCATCCAGCACTATTTTTCTGGCTCTGATAATTTTCAGTATTTCATATTTTGTTTACGTGAACCTGATGGGATATACTGTGGATATTCGAAAGCATTATCGAATTGATGTTTTCTTTGATCCTCAGCTGGACGAAAAATCAGCGGTCAGGATTTACAATGAAATTTTACTGATTGACGGAATCGAGCAGGGGGACTTTACTGACAAAGCCCGAGCGGCAGCCATATTTGAAGATCAGTATGGCGTAGATGTTACCGCCATTGTCGGCAGCAACCCACTGCCCCTGGGCGGAGTTTTTGAAGTGGCACCGGATTATCGCCGCCTGGAGTCTATCCGCAGAATTGTCCATACCATTGAACTGGTGATGGGAGTAGAACAGGTTGTCTATCAGGCAGAACTGATACATCGAATAGACAAAGTACTTGAAAACATCCTCACCATCAGTTTTATTATTGGCCTGATTGTGTTTTTCACCGCCATCATGCTGGTTTCCAATACCATTCGTCTAATTATTCATGCCAAGCAGCAAAGTATCGCCACAATGAAATTGCTTGGTGCAGGTGACGGATTTATCAGAATGCCTTTTATTCTGGAAGGAATCTGGCAGGGATTGATCGGTGCATTGATGTCAATATTGGTATTATGGATTTTTTACCAGCTGCTGGAATATTTCCAGGTTCCAATACGCGTTTTCGTTGTTAAACCCACATTCATGTTTTTGGGAAATTTGATAATGGGCGCGTTTTTGGGACTGGTCGGCAGCTACCGGAGCGTATCAAAGTATATCGATTAGCTGTTCGGCTGCAGCTATTCATCACTGGACAAGCGTCCGTAAATCCCTCCGTAAAGAACCATTCCACCGCCGACAGCCAGTATCGGAGCGCTCAGATAACCCCAAAAATTCGTCTCTGAATTGATTCCCGCATAAAAACCAATAACAAATCCCAGTGCGGCACCAATCAGGGTCATTCCCAATAAGATGGTAATAAAAATTTTAAACTGATTCATGATGATCTCAAATCGCAGAATTTCCAATGCAGTAATTTTCAATGGATTGCAGGTGCAGGGAAAGGGTATTTCTACCCAATCGGGATTTCGGTGAATGACAAAATTAATCTGAATTTGCGGAAAAGAAAAAATGCCTATCCGGGTTGACAGGCATTTTCATCTGGCGGAGAGGGCGGGATTCGAACCCGCGATCCCGCAAGCGGGATACACGCTCTCCAGGCGTGCGCCTTCGTCCACTCGGCCACCTCTCCACAATTCCCTGAAATTGGGTCGCGAAATTTAGCGGGGTTTGATTTTCCTGAACAACATTGAAATGGGAATTGAGTAACAAATACACATCCGTCAAAAACGTTTTATTGAAAACCCGTTCATTATTGACCGTAAATGTGTTAATCAGATACAAACTGCATATCTGCCGTAATTGAATCTATGAATTTGGACGTCCTTTCTTTCGAAAAAAAACAGATAAACATGCGCGACAGTACTCATTCATCTCGATTGAACATTTCATTGAATCAGATAAACATGTTCCGTCGATAATCAAACGGGACTCGGACAACAACATCTCGTTTGCACCGTGAAAATTTCAATCTCGACAGTCTGCTTTCCAATCAGCCTGACAGAAATTGTTCTGAATGCGCGGAAACGGTATAGCCAAATCCAAAAAAAACGAATGAATTTCCCCGCCTGTCAGCTGACGGGACGGGGTATCGTGATATAATCATTTTTCATTTCGCCGCCACGCCAAATGGCGGATTTCCAACAAGCGGCGGGGAAATTCATTCTCTTGGCACACCCTGCATAATCAACCAGCACCACCATCCCGATCCAAAACCTCATGATAAATCCGGATTAGTTGGGAATTCGTTTGGTTCGCGGGAACTTTCAGGGAATTCCTGTGTTGGGCGCACGTATCTAGTTGGTGAATAACTTCCCTTCCCGTACTACCTTACCGAGTTTCTCCGATAGCTCAGCGAGCCGCATCAGCGGCTCGCGTTTCTTTTCCCTGAATTGTTCAAATATTTCGCACCTGAGTTCTTCTAATAATTGTTACGAATCTGAGATTTGTAATAATATTCAACGCTTGATTATGACAAAATTGGCCCGCATAGGAGTTTCCCTGAATCAGGATCTGCTGGAACAGTTCGATCAACTTTGCCGACAGCAGAAGTATTCCACACGATCAAAAGCCATTTCAGATCTGATCCGTGAAGCCTTGAAAACCGATTCACTGGAAAAAGGCGGACAAGCCAGCGGGGCAATCATTCTGGTATATAACCACCATCACCGCGGCCTGGTCAATCAACTGACCAATTTACAGCATGATTTTCACGGACAGGTGATCTGCAATCAGCACGTACATCTTGACAATCATCTCTGCATGGAAATGATCGCTGTAGAAGGTGTTGATGAAGAACTGCAGCAGTTGGCAGACAGGATCCACTCCCTCAAAGGAGTATTGCACTGCAGTCTGGATATTGCCGTTACTGAATAATTTTTTTAACAAGTGGTGTTACGATTATGAAAAATGTATTAACAATTGGAGCGAAAAATCTGGTATCGGCTTGTTTGTTCATGGCAGGACTCTCAATCTGCTTTGGCCATCATGCAATGGAGTATATTGAGTTGGAAAGCGCTCATATTCCCGATCCGGGTGCACGTCTGCTCCATATTCATTATGATTATATGGTGGAAGATGATGCAAATCCGAACCTTGACCACTGGGAGTATACGCCCGGAGCTGCCTTTGGAATCGGCTGGAATACAATGATTGATGTGCATTTCCACTGGGCCAAATTCGGTGCGGATCATCTAACAGAGGGGGCGGGAATTACATCCCCTCAGGGACCGTCTCCATTTATTGAGGCGGCAGCATTTACTGTCCAGAATCTGTTGATTGATCATCCCGCACTCCAGATCGGCTGGTCGGCGACCTGGGAGGTTCCGTCAGATAAAAGCAGAGATCTGCTGGACGGAAAAGAGGTGTTTTCATCCACATTGATTTTGAGCAAAACTTTCTTCGAACATCAAAACCTGACTCTAAATGCATCCTATGAACTGGAGAACGGGGAAGAATGCACCATCCTGGCAGTAGGCGGTAAAATGCCTTTTACTCAGATGAGTCACGGAATATCCGGAGGCCTTGAAATCTCTGGAGATACTGATGATTTTGCTGAATCAGTCATTTATCTGCCCGGTGTGTATTTTCCCCTCAGCAGCAGTACCATCATTAAAACCGGTTTAGGGTTCAACGCGGATTTTGATTTCCATCGAATGAGTCTCAGCCTGATGTATAACTTCTGATGGAAGCAGCACTGAACAAAGCCGTATTCCCACTGCTGATTTTAATCTCGACAGTGACCGCCCACGACTCCTGGATTCGGTTTTTCCCATCTGAGGGTAATTCGAATATCGTCAAAGTTGAGATCGGCAATGGGCATCACTTTCCGGAATCTGACGGCCTGATCAGTAAATCCCTGATTCACCAATTCATATTGCAGGACTGCAGCTCCGGGACTGTGATTGCTACAGACAGTCTGAAAGAGACCGCTGCTGCCTGGCAGAGTGAGTGTCCCACCCCTGATTCAGGAACCTTTATGGCCTGGTTCTCACTGCAGCGAAGCACGAAAAGCGGTGTGTTTTTTACCGGTAAAACGGTGTGGGTCACTCCGCGGAATAATGATTGGACGGTCATCGACGGCGTTCTGGGAAATGAGTGCATCATCGGAAAAGATTTGGAAATCGTTCCGCATTTTACAGTCGGTAAATCCGAGGGAAAATCAACCGAAGTATCGCTCAGGGTACTCCTGAACGGTCAGTCAGTCTCTGCGGATCCAATTGTTATATACCCGGACGGAAAAAAGATTTATTCCTGGTGCAGTGATTCTGAACCGGCAGTTCTGCCAGTTTCTGTTACCGGCTGGTATCTGGTCACGGTGACCCATAAAAGGCAGTCCGCTTCACTAACATTCTGGATGCCCTGATGAGGAAATATTCCGTTTCTACAGGCAAAATCTTTTGGCTGGTCTGGCTTGTATCCGGCAGTTTGTGGGGACATGGGGTACATGGAAAAATTACGTTGAACAATCCCGGTCTGCAGGCCACATATGCCGACGGGTCTGCAATGGCAGAGTGCGAATACAAAGTTTTCGGACCGGAGAGTTATCTGAAGTTCAGCGGGTTGACGGATCATGAAGGCTGTCTTGCTTTTACTCCCGACCGGCCTGGTCTCTGGAAGATGGTTGTAAATGACGGTATGGGACATCAACTTGAAGAGACCATTCAATGGATTGACAACGGGGGAGAACCAGAAAAGAAAAATGACCGGTCTTTTTCTTTCACCCGCATGTTCCTGGGAGTCAGTTTGATCTTCAATATTTGCTGTTTCCTGTACATTATTCGCAGAACAGGGGCAGACGGTCATGCATCTGTCTGACGGCATCGTTTCCCTGCCTGTTGCCGGCGTCGGCTGGGCGCTGTCTGCAGCAGCTTTGGCAGCTGGACTCAAAAAAACCAGCACTGACGATATACCTCGTCTGGCGGTTTATAGTGCTCTGTTTTTCACAGTTTCCGTTATTCATTTCCCGTTGGGAGCAGCAAGTGTTCATCTCACCCTGAACGGTTTGCTGGGTATCATCCTCGGCTGGAGTGTGCTCCCGGCGGTGTTTACCGCACTGATTCTGCAGGCATTTTTACTGCAGCACGGCGGCATTGTGGCCGTCGGAATGAATACACTGATTATTGGCCTGCCGGGACTGGCTGCCGGATTGATGTGGAACCGGCTTGGATCAAATTGGAACAGGAAGCCGGCTGTACAGGCCGCCGTCGGCATTCTCACACCATCACTATCACTTCTGCTGCTGATTTTGATCCTGCTGCTGTCCGATTCATCATTTCAGGTAACAATCCCGCTGATTCTGGCAGTCAACGGACCGGCCGTCATTCTTGAGGGAATTGTAACAGTAATCACATTATCATTTATTCAGAAGGTGAAACCGGATCTGCTGGAGTCCAGACCGTGCTGAATCCATTCAAGTTTGACCTGGATAATAAATCAGTGGATCCGCGTATAAAAATGCTGTTTCTAGTCCCGCTGCTGTTACTGCTGTCTGCATCTGATAATCTGACATTCCTGCTGCTGAATCTGGGATTCGGACTCGGTGCGGCAGCCATTACGGGGGTGCGGTCAAAGCTGTTCTTTGTTCGGCTGGGCGTGCTGAATCTTTTTCTGGTTCCTTTCTGGAGTACAATTCCCTGGTTTTCGATCTCGGAAACAGTTGTTCTGCCGGTTTTCGGGTTTCAGATCACCGGATTCAGACAGTGCCTGATGCTGTCCGTTCGGCTGAATGCTGTCGGGGTGTGGCTGATTTTAATCTCAGGTTCAATGTCAGCAACAGATTTTCTGAATACTCTGCAGTATTTTCGATTACCTGACAAACTGGTCTCCAGTCTGTTTTTCACCTGTAAATTCATTGCGATGCTTAGGGATGAACTGCTCCGGTTTCGGAATGCAGCACGAATCCGGTGTTTTCAGCCGGGAACCAACCTGCACACCTACCGCACGCAGGCCTGGTGGCTGGGAATGCTTATCGTAAGGTGCACTGAAAAAGCTCAGATACTCCAGGATGTCATGAAGTGCCGGGGATATTGCGGTGTTTTACCGGGCAGAAAATGGCCCCCGCTGCCATCTCTCCAGTTGATTCCCGGCAGCCTGGTTTTGATACTGAACATGTTTCTCATGGTGGGGATGCCGGTTTGATTCCAATTGTTCGGCTGAACCGGATTGATTTCAGCTACCGACCCGACCGTCCCTTGTTCTCCAAGCTGGAACTGTCCTGTTTCCCGAATCAGAAAATCGGAATTTGGGGCCGGAATGGTTCCGGAAAATCCACTATCCTGAAACTTATCACCGGGCTTGTCAGACCGCAAAACGGATCAATTGTGTTTCATGGACAGGAATGCTGCAGCGAAAGTGAATTTGCGAAGCTGCGTCGTCAAGTTGGACTGGTTTTTCAGGATCCGGTACATCAGCTGTTCTGTCCCTCAGTCCGACAGGACCTGGCATTTGGTCCGTCCAATCTGAAATGGGCAGATGAAAAAATTGAAAAGTCGGTAGAGAGTGTTTCCAGGTTTTTTAACCTCACGCCGCTGCTGGACCGCGTGCCGTTTCATCTCAGCGGAGGGGAACAGCATCTGGTGGCTCTGGCGGGGGTGGTTGTTATGGAGCCGAAACTGCTGCTGCTGGATGAACCGTTCGAATGGCTGGACGACGAGCACCGGGAAAGGGTGGTGTCATACCTGAATGAAATGGCTCCCGGTTTTATCATGATTGCACAGGATCAGGAACTGCTGAAGTCTATGTGCCCGGACGGGGTGTGGGAAATCAATGATTATACTCTGCAGCGGCTGAAATAAGTCTTCCCAGGTTTACTGCAGGAATTCAGAATAATACGGCTGATTGTATAAACTGAGGACTGCTGCGGAAAGGAGAGGATTCGAACCTCCGGTACTGCAATGCAGCACGCCGCATTTCGAGTGCGGTGCATTCGTCCAACTCTGCCACCTTTCCTGTAATAAAAACAATAAATTACGCAAACCCTTATGAGTGTCATATACGTGTCAAACGTCCAAGCAAAGGCGATTTTTGACACCTATATGGCACCTGTTTGACATTTAATGCAGTGGTTTCAGGAAGCATGGCCATACAATGACCCACAAAACCTGGATAAGAGGATTTGTATTTTATTGCTTTTAAAAACGCGGCTGAAAATTACGTTGATGAAATTGGAGCCAACAATATATCTCTGTAGATGAATCACCCCAATCCGCATACATTCCGCCACACTTTCGCCCACGACATGCTGAACAGCGGTATCCACTGGGAATTATTGCAAACCTTTCTGGGACATCGATCAAATAAAACCGCGGAGATTTATACGAACTGGATTAAAAAACCAAGCAATAGTAAATGATTTTGATCTGCAATATAGTGATATCAAGTATAAATTTGCTCTCAATCACTCATCCACTCTTCTTCCCCCACCACACCCCTATCGGGGGATTTCGCAAAGCGAATTTTCTTGTCAGTTATTTTTTCTGATTTGTTTTCAGGTTATTTACTCTGAACAAACTGAAAGGATTACTATGCAGGAATATCTACAGGCTCAGGTGCAGCAGATGCTGGACACTGCGTTTCTATCTACATTGCAGGAGAACCCCAATGCTCCGCTGTTTCCCCAGTACAACCGCTCTCTGCGGATCAAGAATGACCGCACCAAACGCTCCATACAGGAAGAATACCAGACCACCGTGCAGGCCATCACTGAACTGGCCCGATCAAGGGGCATCCAGATTGACACCACAGGTACCCTGACCCAGGTTCGGCAGATGATCAGCAATGTGAGCCGTGAGGAGAGTTCTGCACTTGCGGCAAATCCCACTGCTGGTATGCCAGGGTAGGATGGGAGCTTCGGCTCCTTGATTACCCCTTTCCTTTCCCATCATAACCCAATAAATCACCCATCCAGGCACACATAATCGGAGACCAGCCATGTTAATCCATGATAACCGTGTTGAATTACTGCCAGACAGGAAGCTTCAATTGCTCCGTCAGGGCCGAACAGAGACAGCCTTAAGCCGTCGCAGATGGACCCAGCTTGTAGATGAGCTGGCCGTTGTAACTGAGATTATTGAAGCCGTTGAGAGCGGCAGACTGAATGAAAAGGAGTTGAACTGATGAGTCAATTGCATATTTCCGATGAGGATTTGAAGCAGGCGTATTGCAGTCGTTTCTTCCCAAAGCGTGGGACGGCTCTGACAGACAGTGATATAGCCGTGAACCAGCTGCGGACGCTGATAAATGATCCCGACCGAGAGCATTTCATGGTGGCCTTTCTGGACGGTTCAAATCACCTTATTAACGCTGAAAGTGTTTCAGTAGGCACGATAACAAGTGCTTCTGTCTATCCCAGGGAAGTGGTGCGAAAGTGTCTGGAGTATGGCTCTGCGGCTCTGATCCTGGCGCATAACCATCCCAGTGGTAACCTGAATACCTCCAGAGATGATATAGCATTGACAAGGCGTATCAGGGAAGCCTGTAAGCTATTTGAAGTGAGTGTTCATGATCATATCATCATTTGCAGAAACGATGAATACCGCTCAATGGCGGATGCTGGATTGATATAAATACAAGGCAGACGATTGCTATCTCATGGACCCATGCGTCTGTCTAAATAATGAAAGAAAATAGATATTGCTTGATTCCGTATTGTGGAATATGTATATTCATTAACAAATACAGGTACATCAAAATGACAAATAAGTTTTTAATCATATTCATAATCTCTCTATCCATTCTACTACCCCTCACTTCGCGTGATCAACTTGGTGATGTCAACGATGACGGGCAGGTTAACATCCTGGATATAGTCATGATAGTCCAGTTTTTATTATATCCAGAAAACATTCCAACTGACTACGAATTTTGGGCTATGGATGCAAACGGAGATGATAGCCTTGATGTAACAGATATCGTACTCATCGTGAACTACATTGTTGGCACGGGGATTCTCTGTCCCCCAGGTTATTCATTCTGTGAGGGAACAACGTCTGAGTGTTGCGCGGATATATCCTCTCACGAAACTCAATGGGACATTAACCTAATAGGGAATGAAAATGAGCTTAACTGGCTTCTAGATGTTGCAATTGTGTCAGATTCTAGTTTTATTGCCGTAGGGTATATAACAATTGATGACAATAACTACAATTACGCGTATTGGGATGGAAATAATTGGAATTACGAGCTTATCCATGTCAATTGGGAATTAACAGGAATAAAGTATTTTTCTGAAAACAATATTTGGGTGTGCATGGACATTCCAATACATTGGGATGGAGATTCATGGAATGTCTATCATTTGTGGGATATGGGGATACTTGAAGAAGGAGATTCAGGAGTAAAGAAAATATGGGGAAAAAGTCCAACTGTTGTTTATTTTATTGGAGATCATGGGACTTTGGTCAAATATGATATCAATGGATTTTCAAAATTAAACACCTATACCGATTCAGATTTAATATCGATTTCTGGTGTTGAATCTAACGATGTTTGGATTTCTGGTAATGGATTAAGTAGTGGTAATCGAAACTCAATACTTATCCATTATGATGGCTCCATATTGCAATCTCATATCAATGGTGAGTTACCAGAATATCCAGATCCCTACAATGTTACTGGTGTGTTGGAATCAATTTATACAGATAAAAGTGATAGCCTATGGATCAAAACAGATTTTGGTATATATAAAGTTTCTTCTCAGAACCCATCAGCAGGTGAAAATTTAACATTTCAATACGATTGGGTTTTTGCTTCAGAACATTTATCGGGAGTTACTAATAATGATATATATATCATTGGTTCGCTCTCGGCATTATGGCACTATAATGGAGATAGTGTTTATTTTTTTAACGAAGTATTTGCAGGCTTTAGATTCCGCTCTGTAGCCTCAAATTTAAGTAAAGCTGTTGTTGTTGGTAGAAATCCAGCATCATCACAATGTCTAGTTTTATATGGTGTAAGATAAAGAGGGTTCAGATGAGAAAGATAATTAGTTTGTTTACTATTTTTGTTTCCTTTTCAATTAATCAGTTCGAATCACCAAGAATTATTGGGGGGAGTCTTGTAGAATCTGATGACGATTATCCATGGACAGCAGCGATCATTCTTCAACATATCGACCATATGGATGAACAAAATTGTGGTGGTACTTTGATAGCTCCAGACTGGGTATTAACTGCAGCCCACTGTGTCGATGATTCAACAGAGGATGATCCAGCAGATTTACTGATTGCCCTTGGATCGGTAGACTATAATGGTCCAAATGTAACAGAATTCGACGTTGAGGAGATCATAATTCACCCATTATATGATGATTCTACTTTTGTAAATGACATTGCTTTAATCAGGTTGGATGAACTTGCGACTGATTATGACATTCCTTATATACCATTAATCTATAATTCAGATTTCTGTGAACCTGGTGACATTGGAACGCTTATAGGGTGGGGCAATCATACTGTTCCTGATACACCAGATGATTCTCTTTTATATGCTAACTTTGAACTTGATGAAATGAGTTTTTGCAATAGTGGAAAATCCGGCGACTCTCGGACACCATTCCGGTGATTAGCCGGACAGCAAT
>CAZGNZ010000006.1:0-121813 GCA_964527215.1 uncultured bacterium | reverse complement strand
TCCGGAAAATGCGAAGCATTTTACGCATAGATATTCTCATGAAATATTCGGGCTAGGTTAACCAAATGGTCTGTGGAACCACAGATTGGAATATCCCCTAAATATCACCCATCCCAAACCCCCACCACTCCCGGGGAAATGCCGCGTGGCCTGGGATTCAGGATGCAGCAGTCCCAATCCCGCCAGCTGACGTCTGCCGGACGATAATCTGATTATTCGAGCACTCATTTTTATAATTACTATGCATCCTGAACCGCAATTCGGACGGCAATCGACGGGGAGTTGGAACCGGAAATCAGAAATTTGGATTTGGAAAAGCACAATCAATGGCTGACGGGTGACCACTGATCACTGCCAACTGACGATTTTCCGCTCCTACACAACAGTATTATGTCGGAAAGCCCAATTCAGCCATCACATCATTACACTGTTTCACCATTACACTGCTTAACCACACCCTGTCGGGAAACCTTCCTCAACTACTCAACCAATACCATTTTGCCAAGGCCAAACGCAGTTGCAGTGCCATGAATTTCTATAAAATAGAATGTTCTATTCTTCAAAGAAAAGAACCAAAAGAACATGCGCAGCAGACCAATTTCATCTCGTTTATATGTTTCATTGAATCTGCCAGTGGGCGGGTTTTTATTCCGTCTCCTAACGGACAAGTGGTACAGGATGCATTCCCCGCCGCTTGATGAAAATCCGCCATTTGGCGTGGCGGCGAGATATTCGGGATAGGTAATGCCCCGATCGATTGCTGATCCCCCTTTCCGTCAGCTGAGGGGCGGGGAAATTCATATGATAGAATAATGCAGCTGGATGTGAAAATAGGTCATTCGACATCCCGCCCAGGGGACGATTGGCTGAACATGTAAATCAGAACACCCGTTGCCAGAAATGCCATAAATCCACCGCCTATTTTTAATTCAAACCAGATTTTTGATGAGACATCCTCCGGGGGCAGGAAGGACAGACCCATCGCGGCCAGAGTGGTGAGGAAACCGGATACGCCCAGGAGCAGATTGAGCCAGGCGGGACCCGTCGACCGGTCGGAACGGGTTTGCGTCATGATTTTAATAAAAGCCAGAAACATGGCTGCATAGGGGACGAAATACACCAGCAGGGTCATATCAAACAAAACGAGATACGCTTCTTCCACGGTTGAACCAATGAAGCTCATGATGATGAATACTGATGAAATGAGTCCCTGAATCAGGATTGCAATGTGGGGAGTCTGATACTTTGGATGCAGACGGGCGAACTGTGGGGGGAGAAAACGGTCAATTCCCGCCACAAAGGGGAGTCTGGCGGAACTTGTAAACCAGGCCATCAATCCTCCGATTCCTCCGACCGTAATCAGTAATGCTGCAATCGGATTGACCCAGCCCAGTCCGATCTTGTTTGAAACAACAGAAAATCCCTGCAGGAAGCCGGTGATGATGTTTATCTCACTCGCAGGGATGGCTGACAGAAGCGCCAGAGTCCCCAGAATGTAAATAGCTGTGATAATCAATCCTGAAATAAAAACCGATTTAAGAATGGTTTTGCGGGGGTCCCGTATTTCGCCGGCCAGAATGGGAGCCAGCTCAAATCCGCAGAATGCAAAACAAATGGATGCCAGAAAGGATATGTTTTCCATGTCGATCCCTTTGATGCGAAAGGTATCCATCGACATTGAATTGGCCGGACCTTGACCGATCATGACCACAGCGGCAAATGCGATGAGGAGCAGACCCGTGATCCATGTGCCGATTCCGCCAATATTGCTCAGCCATTTGCCTTTTTCCAAACCGATCAGATTGGCAATGATCACCATCCACAGGATGAAGAGCGAAAACAGCATGATGTAAAATTTGCTTGCGGCCCACCCCAACTGGTCAGCGCTCCAAATGAATACCGAAGTACCGGCGATATAAACCAGCAGATTTGGAAAGTACACCAGATTGCTGGTCCAATAGCACCAGCCTGTGAGAAAGCCGGCAAAATCCCCCAGGGTATTTTTCACCCACAGGTAGATTCCGCCTTCCCCGGGATACAGATTGGTAAATGTGATCACAGCAAGCGCCTGTGGTATAAAGAATATCAGCAGTGCCAGCACCCAGAGCAGTACAGTGCTGTTTCCCCCGGCAGCTGCCAGGGCAATCCAGCGCAGACCGACAATCGCGGTGACGTTGAGCAGGACAACATCCGTGAGTCCCAGCGTTTTCTTCAAATGGAGATTATTCATAATGCTGTTGCTTTCGATCCATACTGAGTTTTCCTTCATCCATATAATTATTATCTGATTTTTGTTTCCGGCCGCAGCCGGATTGCCAACCCGTATCTTTCACGAGAATATCTATGGGTTAAATACTTCGCATTTACCGAACGATAATATATCTGGTTGATTCTGCACCGTCCGTCAGGAGAGGGATTTTCAGCTGCGTTGGATATTTGTTTTCATTATACTGTCCGGACCAAATCTGTTCAAATCTCTTTGCATGCCTTGAATCCGCCAGTGGGCGGGTTTTTAATCCGTCTCCTGACGGACAAGTGTAACTGGGTGCATTCCCCGCCGCTTGTTGAAAATCCGCCATTTGGCGTGGCGGCGAAATAAAAAATGATTATATCACTAATGATACCTCACCCGTCAGCTGACGGGCGGGGAAATTCATTAATCAACAAGCTTTACCATCTCATTTCGAAGCCTTATGAAACAATCGGGCTAATCGATACGGTCCTTCATTCGGTCAACCACCTTCCTCATGGCTCTGATATGATTCGGTGTGGTCCCGCAGCAGCCGCCGATAATGCATGCTCCATACAAAACCAGGTCAAGCAATCCTGCTGCAAACCGGATCGGAGTTTCCGGGTATTTCAGTCGTTTTCCCTCTTTTACCGGCAGACCGGCGCTGGGCTGAATAACCATTGGCCACCGGATTGTTTTTCTTAATTCACGGCAAATGGGGTGCATACTCAGTAATCCTTCACCGCAGTTTGCACCCAAAGCTGAGATATCCGTATTTAAAAAAGCCTGAATCACATCTTCCGGGGTTTGACCAGTCAAGGTTTGAATTTTCCCTGAATTGTTTCCATACGTGAGAGACACAAGCACCGGAACCAAAGCATCCGCATGGCGAACTGCCTGAACTGCCAGTAAGGCTTCATTCAAATCCGTCATTGTCTCGATGCTGATAAAATCGGTACCGGCATCCATCAGAATCCTGGCCTGTCTGAAAAATGATTCCTGCAGTTCATCCGGGTCCGCATTGCCAAAAGGCGGCAGTCTGCGTCCGGAAGGACCCATGGACGCGGAAATCCAAATCCTGTCCCCGGCTCCTTTTCGGGCAGATTCTACAGCAATGCGGTTGATTTCCTCCATGCGGGATTTCAATCCAAACTGCTCCAGTCGAATCTCAGACGCGCCAAATGTGTTGGTATGAATAATATCCGATCCGGCTGCCCGATAACGACGGGCAGTTTCCCGCAGCATTTCAGGATTTTCAAGGCAAATCAGTTCAGGGGGAATCCCCCGTTTCAGACCCATGGTTTGCAGAAGTGTGCCCGTGGCACCATCCGTAAGCAGCAGTTTGTGCTGTTTCAAAAAACGCCATAAAACATTTTTTCCAGCTTTAACAGCCGGTTCTCCCGACTCCTGCTGGGGAGCTTCGGAATCCAGCCGGTGCAAATCCATTTCTGTCACTGTCACATCAGCCCTTTTTCCAGAATGATGTTGGTATGATCCGATAATCGGGTTCATTATTATCTGGTGAGGGTCCGTTTTTTTTACACCTGATTACAAGAATGCCTGCAAGAAAAAGAAATTCATTAACCCGACAGTTGTCGCAAATCATCTCTGTCTCATTTCATCCCAGTATCAACTATTTCAGAATTGACTGCATTCGGTATGTCAGGGTTGGCGGCATGTGGATCATTGAACATTCCCGGTGCATTTACCCTGTTTTTTCCGGTTCGCTTTCCATCGTACAGAGCTTCATCCGCAGCATTAATACAGTCATCAATGGTGGCATAATGGTTAATGCATGCCACACCGCAGGTAACCGTGACCTGAATCCTGTTCTGTTTTGCATGAATTCTCTGTTCTGCAATCACAGTTCGGATTTTTTCCGCAATGACAAGAATTCCCTGTTCATTGGTATCGGGACAAAACACCAGAAACTCTTCTCCGCCCCATCTTGCCGCTTCATCCTGTTTCCGGATTGTACTGCTGATGCAGTCTGCGACAGTTTTCAGAACCTTGTCCCCCGAACTGTGCCCAAAGCAGTCGTTGACCTGTTTGAAATCATCAATATCCAGAATAATGAAGGAAAAGGAGCGTCTGGACCGGTCATACCGGATTTTCTCCCGCCTTATCCGCTGCATGACAGCCCGGCGGTTCAGCAGCCCTGTCAGAGGATCATGAGTGGCCATATCCTTCAACCGGTTCTGGGCTACCCGCAGTTTTTGATTCAGCCGTTTCAGTTCCCTGTTCTTTTCATGAAGAATCTGTTTTTCTTTTTCGCTTCGTTCAAGTTCGAACCGGGACTGCATTTCAGTCACACGGGTGTTCAGCTGAGATTCGTGCTCTTCCCTGAGCATTCGGGTAAACTGATGGAGATGATCCCAGGCCTTGCGGTATTTTTTCTGGGCAGCATACAAATCCGACAGCAGTTTATGAGCATCCCGCCCGGGAAGGGGAAGCTGCAGTTTTTCCGATAGATTCAGGGCCATAAGCAGATACTTTTCTGCCAAATCAAGCTGTTTTGTCTTTAGGTAAAGATTGGCCAGTCCGATGTATAAATCCGTACTGGGTTCTTTTTCGTTTTCAACCAGTTCAAGCGCTTTTCGGAAATAATGTTCTGCCTTGTCCAGATCATCGGTGTGAGTGTACAGATCAGCCAGATTGTGATAGAGTCGAATGATCGTTCCGTTGTCGCCGATATCTTTTCGTATTTGCAGAGATTTCAAATAGCAGGATACGGCCTCATCGTATTTCCCCTGGTCGCTGTATGTCAGACCCAGATTGTTCAGAACCATGGCAATCCCGGACGGCATCTCGATTTTTTCATAAATGGCCAATGCGTCCGCATAATATTTTACTGCCCGCTTCGGCTGGTTCATTGATTTGTAAATAACAGCGATATTGTTATAGGAAAATGCCATTCCCTGATTGTCATTCAGTTCCGATTTTAACGTATAGGATTTAAGATGGGCGTCCAGGGCTTTTTCCAGAAAGCCGGTTCTGTAATAAGCCACCGCAAGATTGTTGTATGCCTGGGCCAGGGTTGGATTGGGAGGTTCATTTTCCAGTATTTTGCAGACCTCCAGAAAGGAATCGATGGCTTTTGAATATTTTCCCCTTCGAACATAATTATCCCCAACCTGTTTGATGGTGTTGCCAAGTATTACCGCGTCGTTCACCAGTCGGGCTTTGTCCACAGCAGAATTGAAATACTCAAGCGCTCGAACAGGATTGTTTGTGTGGTCAAAATAAATACCGATAATGGTGAGAGCAATGATAGACGGTTCCGGAAGATTCGCGTTTTCCATCTGTTTAAGGTTTTCACAGGCCAGTGTGTAGCCCTCTTCCAGTCGGCCGGAAGAAATCAGGGCAAAGCTTTTATTGTTGGCAATGAATCCCCGAATGGATGGATTAATCGATTCAATCCTGAGGGCCTTGTTAAACCAGTAAATTGATTTGCGGTATCCTTCATCGTATTTTACCAGCTGTCCGGTTGAGGAATAACTTACAGCAAGAAAATTAGGATTCTCCTGACGGCGAGCCAGTTTTCTGGCCTTTGCCAGCAGTTTGAGGTGAGTTTGAGCAGCAGCAGAATAGACTGACATGGCCTCATATAGCAAATCATAGATTGCCTGCTCATTTTTGTTTTCAGGCTTCAGGTTTTTGAGATTCGTTGGAATATTCAAAATCTCTCTCTTGTTCAGGGTTGTGATAAGTACGATACTCATCTGAAAGGGGTTTAAAATTGATGAGATTATGGCAGGTAATGCAATCGAAAAGGCATCCATTCCAACAGGTGGAGACAACCGTCCGAAACGATTATAAAACCCCGCCTTTTGCTGACGTCGAACCGCAATTGCCAAGGATGTGGGTATATCGACAGACTGTGCCAATAGGCAAATGTGTTAGAAAAAATTTCGGTGCAAAGCGGAAATCACGGACTGCGGACAGGTGAAGTGAATAACCCTGCATTTCATTTGTGCCGGGTATTGATAATGTCTCATATTTGCAGAGGGATTATCTGCAGATCTTGATTATTCTTTAAAAAGTAAATGTGTCTTTAACCCGCTGCCGCGCGAGACAGATGGATATATTCTTCAGACAGTACAACCGCGTTCATGATTTTCAAAAGATCGGCGAGTTTCTGATTAGAAGCTGCCGTTTGAAGGATACTTGTGTCAATTGGCTGCAGCCGCGCTGGGAATATATGCATTTTCACCCTCTGATTCGTAATGTGGATTTGAAATCCATTGGAATCTGGGAGACATGCGGAAAGATCGTTGCAGCATGTCATCCGGAGCATGAGATGGGAACATGTTATTTTCAAACCGATCCGGATTTCGAATGGCTGAAATCGGACATGCTGGCATATGCAGAAATACATTTCGGTATTGATCAACAGGGGGTCAGGCGGCTGAGATTATACATCGATGACCGGGACAAAGACTTCATTGCTGAGGTTTCTGAAAAGGGGTACGTCAAATCCGGTGACTGCGAACCGATGCTGCAGCTCTCCATCTCGTCACTGACCCCGTCCGCACCGCTGCCGCCGGGATTCCGACTGAAGTCACTGGCGGAAGAAAACAATCTGGGAAAAGTGGATCGGGTTTTGTGGCGCGGTTTCAATCATCCCGGTGAGCCGCCGACCGGAGGAGAACGAGACCGGAAATTCATGCAGTCAGCGCCCAATTTTCAGAAAAACCTGAATATCGTTGTTGAATCCCCTGGTGGTCAATTTGGTTCCTACTGCGGAATGTGGTATGAACCGGTGCACGAAATCGCCTATGTCGAACCAGTTGCCACTGATCCGGAATATCGGCGAATGGGACTGGGGCGTGCAGCAGTCCTGGAAGGTATTCGAAGATGCGGCAGCCTCGGCGCGCGCACGGCCTTTGTAGGATCTGCCCAGCCTTTTTATAAATCAATGGGATTCAGTCAGATGTACTGTCATTCCAGCTGGCTCCGTGAACGGTAGGATCAGCATTCGGCCGCTGAATTATTACACAGCGGAAAATCATCTAACTCAAAAATAGATCAGAATCACAGACTGAGGGTTCACAGGTATGAAAAAGCTTATGAATTATGCCGGTATTTTTCTGGTGCTTTTTACGATTATGGCCGCCTGTATCCGCAGTACACCGGCAGATGTTCCGGTTGATTCACTTCGCGGCAATAATCGGTCCTGGGTGCAGAGACCGCGCAATGCCTGGCCCCAGATAACCATGGTGAACCACATAGAATACACTGACAGCGTCCATCCCGAAGCCGGCTGCGGATTTCTGCTGGATACCGGATTCGACACGGTGGCGGTGACAGCCAAGCATATCCTGACGTATTTCAATTCAGACAATATGGAATCGATTGCCTTTGGCAGCTTGCTGGCAGAGTGGAAAATGACCCCCAAAAACAATCCCGCCGATCAGATAATCATCGACAAACTGATTAATGAAAACCCCTTGGAGAGTATCGACGATATTCCCCCGGCACTGGACTGGCTTCTGTTCACGATTGGAAAAAACTCACCGAATATACAGCCTCTGCAGTTCAGACCGACGCCGCTTGAAGCAGGCGAGAAGGTATTTATCATCGGATGGCGTTATTGCGACCGCCACTGCAGTCAGCGGATTTACGAAGGAAAGGTTGTCAGTTATCAGCCCGGGACCGTAAAAATATCCACAAAATTGCTTTCCCGCAACAAGATCCCGGGACTTAGCGGATCACCAGTGATCGATTCAAAGGGTTATTTGATTGGAATCATGTCCCGGAAACACGGTGAGCTGGAACTGCTGTCCTCAATTGAGTACCCTCGGAAAGTACTATCGGTCAATGACCCAACCCGCTGATCGCTTCATCAATCAGCGTATTCGCCGAACTCAGTTATATATCGAATTATGAATATAGGATGAATTGAATCATGGCGACAATATCCAGAATATTGATAATACTGTCGTCATTCAAATCCATGAGGGCAAAACAGGATGGTTCCCATCCGTAAATAATGTTATTGACCACCGCGATTATATCCAGCACATCCACATCATCATCACAGTTTACATCACCAAGCTGGGAGAATGCCTGAAACTCATAAGCTCCCTGATCGATGCCGAGATTGACGACCCGGACGTTCCCGGAAAGATCTGAATTCGGGAGCAGACCGGCAGACATTTCAAGAGTTCCGGCATCTATCCCCGGTGAATCTAAACCCAGGGCATAAAACTGCTGTCCCAGTTCCAGAAATTGCGGATCGGTATCAATGTTATTATGTATCAGGGAGTCCCCTTCGATATTGTTATTCCATGAGTAGAACAGTTTCTGCATCCATGACTGGGTGTGCATGTGTTCGGTGTCAGGATTGTTGTTCCGAATGATATTATTGATCAGAAGGGGCTTCGAATGGAAATTCTGAAGTGCCGAGGTCTCAATATACGGATTATCCGCATTATGGATATAATTGTCAATAATTGTGTTATTCACCAGCCTGGGGTAGGAATACTGACTGAGAAAAACCGCTGCATTGCCGAGGACATGATTGTTGTAAAACAGGCAGTTGACGATTTTCGGGGATGACATGGTGTCCAGGAAAAAAACCCCGCCGTGGATGGCCAGATTGTTTCGAAAAATGCAGTTTCGAACAGTGAGATTTGAGAAGTCCACCGCTGTGACCGCTCCGCCGGCGCCCTGCGGATTTACATCAGAGGGCAGGCCTTTGCTGAATTCAATGATGCAATACTCCAGAATGGAAGGCGGCTGGCTGTCATCGGTGCGAATGAAACGCAAACCGCTCCAGGCTCCGAATGTGCTTTGATCAGTGGTGAACATATCGGAAGAGGTCGAGCTGAACAGGATTCTTTCAGCCGGATTTCCAATGGCCTGAATACTGCCGTTTATGCGAATCTGATGGAAACCGTCGAACAGAACGCACACACCCGGTGCAATTTGAAGCAGACCTCCCGGCTCGATGAGAATATCCCCGGTGACAATGACGGTATCCGCTGACCAGGTTTGGACATCATCGATCTCTCCGGAAAACAGGATTGTATCCCGATCCCGCACCAGCGGGTCCGACCAGGGTTTTGTCTGACGAACGACTGGTTCAAAATCGCCACCCTCTAAAAAACTCTGGCAGCCGTATCCGAGAGCCGGGCTGTTTTCCTGAAGACGAAAGTCGCCATTATTCGGATCAGACAGCAGGGGATCGGTTTGTGTGATGTTGTTATTGGGTGCCAGACCGGCACCAGCCCACGGATATGGGGCGAATCAGCCGTAGTCTCAGACGAACCCGAAATGCCGCAGTGAATCCGCATTCACCGTCGGATCGGTATGAAATGACCAGTTGTCCCGGACAAAAGGACCGTAGAACCCGAAAAACTGTCCGCTGAGAGCAATATTGACACCGGTGGGCAGCCAGCTGTTGGTATAGCCGGTGAGGGTGACAAAATCCGGGCCGGTATCAACGGCATCCACAAGAAGATTGTGTTCAATAGTAATGTCCGGGCCGGCATTCTGAAGCCGGATACAGTAGTCATGGGGCTGATAGAATGTCACATATCTGATACTGCCGGAGGGCAATGCGACCAGGACGTCGTCACTGGATCCGCGGAAACGAATGTTGCCGTTGAGTATGACGCAGTTCTCCAGATCGAATGTGCTTTCACATGAGGAAACAAGAATCTGCTGCCCCTGCAAATCCAGAACAGCGCCGTTCCCTTCAACGAAGATATCTTCACAGATTCCGCCGTAATCGTGGGATATTGGATTGTACTGAACGCCCGTCATCAGTCCTCCGGTATAGGTGATGCCGGTTTCCAGAACAACATAACGGTCATACCCGTTTCCCGGACCGGCCGTGTCAAGCATTTCCTGCAAACTGGCAGGAAAAACCGGACCGATACCAATAAACATGACGGCTGTCAGGAAGCGGCAGAAATCAATCAGGAATGATGCAGGTTGATTCATGGCGGTAAATTTATTGCGGCCTGGATCATGAATTATACTGAAAGTGCGGGCAAAGTTGTGTCACCGCTGAACAGCAGTGCTGTTCCGAACCTTCAATGAAACAGGGATCAGACTGATTTGTCCCTGCAGACCGGATTGGCTCTGCTGTTTTTCCCGAAGGATCGACAGTGCCGCAGCGGCGAGCTCTTTGAAATCGGTTGAAACGGATGTCAGACTTGGAAAAAAATTCCGGCAGATGGGCAGATTATCATATCCGGCGACGGCATAATCCTTCGGAATCAGTTTCCCGTCTTCCAGAATTTTCCTCATCAGTCCGATGCAGGTTTGGTCATTGGAACCGAATATCGCAAGTCTATTGATTTTTCTGCGTTTCAAGTCTGTATATGCCCGATGTCCCGCCTCAATGGAATAATCGCCCTCAAACCGCCATTTGCATTTCATTCGGTCACTGTTTTCAACATAGTCCATAAATCCGTTTTTTCGGTACATGGCCTCAATATTACGGGCCGGTCCGGAAATGATCCCCACATCGAACATCTCCAATTCCTCAAAATGCTGGGCCACAAGATACCCGCCCCGGTATGAGTCAAATGTTACGGTATCCAGCACCGGATCAATAATGGGGGCCAGGGAGACCATGGGCATATTGTCCAGAAGGGACTGAAACCGGCGATAATCTCCCGCGGTACAATCTGTCTTAAACAGGCAGATACCGTCATACAACCGACGGATATTCCGCGTAAAGGAGTCCGATTTCAAATTCTCCGGCGAGGCCTCAACGATACTGAGCTGGATGCCTGCGTCACAAGCCGCCCGGTTGAACCAGTAATAGAGCGATGAATAAAATTCGCCCTCATACAACTGGGTAACCAGAGCGATTCTGCCGGTTCGGCTGCGCTTCTGCTCCTTGTCAACGTGGATAAACGGATAGTTCAGTTTTCTGGCACAGGCAAGAACCAGCGCTTCATTTTCTGTATTTCGCCGATCCCGTCGGGATAAAATACGAGACACGGTGGACAGTGAGAGTCCCGTTTCACTGGCGATATCTTTCAAGGTTGGTCTCATAAGAGAATATTCCGACTGTTAATGTTCTGCTGTTGGTTTTGAATGTGAATTAAAATGATTGGGTAAACTTAATGAAACGGGGATGGAATTAAAAATAATTATCATAATTATGAAAATACATGCAATATAATTTCATCCTATATGGAAATAAATTGCCTGCTGTGCCGGTTTTCAGGTAAAATTGCGGGTTACCTGCAGATGAATTGCACCCGGTTTCAAGCGGTTGAATTCGCCTGTTCGGGTGGAATGAGTTGGCGGAAAATATGGAGGATTGAGTGCTTCAGGAGCCAAAAGGAAAATTATGCATTCGTGAGCGGATCCGGTCAGCCGCGGTCCTAATCTCTGCGTCTGTCATGTCGACGATTCTGGCAGGTCAGGATTTCCGGATTGAGGTCGTGACAAACGATCTGGGCAGCGCACTTCAGGTAAACGGACAGGAATTCATGATCAACGGGATGAACTGGGATTTCGTCCCTATCGGCACCAATTATGAATACAGTCTCTGGAATCAGTCCGGGGACGTGATCAAATCAGCTCTTGATTATGAAATGGCGCTGCTGAGAGATATGGGAGTCAATGCGATTCGTCAGTACACCGGCATTCCGTCGAAATGGGTTGACTATATCTATGAGAATTTCGGAATATACACGGCTGTGAACCATTCTTTCGGACGGTACGGTCTCATGTTGGATGGTGTTTGGGAAGCCAATACGGATTATTCAGATCCCCGGGTCAGGGAACTTTTGCTGAGGGAAACAGCGGAAATGGCAGAGGAGTATAAAAATACTCCCGGCGTCCTGATGTATATTCTGGGAAATGAAAACAACTACGGACTGTTCTGGGAGGGCTCAGAGACGGAAGACATCCCGGAAAAGGATCGCGAATCTGTCAAACGCGCCAGACACATGTACAGGCTGTTCAACGAGGGTGCAAAAACCGTCAAGGCAATTGATAAATCCCATCCGGTTGCAGTTTGCAACGGTGACTTGCTTTTTCTGGATATCATCGGGGATGAATGCGGCAATTTTGACATATTTGCCGTAAATATTTATCGCGGTGTCTCATTTGGGGATGCATTTGAGAGGACTCGGAATGAACTGGGACTGCCGCTGATGCTAACGGAATTTGGAGCTGATGCCTATAATACCCGCGACAATACCGAGGATCAGATGTCCCAGGCCCGCTGCCTGCTGGCCAACTGGCAGGAAATTTATGAAAATGCGCGCGGGTTGAGAACAGCAGGCAATTCCATCGGCGGGTTTACCTTCCAGTTCAGTGACGGATGGTGGAAAACCGGTCAGACTGAAAACCTTGACATCCATGATACTCATGCGTCCTGGTCAAACGGCGGATACCTGTCGGATTATGAACACGGCAAAAACAATATGAATGAGGAATGGTTCGGGATTTGTGCCAAAGGTCAGCCTGATGACAGAGGATTGTATCAGCTGTACCCCCGGGCGGCATATTTTACGCTGCAGAAAGTCCACGAACTTGATCCGTTTTCCGCCGGCATGACAGTGGAAAAAATCCAACAGCATTTCTCCGGTATTCAGTCCTTCGAGCATTACCCGCAAGATTTTGAAAAATAAGTTCCTTTTTTATGTAATTTTGAAGAATCGACACTGCAGGCTGCCGTGGCTGCTTTACAAATATCAGCTCAATAAAACGAAATATTCTGGAATTATTTGGATATGGTGCAAACGGTTAAAATTCGGTTGACTTGCTGCAGATGGATCCGCTGACAGTTTCGATGAAACAGGCTGTGGGAATGAACTGCGGCAAAGGCGGAATATTCCGGGATTGCTGTTCACCCGGATTTGGTATCGTAATCGCCCGCTGCTTCCAATGCTGCGGCGGAAGTCTGGATTCGAAGTATTTGCAGAGTGACCGGCGGACGGTCGGAAAGGGGTTTCAATGAAAAGATATGTTACGGTTGGTTTATTCGTTTTTTTCGGGATAATCATGGTGTCCTGCAGAAGCGGCGGTGCGGTGCCGCTGAAAACATCTGAAATTCTGGTGACATCCGAGGCCGGAGCGAAACTTGAGTCGGTGGACAATATCACCTTCCGGAAAGGTGAACCCGACGGAACGGTGATTCAGATTCATCCGGAAATCAAAAAGCAGACCATTGACGGGATCGGAACCTCCTTTACGGAATCATCCGCCTTTGTTCTGGCTCATCTGGATCCGGATAAACGGAAGCAGGTCATGGGAAAGATTTACGGACAAAGCGGAGCCGATTTCACATTGACCCGCACTCATATCGGTGCCTGTGATTTTTGTGTGGAAGGACGGTATTCCTATGCCGATCAGCCGGGTGATGCGGAACTGAACAGTTTCAGTATCCAGCCGGACAAGGAAGGATTTACCCAGTCCGGTTATCCCGGAATCAGGGATGAGGAATATGATCTTCTGCCCATGATTCAGGAAGCGCTGAGCATCAAGGAAAACCAGCCGGACAGCCGTCTGAGAATTGTGGCATCCGCATGGACCGCACCTTCCTGGATGAAGGATATTGAGGACTGGTACCGGCCGGGTGCACCTGAAAACAATTGGCAGGGAACAGGCGGCTGGCTCAAGGATGAATACGTGAGTACGTACGCGGATTACCTGCTTCGGTATCTGGATGCATATCAATCGGAAGGCGTGGATATCTGGGGATTGACGCCGGTGAATGAACCCCACGGCAACAACGGGCAGTGGGAAAGCATGAACTTTTCTCCCGAATCCCAAAATGAATTTGTCAAGCACCATTTGGGACCCGGACTTAAAAATGGCGGTCATGATGATGTGAAGCTGCTGATATTTGATCAGAACCGGGATGGGCTGGCCCATTGGGCGGATGTGATTTTTTCCGATACCGAGACGGTTCCCTACCTGTATGGAGCGGCCGTTCACTGGTATGAAAGTACCAACAAGGTTTATGAAGAGGTGTTTGAGGATGTGAACCGGGCGTTTCCGGACATGGCCATCATACATACCGAGGGCTGTATCGATGATCTGGGGAAACCGGCTCCGGAAGGCATGGGTGATCCGGATGGATATCAGGAAGAAAACTGGTTTGACAATGATGATTTCTGGTGGAATGCCAATGCCACGGACTGGGCGTACACCGCACCGTGGGACGGTGTGGTGGTGGAAGATCATCCCATGTACACGCCGGTTCATCGCTATGCAAGGAATATAATTGTCAGTCTCGATCACTGGATGCGGGGCTGGATCGACTGGAACATCGTGCTGGATAAAGACGGGGGACCCAATCATGTAGGGAATTTCTGCGGTGCACCCATCATGATCGACACGGAATCACAGTATGTGTACTATACTCCAATTTATTATGTGCTTGCACAGTTCAGCCGAACCATTCGGCCTGGGGACACTGCGGTTCGGACGCAGCGAAAATTATATCAGCTGGGGGAAGATGATCTGCATGCCTGCGCCACCGTGAATGATGAGAACCTGCTGAGTGTGCAGCTGCTGAACACCACCAAAAAAGCAATAGCAGCCAGTCTGAAGATCGGGGATCGGTATGCAGAGTTGGAAATCCCCGCCAATTCGGTTCAGACAGTAAGAGTGCCGCTGTAATTGGTTAATGGTCAATAGTCAATGGTTATTGGTTATTGGTGACCGGTCTTTAAACTATTTTTAGTACTCCGGGTTGACCGGTAATTGCTGCGGTTGGCAGCTGACAAGGGGGAAGGTCTGATGATAAAGAGTTTGAAAACAGGTGTTATTTTCATTTTAATGATATTACTGGGTGTATCATGTCAATCGGGACTGGCGGGAAAAATCCAATATCCGTATGGGAATGCAGGTGAGGCTGCAGCGCTGATGAGTGTGTTGGGGTCCGGGCAGGAGATTTTACCGGAGCAGCCGTTCAGCCTGCGTCCGTTTCATCCGTATATTGGGGATGACTGGATCGGGAATGCGGCCGCGTATGGCTGTTACCGCCGGGGGCAGGCACCGGGTGTGAAGGGACCGGACCGAAGGCAGATTCTGGAGGACCTGCAGATTATCTCAAAGTACTGGCATCTGATTCGAGTGTACAATGCCGATGACGATACGGAGAATATTTTAAAGGTGATTCGAAAGCACAAGCTGCCGGTGAAAATGATGCTGGGCGTCTGGCTGGCCAATGAGGAAGATCATTCGGAAGTGCAGGCATCCAACATTCGGAATACACTGCGGAGCATAGAACTGGCCAATGAGTATAATGATATTGTGATTGCCGTCAATGTGGGGAACGAGACCCAGGTTTTCTGGTCGGCGCACCGAATGAATCCCGACAATCTGATTCGCTATATCCGGGCGGTTCGAAATCACGTGAATGTGCCGGTGACCACCGCGGACGATTACAATTTCTGGAACAAGCCGGAGAGCAGGGCGGTGGCGGCGGAAGTGGATTTCATCACCACCCACATGCACCCGGTATGGAACGGCAAACAGGTGGAGGAGTCATTCGAGTGGGCCGGTGAAATTTATGACGGGCTTTCCGAATTTCATCCCGGCAGGGAATTCATCATCGGTGAAATCGGCTGGGCCACGGATTACAATGCAGATAAGACGGGCGACGGACAGCAGGGTGCTCTGATCAAGGGTGAAATGAGTGCGGCTGCCCAGGCCCGTTACCTGAAACTGCATCATGAATGGGTGAATGAAAAAAGGATACCAACATTCATATTTGAAGTATTTGATGAACCCTGGAAAGGCGGCGGTGTCGATACTCCGCCCCATGAAGTGGAAAAACACTGGGGTGTTTTTGACGAGAACCGCCGGCCGAAAACGGCGATGGATGGGTATGAGCGGGGGGAATGACTGGAGTTCTGGAAAATCCGTATTAAGATTCATTTCTTTGAAGTGGTTTGGCGGAAGAAAGCGAGTTAAAAGCAACAAATCGATTTATGTCCACTCGGGGGGACAATGAACAGTATTACATCCAATTTGTACTTTAGCAGGCAGCAAACTTGATTCAATATTGATACGTTTCATTTTGCGATGGAAATCACATGCATTTTTAATATCGACTGCACTTCTTCCAAATGGGACCACAACACCTATCAACTTGTTTGGATAGAGTGATTTAACTTGGTTTATTGATGGAATCAGGTCGCTGTCACCAGAAATAATTATTGCTTTCTCAAAATTATCCTCATATGCCTGCTGCATTAGGTTGAATGCAATGTTCACATCAGTTTGCTTTTCTTCGTGTGTTTGATATTCTGTATAACAATTTCGACAGATTCTGGATACCTTTTTGAATTTACCCAACACCACTTGAACACCACTGTATTCTTGAACTTGAATAAATGCTCGGTGTTTTTTTTACTTTTTGCGCAGACCATGTAGCAAGTGCGGTAAAATAGAAAATTGATTCCAGTCTGTCATGTGCACCAAGATAACAGCAAGCCAGGTTCTTGAGATCAATCCACTTATAACTGGGTATTCCTGTATCTTTTAAGGCGTGATAAAGATTGAATCCATCAATTAAGACTGTCACTCTAGAGTACATATATGATCCATAAAAAAAGCCCGAGTCCACTGGGAACCCGGGGCCTAAAAAACTTTCAGTTTTAAAGGGGTGATGGGCAATTTTAATAATAGTAGAGAATATGATGCAATAACGAAAATGGTATTTTCAAACCTGATCACATCCGTCCAAACCGGAATTAACTTTACTCACTCATTTTTGAAAATATCAGTACTTTTATTTTCACCTGAATTATTCACCGAGATTCTGTATCTGGCAAAATACCTTCTTCCCTTCTGAATTCTGAATTCGGCTGCGTTTTCTCCGGTGGCTGAAGCCACCGGCTCACCAACCATTCCCCGTTGCCTGCTGAAAACCTTCCATTTGGCGCAGCAGCGAAAGTAATAATGATCTCACACCAATGATACATGTCACACCAGCTGGCAGGCGGGGAAGGACGCGGTGTTCATCAGGGTCGCATTCGTTTCAAAAAAAAACTCCGCCATGGAAAGCGGAGACAGGATTCGAAATTAATATTCTGCTCAACTGGTCAGTTCGAGCAGTCAGTCCTTCAAACGGCTTTCCTTCCCATTAGTTTTTGGACAGGGAACCCACCTTAGCAGAAACGTCTGGGAATCTCCGTCATGGGACGGACAGGGAACCCACCAGGTACCGTGAAGCCCGAGACGGTTTTCCTGCCCGTTGATTGGATCCCTTTTGCGGAAACGTGTGGGAATCGAACCCACCAGGGACCGTGAAGCCCCTCAAACGGCTTTGAAGGCCGCGGCGCCCACCAGGGTCGCATTCGCTTCCAATTGTCATTCTTTTCAGTAAGAACGACCGGCTAAATTATTCCTTTACCACAAATGAATCCAAATCCAACTTGGACTGCAGTGTCCGGCTCATATTGCGAGCGGTCTGTTCGTAATCATATGGACCCACCCGAACAGCATACATGGCTTTTCCGCCGGACTCGATTTCTGCAAGATAGGCCTGAAATCCCTGAATGGTGAGTGAATTCCGCATGGTTTCAGCGTTTTCACGGTGACTGAAAATCCCCATCTGAACGGCCCATTTCTCCCTGTCCTTCTGTGGTTCCTGCGCATCTGTTTTAACCGGCTGAACCGCCTCAGGTACAGCAGTCTGATTATCCGCCGTTCGTATTGGCGGCACAGTTACGGCATCGTTACCGGGATTGTACAGAGCCAGATAATGGGCTGCACTGTCCTGGTTTCCCGAAATCTCCAGTGATTTTACAAACAGTTCAACCGCACGGGTATGATGCTCGGAATCGGGAAAATCGCGAAGCATTGTGCGAAGGTACTCCCCGGACTTCATGTACAGGCCGCTGACATAGGCATACTCCGCCAGCCGCATCAGCGCGTCATCCGTGAATTCATTTTTCGGGTAGAGAGCCACCTGATTTTGAAAATACTCGCTGGCCAGCCGTCCATTCGGTTCCAGGAGCCCTTTGAGAAAAGGCCAGCCCGGTTCACCGGAAAACTCCGCCTCCAGTTCCGCCGTCTGATAATTATCGGAATACTCCGTGCCGTCCAGCAGCGCGTGAATGACAGTCCCAATTTCAGTCGAATACAGGGGCATCAGGAACAGCAGGATAATGAACAGCCGGAGCTTCAAACTACCAGAAGCTCCAGATCACCGCTGGATTCCAGCAGCCAGCGGATGTCGGATTCGTCCTGATCCCTGAACTGGTGGTATTTCTTGTGATGGGCAAATTCAATCAGGCGGTCAATTTTGGAAATGGTTTCCGGCGACGGGTCATTAAACAGCTGCAGTTTGTACTGAATCAACTGAACAATGAGGGATTCGGGATTTTTTTCCACCGCAATGCTGATACGATCCAGCGCTTCCCGGTTTTCACCCTTGTGGTGATAGAATTCCGCCAGACTGGCCAGGGCTTCGGAATTGTCCGGATCATTTCGAATAATTGTCTTCAGAATGCTTTCAATTTCATGATAGCGATCCAGTGCAAACAGGGCATCTTTCAGACGGGCAATGACAAGCCAGGACTGCTCAGGTTCCATTTCCGAAAACATCACCCAGTGGGGGAGAGCCAGACCGAGTTTCTGGCGCGCTTTGTCCATCGCGGATTTGAGCTGTTTTTGTTCCTGATCCGTGCGATCCCGGCGGGCATCGATTTCCTCAACTGACTGATATGCCTGTTCACTTTCCAGAACATAGGAACAGCCGATGAAATAGTGGGCTGCACCGAGAGTCTTCTCCATTTTCAGGGCCTGTTCAAACAGTGTACGGGCTTGGGAAAAATTCCGTTTTTTCAGCTCGGTTCGTCCCTCCTGGATTTTATACAGAGCCAGTTTTCTTGCATCCTGCTGTCCGGTTATTTTCTGCAGCTGAGCGAGATATTCCCCGGCTTTTCCCCAGTCTTCCATTTCCCGGCAAAACTTGACCAGGTGACTCAGAGCCCAGTCATTTTTCTTTTCCATGCTGAGAATTCTGGCTGCCGCTGCCGCCGCCGCCGCAAGATTTTTCCCGGCATAATAATCCAGTGCGAGACTTTTATCCAGCTCGATCTGTTCATACAGATTCAGGTTTCTGGTTTTCAGACTGGCGTGAATTTTCAGTGCCTGCTCAGGATTGCCGCCTTCTCTGGCCGCCTGTCCCAGTTTCAGGTAGGCATTTACATTTCCGGTATCCTGCTGGACAATATCCCTGAAATTCATATAGGCTTTTTTCAAATGACCGGAAATCAGAAAATCCAGCCCTTCCGTGTATAAATCCCTCAGACCGGCCTTGCGGGAATGACGGCGGGACTGGAAAGCGTAAATGATCAGAGCCGCAACTGCCAGAACAGCGACTGAAATGATGACGATTAAAGCAGTGTTCATAATTCGATACTCTCGTTTGTATCGCGAATGGCTATTTCTTCAGTAATGGACTGATTTCGCAGACTATCCAGTTCGGTCTGCAGTTTTTTATGCCGGTTCTGCACCACCCGCGCATTCCGCATATAGGTGAGGATCTGCGGAACGGCCAGTACATATCCGATAATGACGCCCGTAATGAAGGTGACCAGGAATACCGCCCAGAGGGGGTAACCTTCCCGGCAATCTTCCCCCGGCAAGGCGTAGGGTATTGTACGACTGCTGTCATCTGGATCAACAATTTCAACGATTTCCTCTTGGGAATCGCATTTCTGTGAGAGACCGGGAATATAAATCAGACGTCCCTTGGTTTCCTCACCGGAATTCATTTGGTCCAGCATGATAATAAATGCCACACTTCCGCCCAAAAGGACGATCACCAGGATAAATTTAAACAGTCTCACGAATTTGCTCCTTTTACACTGGACGCCCGAACAGGGTGACACCCTGGGCGTCTTCTATCAGCAGTTTGACGATATCTTTAATATTTTCTTGGGATTTATCCCACACCACCCAGATATTGCCCCCGGTTCGGCCGGCCCATTGGCCGCTGGATTTTTTTGACGTTTTTTCCACAATCACTTCCAATTCCTTTCCGATCAGCTTTCGAAGTGCTTTCCGGGTATTCTGTTTCTGCAGTTCGATCAGCCGCACCAGACGGTCCTGCTTGATTTCTTCAGGGACATGATCGGTATATTCCGCAGCCTTGGTCCCCGGTCGGGGGGAGTACTTAAACATGAATGCCGAATCAAAATTCACATACCGCACAACATCCAGTGTATCCTGAAATTCCGATTCGGATTCCCCGGGGAATCCCACAATGATATCTGTTGTGATGGTGCAGTCCGGCATATACTTCCGGATTTCATCCGCCAGATTCATAAAATGCTGCCGGGTATATGTTCTGTTCATCCGCTTTAGGATGCGGTCGGCACCGGCCTGCAGCGGAAGGTGGATATGATTGCAGATGCTGTCATGATCCCGCATGACCTCCAGAAGACGGCGGTCCACATCCTGAGGATGAGGTGAAGTATACCGAATGCGTTTCAGTCCCGGTATATTGGCCACTGCCTCCAGCAGCTCAGGGAAACCGCCCTCCGGCGCGGAATAGGAATTGACGTTCTGGCCCAGAAGGGTAATTTCGGGAAACCCCGCTTCCACAGCTTTGCGAGCTTCTTGTACGATTCCGGCCATATCACGGCTGCGTTCCCTGCCGCGCGTAAACGGCACGATACAGAATGTGCAGAAATTGTCACATCCGCGGCTGATTGAAATCCAGGCGTTGATGCCTGAACCCCTGACGGGGAACATGTTTTCGTACAGCTCGAACCGGGAAAGCCTCGTATCCACAATGTGCTTCAGATCCCGACGTCTTTCCGCAAGCAGTTCAGGCAGCCTTCGATATGAATCCGGTCCAAGCACAAAATCCACATAGGGCTTGTGCTCCAGCAGTTCATTTTTCAGATGCTGCGCCATGCATCCCAGTACGCCGATCACCAACCGGGGATTCCGCCGTTTCAGCGACTGGAAATTGTCCAGACGGTTATAAACCGTTTCTTCCGCCTTTTCACGTACGGCACAGGTATTCAGAAAAATGGCATCGGCCTGATTGGGCAGATCCGTGGCAGCGTATCCGGCTTTGTCCAGCAATCCGGCCACCAGTTCAGAATCATAGACATTCATCTGACATCCATACGTTTCGATGTGGTAGCGGAGTGACATTTGACGATTAGGATGCCGGATGCTTAATCCTGAGGCTGACCGATGTAAAATCCGGAAGGATCGATGTGCTTGTGCCGGTACCGAACCTCGTAATGAAGGTGAGAGGCAGTGGATTTTCCGGTATTGCCCACTTTCCCGATTAACTGACCTCTGACGACTTTGTCGCCGGGCTTGACTTTGCGTTTGGAGAGATGGCCGTAGATCGTGATGTAATCATACCCGTGGTCTATTTCAATATAATTCCCGAAAGTGCCGAAATATTTTGATTCCCTGACAACTCCGTCAGCTGTTGCGTACACGGCGGTACCCGTGCGGGCTGAAAAATCCTGTCCGGTATGAAACTGAATTCTTCCGTCAAACGGGTCCCTGCGGCGGCCGTAATCGGAAGAGAGTTTAACGTTGCCGGTCATCAGAGGATGAATTGCAGGGTAAGACCGGTACCGGTGTACATCGGACTGAATAATATCACTGATTTCAGAATAGGATAACTGGGTCAGATTGAGCATTCTGTGCAGCGTTTCGATATGTTTTGACCGGGACTTCAGACTGATGTCTTTACCGGATTCAGGCAGCAGGTATTCCAGGGACTTCTCACCGCGTTTGATTTCACCTCCAACACCCACCTTACGGACATCTTCGTGAATTTCTGGCAGTTTAACGAGTTCACGCAGATTGTTGTCCCGCTCGATGACATCATTCAGCCGCTTCTGGAGAACTTCCATTTCGGCATCATGCTCACGGATGAGGTCAATGAGACGGCTGTTATCGGTCTGGAGCTCTTTGAGCTTCTGACTGTATTCCCGATCTGTATCCTGTCTGCTGAAGAAGAAAAATCCTGCAGAAACAAATGCAATCAGCGCAAACGCAACAAGGCCGAGTATTATCGCATTCAGGGAATACTCGCGCAGGTCCGTCCGACCGTCTGATACCAATATGATTTTGTAATTATTTAATTTCATTTCAAAAGATGGTGCGAAACCGCTCCAACTATAATTTTTTCAAACAAAAAATTAAAACCGTTATGTGGTTATTTGAAACAAGATTTTCCGGTAATGAACTGATCTGAGTGACCGATTGAAAATGATCTGCGAACCAATGCTGAATGGGGTATATGAACAACCCGAAACCACTCTGATTTCAGTGTTTAAACACGCGGCAGAGTCCGGGTATTTCAGGCGGTTCGGTGAGGCACCCGTAAATATTCAGGGAATTCCGATTCGATATTTCAGAAAATGCAGCCGTCAGCGGAATCAGCTTGCAGGATCCTATTTTTCCTTTTCCGAGTTCTCTTCAATAATGATATCCAGCACATCCGCGTCTTCCGGAATTGGATCTGTATCAGACTGCTCAGATTCCTGGGTTTCCGGTTCTTTGGATTTGATTTCCTGTTTCTGGACTTCCAGTTTCTCGATTGCCGCCTTGCCTTCGTCTATTCCGGCCACCAGCTGCTTGTATTCTTCATCATCCGAAAAATCAACAGCTGCAGAAATGCGGGTCTGATCATAAACATACTTTCCAAGTTCTGTGAGACGCTGTCTGATTTTGCGTTTTTCTTTTTCAATGTCCAACTGTATGCGGCTGATTTTTGAGAACTCCTCACCCTTGTCAATGGCTTTTTTAAAATAGAAGCCGGATTTGTCCACCGCGACTTCACCCCATTTACTCAGCTGTCCAAGGATATTGTCAAATACTTCCGACATGATTAATTCTCCGGTTTTGGGTTTTGTATTATTTTCGAGCGGTATATCCTGATGATTTCCCTGACCCGCTGCGGGTCCGCAGGAAAGGTCAGTTTTTTCAGGACCTGCCCGGTAAAGAAATGTTCCAGCTGCAGATTTCCGCCCAGTAATCTATTCCATTCGTCAGGAAATTTCCGAGTCAAAGACCGCAAAGTGTCCCGAATGAGTTCATCGGACACGCAGTCCCTGCCATCGATTCTGTGGGCAGCACGTCTTACAGACTGGACCTCTGTTTTGCCTGATATCAGATCATTGATCCCGCTGACGTCAATCAACCCCTTGCTCCAAACGGAGAGAATCATGTCTGCGTCCGGAATATCCAGGTTCTTAAACCAGAGACTTGCAGAATGATTGGCCTGCAGAACTGACCTGACAGGGCCGATAACAAATGGGATAAGGTGCCGGGTGTGAATCTTTCCTGCCCATTTTATTGTCAGCTCAGTGAGGACTTTGCTTCTGCATATCAGGTTGGCATGTTGTTTTTGTATATCCACGTTTCGGACCAGTTGCTGATATCTGGCAGCCGGTGTGGACGGAATAAGCGATTCAGGAACTTTGATTTGACTGGAATCAACCGGAATAACCGGCAGATCAGGCTCGGCCATAATACGGTAATCGGGTGCTCCCTCCTTACGCCGGGTACAGTGGGTTTTATGATCCTTTTCCGACCAGCGTCTGGTTTCCGAATGAAGTTTCCCGTCGCTTTCAATAACCTGCTGCTGCCGCTTTATTTCGAAAGCAAGCGCATTCCTCAGGTGACGGAAGGAATTGAGGTTTTTTATCTCGACCCGGCTGTCTCGGTCCGACAGCTCTGCTGAACCCAGGGATACATTGGCATCGCAGCGTAAATTTCCTTCCTCCATTCTGCCGCGCGATATTTCCAGATCCCGAACCAGTTCCCGGACTTCTGTCAAAAATGCGGCGGCGGAATCCGGAGAATCAAATCCGGGTTCGGTTACCAGTTCAAGAAGCGGATGCCCGGAACGATTGAAGTCGATGCAGCTGGTCCCGTCATCCCGGTGAACCAGTTTGCCGGCGTCCTCCTCGATATGCAGCTGCCGGATCCCGATTGTTTTTATTTCTCCGGATTGACGAAAATCCAAACGACCGTTCATCCCAAGGGGAGCTTCCTGCTGAGTAATCTGAAAGCCTTTCGGCTGATCCGGGTAAAAATAGGATTTTCGGAAAAATCGAATTGCCGGACATATTTTTTCAAACTGCAGAACCTGTGCCAGTTTAACCGCCGGTTTCATAACAGATTGATTAAAAACCGGCAGTGCGCCGGGCAGTCCGAGGCACACCGGGCAGACGGCTGTATTGGGTTCGGAGCAAAATGCCGTGCTGCATCCGCAAAACAGTTTCTGCGGCGTCTTTAGCTGGATATGGACTTCCAGTCCGATTCGTACCTGCCATTGGTTTTTTGTCATGATCAGCGGATTCTCCGGTCATTCCCCCGGAAAGTTTATTATCTGTCCGCAGAGCAATGCCACCCATAACCACATCAGCGCAGGATGGAGTTGCTCTCCTGTATCCAATCTGAAGTCTTTTGGGCAGGGCTGTCCGGTTGACTGACGAAATTGTTTTATCACAGCAACAATCCTGTTTTCTGACGTGTAAAAACAGCGTTATTTTTCATACAGCATTGGTTTAATTATTCTTTGAGGACATATGAAAAATCTGGTTCGGTTTGCTGTTGCTCTGAATTGGGGTGTTATATTATTCACCGTTTATTTTCTGGTTACGGAGAAATTTATTTGGGCCGTATTGCCAGCCCTGTTTTGTGCGTTTCATCTCTATATTATCGGACACTGCAATTTCTCAAATGATGCTCTGAGCTACTACCTGCGACGCAAAGCTCGGGATGCGAAACATAAATTTCGCAAATCACGAAAAAAGTCTGAATCTTCCCGGCACGGTAACGAATAGCATTCACTTGAATCCGCTGCCGGAATGATGGTATAGATTCTCAAATAAGATCAATGTTTGAACGGCTGTGATCTGAGTTTTCAGTCGCATGTCTTTGTATGAAAGGCCAGACGGGGGGAATTGGACCCGCAGTGAGAATTTCTGTCGTTCATGCATGGAAGTTTTGATTCATCAGCGATGCATATCATTATAGGTATCCGGAAATAACCTGTTTGCAATGGAATAATTCAAACGATACCGTCATTTATTCAGTGGCAGTATCAATATCAGCCCCTGTAGTTTCAACATTTTTTTTTGTGATGTTTAAGAAAAGCCAGCCGGTCCAGCCCAAATAAAACGTAATTCAGCTGCTTAGTCACTAATTTGGTAGTTACTATTCAGAATTTGTTCTTAATTTTTGGTGTTAGATCAGATTTGAATTTTAATTCCTAAATGAGTAGGTATAATATGAACTCAAATAACAAGATCAATGTAGGCATAATGGGGTTTGGCCGAATCGGCCGGGACTTCTTCAGGCTTGCTCAGGATCACCCCGAGATCAACATTGTGGCGATTAGTGATATCGGGAATCCTGAAATCCTGCTCTACCTACTGAAAGTTGACGGAGTCAAGGGTGAGATTATGCTCGAAAACAACTATCTTGTTTACGAACAGTCCCGAACCCGTATGATCGGCGGAAAACATCCCACCGATGTTCCATGGGATGCATTGGGTGTGGATATTGTCATCGATGCAACTCATAAGTATGTCTCCCGTGATCAGATGCAGGGTCACATTGATGCCGGTGCAAAACGGGCGATTGTTTCTGCGCTGCCCCGCGATGAAATTGATCGTGTGGTCGTGATGGGTGTAAACGACAATGAAATTTCCGCTGACGACAAACTGATTTCAGCTGCCTCCTCAACCACACAGGCATTTGCACTGATGCTTAAAATCCTGGGAGACAGGTTCGATATCGTAAATGCCATTATGACAACTGTGCATGCATATACCAGCGATCAGCCGCTGCAGGATACCGTCGGAAAAGATTTCCGCAGAAGCCGTTCTGCAGCTGAAAACATTATCCCCAATGATACTCCGGTACCGGCATGGGCGGAGAAAATTCTTCCTCAGTTTGCCGGAAAACTTGAAGGTCTGGCGCTTAATGTACCGGTTCCCAGAGGGAGCTGTCTGGACCTCACCCTGCGCTTTTCCGATGACACTGTATCTACTGATGCGATTAATGATGTCGTCCGCGAAGCAGCAGAGGTAATGCCGGAACTGGTTGCCGTGACAGACGATCCGATTGTGTCTTCCGATGTGCTTGGTTCCACCCAGAGCCTGCTGTTTGACACCAAGGCAACCATGAGAACCAGTGGCCAGATGGCAAAAACACTATGCTGGTATGATAACGGATTTGGTCATGCCGCCAGAATTATTGACATCATTTTGGCCTATGGTGAATTAGACCGGAAAGGAGGCTCAATATGAGAGTAGCGATAAATGGTTTTGGACGTATTGGAAGGTCTGTATTCCGCATTTTAAATCAGCGGGATGACATCAATGTGATAGCAATCAATGATCTTTTTGACCATGAAGCTCTGGTGTATCTGCTCAAGTACGATACCGTAATGGGTGGATTTGGACAGGATGTCAAACTGGAAAATGATGTGCTGTACACTCCCAATGAAACCGTGAAACTCCTCAATGAGCGGACACCTTCCAACCTGCCCTGGGGTGAACTGGATATTGATGTTGTTGTGGAGGCAACCGGTGTATTCCGTACCCGTGAGTCTCTTGAGCCGCAGCTGGAGGCGGGAGCCAAAAGAATCGTTCTTACCGTTCCGGCCAAGGATGCGATCGATTTTACCGTGGTGCTGGGCGTGAACGAAGATCAGTTTCTGCCGGAACACCGCATCATCTCCAATGCCAGCTGTACGACCAACTGTCTGGCGCCCATGGCCAAGGTACTGAATGATAATTTCGGCATTGTCGAAGGTATTATCAATACGGTTCACGCGTACACCAATGACCAGCGCCTGGCAGATGTCCCCCATAAGGACTGGCGCCGCAGTCGCGCTGCTGCTGAAAACATTATACCCACCACTACCGGTGCTGCACGGGCTGTGGGTGTGGTTCTGCCGGAACTGAAAGGCAAGCTTGATGGAATTGCCTGCCGCGTTCCGGTCCCCGACGGATCAATTGTGGACATGGTTTGTCAGCTTGAAAAAGAAGTGACAGTGGAAGAAATCAATGCAGCCGTGAAGGCAGCATCTGAAACTGAACGCATGAAACACATTCTGCAGTATTCTGACGAACCACTGGTATCTTCCGACATCATCGGGAACCCATACTCATCCATTTATGATGCACCGTTCACCAAAGTCACAAACGGACATTTTGTGAAAACACTGAACTGGTACGACAATGAGTGGGGATACTCAAACAGGGTGGTCGATCTGATCAAACTGATCGCATCCTGACCAGACTTTTCCTCCATTATTTTACGGTTATCGAGGCCCCTTTCCGGGGCCTTTTGCTTTTTGATGCCGACCAGATATATCATCTTCCGGAAATTGCAATGCATTTTACGAACAGATATTCATGTGAAATATACGGGCTTGACACGGAATCCCGAATTCAGGTGCTGCCGCGGGGTTCGAACCATTTGAGCCCGACTGCGAATGCATCAGCGGTGTGCTGGTCCGGGCAGGGGTGCTGCATATACACATCATCCGCAAAGAAAGCCCTTCTGTCGATTATTTCAAACCTCGCGGAAAGGTGGACAAGACCGCAGGAGTTCGAGAATAAAAGACTTGATTCTTTTATCGATTGGGTGTAACAGATTGTAAGTCGACGATGGATCATTTTGTAATGTTTCAAAACTACTGGTAATTTTCACCGCATTAAAAAAGCCACGTGTGTATTATTTTATCTGGAAACTCAGTGACTGAAATACAAGGAGAATAAAATGAGAAACCTGATCAAGGTATCATTTATTATTTTTATTAGTTTTGCAATGGCCGCTGAATGGGTGGGTCTGACTTCAGACACACCGGCGGCACCGGAAAAAGGCGTCATTTCTTCAAATATTGAAACTACCGTCCTAGAATTTAACATCCCGGGTTACTGGCAGGATGAAATCATTGTCAACGGACAGGCCGCTACCGTCATTAATATTGAAGACGGAACACCGCTGCTGCAGGCTGCAGCCCCAGAACTGCTTAAATTGACAGCCTCCCTGATTATTCCGGATAATGCTCAGATGCAGGTGGATATACTGGATGCGGAATTCATCGATTTTGAGAATGTCTCCATCCCTCCGTCCAAAGGCAATTTCACCAGGGATATCGACCCCGCCACCGTACCGTATGTGTATGGCCCTGTTTATCAGCGGGATGCGTTCTTCCCTGAAAATATCGCCGATCTGGGAAGCCCCTACATCGTTCGTGATTTCCGCGGACAGGCGGTCTGGGCGCACCCATTCCAGTACAATCCGATTACCAAAACCCTGCGTGTTTATCATCATATTGAACTTGGTGTGACTGTCGCCGGTGAGGGACAGGTCAATGTGCTGGACCGCCGGGAACCGCTGACCGCAATGGTTAAAGAATTCAATTCCATTTATGAACATCATTTTGACAACTGGTCAATGGAACGCTATGATATTCTCGGCGAAGAAGGAAACATGCTAATTGTATGTTATGACAACTTCATGGATGCAATGGCCCCCTTTGTGGAGTGGAAAAATCTGAAGGGAATCCCAACTGAAATCGTTGCACTTTCCGAAATCGGTTCTAATTCCGGCGCTATCAACACCTTTGTTTCCGATTATTACGAAAATGAAGGACTGGCATTCCTGCTGCTGATTGGTGACAATGCTCAGGTTCCATCCATGATGGTGGGCGGCAGTGCGTCCGATCCCAGTTACGGGTATCAGGACGGGAATGATTCGTATCCGGAATTCATGGTGGGACGTTTCTCCGCTGAAAATGTATCTCATGTGGAAACCCAGGTTTTGCGTTCAGTGGAATATGAACGGTATCCCGAAGCTGGTGCGGACTGGTACAAGTACGGTTTTGGCATTGGTTCTTCTCAGGGTTCCGGCATTGGCGATGAAGGTGAAGCCGACTGGCAGCATCTGGACATTATCCGTGACTGGCTGATGGCATATACATACACTGATCTGGATCAGATTTATGATACAAACGGCGGTTCTTCGTCTGATGTCACCAATGCACTCAATGAGGGCCGCAGTGTTGGGAACTACTGCGGACACGGCTCTTCAAATTCATGGGTATCCACTGGATTCAGCAATACCCATGTGAACAACCTTGAGAATGACAATCGTCTGCCTTTCCTCTGGTCCGTGGCGTGTGTTAACGGACAGTTTCACCAGGGTACATGTTTTGCCGAAGCCTGGCTTAGAGCGACCAATGGTGACGAACCCACCGGTGCCATTGCAGCCTTGATGTCAACCGTAAATCAGAGCTGGGCACCGCCTATGGAAGCCCAGGATGAATTCAACCTGATTCTTTCCGAAGCTTATGGCGATGAGAACATCAAACGGACTTTCGGCGGTCTGTCAGCCAACGGTTGCATGTCAATGAATGATGACTACGGCAGCAGCGGTGAAGAAGAAACAGACTATTGGACCCTCTTTGGTGATCCTTCCATTGTGGTACGCACAGACACTCCGGCTGACATGGCAGTGGCACATGATGCCGTCATCGTCATCGGAACCACTGAATTTATCGTCAGCACGGGCGTTGAAGACGCATTGGCTGCTCTGTCCCTGGACGGTGAACTGGTAGCATTTGCCTATGCCGACGCTGCCGGCAACGCCACCATCAGCTTTGATGAACCCATCACTGAACCCGGTGAAATGTATCTGGTGGTTACTGCGTACAATCACATGCCGTACGAAACGGGTATTTTTGCCATCGTGCCGGAAGGTCCCTATGTTGTGCTTGATGAGTATATCGTAAGCGGTGACTCCAACGGAAACGGCGAAGTGGATTATGGTGAAACCATTGATCTGACCATCTGTGCTGAAAACGTGGGTGTCGATCCGGCTCTTAACGTGGTTGGCACTGTAATTTCTGACGATATGTACGTCACCATTGAAAACAGCACCGTCAACTTCGGCGATATCGAAGCAGGTGCGATTGTCCTCAGTGTGGATACTGCCACAATTCAGATTTCCAACACCACGCCGGACGGATATACCGCCTCACTGACAGTTCAGTTCACAAGCGATACCGAGACCTGGGAAAGTGGATTTTCGATTACAGTGAATGCCTACTGTGTGACCGGCGATGTTAATGCAGACTGGGAAATCAATGTACTGGATGTTATCCGGACCGTCAATATTATCATCGGGATTGGCCCCAATCCGTCGGAGCTGGAGCTTTGTGCCGCAGATATTGATGAAAACGGCATCATCAACATCATCGATGTGATTTTCATGATCAACTTCATCGTTGACCAGTATAGCCGTCCTGGAACATCCGCCGTTAACGCGGAATATCAGATTCAGGGCAGTAACATTAATATCGTCTCAGACGGTGCCGTTGCCGGCATTCAGATGACCGTTCGGGGCAGTCAGATTCAGGTCCATCCGGAATATACCGGTCAGGCCGGAATTGGCACAGACCCGGAAACAGGACTCACACAGGTGGTACTGTTCAGCACTGCCGGTTCTGTTGTTTCTGCAGGCAGCACTGCATTGCTGACAGCCAATGACGATATTGAAGTCATCAATGTCATTACGGCTGATGTGGATGGAACAATAATCGAATCCAGCGTGGTTGATATCCCGAATGCTTTTTCTCTGAAGCAGAATCATCCCAATCCGTTCAATCCCACCACCTCTATTGAATTTTCCATACCCAGCAGTGAAATGGTCAGACTCGCGGTTTATGATCTGCTGGGCCGGGAAGTTGCAGTGTTGATGAATGAGTTTGTCTCTGCCGGAAACTATACCGCCGTCTGGAATGGGTTGGACAGCAATGAAAATCTGGTCCCGTCCGGATTGTATATCTACACACTCACCGCAGGCAGTGATGTGTCCAGCGGAAAAATGGTTATGATGAAATAAACATCAAGCCGTTACAGCAAAAATTGTTGAAAACCCCGCCTCGGCGGGGTTTTTCATTTCTGGGAATTCATAGGCGCTGGCAGGCAGTTATAATATCAGAAGAATATTAACCCGTATATTTCACGAAAATATCTATGCCTAAAAATCCTTCGCATTTTCCGGACCATGATAGTTCCGGTCAAATCTGCGGCATCAGTCGGCAGACTGTTTTTCAAATACACTCGAAACGTATAAATCTCTTCGCAAGCCTTGCATAATCAACCAGCTCCACCATCGCATTTTCGAACCCTCATGAAAAAACCGGGTTATTGCCCGGTTAACAGATGCAATCCCGATGAATCCTTCCCGGCAGGTGGGGATCAGCCGGAAGTCTGTTTTGTGCCGCGGTAGATGAAGGCGGACTGTTTCATGCGAATATATTTCCCTTCATCGGATCCGATTTTACGGCCGCACTGGCAGTACACGCCATTTGAACGATAAATCAGAAAATCCCGCCTGATCCGAGATTTCCAGCATCGTAGGATCCGACCTTCTCCGATTTTTTCATATTTCATCAATTTTCTGTGACAGTGGCTGCATTTTATGGTAAGCATGGGTCAGCCGGGATGAGATTATCCTGCGAATCTGAAAGCTATTTTGTTGGGCTGGTACGGTGGTCTTGGATGTATCTCCTGCCGCAAGTTCCAACCCGAAGTATGCCGGCAGGTGCAGTGGTTAGAAGGAATACAGGTAGCGGTCAACAATTTTTTTAATATCATCAACTTTACCGAATAAATCCTGACTCAGATTGTTGTCATGATAAGCCTCCAGCTTCTGAATGATGCCGTCGATCACACCCGCTGGAAAAACGGAATTGGACTCATAGAATCGACGGTCGCTGCGAAGATTCTGTGCAGATGCCCAGCAGGATGTGGGAAGATGCTTAATTTCATGATTCTGCTGATTTAATTCCTGGTCGTGGATATTGTCTTTGATGTAAAGCTGATCCGCATTTTTTAAGGCATCTGCCATTTTCAAACCGTGGCAGCCCGCAGCGGCCAGTCCTGCCAGCAGCAGATGAATATTGGCAGATCCATCCGGTGCGCGGAATTCGACTGTTTGATATTCCGGCACGGCACTCAGGTCTGCAGTTTCTTTTGGATTGGCATCCCGGACCATATCGCTGCCGCGAAGCCAGCCAAGCGGAACCCGAACAAGCGCGGACCGGTTCGTATCCCCCCAGCAAACACTGGTTGGCGCTTCCTGGCCAGGCACCAGACGCAGATACGAAAGGGGAACCGTGTTTCCAAATGCCGTCAGAGACGGAGCCAGGTTCAGCATGCCCGCAATCAGCCTTCGGGCAGTATCGCTGATGCCGTGGTCTTCAATCATTGCGTTGTGTCCGTTTTTCAGAAGCTTTGTATGAATATGCAGCCCGCTTCCCGCATGTCCCACCAGCACTTTGGGTGCAAAACTGATGGAAACACCGTATTTGTATCCCAGCATGCGGAGTATCCATTTGGCCAGAACAATCTGATCCGCAGCATCCTCAATGGGAACCGGAAGAAACTCAATCTCGTGCTGTTCCATCTCGAGATCCTCAGTGAGAATATTCCCGACCTCGGAATGGCCGTATTTGATGCTGCCGCCGGTCTGTGCAACAGCCTGCATGGCTTCGCATCGCAAAAATTCCCATTTGGTATAAGGGGCGGATTCGTGATATCCCTGCTGGGTACGCGGCTGGTACAATGGGTCTTTGTCGAAAATTACGTAGTACTCCAACTCTCCCATTGCCGTAAAAGTCAGACCGGTTTCCTTTTTGAAAACGTCATGTGCGCGACGAACAATGTGTTCCGGTGAGGACGCAAGACGTTCGCCCCGGCTGGTATAATATGAACAGAGAATATCGATTGTGGGAATTTCACTGAATGGATTGACGAAGGCCGTTCGGAAACGGGGGATGACGTACAAATCACTGGCGGATGAATCAATATAATAAAACAGGCTGGAACCGTCCACGCGCTCGCCATGGGACAATATCTGATCCAGCTGATCCCGGCTGGAAATGACAAAATTCAGGGTTTTTAAACGGCCGTCACCCGCGATATACCGAAAGTTCAGCATCTGAAATTCATTCTCTATGAAGAATTTTATTATGTCTGCCTTAGTGAATTCTGATGCGGGTTTATCCAGATACTGTACCAGAAGGTTTGGATTCATTTCAAGCTTCATCTCTGTCATCTTTCCTTGGATCTCAGGTTATTGTTTTTCGGGGAAATCAAAATAGTCAACTGCGCCGGTTTCCAGATCGTAATATGCACCCATTATGGTCAGTTTTCCCTGACGAACCAGATAGGGAAGAATTGGTTCTGACTTTCGCAGCTGCCGGACGACTCTGTCCACATTTGCCAGAACAGCATTGGTCAGCAGGTCGCCCTCCTGATTTCTGGCGGCTTGTACAGCAGGCTGGATTTCCTTCAAAATACTGTCGGTATGACTATCTGATCCTTCAGCCTCTAAAGTGGCGGTTACCGCACCGCAGTCGCTGTGACCCAGAACCACCAGCAAAGGGACTTCACAATGGTCGGCAGCATATTCGATGCTGCCAAGAATCAGGTTGTCAACGATGTTTCCTGCCACTCTGATCACGAAAAGATCGCCAATCCCCTGATCGAACAGGATTTCAGGTACAACCCTGGAATCTGAACAGCTCAGAATGATGGCAAACGGTTTTTGTCCGTTCGTGACCTCCTGACGGGTTTTATAGTTCTGATTTGGGTGTTCCGGATTTCCGCTGCAGAACCGTTTATTTCCGGCAATTAATTTCTGTAAGGCAGTTTCAGCAGTCATAATTTTTATTCCTGATTTTTTCAGATCGATCCAGATTCAAAAAACTCACAGCAAACATTTATCTGATCCTCGAAATTCAGTCTGTAGGATCGGGAAAAATCCAATAATGCAGAGAGTAAATTTACGGCTGTTTACGTATCTGTTGTGCCACTCGAATAGCTGAAGCCGATGGAATTTATTGTGTGTTCTTGATTTCCCGGAACTGAATATCACCGATCAAGATTTTTATCAATACTGCATACGAGGTTTTCAGCAATGTTGATTGTCCGGTCATCTGCTGCACAGGTTATAAAACACTGAATGCAGGCAGATACCGAAGACTGATATAAATACATCCTGAGCGGGGGATCGTTGTCTTTTACATGAAGTTTAAAAGCGCGTAATGCACATAGGCCGTTCACAGCGGAACAGAGTATCTATGGCTGAGACCGCAGATTTATCGGTTATATCTGCCAGACCATACTGAATCAGGGATCGGAATCGGACAGATCCCATTATCAGGCTGGAGAGGTAGCGAACATTCATTCGGATTGTGATATCCGCAGTGGCGTTTGAAGATTTATGGGCTTTTCCATCTATAAATTGAATTTTGGAAACACCGCTGTTTTCCGGCAGGAAATCATCCTCAATATCAATTCCCAGAACCAAGTCCTCTGTGAAGAACCGAACTGGAGCAATGCCGTCAATAAATGCATCAAAATTTACAATCCGGTACATCAAACCTATTTCCTCCTGTGCCGACTGGTGATGAAGCGGTACAACGGACTCCTTATCATTGGAGGGATTGGAAAGCATATGATAAAAATCGTCTTCCTGTGAGTCGAAAATAACATACGGAGCCTGATCATACTGAGTATACAGGAAGGCCCAGATTTCCTGCCAGGCGTCAGGTATGTTGCTGATTAACTCCGCAATCCGGATGTTGCAGGCAAAACCGTCATGAGGTTTGGCTGCATATGCAATATACCCATCAAGCGTCTCATTTTCAAAAAATCCTACCAGATGCAGTTTGGGATTGTTGAACAGTTCATTGATCTCAAAGTCAGATCTGCGGATCATCCCGTGATGTGAGTTGAAATATTTATGATAACAACTGTGGATCGCGGGTTTGTCCGCTTCCGTCAGAAATCTGAGATGATGGCGTTGGGTTTCTTGTGGCAGACGAGCCGGCTTCAATTTGTACTGCCGGGTAGGAGCACCAAAGCCCAATCCCATCTGATGATAGAAGTCCAGACGGAATGCATACAATCCGACAAGGGGGACCCGGCGATTCCGATACTGGTGCAGGAAATAGTGGATCATCTCTTTACAAACCGCTTCCTTTTTATGAAGCATGTCCACAGCAACCAGTCCAACACCCCCCATCGACATCGGTTGACCGCGGAAGTTCATTTCAAAATCCAGAAAACGCATTCCGCCCAAAAGACAGTCATCGCGAAACAGCCCGTAGCAGTCTGCAGAAAAGCCTTCTTCCTGACCCCGCTCCAAGCGCTTAATGAGCATTTGCACGTCCTCGTCGGTGTGGATATCAAAGACAGGGTAAGCCTTGGACACAATATCAATAAATGATGGAATTTCGTTTGAAGAAAGTACTCTTATTTCTGACATGACACTTCTTATAAAATGAGTTTAAAACACTAAAAAAACTACAGATACAGCTATGTACCAGTTGAAATTTAGACAGATAACGGAATTCCGGTCAATGTGAAATGCATGACAGAAGCAGGGGGTTGAGCAGAAGTCAGATAAAGAGATCCGCTGTGATTTCATCCAGCAGCAGGAAGGCATCTGGTTTCAGTCGCAGGTTGGGTCCTGCCATCTCAAGCTGAGACCACTTTTCCAGGGATTTCTTCTGCCAGGTTTCCATATTTTCAAGATTGAAGGCATTCAAATCTGCCGGTCTGAAGCCGTCTGTTAATCGAAGACCATTCATAATTGATTCATTGAATTTCTGTTGAGGAGTCAGGATTTCACTGTCGTCTTCCGGGAGTTGATCCTGGTCCAGCTTTCGACAGTATTCTGACAGGGAGGAGATATTCCAGCTGCGGCAGCTGCCGTCAAAACTGTGGGCGGAAGGGCCGAGACCCAGGTAGGGTGATCCTGTCCAGTAGTGCATGTTGTGGCGGCACCGGTATCCCGTGCGGGAGAAGTTTGAGACTTCATAAGGACGATATCCGGATTGGGCCAGGAAGCGGCGTGTGATTTGAAACAAATCAGCCCCGACCTCTTCATCAATCGGCGAAACAGAGCCTGAATCAACCATATGGGAAAGCGGGGTATGCGACTCGACTGTCAGAGAATATGCAGAGACATGTTCGGGATGAAGATCGATTGCATGGCCCAGATCATCCAGCCACTGCTCCCGGCTTTGTCCGGGAAGACCAAAAATCATATCCAGATTGATGTTCTGGAAACCTGCAGACCGGGCACTATGAAATGCATGAAGAATATCATCTGCCGTATGAATTCTACCAAGAAATTTCAGGTTTTTTTCACTGAAACTTTGAGCTCCCAGAGAAATCCGGTTGATCCCCAGGTCTTTATACAGGAGCCATTCCTCATCTGATACAGTTCCCGGGTTAACCTCAATGGTGAACTCCAATCCGGATTCCAGACTGTAGTATTTTTCAATGGCATTCTTAATCTGGATCCAGGCGGTTTTCGGGAGCAGGGATGGGGTTCCGCCGCCAAAGTAAACGGTGTCAAACCGCATGTGGGATGCCCATTCCTGGCGGAGACGCATTTCATTAAGCAGTGAAGCGGTGAAATTCTGTATGCTGGAAGGGTCCGTGATCACAGAATAAAAATCACAATAAATACATTTTGATCTGCAGAATGGAATATGAATATATAAGCCGGCCGGTGAAGCAAACAAAACGGGGTGCTCAGTGAGTGGTCGTTCCAAAGGCAAGTGACAGGAGTTCCTCCAGATACTGTTGATCTTCAGTATTGAAAAATCCCGGATCTGGATGGTCGATGTCCAGTACTGCAATAAGGGAATTATCCCGAATGAGGGGCAGTACTATTTCTGACCGTGTGTCCGAATCACATGCAATATAACCTGGGAATTCCGCCACATCATCTACGATTACGGTTCGCTGCTTTGCTGCTGCTGTGCCGCATACTCCTTTACCAAGACCAATGGGTGTACAGGCAATGATGGCTCCCTGATACGGTCCAATATGCAGCTGTCCGTCCCGCATCAGATAGAAGCCCGTAAATATGAATTCAGGAAACTGCCTGATGATCAGAGCGCAGAACAGCGCCATGTTTCCAATAATGTCAGCGCTGTATTTGCCTTCCAATCCGAGAATGGATTGGATTTCCTGCTTCAGTATTTCGTATCTGGTGGATTTTGATTGGGTCACGGGATTCTCAAAACTGTTTCACAAACCAGGTAAATCTAATATTTTATGGCAATAATACCAAAGAGTAAAAGGAATCCGATTTTGAAAACCAATCAATCAGTCCGTCAAAAACCAGGGATTTGAACCGACATAATAACAGCGATGTTTTTTATATGTCATATGATCAAATGTTGAAAGTTTGGCTTCAAGAAATATCGCCTGATCCCTGGATTTCCGTGTTGAGTTGCTGAAGTCCCCGGGACTTTGTGAAATCGTATAATGGTGTAATGGTTGATTGGTTGATTAAGAATTCGCAGGCAGGGTGCGGTAAAATGGTCGAGAAGGTAAGTTATCAAGTAGCCCTACGTGCTAATGAGCAGTTACATCGTCAGCGGTCAGTTATCAGCACAAGTTCGAAGGAGTAAGTGTATTATCGCGCATACAGTACAATTTCAGTCAGTCTGAGCGAAGAGCAGACTGTCGAGATTGTATGTTTCATGGTGCGAATGAGATGTTGTTGTTCGAGTCCCGTCTGATTTTCGATGGGACGAGTCTATCTCATTCAATGAAACATTCAAACGAGATGAAATTGTACTGCAGCGCGTGTTCTTTTGGTTCTTTTCTTCAAAGAAAAGAACATTCCATTTCTGAGAATTTCACTGCACTTCAAATTCGTTTGGGACTTGGCAGAACGGTGATAGGGTTTATTAGTTGAGTAATTGAGTAAGGTTTCCCCGTTGGGTGTCGTTGAGTAGTGAAATGGTGAAATCATATAATGGTGTAATGGTTAAGTTGGGATGGAGAGTCTTCAGTTGTCAGCAAGGAATGCAGTCCCTGATGCCTGTTTACCAATATACAATTTACCATTTACCAACGATTGCCGTCCGAATTGCGGTTCAGGATGCATAGTATAAATAGAGAAAAATTTCTCGTGTATTAAAATTATTCCACCGAAGGTTGGCAGCTGCTGGGATTGGGATTGCTGCATCCTGAATCCCATGGCAAGCGGTATTTCCCCGGGAGTGGTGGGGGTTTGGGATGGATGATCTCGAGAGAATTTTTCAATCTGAAGTTCCACAGATCGTATGTAAAATTTAGATCCTCCAGCCCTGAAGGGGCTGAATACTTCAGCCCGGGGCATCGCCCTGGGAATCGGATAGAATTATGGCTGAACCCTGAAGGGGTGCAGCGGATAGAAATAGGTTGAGTGATTGAGTAAGGTTTCCAGGCTGAGGGTGGTTGAGTAGTGAAATGGTGAAATCATATAATCGTGTAATGGTTGATTGGTTGATTAAGACTTCACAGGCGGGGTGCGGTAAAATGGTTGAGAAGGTAAGTTGTCGAGTAGCCCTACGTGCTAATGAGAAGTTGCATCGTCAGCGGTCAGTTATCAGCACAAGTTCTAAGGAGTATAGTGTATAATCGCGCATTCAGTACAATTTCAGTCAGTCTGAGCGAAGAGCAGACTGTCGAGATTGGATGTTTCATGGTGCGAATGAGATGTTGTTGTTCGAGTCCCGTCTGATTTTCGATGGGACGAGTCTATCTCATTCAATGAAACATTCAAACGAGATGAAATTGTACTGCAGCGCGTGTTCTTTTGGTTCTTTTCTTCAAAGAAAAGAACATTCCATTTCTGAGAATTTCACTGCACTTCAAATTCGTTTGGGACTTGGCAGAACGGTGATAGGGTTTATTAGTTGAGTAATTGAGTAAGGTTTCCCCGTTGGGTGTCGTTGAGTAGTGAAATGGTGAAATCATATAATGGTGTAATGGTTAAGTTGGGATGGAGAGTCTTCAGTTGTCAGCAAGGAATGCAGTCCCTGATGCCTGTTTACCAATATACAATTTACCATTTACCAACGATTGCCGTCCGAATTGCGGTTCAGGATGCATAGTATAAATAGAGAAAAATTTCTCGAGTATTAAAATTATTCCACCGGTGATCGGCAGCTGCCGGGTTTGGCATTGCTGCATCCTGAATCCCCTGCCACATGTCATTTCCCCGGAGGAGGGTGGGGGTTTGGGATGGGCGGACATAGGAAAATTTTTAATCTGAGGTTCCACAGATCGTATGTAAAATTTAGATCCTCCAGCCCTGAAGGGGCTGAATACTTCAGCCCGGGGCATCGCCCCGGGAATCGGATAGAATTATGGCTGAACCCTGAAGGGGTGTAAAGGATAGAAATAGGTTGAGTGATTGAGTAAGGTTTCCCCGTTGGGTGTCGTTGAGTAGTGAAATGGTGAAATCATATAATGGTGTAATGGTTAAGTTGGGATGGAGAGTCTTCAGTTGTCAGCAAGGAATGCAGTCCCTGATGCCTGTTTACCAATATACAATTTACCATTTACCAACGATTGCCGTCCGAATTGCGGTTCAGGATGCATAGTATAAATAGAGAAAAATTTCTCGTGTATTAAAATTATTCCACCGAAGGTTGGCAGCTGCTGGGATTGGGATTGCTGCATCCTGAATCCCATGGCAAGCGGTATTTCCCCGGGAGTGGTGGGGGTTTGGGATGGATGATCTCGAGAGAATTTTTCAATCTGAAGTTCCACAGATCGTATGTAAAATTTAGATCCTCCAGCCCTGAAGGGGCTGAATACTTCAGCCCGGGGCATCGCCCCGGGAATCGGATTGAATTACGGAAGAACCCTGAAGGGGTGCAACGGATAGAAATAGGGTTTATTGGTTGAGTAAGGTTTTCCGGCTGGGTATCGTTGAGTAGTGAAATGGTGTAATGGCTGATTTAGGCTTTCTGGCATAATTCTGTTTTGTAGGAACGGAAAGTTGTCAGTTGGAATCGGCACAGCATCTCCAGACCATCCCAAAGCCTGAAACTAAACACCCGGTACTCGCTTTACCGACGCTTGGAATGCGTTATCAAATGTTTTTCAAAACAGTTGTCATGACTTGTATTTTTCGGCCATGAGTTTACATTGAAATCTGACTGATCAATCATAATATCAGTAATCATAGAGGATATAGTCATGAAACGATATTCCGGATTGTTAAAAACCATAGGACCGGGTATTCTGTTCGCCGGTGCCGCTGTGGGCGTCTCTCATCTTATTCAGTCAACCCGCGCTGGTGCAAATTACGGATTTGCCTTGTTTTGGCTGGTTGTTATTACCAATATCCTGAAATATCCGTTTTTTGAGTACGGACATCGCTATACCGCCGCGACCGGAGAAAGTCTTCTGGAAGGATACAGGAAAATTGGACAATGGGCCATCATTCTGTTTTTGATCATGTCCTTTTTCACTTCATTTATTAATGTTTCAGTGATTACACTCGTGACCGCCGGCCTGGCTGAAAATCTCTTTCAGACCGGTTGGAATCCTGTCAATATCAGTATAGCAGTTCTGGTTTTTATCATGCTCCTGCTGCTGCTCGGGAAGTATCCCCTGCTGGATAAACTGATGAAGGTGATGATTGTTATCCTCAGCATCACCACTGTTGTTGCATTGGTCAGAGCTCTGGGGCACAGCGGAGTGAAGACGCCGGATTTCATACAGCCGGATATCTGGTCAGTTTCAGGACTGGCCTTCATGCTGGCTCTCATGGGCTGGATGCCGGCTCCCATCGAAGTTTCCGTGTGGCCTTCTCTCTGGGCACTTGAACGCCGGAATCAGACCGGTCACCGACCGTCACTGAAAGAAGCTCTGACCGATTTTTATATCGGATACGGCGGGGCAGCTGTTCTGGCCCTGATATTTCTCAGCCTGGGTGCACTTGTCATGTTTGGATCTGGAGAGTCATTTTCTCAGAAAGGGGCGGTTTTCGCAGCTCAGTTGGTAGATTTATATACGCGAACCCTGGGTCAGTGGAGCCGATGGTTTATTTCTACTGCCGCATTGGTCACCATGTTCAGTACCCTGATCACTGTGCTGGATGCTTACCCCCGTGTACTGAGGGGATCCATGATTCTGGCTATTCCAAGACTGCAGCCGCTGGAAAAATCACTGTACTGGATTTGGGTGGTTATACAGGGGATCGTATCTGTCATCATTATTGTCTATTTCCAGTCTGCGGTGAAAACCCTGGTGGATATTGCCACCATTATTGCTTTCCTGGCGGCACCGGTTTTTGCAATTATAAATTATTTGGTAATATCCGGGAAAAACATACCCGAAGAATTCCTTCCGCCGCGGTGGCTGAAAATCATGAGTTGGGCTGGAATGATTTATCTGGGTGGATTCGGAATTGTATACCTGGTGACACTCTTCTGATCCATTCGTAAAAACAGGTAAATTCCCTCCAGAACAGAAAAAATCGACGGATAAATCTGCCCAAAAACATGTTGCAGATACGTCCGCTGGAATATCGATGAATTATCAAATCATGTAAATATATATTTCCCAATATTATTCTGCCTAAATATCGTTGGCAAAGATTAAGATTAAAAGGTTTAATTATTGACAATTTGTAACCAAGTATATTAATATTGTCCACCCTCTGAACGGTTTTAATCCAACAGTTCGCCAAAGTTTAAAATAAAACAATAGGAAAGGTAAAATGCGCAGATATTTTGCCCTCATTATCGCGCTGTCCTTCCTGTTTGCTGGTAACACCGGGAAAATCATCGGTAAAGTAACGGATGAATCCACCGGCAGTCCCCTGATTGGGGCCAATGTTATTCTTGCGGGAACAACCATTGGTACGGCAACAGGAGTACAGGGAGAGTACCTTCTGCTGAATGTGCCTGTCGGCACATATGATGTAGAAGTAAAAATGATCGGATACGCCACTGTCATCAGCAAGGATGTCGGGGTCAGTGCCGATCTGACAACAAAGCTGGATGTCAAACTGCGGGTATCTCACGTTGCTGGTGAGGTCATTGAAGTGATCGGTGAAAAACCGAACATCCAGATGGACATGACTTCCAGTCAGAGTACCGTATCCGGTGGTGAGATGATGATCCTGCCGGTGGAAGACATCGACGGAGCCATTGCCCTGTCCGCAGGCGTGGTGCAGGATGACGGGAATATGCATTTCCGCGGCGGTCGGGGTCAGGAGGTGGTTTATCTCTTTGACGGTATTTCACTGAACGACCCACTGACAGGGAATCCCAATGACTCCAATGTTCCAATGCTTGCAGTAAGTGAACTGGATGTTATCACAGGAGGGTTTTCCGCCGAATACGGGGATGCCCAGTCCGGTGTGATCAATGTATCCGGCTCTGAAGGAACCAGCCAGTTCTCATCCACCATGAGATATACAACCTCAAACTTTATCTCAGACGGTCTGAATGACAATGATCCGGAAGACCTTCGGAAACTTGAATTCATGCTGGCCGGCCCTCTGTATAAAAATATGGCAACCTTCTCATTCAGTGGAGATATCAATGAAGATTACGGACGGTTTTCCAACCAGTTTCAGGATCTGACGAACCTGGCCGGAAAGGTGACCTTTAAGCCGTCTGATCAGCTGAAATTCCATGTTTCGGGTCTCTACAGTCTATCCAATCTCCAAAATGGATATGACCACGAATGGATTCAAAATGTCAGTGAAGACATGCTGACCGATTATGTCCCCAGTTATGTGGATGGATATGACGGCCGGCTGGATGAGATCAAAAACGGGGTAGTCACGTTTTCTGAAATCCCGGATTTGATATCTGACGGCAATACGTACCGCTACAGCGACTGGTGGAGCATGGACGGGATTCAGTCCGAAGATTCCAATTCCGGGTGGAACGGCGATGGTGACGGTGTGCTCGATATGTTTTATGAGAGTGAACCGTTTACCGACTGGAATGGCAACGGCCAATGGGATTTTGTGGATCTGAACGGCAACGGTATCATGGATTCAGAAGACCCCAGGGAAGATTTTGAAGATATCAACGGCGACGGAATCTACTCTGCCAATATCAATCTGGATGTGGACGGAGACGGAGACAACCGCCATGAAGATCTGAATAATAATTATGTCCTGGATGTGGAAGGCGTTTTCGACAGCTGGTACGGAAACGGCATCCTTGATACCGAGGACCTGAATTTTAACGGTGTTCTGGATGATGGTGAAGACCTGAACGGTGACGGCTATATCCAGTCGGAAGATGTGGACCGCGACGGTAATTTGACGGTGTACAACATGTTTGAACGTCAGCCGTGGTGGGAACAGGAAAGCAATCTGATTACGGCCGGACTGAACTATACCATCTCACCCCGCTCCTATATCAATTTTACCATTGCCCGCTATACCACCGAAATGACCACCAACATCATCGAACGCCTGAATGAAGACCGTAATTACAACGGTATTTTGGACGATGGTGAAGACCTGAACGGAAATGCCGTTCTGGATTCCTATTCGTCTTCCGGGAATGTTTGGGAAGTGGGTGACGGCCAGGATATGTTCCACGACCGGAACAATGATGATATCGTGGATGAATCCTACTGGGATCATGACGGTGACGGAGACATCGACGAAGATGACTATATTACCTGGGATCAGATGATGGGATCCGTCAGCAGAGCTGACAAATCCCTGGGGTTTTATACCATTGCCGCCAACAGCCCTTATACATTCAACCGTGATCACTGGCATTATGACAAAAAAGTCACGAATACGTTTAAGCTGGATTTTGTCAGTCAGTTCGATGATCATAATAAACTGCATACAGGGTTTGAATTCAAACAGTACGATCTGACCAACCACGATACACCGGATCGCTACGGCTATGCGGAACTTTACACCGTAAAACCAAAGGACTTCTCCGCTTTTATCTCCGATAAAATGGAGTACACGGAACTGGGGCTGATCGTCAACGCCGGTATCCGCTTTGAGTATTTTGAAGCGTCTGAAGCCTACCCTGCCAATGAGGCGGATCCTACCTGGTCTACGGAAGACTTTGCTGACTGGGATGGGGACGGCTGGCCGCAGTTTTACAACTCCGCGCTGGATGAATATGGGTACTATATTCATGGTGTAGGGGATATCAAAGATCCCATCGAAGACAAAGGTGAATGGAAAATAGCACCGCGCCTCGGGATATCCCACCCGATTTCGGATCATTCCATGCTGTATTTCAACTACGGCCGGAATTATCAGCGCCCCCGCCTGGATTACCTGTTCCGCAATCGCGGTTACAATATGGGCGGCGGATTTCCGATTGTCGGCAACCCGACCCTGGCACCGGAACTGACAGTGTCCTACGAATTCGGTGTCAGAAACGAAATCCGGAAAAACCTGGTTTTTGAATTCAAAGGTTTCTATAAGGATATTTTCGGACTCACGGATACCCGACCCGTGTATTGGACTGTATCAGACTGGTATTCCACCTATTTCAACAGGGACTACGGTAACGTTCGAGGAACAGAGATGGTTGTTTCCCTGCGTCCGCCTGGATTGTTTTTCGGGAATCTGAACTACACCTATTCAATTGCAAAGGGAAAAAGCTCTGACTGGCGGCAGGGATATCTGAATACCTGGGCCGGTTCATTCATTCCCACCTGGGAGTCCTACCTGGAATGGGATCAGCGGCATACAATCAATGCCGACTTGAATATCGCTTATCTTAATACCCTGACAACCCTGGTTATCAATTACGGCAGCGGTACACGCTATACGCGACCGGGGCAGGGCAAGGAAGAAATCGAAAACACCGAGACCTTTCCCTGGACACTCTATTCCGATTTTAAATTCAATTATTTTCTGCAGTTTGGCAATGTGAAAACCACCTTTTTCGTCTCTGTCTCAAATCTCTTTGACCGGGAAAACATCCGGGGCGTTGCGGATACAGAATGGTATCACACATACACCATGATGCAGGAAGCCTATGATGACGGTGATATGCACTATTTTGACTACATGAGTCAGATGGATCTGGATCGTGACGGAAAAGTTGACCTCAACAAGAAAAATCCGGAAATGGGTTCTGACCTGGATCCTTCTGTATATGCTGATTCAAGACGCTTTAGAATAGGAGTATCGTTTGAACTCTAAATCGTTTTTTACTATCTTCTGTCTGGGTGTCATCCTCTGCGGTGCGCTTCTGACAGCACGTGATATCAATGCACCGGATGAGCAGGATCTGAGCATGTACAGGTCCGCCCGTCCGGATAAAGCCTTCTATATACACCAGTCCGGAAATCTGTGGTCCGCCGTTACAAACTTCGGCAGCGTGGGAGATCCTGACTTTGAAGCTTCCGGACGCCCGTCGGCCGCCTGGCCTGCCGGTTCCGGAAACAGCTATCTTTATGACGCCGGTTTCTGGGTGGGCTGCGAACTCGGGGGAGTACCCATCCTGAAAACCTATTTCTATAATGCCGATGAAAAGGAATGGCTGCCCAGCAGCGGATTCGCCGGTGAAATCGGAAGCAATGTCAATGGGGAGAAATCCAAATCACTGGAAGATTCCTATGTGGTGTATGACGATTTGGACAGTGAATCCATCAGCGGTCAGCAGGCACTGGGGATCAAGGTTATACGCCGAGGACTGACATGGGGACTGCCCGACTATGACGACTTCATCGCATTTGAATATTCTGTAATAAATACCGGCCTTAACGGAAATCTCAACGATGTATATATCTCGTTCTGGTACGATGTGGATGTGTCCGGATCGGATGATACGGACAAACATATCGATGATCTTGTGGATTATGACGGCTGGGACGGCAATGACTCCAATACCGATATTATGGATGTGGTTGACCCGCTGGATCTGGATGGCGACGGGGAAACCGGCTATGATGAATGGGGTATCCCCTTCAGCAGGGATTCGGGTCACAATCCCAATTTCAATCTGGTGACACAGGAGCCGGACGGATTTTATGATGAGTGGGCAGTGATTCTGGACCCGGCCGGCGATACTCTGTATTGGCAGACAGATGTGCCTGATCTGGGCCGCTATGCTGGTGAAGCCGCCACCGATTCTGACGGCAATATCCTTATGGGATGGCAGTTTCCCCGTTCTGTTTCCTACATCTACGATGCAGACAATAAAACCTCGTCAGCCAATGACTACGGTGAACGGGAAAACTCTCAGCCCAATGACGGATTCTTCGGCGGAGCACTGCTTTACACGGAAGCCCCGATGCAAATGCATGAAGACGGCTCCGAGTGGATGGGCGCATCTGCACACCAGTGGTGGAACTGGGAATCGGATCCAGGCGTGGATGACGACCGCTGGGACTTTATGCTGGGTCAGCACAGCACCAGCGGAGGCATGCATTATCTCCGTAATCCCATTGAACTGGGATTTCCTGAGTTCGACTACCGCTTTCTGCTTACCACCGGCCCCATCGATATCGCTGAAGGCGATACCACAAAGCTTGTCTGGGTGATGGCACTGGGACAGGGACTTCAGGGTATGCGGCAGAATATCGACAATGCCTACCGGGCCTACTACTCAGGGTCCAAGCATTCCGATCCGTACAGCCCGTCTTCGTTTGACGAAGATATTCACTGGAACCTGCCAATCCCGCCGCTGACGCCCGATCTGTCCTACAGTCCGCTGGATAAAGGCGTCCGGCTCGCTTGGGATACTCAGGCTGAAATCAATTCCTGGGATGCCAATCTGAATGATTATGATTTCGAGGGCTATCAGGTGTACAGGGCGATTTTTGAACCGAAAAACTGGGAGATGATTGCAGCTTTTGACACAAAGGATAATGAACCGGTTTTCATTGTCAATGCATTTGGGGACACTCTGAACCCCAAAGACGACAACGACGATTGGATTCTCCTTGATCTGCCCGATATCCGGAATTCCTGTGACGACGGCGGACCGGACAGCGATCTCTGGTGCTACAATGCAGACGGCACCACACTCTGGGGTGAAGACTTGTCCCAGGCGCTGAATGTGCGTGATACCCTGCCTTTCCATCCGGTAAACGGCCTGCCGTATTACTACACGGTTGTGTCATATGACGGCTATAAATCGGAAGAAGTGGCGGGACAGGAAATCCTTCCTTCATATTCCCCATTGTCCAATTATAAGAAGACTGCCGACGGTGCACCTCAACCGGTGGAACCGGGCCGGCTGTATGAAGTGCTGGATCCGATTCCAAGTCTGAGTGAGATTGCGGTGGTGCCGAATCCGTATCGGGGCACGGCACTCTGGGAACAGGAGTACCAGGATAAAATCGGGTTCATCAACCTGCCGCCGCTGTGCAAAATATCCATTTTCTCGCTGGCGGGGGATCTGGTGGAGGAAATCAATCATTCCGACGGCTCCAGTACGGAATACTGGAATCTGGTTTCCCGCAATGATCAGTCAGTGGTCAGCGGTCTGTATATTTATGTGGTGGAAGCCCCAAAAGTGACCGAAGTGGGTCAGGCTTCCGGCAGCATGAAGAAACACATTGGAAAGTTTGTGGTATTCAGATGAGATATATATTCCGAATTTTATTTATCATTAGCTTGTTTACTTGGGTCGCAGCGCAGGATGAATCAGACTCGGCAGGTGAAAGCTTTGCCAAAGTAGGGACGTCCGGAGCACATTTTCTGTCTATAAGTCCGGATGCCCGATTCAGCGCAATGGGCAATGCATCCATCGGATTCAAGAATAATTCAGCATCCGCTGTTTTCTATAATCCAGCCACACTGGTGTTTACAGAAAACATGAACGGAATGATCAGTAACGTGGACTGGCTGGCCGATATCCATTATTATGCCGGTGCATTTGCATATAAACTGAACCGACGGAGTGCGGTGGCGTTCCATTACAGAGCTCTGGACTCAGGGGATATGGAAGAAAGAACTGTGAATCAGCCAGAAGGTACAGGCCGACAGTTTTCATGGAAAGACATGGCAGTCGGCGGTTCCTATGCGACCTTTCTGACAGATCGGTTTGCCTTTGGTGCAAATATCTACTACGTGAGAGAAAGCGTAGACCTGGATGACTATGTTTCCAGTACATGGGCTGTGGATCTGGGTACATTTTATCAGACCGGGTTCCGAAGCCTGAAACTGGGAATGAGCATACGTAATTTTGGATCAGAGCTTGATTTTGATGAAAATTTTGATGACTACGACGGAATGGGCGGGTTTGAAACAGATCCGGAACCGTTCCGAAGCTATCATATGCCTCTCATTTTCCAGGTTGGGGTCACATATGAATTTCTCACCGACGATGATACACAGGCTTTAATCATCGGATTAGACGGGGTTCATCCAAATGATACGGATGAGCGGCTGAACATCGGTGCAGAATACAATTACGAAAACATGCTGTATGCACGTGCAGGTCTGTATACCGATCATGATTCAGCACGGGGCTTTTTTGGATTCGGTCTGAATCTGTTGAAGTTCTCCCAGCAGGAAATCACATTTGATTATGCACGGGCCGATTACGGCATTATTGGATTTGTTAATCAATTCAGTATAGGGTATCAGCTATGAGAAATACCTTAACATACTTCATCACAATCGCGTTGCTGAGCACTCTGTTTGGCGTAACTGCAACAGATGCAGTCTATGATCTCAACACCAACGTTCTTGAGATCGTGTTTGACGATAATGTCCGGACCGATAACGTATTACTGGGTCTGATAGATTTATCAGACGGCAGTGAAACGGTTCAGGTGGACGGAGGCGTCATCGAAACAGCGGAAGTTCTGTACGATACGGTTCGTATCAATCTGATTTACGGCACCGTTCTGGATGAACGGGCAAATAACGATGAGGAAACCAGTAATACACAGGCTGATTTCAAGTACTGGGGCAACACCAATGAACTGGCAAATGCCGTGGAAGAACTGGAAATCTCCAGTCTGATGATTGATATCGGCATGGGCGCGTTCGTGGCGGAAGACCTCAGTGCCAGTTCTGCAGTGCAGAATCTCCCCGTAAATCTGAAAAACAGCATCATCGAGGAAGACGAACCTCATCCCAATTCTCCGGTCCTTCAGGAAGCATATTACAATGCCAACTTCAATCAGCTGACGGTGATATTCGACCGTGATGTCCAGTTTGACCAGCTGCCGGAAGACCGGACCTGCAATAACGGACAGGATGACTGTCCCGGAAACGGAATTATTGACGGCGGTCCGCCGGAAGACGGCGAAGACGTGGAAAATGATGAAGTTTTTGGGAATAACAATGGCGTTCTGGATATGGAAGCCAATGTTGACGTGTTCAAAATCATGCTGTCCAGTACTGATGGAATGATGACGCTGGAAGGATTCGATTATATTGAACAGACCGCGGACAATGATACAATCGATATCTTTCTGACCCGTTCCAACGCCAAGAAATTTGAGCTGGATGTCTTTGGTGACGACCTGGCAATTACCATTCACCAGGGTGGCTTTGTGGATACATATTATAATCCCAATCAATCCATCCAATTACCGTTGGATTTTATACCGGACAGCCAGCCTTTGAATCTGGTATCAGCCAGCTACACCATGGAAGATAATGAGTTACAGTTGGATTTTGGCACTTCACGGAATGTGCGGTATTCCAAACCCTATCCGGTGTTTTCCAAAATCTACGTTTCGGCAGGCGTCGATACAGTTGTCTTCAGCGGCATCCGGCTCTCAAATTTAAGCTCAGACGCAACCATACTGAAATTCAAGGAACTCCTTCTGCCTGATCAGACCGCATTGGAACTGCTCATTCGGGATGCCCAGGCAAGCGGGACGGATATGCACATCAACATCGATGAATATGCGATCTATGATGTGGAAAATAACGGAAATCAGGCCGGATACGGCAAACCTCTGTTTGTGCTTGAAGACTATGATGATCCGGAAATTTATCCGCAAGTTGATGAAATCAGTTATTCAGCCAGATTCAATCAAATCCAGATCGATTGGGCGCCTGAACCGGATGAATGGGTTATTGGTGACGGCGTTTCACAATACTTCGATTATAAACTGGTGCAGGATCGTTCCTATCAGGAGATTACCGGAATTGTAGTAAATAATGTAACCACCGGAGAGGTGTTTGATCCTGAATTTGCCTATCTTTCCCGTAACAGCAACAAGGAGTTTACGTACATAACCCTTGATATGGACAATGCCGGATGGTTTGAAACCGCCGCCAATGCCGGAGATTCCCTCGCAATCAACATTGATCCGTTCACCTTTTTCTCGGCAGGAAGCTCCGACAACAACGGAAATCATCAGATTGATCTGCCCATTCATTATATCAATGATGTAACGGGACCGGTGATCTCATCTGTTAAACTGGATGTTATCAACCGGCAGATCATCATGGATTTCAATAAAAATATCCAGGCAGCTTCTTTCAATCCGGGAACGTTGAATCTCACCATCAATGATATGCCGTATTCGGTTGATGATTACACGGTGGATATTGGTGAAGGGTTTGTGGATGAAGTGGTTTTTCAGCTGTCAGATACGGCTTATGAGGATATGACAGGCTATATCCCGGTTGGAGAAATAATTGATGTGCAGCTGGACTTGGAAGCCGGCATTGCCCAAAATCTGGATAATACCGGCACGCTTGACTTTCTGGATCTGAATGAAAACGGTGTTCTGGATGATGATCCGGAACCCTTTGATGATTTCGGGATCGACGGACTGCCCAGTGAACTTGAGCCTGGTTACCCCGGCGATTGTTCAGTTGCAGGTGCCTGCTCAGATATCCAATGGACAGATGAGGCTGAGTGCATTGCGAATTATTCATGCTCTGACACGGATTACAGTGAACAGGAAGACTGTGAAGATAATTTGGGCACTTGCTCCAATCCGCGCCACAGAAACCGTCAGGCATGTGAAAATGCCGGAGCCACCTGGACACCCGATCCGGACGCCTGGGTTGTAAACGAATGGACCCCCTTTGAATCCCAGGCTGACTGTGAAAACTCCGGGGCAGTATGGACACCCAATCTGGATCCCAACGGCGATGACTATGATGCAGTGCTCAATCCCGGCGGAACCGAGATGAATGGGTCCTATGAAGAGGGCGAACCGTTTGATGATTTGAACAACGACGGCGTGTGGGATTTGTATGAATTTACCAGTATTGAAATGACTACCGGACGATTCCTCTGGAATGAAAGCCACCGGGCTTTTGCGGATGCACCGGAGAATCATTTCTTCATCCAGAAATATGTCGATGACGAAATCGCCATTATGGTAGAACAGTCGGTGTGGGATGGTCAGTGCTATGACGAAGAGCGTGAGAAAGCAGCCGACTGTACTGCACCCAACGTGACCTACATCAACGGCCGGTGCGTTTATGTCGGAGTTCATACTCAGGAAGAATGCGATGCCGTGGCCGGTGCCGGAGAAACACCGATTTTTACTCAGGTGTGCGAGGAAGATGTGCTCAATCTGGCAACGTTCTACCAGAACAATAAAATGCAGATTGAGAGCGTGCATTCCGGTATGGAGGATCTGGACGAGGACGGCAGACTGACTATTGCACTGTATGATATCTCTGACGAATACAGTAAAGGGGCCAATGATACCAATTCCAGTCTGTTTACCCATGGGTACTATACACTGTATGAAGAACCTGCAGAGATGATCAACGCCGGTGATTTCCTCTTTCTGGATGTGGCTCCTCAGGTGATCTCCGGTTCAGAGGACGACTTCTTGAACACACTGTACAATGCAATGGTTCATGAGTACACAAAACTGCTTATTGATCAGAATGACCCGGAAGAAGAAGACTGGCTGAAGGAAGGGCTGGCGTTTTTTGAACAGGTCCGCCTGCTTGACAATGTCGCATTTTTTGGTGATGCCGACCCGGGCGTCTCATCCGGAAATCAGCTGACCTACATCAGTTTTTCGAAGAAAGACCGTGCGGACCAGCATAATATCTATCTGTTCCTGTCCTATCTGATGGAAAAATATGTGCCTGCGGGTGAGAGTACATCAGGATGGGATTTGATTGATGCAGTGGCCATGAATGACACCATCACCGGACTGGCATCCATTGACACGGCTCTGGTTCATGCCGGATATCCCGAAGTAACGAGCGGTGATGTGTTCATTGACTATGCCGTAACCTGTTTCCTGGATATTGAACACGAGTTAAACTATTATGACGGATTGTACACCATCGATGCTGTTGATCTGCATGCACCGCCCTCCAGCAAGAATGCCGGTTCGCTGAAATTCTCTGAAGACAGCAAACCGCCCTATTCACTGGATCAGGTACCGCCGTGGTCATTCAATTTCTATTTCATGGAAGGACTGTCAGTCAGTCTCATTGACAACAGTATCAGTGAAAAAACACCGCTGCTGCTGCCGGGTGATGATCTGATTGTGGACGGATATGACGGAGTGGAACTCCAGGCGGCCAAGATCATGCTGAAAAACGGATTTACAGAGCATATGCATCCCATGTACGAGGTCGTGTACTTTGACATGGATTCCCTGACATCCCGAGGCAGCCTGCCTGTAACCACCAATTCAATAATTACGGAGAATGAAGGGGTTCCGGACACGCTGAATTTCCAGTTTAAGGATTACGACGGCATCTGTTCCGACGGAGTGTCCGCCACCCAAACTGAATGCTGTGAGAACAACTCAGGTTTTTGGAATGGCAGTTCCTGTGAAGGCGGACTGGCAGACTGGACCTGGCATGGGAATCAGAACATGGCGCTGGTTGTGGCAAAGGTGGATAATGCGCAGCCGGCAAATACGTATGATCTGGTCGTCACAAACATAACCAGTGCTCCTGAATACAGTAATTTCTATGTCATGCAGAACCCGGGTTTCCAGAGTTTTCTGGATCTCTATGTGGTGAGCGAACGGCCCATCTTTGATGCCATTGGCGTGGAAGGTCCGAATATTGAAGTGGTTGGGATGATTGGCAGCAATGGAATCGACACAACCTACGCACTGCTGGAACCCACAAACCTGGCAACAGAAGAATACATACTCTACCACCTTGCCTGGGAACTGGGAACATGGGAGAATTACAGCCTGACATACAGCGGTATGGATCAAAACGGAATCTCACTTCCATCCATAACCTATACCGTTTCTACTGTATACACATTGGGAAGACAGGGATCTCTGTTCAGTACCGGGACAGCTGAATTGGTGATACCGGCATACAGGGAGAATGTCCGCCTGGTCGCTTTTGACATTCCGGAAACAGGACAGACCGGTCTGCCGGAATTGGGTCGAGGAGGTTTGGAGTTTAACTCCGGGCTCACCAGCTTTGCCTCTGAAAACGGAATGCTGCCGGCACCGACAGCCATTCGGATGACTCTGGATGATGCGAGCAACGGATCCACCTGTCTCTACCGATTAACAGGGGATACCTGGGTAAATCTTGGCGGAGTAATCACAGAAAACCAGATTCAGGCCGTCACCGACCAACTGGGTGTTTTCGCTGCAGTCAGCGGTTCCAATCACCTTCCGGTGACAGAAGTCGAACTGCAGCCGGGTGAATTTCTGTTGGCACCCAACTATCCCAATCCGTTTAATGCTCAGACCACGCTGCGTTACTTCCTGCCTGAAGACAGTCCTGTCCGCCTGAACGTATACAATATCCGCGGGCAGTGGATAACCACTCTGGTGAATGAAGTTCAGCCGGCAGCCTGGTACAGCCTCAATTGGAACGGCCTGGATGCTGCCGGACTCAGTGTGCCTTCAGGTGTGTACTTCGTACGGTTTGAAGCCGGTAACATTTCTGAAACCCAAAAAATGGTGTTGTTAAAATGAAGAAGTTTATCCCGTTTATTATTTTTGTGCTGATCTTTAGCGGTTGCGAAGAACAGTTCAGCGATGATTCCTTTCTCAGCGGTTATCCGGATACATATGTGTCTCTGATGATTGAAGGCTGGGAACTGTTCCAGGCCGGAACATTCGTTGGAGCTATTGACCGCTTCCAGACTGCCGCGGACCGCGATGCCACCAAGCCGGAACCCTATCTCGGACTCGGCTGGAGCTATGCCCGGTCAGAAAGTCACGATCTGGAGCGGGCGATTTCCAACTTCCAGAAAACCCAGAATTTCGCTCTGTTTGATCCCGATCTGGAGCAGATACTGATCAATGAGTCAAATGCAGGACTGGCTATGGTGTATTTCGCCATGGGTGAGTTTCAGCTGTCCAGTGATCGTATTCAGATGGTTCTTGATGCAGATCCGGAATTTCAGTTCAGATATGATCCAGGAGTGAATTTGACGGTTCTCACGGGGGCTATGAGCGAAGCCGTAATGCAGATGGAAGATATCGATGAACTGTATGTGTCGATGGTGGAAGACGGAGTGATATTCGACACCGTCTTTGAAATGACTGGAACCGCTGCAGTTATCCATACGGACAGTACAGTCGTTTACGGAATCCATGAAGCGGTGCTCAGAGAGCCGTATGTGGATGAAAACGACAACTGCATATACGATGAAGGAGAACCATTCACAGATCTCAATGGAAACGAGGAGTGGGATGATGAAACGGATATTCAAAAGCTGGTTCACGTCTCATCCGGTGTTTCCTGTGATACGGAGCTGGCGCTGACAATCCGCGATACCTACGAAGGAACCCAAACCTTCAAATTCTGGTGTAATCCGATTCTGGAGGATGGGTCTGATTTCACGGTAACCTATAAATATGCTGAAAACTATGGCTCATTTATTGATGAGCTGTTAGAAAACCTGTCAAATCAATAGTGTAAATAGGAGGAATAAGATGAAACGAACAGGGATGATTATCCTTGGGATTATAGTATGTGTCTCAATGGTTTTTGCAATGAGACAAGAGAACCCTCAGCAAAGACTCACAACCAACAAGGAAGTGGTCTTGAAAGCCGGAACCAACCAGATTGTACCGCTGCATCAGATTATGCAGCCCAATGTACAAATCCGTGGTGAAATGGCCGCTGACGGTATTATAGAAGCAAAAGGACCCGCAGGAACCGGTGAAGTCAACATCAGCCGCGACTGCGACGGTGACTGCTGGAATCTTCAGCATGTTGGAGAGGATACACAATGGTATCTTGGCAGCGGTGCAGCTGCAGATACATTTGCCCTTTCTTTCCAGGGAGCGGTTCCCTGCATCGTTGAAGAAGCCTACATCAAATGGTATAATGGCGGCAACGTAACGGTATTTGGTGCCATGTGCAGTGATGATGCAGTGGCAGCAACCAATGGAACCTGTGCAGCCATCAATGAAAATGACGGATTGACCTTCTCACGCAGTCAGGCGGATTTCTCGCCTATTGGTGAACTGATGACCAACCCGACACCCAATACCATTGATGATTACACACCGGACTGGACACTTTCACTGGATATCGGCGGTTCATTTGTCGTTGGTGACTCAACAGACCTGAGCGACAATCCGCCATTTGTAATTGTATTCGTGAAAGGCGCAGACGAGCCCAATCCGCTGGCTGCCGACGTATTTACCGGTATGGCTTATACATGGTTCGGCGGTCCCTGGACACAGGATGGTACATGGGGCGAATATACCTGGGGCAGCTATCAGTCAGACGCCAGTATCGCTAACGGCGTCATAGACATTGCAGCCCAGGTACGGGTACGTTACCCCTGGGGTGCACCCATTGCTGCAAATCCGTATGCCCTCTGCAATACTTACGCCAGTACCGACACCCGCACCGTCATGGTTGATTTTTATGATGATGTGGATGAAGATACCGGTGTGGGGCTGGGTGACCCGGATATGGTTAACTTTATCTGGATGGTTGACGGCGTTGAACAGCCGGTAATGACCCTGGCAGATGCTGTACCCATTGATATTACTGCAGATGGAAACGGTCTGTACGGATTCGACATCAGCTACGTGGCTGCTCCCGGCAGTGAAATCAGTTACTACCTGGATATGGTGGACAACATGGGCTTGGAATCCACCACTGACATGGTGTCCTTCAACGTGCTGGCACCCGTCAATCCGGATGCTGATCTGCTCTTCATTGGTGACCACAGCCACCAGTATTATGTAAATCAGTTTGAAGATATCGCCGATGGACTGGGCATTGCGTACGAAGTATGGAATGTGCTGGACAATGTTGGTATAGACTACTCAGTGATCAACTGGGGCTGGTCCAACATCTTTGTCTATGGCTGGGGCAACGAAACTGTTCCCGTCATCGCTGGTGAAGATGATCCGGGCTATGCCGATTTCCTGGCAGGCGGCGGAAATCTGATGTTTTCCGACATGGACTGGTTCTACGGCCACAACCTGGATCCCGCACCCACCGAACTGGTGTTTGAAGCCGGTGATCCGGCCTTTGACTGGTTTGGCATTTCAGGCGGTCTGAACGATCCGGATGATGATGACAATTCAGACAACGGCGGTGCCGGCGATACCACAATCGTGAGCCTGCTCCCCGGTCTGCCCGAACAGTTCTTCCTGAACAATGGCGCGTACGGTACGCTCAATTGGACCGACTTCCTGTATCCTGGTGATGCAACTGCAATCTTCCAGGGATTTGATACAGAAGAAGTGGTCGGTACTTATTATGAAATGGGCGGCTCCAAACGTGTGATGATGTCCTTCATGCTGGATGCCATTGTGGATACTACTGAACTGGGCGAAGTCTATTACCTACAGGAAATGGCTGATATCGTTGCCTACTTCTTCGAAGACTTCGGTGTCAGATCTCCGGCAATCGTTGCTATTGAAACCGGTCCCACCGATATCGTTTACAATGACCCCGGTCAGGATGTGACGGTGATGGGCTCCGATGCAAACGGCGATGAATTTACAGTGGATCTGTACTATACCGTTAACGGCGGTGAAGAAATGATGATTGCCATGGACAATATCGGTGACGGTATGTTCTCGGCAAGCATTCCGGCTCAGGCAGGCGGTTCGACCGTTGTCTATTGGCCGGTAAGTTCCGATGTCGACGGCAGCTATGCCGGCGATCCCTGGGAATACTTCGTATATGCTCCTGCTTCCGACGTACTCTTTGTGCTGAACAACGAAATGGATCCTGCTGATTATCCCGGAATGTACTACTTCTACTGGGCCGCAGAAGGCACTCTATGGGTATGGCCCGACTTCTGGGTAGGTGAAGTGAACGCTGAACTGATTTCTTACTATGATATTATCTTCGAAGTCAACACTACCGGTACATGGGCTGATCTCTATGATCACTACGGCATCATTGCCGACTGGCTCGCCATGGGCGACAAGAACTTCTTTGTCGCAGGTGATGAACTGTTTGGCATGTTCACTGGCTGGACAGACACAGACTACATGGAAGGTGACTTCTGGTATGATATGGGTGTGGCCCATGTGTACAACGATATTGGAATCGGCGGCATCAGCCCCATATATGCTGAAGAAGGAAATATGCTTTCCGGAGCACTGTACGATGCCGCAATGGCTGGCGGAATGGAACTGATGTATGATCCTGAATATGAAATCGGCATTACCAACTATCTGGACGGATTTGATGCCGCTCCAGGTGCCATGCCGTTCTTGTGGGATACCGCATCCGATCTGCCTATTGGCATCTACAAAGAGTGGGACAACGGAAGCAAAACCGTTATCATGGGTGCTGATCCTCTCTCCATCAATTCAGAACCTTACGAATGGTGGGGTGCCACTCCTGAAGGTCCGACCATTGCTTCCTATGAATGGTTTGCCGGCGGATGTGACTGCCTGCCCGGTGATGTTGACGGCAATGTTTCCGTTGACATTCTGGATATCGTGATGATCGTAGGCTACATCCTTGGAACCACCGAGTTTGATGAATGCCAGGTGATTTGCGGTGACGCCAATGGTGATGGCAATCTGGATATTCTGGACGTGGTTCTCATCGTCAGCTGGATTCTGGGCAACCGTGCCGATATCGCCACTGAAGCCACCATCCTGCAGGACGGCAATGCCGTATCTCTGGATGCCAATGGCTGGGTCGGCGGTGTACAGATGACACTGAATCACGGTGAAGAATTCACGCTGAGTCTGAACTCGGATGCGCTGGTGTCCGACTATGTCACGGAAGGGACTACCACAACTCTGCTGATTGTCAATCCCGGCAGTGACCTTTTCACAGCCGACAGCGGATTTGAAATCTCCGAAGTGATTGTAGCCACCACCGACGGTTACATTGAAGCAGCCGTGAACGTACCGTATGAATTTGCTCTCAATCCTGCCTATCCCAATCCGTTCAACCCCACCACGAATATCAGCTTTGCCATGCCGATGGCAGCAGATGTCAGCGTGGTGGTATTTGACATGCTGGGTCGTCAGGTTGCTGAACTGGCCAGCGGAAATTATGAAGCAGGCTATTATACGGTCACCTGGGATGCCTCAAGCCTCTCAAGCGGAATGTATTTCATCACATTGACTTCACGTGAATTCAATGCCACCCAAAAGGTGATGCTGGTGAAATAATCCGTCTGATCTCACCCGGGATTATGCATTTCCGCATGACCCGGTCTGACAATACTGCACAGACCCCGCTGTTTTCGGCGGGGTCTGTTTTTGCTGAGGTATCGAAATTCCGTATTCGGCTCCTTTGGTCCGGATATTTCATGAGACTTCGTAATGAGATGATGAAAATGTATTGATGCGGAAAAAGCAAAAATTCAACACAATTTAGTGCTGACTGTCAATGAAGCTTTTTCCAATAAAGAACCCATGGGTTCTCACTCTGCAAGGCATATGAAGAAAAATGAGTGAAATCGTACTGGACAGTAAGTTGAGTTGTATTTAACAACCCACGTCCTCAGGGCGTGGTTATGGCTAAAGGGCTGTGCCTGGTGTTAAATGTGTAATAAAAAATTGCGGTGTATGGCAGAAATCTGGCTTAAAGCCAACCACCTTTGGTGGTGGACAGTCAGATTTCAGCAATTTTTTACAACATTTTTCAAGTAGAATTGAAAATCCGTCCCCTGACGGATGCTGTAGAATTGAGCAGATCCGTCATCGTCCGTAAAATGCGAAGCATTTCACGCATAGATATTCTCATGAAATATTCGGGTTAGTGTGTTCATTCGGTCAACAACCGAAGTTGTGCATAAACGCATCAAACAGTCTCAGACAAATGTCAGCGCCATCTGAATAACCAATCAGTGTATTCAATTCCCAGACCGCAATGTATCTGCTTGCCGCGACTGACTTACCCACTAGAATTAGACATGGAAAACTGCTAAATTTGACATCTGTATTTTGAATAAAATTAAGGGAAATCATGTCTGGACACAGTAAATGGGCCACCATAAAACGAAAAAAAGCCGCCACGGATGCCAAACGCGGTGCGGTCTTTACGAGACTTTCCAAGGAAATTACCGTCGCAGCCAGAATGGGAGGGGGAGATATCACCATGAACCCGGCTCTGCGGCTTGCCGTAAAGAATGCAAAAGGGGCCAATATGCCGGCGGCCAATATCGAGAAGGCCATTAAAAAAGGAACTGGTGATCTGCCCGGACAGCGATACGAAGATTTTGTTTACGAAGGATATGGTCCCGGCGGTGTCGCCATCATGATGGAAGTGATGACCGACAATAAGAATCGCACCATCCCGGAAATCCGGCATATTATGACGAAAAACAACGGAAACCTTGGAGAAGCGGGCTGCGTGAACTGGATGTTCGAAAAAAAAGGCACCATTAATATTGCAAAAGCCAATGCCGGCGAGGAAGAACTGCTTGAACTGGCATTGGATCTCGGTGCTGAAGATTTCAGCAGTGACGATGCTGAAATGTACGAAATCACAACGGCACCGGAAGAATTTGGTGCGGTCAGCACGGGTTTGGAAGAAGCTGGGTACGATATTGAATCCGGTCAGCTGAACCTGGATCCAACCAATACTGTCAAGGTGGACGGAAATGTGGCCGCTCAGGTAATCCGGCTGCTGGAAGCTCTGGAAGATAATGAAGATATTCAAAAAGTCTATTCCAACGTCGACTTTGATGAGGCCGATCTGGCAGATGTTTAGCCGGATATTTCATGATGCTTCGAAATGAGATGGCAGAGCTGGTTGATTATTCAAGGCTTGCGAAGAGACTTGAATTCGCCAGTTGGGGGATTTTTAATTCGTCTCCTGACTGACAGTGCAAACTTTCTGAATTTCTCTCGTCAGATGATACGAACAGGTGATGGAGAAAAATGAACACCCACACCTTAATAACAAGACCTGGAAATGAAAATACTGGGCATTGATCCGGGATTAACGCAAACCGGATTTGGCGTTGTCCGGGTTCGCAACAATCAGGTGGATCTGGTTGATTTTGGAATTATAAAACCACACCGAAAGGATTCACTTCCGCTGCGTCTGTTATCCATTTATCAGGATGTGAAGGATATCATCCGACAGAGCAATCCATCTATTTTGGCAGTGGAAGATGTTTTTTACGGAAAAAATGTCCGGTCGCTTCTGGGACTTGGACAGGCCCGTGGGGCTGTACTGCTGGCGGGCGCGGAGCTGGATATCCCCATACGGGAATATTCGCCCCGAAAAGTGAAGCAGTCTCTCACCGGAAACGGCAATGCGCATAAGGACCAGGTGCAGTTCATGGTGTGCAGCCGATTAAAAATATCAGGGAACAATATTCCGGCGGATGCCACCGATGCACTGGCAATTGCACTGTGCCATGAACAGCAGTTCCGGTATGAAGATTTGTAATCTGTTTAAATGAAATTCCAGTAACACATATGATCGTAACCATCACCGGCATACTGAAGCATAAGCTTCCGGATCAGATCATTATCGATGTCGGCGGATTGGGATACCTCTGCCGAATTACGGCCAATACGTTTGATACCCTTCCTGCATTGGGCCAAACGGTGTTTCTGCACACTCATTTTCATGTTACGGACAGCAGTCAGGAATTATATGCGTTTGAACAGATCAGCGAACGAAGTATGTTCCTGCTGCTGATTGGCGTTTCCGGTATCGGACCAAAAACCGCCATACAGCTGCTCTCAGCAGTGACCCCCGAAGAATTCCGGAACCGGATTGTGGCTGGTGAGGTGGGGATGCTGACAGCACTGCCGGGCATCGGACCCAAAACCGCCCGACGGATTATTGTCGAACTGAAAGATAAATTTGTGAAATTGTCCGAAAATGATCTCCCGCTTGAGGATCAGGCAATTACCGATTCTGCAGCCAGGGAAGCGGTAGATGCATTGAAGGCATTGGGGTACAGGAATAATGAAGCTCAGAATGCAGTCCGGACCGTTGTGAAGGAAACACCGGATTTGGAACTGCAGCAGATAATTAAAACAGCATTGGGAAAATTAAGATGACTGAAATTAAAAAAACATCATTGTTTGACAGACATATTGCCGCAGGCGCCAAAATGGTGCCTTTCTGCGGATATAATATGCCCATTAATTATGCCGATGGAATAAAGGCGGAACAGAAAGCGGTTCGGGAATCAGTCGGGATTTTTGATGTCTCTCACATGGGTGAGTTCATCATACAGGGTCCGGAAGCATTGGCGTTTCTGCAGAAAATGACCGTGAATGACGTTGCAAAGCTGGAAGTGAACGACGCCCAGTATTCAGCCATGTGCTACCCGGACGGAGGAATTGTTGACGACCTGATCCTGTACCGTCGGGATGACGGCTACTTTATGGTGGTGAACGCATCAAACATCGACAAGGATTTCAGATGGCTGAAAGATCACGCAACCGATGGGCTGACCCTTCAGAATAAATCCGAAGATTATTCGCTGATTGCCGTGCAGGGTCCGAAGACTCGTTCAGTTCTGTCAAAGCTGACGGATGCAGACCTGACCATGAAATTTTATTCCTGCGCAGATGCGGTCATTGCCGGTCACCCCGTTATGCTCAGCCGAACCGGATATACCGGAGAGCTGGGATTCGAGATATACGGCAGTCATGAAGCTGCACAGGACATCTGGGACGCGCTTACTGAAACCGGACAGGTGAAGCCGGCCGGCCTGGCTTCCCGCGATATCCTGAGAATGGAAATGAAGTATGCGCTGTATGGCAACGATATCGACAAAAGCACTAATCCCATAGAAGCCGGCCTGGGCTGGATTACCGCATTGGACAAAGAAGACTTTATCGCCAAGGATATTCTTGTCAATGTGAAAAAAGAAAAACCTGCCCGTCGTCTTATCACCTTTGAAATGACCGACCGCGGAATTCCGCGCCACGGTTATGAAATCCAGGTGAATGGAGAACAGGTGGGGTTTGTGACCAGCGGTACCCAGTCTCCGTCTCTGGACAAGGGTATTGGTATTGGATTTGTCAAACTGGGGCTGCACAAATCAGGGCAGGAGATCGATATCATCATCCGGAACAAACCGGTAGGAGCCCTGATTGTCAAACCGCCGTTTGTTAAAAATACATCCCTCATGGACTGATCATCTGATCAGATAATTTTTTTGATTGGCATTCGGACTGAATCTCTATCCGATAACCTGTAACAACCGGAAACAGTGGCTGCAAAAAAAAAGAAAAAAAGACCAGTCATGCTGGCAAAACACCGCCGGGAAGTTATCGGTATTCTGCTGATTCTGCTGGCTGTACTGACCCTGCTCAGCCTGGTTTCATACAATCCCGCTGAAGAACCCACCCTTGCACCCGACATTGCCACACGCAATTTCATGGGGATTTTCGGAGTATATGTATCCCACTATCTGATCAAAATGACAATAGGATGGGGTGCATCCGTTTTCCCAGTGATATTGATGCTGCTGGGGTACTGGATTTTTGCAGGGAAAAAACTCAGTACGCTGGTGCGTCACTGCCTGTACCTGCTGGGATTTGGATACTGGATCGGTGTATTGTTCAGTATTCCGCAGTTTATTATCTCCAGTGAATACTACTCGTTTTCCGGTGCAGGTGTTGTGGGCGGAACGACCGGGCAATTTCTGTACGAGTTCACCGGACTCTTCGGTTTAACGTCCATCAGCCTGGTATTTATCATTCTGCTTCTGTCAACCTATTTCAAGTGGTCCATTTATGATCATCTCTGTACTGCGTTTGAAAAACTGATTAACCGGTTCCGTGATTGGTGGGTTATCCGCCAGGAAAAAAGGGCTGAGCGGAAGAAGAGGAAAAAAAGAGAGTCAACAGAACCGGATACACCTGATACGCATGATAAAAAGCTGGAAATCGTCTCGGAATCCAATAATGAACCTGCACAGCGTTCCGGAGCGGAACAGACGGGTCCTGCTGAGCTGGATGCAAAACCGGTCTTGACGGCATCGGAACAGGAGGAGAGCCGGGAAACGCAGGAACTGGATGAACCCGGCCCTGACGCTCCCCCGGAAACGGATTTGCATGAGACGATTGAAATTGAGGATATGGATGAGGTAGAGGAAGGGAATCTGGATAAAACAGAGGGACACCGGGGATTCCGGAGATACCGCCTGCCGAGTATTGAACTGCTTGAAAATCCCCCTGAAATAGTGCATACCGTCTCAGATGATATACTGAAGGAAAAGGCCGATCAGCTGGAACATGCGCTTAAAACCTTCAATGTCATCGGCAATGTGGTAAGAATTTCTCCCGGCCCGGTGATTACGCTGTTTGAAATTGAACCGGACGAAGGTGTTCGAGTCAGCAAGTTTACCAATCTATCTGATGATCTGGCTCGAATCATGAAAGCACAGCGTATTCGGGTGATCGCTCCCATTCCCGGTAAAAAAACTGTTGGAATTGAGCTGCCGAATCCAAATCCCGCCATTGTGTATCTGCGAACCATTGTTAATTCTCACAAATATATAGAAAGCAAATCAAAGCTGACCATCGCCATCGGGAAAACTACCTCGGGGGATGCCTTTGTGACGGATCTGGCGAAAATGCCTCATCTGCTGATTGCCGGGGCAACGGGATCGGGTAAATCGGTCTGTATCAACACACTGATCATGTCCATTCTGTATAAGGCAAAGCCGGAGGAAGTGAAGTTCATCATGGTGGATCCAAAGAAACTGGAACTGTTTTCATACAAGGCTCTGGTTGGATATCATCTGGTGACGTCTCCTGCCCTGGATGAATATGTCATGACCACGCCGGATAACGCCGTCAGCATACTGAATTCAGCGCTTGTGGAAATGGAACGGCGCTATACGCTTTTCGCCAATAACACCGTCCGGAATATCGGAGAGTACCACGGCAAGTATGCCGGGAATCCGGAGTATGAAAACATCCCTTATATTGTAGTGGTGATTGATGAGCTGGCAGACTTGATGATTACGGCAGGAAAGGACGTGGAAGAACCCATAACACGTCTGGCCCAAATGGCAAGAGCCGTGGGGATTCATCTGGTGGTGGCCACTCAGCGGCCTTCGGTGGATGTGATTACCGGATTGATAAAGGCCAATTTCCCTGCCAGAATTGCCTTCCAGGTCACCCAGAAAGTGGACTCCCGCACCATTATTGATATGCAGGGGGCCGAGAAACTCCTGGGGCGGGGGGATATGCTTTTTGTACCTCCGGATGCTTCAGAGCCAATCCGTCTCCACAATGCCTATGTTTCTCTGGAAGAGCTGGAGACCGTAATGGAACATATCAAGAAGCAGCCAAAACCTGACGAAATCATGCTTCCGGATGTTCGTGAAACCGGCATGGAAGATGAATTCATTCTGGATGAAGATCAGGATGAACTGCTGATGGATGCAGCGCGACTGGTGATCCAGTATGGTCAGGCTTCTGTATCACTCCTGCAGCGACGGTTTCGAATTGGCTACAGCCGTGCCGGACGGCTGATAGACGCACTGGAGCGGCTGGGTGTGGTGGCCGGTCACAGCGGCAGCAAAGCCAGGGAAGTACTCGTTGACGAAACTTATCTGGATACACTGGTACAGGATTAATGAACAGAATACTCCTTTTGGCAATCGGTTTGGCAGCTTCAGCAGGATTTGGGAATCCACCGGATCAAAATGCTTTTGAAAACTGGGTGGATGAAAAATTATCCGACCTGGATAGTCAGGCTGTCAGGATTGAGTTCAGAACCGAAGGTAACTCAGAATTGGACAGGAACAGCGACCGGGGCTCACTTCTGATTTTTGGAGAGAAGTTCAGACTGGAACTCGGAGCGAAAACGATTGCATCAGACGGCAGTATCTGGCAGACGTTCGACTCCCGAACGAATCAGCTTTTCTGGCAGGATCCGGATACATCGTTTCAAAATACCGTGCTGTACTGGGTTGACGCGGAACATATCAAGAAAGAACTTCTGATAGATTCGATTTCAGAATCCGCATATCACGTTCGGTTTCCCGATTCCGCTGTGGAATTACAGATGATTTTCAGTCCCGAGTTTGAACTGGAAGCCATGACCGTCATTGATGCCCAGACCAGCCGGAAGATTGAGGACATCAGGGTTTTTAAGATACCCCCTGAAGATATCCCGAAAAACTCGTTTCTTATTCCAGCAGATCAGTTATTTTTCTTCGATTTGAGAACGGAGTAATGGCCGTAAAAAATAAACTCTGGTCATTGTTTCTCAATCCAAAGGTTATTGCCGGTTTTCTTCTCAGTGCAGGAGGAATCTGGCTGGCTTTTCATGATTTTAATTTTTCAGAGTTCACCTCTGCACTGGCACATGTAAACTATTTCCTGTTTGGAGCTGCTGTCCTGAACCAGATTTTTGCCACCTGGATTCGGTCTGTACGGTGGAAATATCTGCTGACCCATGAAAAAACGATTGCTTCCGGTGTGCTGTTCAAGGCGGAAATTATCGGTTACTGGGGAAACAGCATACTTCCGCTGAGAATGGGTGAACTGCTTCGTTCTTACCTGGTCACCAAACAGGAGAAAATTTCCGGTACCGTAGTACTCGGCTCCATCGTATTGGAGCGGCTTCTGGATACCATCGGACTCATGGCGTTGTCCGTTCTGCTGATTCTGGTGTATCCGCTGAATCCGGATATCCAGTCCAAACTCCGCATCGGTATTCTGGTGATTGTTGTCGGATGTATAATTCTGGCGGCGGTCCTGGTCCGACTGAGCAAATCTGACAGCAGCCACAAACTGATCGCCATTGCCCGGAAGTTTTTTTCAAGTTTTGCGGCCCTGAACGGAAAGTATAAACGGCAGACGATTTTCATCACATTTGCGCTGTGGATTTGTTACTGGGCGAATGTTTTGATCATTTCAGAAGCGATGAATATGAATCTGGATTTGACACAGAGCCTGCTTCTTATCGTATTGTCCTCACTGGCATACGCCATTCCGTCAGCACCCGGCACCATCGGGACATATCATGCTGCTGTAAAATACATACTGGTGACCCTGATAGGAGGTTATACCGCTGCGGAAGCCATTAATTTTGCAGTGGTTCTGCATGCTCACAGTTATCTGCTCTTCATCGTGCTTGGATCCTGGTATTTCTTTCAGAGCCAGTTCAGTGCCGGGGCGATATCGCACCTGGCGGAAAAACAGGTAAGTCATAATGAATGTTAAGCTGCTCCTGGGCGGATTATCGTCTGAACGGGAAATTTCCCTGATGACGGGAGACGCCGTGGCGGAAGCTGTTTCAGGTCGCCACAATATTGAAAAAATTTACTGGAATAAGGGATCGGCTGAAGACCTGATTCCCGTCCTGCGCGGATGCGACATGGTTTTTATTGGGCTGCATGGCGGAGACGGAGAAAACGGGACAGTTCAGAAAATCCTGGATCAACATCAGATTCGCTACACTGGATCCGGTCCCGAAAGCTCTCTGCTGGCCATGGATAAAGCCGGATCCAAAGATCTGGTTCGAAAACTTGGCGAAAATACACCGGACTGGGTGACCCTGAATAATCCGAAAGAAAAACCACCGGCTGAACTGATGCGGTATTTTTCAGGTCCGGTGGTGGTCAAACCCAATGCGGAAGGTTCAACTGTAGGACTGACGATTGTGGAACATGAGAACCGGTTGACGGAAGCCCTGGAGCTGGCAGACCGGTATCCTGGGCCTATCCTGGTGGAACAATACATTGCCGGCAGGGAACTGACAGTTGGAATACTTGGGAACAGGGCATTGCCGATTGTTGAAATTCAGCCCAAGCATGATCACTACGACTTTGACTGCAAATATACACCCGGAATGAGTGAATATATCTGTCCCGCACAGCTGGAACCGCATCTTACCCAGCAGATTCAGGAAGCAGCGGTCCGGATTCATAAATCACTGCGATGTCGTCATTATTCAAGAATTGATTTCAGACTGGACAGCGGTGGAAGATACTATTTTCTGGAAGCAAATACACTGCCCGGGATGACGGGAACCAGTCTGCTGCCAAAAGCCGCCGCTGCAGAAGGGATAAATTATTCGGAGTTAATTGACTCCATTTTGAAAATAGCAAGGACTGAACAATGATTTTTTACAATACACTGAATCGCAGGGAAGAGGAATTTTCAGCAATGTCACCCGGCAAGGTGTCAATGTACACCTGCGGCCCAACCGTATATGACTATGCTCATATCGGAAACTTTCGGGCATATATGTTTGAAGACCTGCTGCGGCGGGTAATTGAAGCATCCGGCTATGCGGTCACACATGTCATGAATATTACAGATATTGATGACAAGACCATCCTTCGCGCCGGTGAAAAAGGACTCAGCTTGAAAGCGTTTACGGACCACTATATTCATGAATTCCATGAAGACGTCAAGACACTGGGAATTCTGCCAGCCCATCATTATCCCAGAGCAACAGAGTTTATCGAGCAGATGATTAATTTAATAAAGAAGCTGATCGATCGCGGGTTTGCATACGAAAGCGATGACGGTTCGGTATTTTTCAAAGTATCTGCATTCAAGGATTACGGGCGGCTGGCCAATCTGAATCCCGAAGAACTGCGCGTGGGTGAGCGAGTTCTGAATGATGAGTATGAGAAGGAGGAAGTCAGGGATTTTGCGTTGTGGAAAGGTGCAAAAAAATCCGAAGGAGACGTTCACTGGGACTCACCATGGGGAAGGGGGCGGCCCGGCTGGCATATTGAATGCTCTGTCATGTCAATGCATTACCTGGGAAATCATTTTGACATTCACTGCGGCGGAGTAGACAATATTTTCCCGCACCACGAAAATGAAATTGCCCAAAGTACCTGCGCGACCGGAGAGAAATTTGTGAACTACTGGCTTCACAACGAGCATTTGCTGGTTGATGGACAGAAGATGAGTAAATCCGCTGGTAATTTCTACACCTTGCGGGAACTTCTTGATCGGGAACTCAGCCCAGAAGCCCTGCGCTGGTCGCTGCTGTCCACGCATTACCGGCAGAAACTCAATTTTACACTGGACAAGGTCCGGGATGCACAGAAATGCATTAACCGTCTCAGGGAGTTGAAGCGGCGTCTTTCACAGGTAACTTCTGATACAGGAGAAGAAATCGCGAAACGGAATGCCAGGGTCTGGCAGGAATTCCTGGCTGCACTTGGGGAGGACTTGAATATCTCCGGTGCTATGGGAATCATGTTTACGTGGGTGAACGAGATGTTCAGTCTTCTCGATGAAAACCGGATTTCTGCCGCTGGTGCTGCAGATGCTGCGGAAACGCTGGACAAACTGGACAGCATTCTGGCAGTGATTGAACCTCGGGAATCAGCTGATATCAGTGATGATATTGATAAGCTCATACAGGAACGAATTGAAGCACGCAAATCCAAAAACTGGGCTCGGGCTGATGAAATCCGGGATGAACTGGATTCCAGAAATATCATACTGGAAGATACGCCGGAGGGGACTATCTGGAAGCGTAAAACCTGATTATGCAGTTCGTCGGTTTTTTGCCGTAATCCCTGAATTTCGAATGGCGACCCTCAAAACTGAATCTATACGCAAGCGCCTGGAAAACCAGGCGCTTTCTCGTTCGGCTGGCCTTTGGAATGTCTGCCAACTCCTTTTCAATTCAGGATATACAAGTTTTGTTCAATAGAAATGAAATCACCGCAGCTTCAGAATTCACTTTTGCATCAGGTAAATATTTCCAAAATAATTTGATTCGTTTCTTGTTTTGTAATTGAAAATTGTTATAATATGTTGGGCTTTGCAAATCTGAACTTTTGCAATTTTTGACCTGCCATTGTAGCTCAGTTGGCCAGAGCGGCTGATTTGTAATCAGCGGGTCGGGGGTTCGAATCCCTCCAATGGCTCGTTTATTTTTTTTGTTTTTTTTCATAACAAGTTTCGGGTCGGTGGCCGAGTGGTCAATGGCAGCAGACTGTAAATCTGCCGGCGGAATGCCTACGGTGGTTCAAATCCATCCCGGCCCACGTTTCTTTGCGGGAGTAGCTCAGTTGGTAGAGCATCAGCCTTCCAAGCTGAGGGTCGCGGGTTCGAGTCTCGTCTCCCGCTCGCTGCCTACATAGCTCAGGAGGTAGAGCACTTCCTTGGTAAGGAAGAGGTCACCAGTTCAAGTCTGGTTGTAGGCTCTCCGAATGCGAGTTAGATAAAATTGTAAGTTCCATTAAGGAGGTCTTTTTAAAATGGCGAAGGAAAAATTTGAACGGACAAAACCCCACGTCAATATCGGCACGATTGGTCACGTAGACCATGGTAAGACGACATTGACGGCTGCGATCACCAAGTGTCTGCAGCAGAAGGGTCTGGCAAAATTCGCAGAATTTGACGAGATTGACAACGCACCGGAAGAACGCGAACGCGGTATCACCATTAATACAGCACATGTGGAATATGAAACTGAAAACCGTCATTATGCTCATGTGGACTGTCCGGGTCACGCTGACTATATCAAAAATATGATTACGGGTGCAGCCCAGATGGACGGAGCAATTCTGGTAGTGGCCGCAACGGACGGCCCGATGCAGCAGACGCGGGAGCATTTACTGCTGGCACGTCAGGTGAATGTGCCTGCGATCGTGGTATATCTGAATAAGGTAGACCAGGTGGATGATCCTGAGCTTCTGGAGCTGGTAGAGATGGAACTGCGCGAGCTGCTGGACAGCTATGAATTTCCGGGAGATGATACACCGATTATCGCCGGATCTGCGCTGAATGCGCTTAATACGGATGGTGATCCGTCTCATCCTGACAACGCGAGCATCATTGAGCTGATGGAAGCGGTTGACAGTTTTATCCCTGAGCCTGAGCGCGATGTTGACAAGCCCTTCCTGATGCCCATTGAGGATGTATTTTCAATCACGGGTCGTGGAACAGTGGTGACCGGCCGTATTGAAAGCGGTGTGGTAAAGGTTGGTGAGAATGTCCAGATACTGGGTCTTGGCAAGGAAATCAAGACAGTATGCACGGGTGTTGAGATGTTCCGCAAGATACTGGATGAAGGTCAGGCCGGTGACAATGCCGGTCTTCTGGTTCGCGGTGTAGAGAAGAAGGATGTTGCCCGCGGCATGGTTGTGGCTCATCCCGGTTCCATAACACCCCATACCAAGTTCAAGGCCAAGGTTTATGTTTTGAAGAAAGAAGAGGGTGGACGTCATACCCCATTCTTCAGCGGCTATCGTCCTCAGTTTTACTTCCGTACGACAGATGTGACCGGTGAAGCCTACCTTCCTGAGGGAGTGGAAATGGTGATGCCTGGTGACAATGTGAATCTTGAGATAAATCTGATCACACCGATCGCAATGGATAAAGAACTTCGTTTTGCCATCCGCGAAGGCGGCCACACAGTTGGCGCCGGTGTTGTGACCGAAATCATTGAATAGGGAACAGATCGGTGGGTGGAAATAGTAAGCGCGATATCATTCAGCTTGCCTGTCAGGTCTGCAAGCGGAAAAACTACTCAACCACAAAAAATAAACGATTGCATTCCGGTCGTGTTGAGTATACAAAATACTGTCGCTGGTGCAATAAGCACACGGCGCATAAAGAATCAAAATAGCAATTATCTGCTAGGTTAGGTGAGTAGTTCAATTGGTAGAGCACTGGCCTCCAAAGCCAGGAGTTGAGGGTTCGAGTCCTTCCTCACCTGCGAAATTTTGGTCACGACATATCTAAAAAAGTAAGAGCTTATGTTCGGGAAAATCAAGAAGTATCTGGATGGCGTTGTCCTGGAAATGAAGAAGGTGACTTGGCTTAACAAGGACGAGCTGGTGTCTTCCTCAATCATCGTGGGTGTATTCGCCGTCATCATGTCAATATTCCTGTTTGTTTTGGATTGGTCAATCACCGAGGTGATGGCTCGTCTGCTGGGTGGTAAATAGCCCGACAAAATTATGAAGTGGTATTCTCTCAGGGTAATTTCCGGTAAGGAAAAAAAAGCCGAAGCCTTTCTGCGTCAGGAAGCTGAAGAAGGCGGAATTACTGAATTAATTGGTGAGATTTTTATTCCGTCTGAAAAAGTAGTTGATGTACGCAACAACAAGAAACGTATACGCGAAAAGGTATTTTTCCCAGGCTATATTCTGATTGAGATGGAAATGACCAAGGAATCCCGCTATATTGTTGAAAACACCCCGAATGTCATTAGTTTTATTGGATCCAAAAAAGAACCTGTACCCCTCCGCGATGATGAAATCAAACGTATATTTGGTGAGGTGCGCGAAAAAGAAGGGCGCGAGGTGCTTGCAACTCCGTTCAGAGTAGGGGATCCGGTGAAAGTGATTGATGGTCCGTTTATTGATTTTAACGGATTTGTGGAAGAAGTGAATGAAGACAAGCACAAGGTTAAGGTGACGGTATCTATTTTTGGGCGCCCGACACCGGTTGAGTTGGATTTCTATCAGGTAGAAATAGAGAAATAGGTCTGCTATGGCAAAGAAAGTTATTGGTTTTATTAAGTTGCAAATTCCGGCTGGCAAGGCAAATCCAGCTCCGCCGGTTGGTCCTGCACTGGGCCAGCATGGTGTAAATATCATGGAATTCTGCAAAGCATTTAACGCTAAAACGCAGGAACACATGGGAAAATTGATTCCCGTGGAGATCACCGTTTACGCTGATCGTTCATTTACATTTATCACCAAAACACCTCCAGTGTCGTTTCTGCTGCTTGAGGCATCAAAGCTTAAAAAAGGCTCTGGAGAGCCGAACCGCGAAAAAGTCGGTAGTGTGACCGCGGCTCAGGTTACACAGATTGCAGAGCTGAAGATGCCGGATTTGAACGCATTTTCTATTGAATCTGCCATTTCCATGGTTGAGGGTACTGCCCGCAGCATGGGTATATTAATTGAGGGTTGATTGTTATGCGCGGTAAAAATTACAGAGAAAGTCTTTCGAAAGTTGACCGGTTAAAAGAATATGACCTGGCTGAAGCTGTAAAGCTGGTGAAAGATGTCTCCACTGTCAAGTTCAATGAATCTGTTGATCTCTCAGTAAATCTGGGGGTGGACCCCCGGCATGCGGATCAGATTGTACGCGGAACAGTGTCGCTTCCGAACGGAACCGGAAAGGAAGTGAAAGTTCTGGTGATGGCAAAAGGTGATAAAGTTGATGAAGCCATAGAGGCTGGAGCGGATTTCGCGGGTTCTGATGAATATGTGGAGAAAATTCAGGGCGGCTGGACAGGTATTGATGTTGTAATTGCCACACCTGATATGATGGCTCATGTGGGTAAACTGGGTCGAATACTGGGGCCTCGCGGATTGATGCCGAATCCAAAGTCCGGAACAGTTACCATGGATGTTGCCAAAGCGGTAAAAGAGGTTAAAGCCGGTAAAATTGAATATCGTGTTGATAAAAATGGGATCATTCATGCGTCTATCGGCAAGGTTCAGTTTGAAGCCCTGCAGCTGCTGGAAAATGCACGGGCACTGATGGATGCCCTGGTTCGGGCCAAGCCTTCAGCAGCAAAAGGTACCTATATCAAGAAGATTACTCTTTCATCAACAATGGGCCCCGGAATCAAAATCGATAAAGCAACCATCTCAGCATAGGTAATTGTCATGCCAACACCTCTGAAAGCTCAGATTATTGAAGATTTGGAAGCACAGTTTAAGGAAAACAGTGCGGTTTATTTTGTAGACTACAAGGGAACAACTGTGTCTCAGGCAGATCAGTTGAGAACCTTGTTCCGCAACGAAGGAATCAACTATCGGGTTACAAAAAATACCCTCACTCGAATCGCGGCTAGAAATGCCAATTTTGTAGACATTGATGATTTCTTTACCGGTCAAATCGGGATTGCTTACTCAAAGGAAGATCCCGGTGCTCCGGCAAGAATTATAAAAACTTTTAACAAAGAATTTGGTGAATTAAAAGTCATTGGAGCTCTGATCGAAGGGCAGCGCTTTGAGGCCGATCGTTTTGATGAGTTGGCCAGTCTGCCTACCCGTCAGGAATTAATTGCCAAGTTCCTTGGCTGCTTGAATCATCCGATGAGCACCCTGGTTGCCACACTGAATGGCGCAATGACCAAGCTGGTCGGAACCCTTGAAAGTTTAAAAGAAAACAAAGCTTAATAATTAAGTTCAGGAGATATTTAGAATGGCCGAGATTACTCGTGAGGATGTATTAGCATATCTTGAACAGGCAAATATGCTTGATATTTCTCAGTTAATAACTGATATTGAAGATAAGTTTGGTGTTACTGCCGCAGCTCCTGTCGCTGTTGCTGCTGCTGGTCCGGCTGCTGACGCTGCACCCGTTGAAGAACAAACTGAATTTGATGTGATCCTTGATACATTCGGTGAAAAGAAGATCAACGTGATCAAGGTTGTACGTGAAATTACTTCGCTGGGACTGAAAGAAGCCAAAGCTCTGGTTGACGGTGTACCTTCACCTGTTAAAGAGCAGGTTTCAAAAGACGAGGCTGAGCAAATCAAAGCAAAACTGGAAGAAGCCGGGGCAACTGTATCACTCAAATAGTTTTGCGCCATCCCGCATATACTACCGCACCATATAAACACCTTCTTACCTGTCATAAAACCCTTAGGAGGGCTTCACTTTGGCTGTGAAATCCGACCGTTTTGTGAAACGGCATAGTTTCGCCAGAGTAGATTCGGTATCTGAGATACCGGATCTACTGGCTATTCAGTTGGAATCTTATGAAGAATTCCTCCAGGAAAATGTCCTGGTTGAAAAGCGGAAAAGTAAAGGGCTGGAGGCTGTATTCAAAAGCATGTTTCCTGTTGAGGATGCTCACAAGAATTATGTTCTTGAATACAAATACTACTACTTGGGCCTGCCAAAATATACGGTAAAAGAGTGTCTTGAACGGCGAATTACTTATTCAGTCCCGCTGAAAGTTCGCTTTGTTCTGCATATCACCGATGAAGACGACCGCTCGAAATATGTTCAAAGTATCGAACAGGACGTATTTTTTGGAAACATTCCGTATATGACTGGCAGCGGCACCTTTATCATCAATGGTGCCGAGCGGATCATTGTCAGTCAGCTCCAACGGTCGCCCGGTGTTTTCTTTGACCAGACGATTCACCCCAACGGAACAAAAATTTACCAGGCACGGATTATCCCGTTTCGTGGATCATGGGTGGATTTCACGACTGATATCTACGATTGCATTTATGCCATTATCGACCGGCGCCGGAAATTTCCGGCAACCCTGCTTCTGCGTGCGATCGGCTTCAGTACGGACCTAGATATTTTCGAGGCATTCGGTCTTACCAAGGAAATCCCCATCAGTTCAGCGAATAAAGTACTGGGAAAACGCCTGCTTGAAGATATTGCCAACACCGAAACTGGTGAAGTCATCGCTGAAGTAAAAACCACGGTAACAAAAGATGTTCTGCAGTCTTTGATCAATGCCGGTATTAAATCCATAAAAGTTCCGGCTGTAGACGATGATCTGGCCACCGAAATGATGCTGAATACAATGGAGAAGGATCCTACCGGTAACTCCGAGGATGCTCTCATGCTCCTTTATCAGCATCTCAGGACTGGTGAAGCACCAACTTTGGAAATTGCCCAGAAATTCATTGAGAAGATGTTTTTCTCAACCAAAAAATACGATCTTGGGCAGGTTGGCAGATATCGTATCAACAAGAAGTTCGCTCTCAATAAACCGGTAGATGAGCCGGTGCTGACCCGGGATGATTTCATTTCTGTGTTCAAGTATCTTATCTCCATGCGGAAAGGAGAGCGGGGCGCAGATGATATCGACCATTTGGGGAACCGCCGTGTTCGTACCGTTGGTGAGCAGCTGGCAAATCAGTTTAATATCGCACTCAGCCGGATGCAGCGAACCATTCGGGAGCGGATGAACCAGAGAGAAGCGGAAAGCCTGACACCGCAGGATCTGGTGAACTCTAAAATAGTCACATCCGTCCTTAACACTTTCTTTGGTACGAGCCAGCTGTCTCAGTTCATGGATCAAACCAATCCTCTGTCCGAGGTGACCCACAAACGGCGAATGTCGTCTCTGGGACCGGGTGGTTTAACCCGCGAAAGAGCCGGGTTTGAAGTGCGTGACGTCCATCATACCCATTACGGGCGTTTGTGTCCGATCGAAACTCCGGAAGGTCCGAATATTGGGCTGATCAGCTCATTGGCTACCCATGGCATTATTAATAATCTGGGGTTCATCGAGTCTCCGTACCGAAAGGTGATCAAGACCGATGAAGGGCGGAAAGTGACCGATAACGTTGAGTTTCTGTCGGCAGATGATGAAGATCGTGTGTTCATCGCAATGGCAACTGAAAAAGTCGAAGAAGGCCGGTTTACGGATGAAGTGATCCGGGCTCGAAAAGGGGACGATTTCCCGGTCATATCCCCCGATTTCATCGAATATATGGATGTCGCAGCCAGCCAGACGGTCAGTGTGTCTGCAGCTTTAATTCCATTTCTTGATCACGATGATGCAAACCGTGCCCTTATGGGCTCGAACATGATGCGTCAGGCAGTGCCGCTGCTTCAGCCGGAAGCCCCGATTGTCGGAACCGGTATGGAACCTCTTGTGGCACGTGACTCAAGGGCTGCAATCATATCCACAGAAGACGGTGTCGTTGAGGAAGTCGAAGCAGATGAGATAATCATCCGATCCAAAAACCAGCCCGACAATGTGACACTGGTGCATGATGAAAATTTGAAAACGTATAAACTGAAAAAATTCCTCAGGACCAATCAGAATACCTGTGTAAACCAGAAACCGCTCTGTGTGCCCGGTGAAGAGGTGAAAGCCGGACAGGTGATTGCCGACGGTGCTTCCACTGACCGTGGTGAGCTGGCACTTGGACGCAATCTGCGAGTCGCGTTCATGCCTTGGCGAGGCTACAATTTCGAAGATGCCATTATTATTAACGAACGCCTGGTCCAGGAAGATATTTTCACTTCCATCCATATGAAGGAATTCGAAGTGGAAATTCGGGATACGAAACGGGGCGAAGAAGAGCTGACCAATGAGATACCGAATGTGGGTGAAGAGGCAACCCGTAATCTGGATGAACTGGGTATTATCCGCGTGGGCGCAGAAGTCGGTCCCGGGGACATACTTGTTGGGAAAGTAACCCCGAAAGGTGAAACAGATCCGACGCCGGAAGAAAAGCTGCTGCGGGCCATTTTCGGTGAGAAGGCCGGGGATGTAAAAGATGCTTCCAAGCGCTGCGATGCCGGTGTGTACGGCGTAGTGGTTGAAACACAGCTTTTCGAGAGAAAAAGCATGGCTATCCGCGCTGAGGAAAAAGCACAGATACGCGACCTCCAGCGAACCGCCCGAAAAGATCGGGTGAAGCTGATGGAGAAAAGAAACGAACTGCTTTATGCTCAGCTTGAGAGTCAGACTTCCGGCGGTATCCGGTCCGCGGTTGATAATAAAACCCTGATCAAGGCCAAGACACTGCTGACGCGGGAAAGAGTGGAAGATCTTGATCTGGACCGTGTATCCCTGAAATCTCCATGGGTTGAAGATCCGCTTGTATGGAATAACATTCTGAAAATCTGGGAAAACTACCAGCGCAACCTGCGCCAGTTGGAAGAACGCCTTGAAAAAGAAGTCTATAAACTGAAAGTTGGCGATGATCTTCAGCAGGGTGTGATGAAACTGGCGAAAGTATATATTGCGAAGAAACGAAAGATATCCATTGGTGACAAAATGGCTGGACGTCACGGTAACAAGGGTATCATTTCCATTATTGTACCCGAAGAAGATATGCCGTTTATGGAAGATGGCACCACGGTAGATATAATTTTGAATCCGTTGGGTGTGCCGAGCCGAATGAATCTTGGTCAGCTGTATGAAACCATGCTTGGCTGGGCCGGAGAAAAACTTGGATTGATGTATGCCACTCCGGTTTTTGACGGTGCCACTCGCAAGGATGTTGAGGATGAGTTGATAAAAGCGGATCTGCCAGTCGAAGGGAAAGTGAATCTTTACGACGGCCGTACGGGTGACATGATAGATGACAAGGTGGCAGTTGGCACAATCTATATGCTAAAACTGTCTCATCAGGTAGACGATAAAATGCATGCCCGGTCAACAGGCCCGTATTCTTTGATCACTCAACAGCCGCTGGGCGGTAAAGCACAGTCCGGCGGACAGCGCTTTGGTGAGATGGAAGTCTGGGCTCTTGAGGCCTATGGTGCAGCCTATACTCTCCAGGAAATTCTGACTGTCAAATCAGATGATGTTGACGGGAGGAATAAACTATATAATTCCCTGGTGCGTGGGTCAAATCCGCCTTCAGCGAGCATCCCTGAATCCTTCAATGTTCTGGTGAAAGAACTGGAAGGCCTGGGTCTTAACGTAATCCTCGACTAATTAAATTCCGGAGGAAAACCGTGGCGTTTACAAATATTTCTTCGCGTAATACAAGCCTGTTTAAAACCATCACGCTGGGACTTGCATCACCTGAGCTGATACTTGAAAAATCTTTCGGCGAAGTTTTAAAGCCAGAAACAATCAACTACCGTTCGTACAAGCCGGAAAAGGATGGATTGTTTTGTGAAAAGATTTTTGGACCCGTAAAAGACTGGGAATGTCACTGCGGGAAATATAAAAGGATTCGGTACCGGGGCATTATCTGTGACCGCTGCGGAGTTGAAGTCACCCGTAAGACGGTTCGACGGGAACGCATGGGGCACATCACCCTGGCGGTTCCGGTTGTGCATATCTGGTATCTGCGTTCTATTCCAAGTAAAATCAGCTATCTCCTCGGTTATACAACCAAACAGCTCGAATCCATTACCTACTATGAAAAGTATGTCATCACCAATCCGGGTGTTTCCGGAAGAAAATACGGTGAATTGATTGATGAAGACGAATATCTTGATCTGGATGACCAGTATGGTATTGATGCCGTAACTGAGGATGACATTGATGATGACCGTTATTTTGAAGCTTTGATGGGCGGTGAAGCCATCCGTCAATTGCTTTCAGATCTGGATGTGGTAAAAACCATTGAGGAACTGACCGAGCTGGTCCGGGGTAAAAACGTTTCTGCACAGAAGCGGGAAAACGCGCTTAAGCGTCTGCGGGTACTGAAGCAGTTTGATCCGCGTATCGAAAAGAAAACACTGAATAAGCCTGACTGGATGGTCATCAGTATTCTTCCCGTGATCCCTCCTGAGCTTCGGCCGTTGGTGCCGCTCGATGGAGGCCGTTTTGCCGCATCAGACCTGAATGATCTTTATCGCCGGGTCATAATCCGGAACAACCGGCTGAAGCAGCTGATCGAGATCAAAGCGCCTGACGTCATTCTGAGGAATGAAAAAAGGATGCTGCAGGAAGCAGTTGACGCTCTGCTTGACAACAGCAGGCTGCAGTCAGCTGTTCGAAGCGGAACCCGCCGTCCGCTGAAATCCCTTAGTGATTCTCTGAAAGGAAAAACCGGTCGTTTCCGTCAGAACCTGCTTGGTAAGCGGGTGGATTATTCCGGTCGTTCGGTTATTGTGGTTGGACCGGAGCTGAAACTGCACGAATGCGGTCTGCCCAAAGAAATGGCCACAGAGCTTTTCAAGCCGATGGTGATCCGCCAGTTGATTGAGCGCGGATATACGCGAACACCCCGTTCAGCGAAAATGATGGTTGAACGCAAAGCCCCCGAAGTTTTCAAGGTACTTGAATATGTGGTTCGCGATCACCCCGTCCTGCTGAACCGAGCTCCTACCCTGCACCGATTAGGTATCCAGGCATTTCAGCCAGTTCTAGTGGATGGACGGGCGATCAGGCTCCATCCTCTGGTTTGTGCGGCATTTAACGCTGACTTCGACGGCGACCAGATGGCGGTTCACGTACCATTGTCTGCAGAGGCAAGAATGGAAGCCTGGCTGCTGATGCTGTCCAGCCACAACATTCTGCATCCTGCAAACGGAAAGCCTATTGCAATACCGTCACAGGATATGGTATTGGGTGTTTATTACCTGACCCGGCCAAAAACAGGGGCGAAGGGTGAAGGTGCAAAGATTTCGTCATTTAATGAAGCCCGACTGGCATTGGCCAACGACGAAATAGATGTGCACGCCATTGTTGATTTCTGGAACGGAGAAGACTGGATAGAAAAGACCACTGTCGGCCGGGTACTGTTCAACAGCATCCTTCCTAAAGGTGTGGATTATTTCAATATTACCATCTCAAAGAAACTGTTGGAGAAAATTGTCGGTATCTGCTACAAGGAAACAGGAAATTTCCAGACAGTGCAGTTTCTCGATAATCTGAAAAATATTGGATTCCACTATGCGTACCGCAGCGGGACATCCATCGCCATATCAGACATTCATATTCCGAAACGGAAGGAAATGATTTTGAATATGGCGGAAAAAGAAGTGGATGACATCCAGAGTAAGTTTGACCGGCAGATTCTCACGGAAGGCGAGCGCTACAACAAAATTATCGATATTTGGACCCATACGACCCAGCAGGTTGCATTTGAAATGTTCCAGGGGTTGGAAATTGACCGACAGGGTTTTAACCCGCTGTTTATGATGGCGGATTCCGGAGCCCGCGGAAGCCAGGACCAGATCAAGCAGCTTGCCGGTATGCGCGGACTGATGGCAAAACCGAAAAAAAGCATGACGGGCTCTGCAGGCGAAATTATTGAGAATCCCATCAAATCCAACTTCAAAGAAGGTCTGAACGTCTTTGAGTATTTTATTTCCACTCACGGTGCACGGAAAGGTCTGGCGGATACGGCTTTGAAAACAGCGGACGCAGGTTATCTGACCCGGCGTCTGGTGGATGTTGCGCAGGATGTGTCAATTGTGTATGATGACTGCGGGACAATCCAGGGTGTGGTAATGGAGGATCTGAAAGAGGGCGAAGAGGTGATTGAACCTCTGATTGACCGAATCTATGGCCGAACCGCGCTTGAACCGATCATTGATCCGGTAGACGGCACCGAAATTGCCAGTGCCGGTACTTTGATTGACCAGGGAGTCATTGACAAAATTGAGAAAAGCAATGTATACCAGGTCCGCGTACGCTCCATTCTTACTTGTGAAGCGGAAAGCGGAATATGTGCCCAGTGCTATGGTCTGAATCTGGCTGTAAACCGACCGGCCTTGATCGGCGATGTTGTTGGAATCATGGCAGCTCAGTCAATCGGTGAACCGGGTACACAGCTGACATTGAGAACATTTCATATTGGCGGAACCGCTGCCAGAATTGTTGAGCAGTCGGAAGTGTCTGCCCGTAAGGATGGCCAGATAAAATACAATGAGCTGCTCCGGATTGTACCTGTTCAGGACGAAGAGACCGGGGAAGAGGAAAATGTCTGCATCGTTCGTAACGGCGCTGTTGATCTGATTGGCGAAGATGGCCGTATCGTCAGTAATTATACCGTGCCATACGGAGCCAAAGTGCTTGTGAAAGATGAAGAACAAGTCAAGACCGGCACTGTCCTCTTTAAATGGGACCCCTATACCGATGTCATTCTTGCCAGGGAGAGCGGGACCGTTCAGTTCAAGGATATGATCGAGAACGAGACATACGTTGAAGAAGCTGTTGAAGGCGGGAAAAAGATGGTGGTTATCACCGAATCGAAAAACCGGAATCTTAATCCGCATATTGAAATGGTGGATGATGACGGAACGGTGATTTCAGGCGGTGCCAGCATTCTTCCGGTCAAAGCCACGGTTGTAAGGCGCGATGGTGAAAAGGTTAAAGCAGGTGAGATTCTGGTAAAAATACCGAGGGAAACCGGTAAAACGCGCGATATTACGGGTGGTCTTCCTCGGATTGCCGAACTGTTTGAAGCGCGTCAGCCTTCTGAACCGGCAGTGGTGACGGAGATCGACGGCAAGGTGAAATACGGACGGATACGCCGCGGTATACGAGAAATACATGTTGCAGGAAAAGAAGAGGAAAAAGTATACAAGATCCCCTATGGTAAGCATGTAATCGTTCACGACGGAGACTTTATTTTTGCAGGTGACCGTCTTTGTGAAGGTGCTGTGTCACCGCAGGACATTCTTGCCATCCGTGGTGCTGCAAGGGTTCAGGAATATCTGGTGGACGCCATCCAGGAGGTGTATCGTCTTCAGGGTGTTACTATAAACGATAAGCATATCGAAGTCATTGTGCGGCAGATGATGAAAAAGGTCGAAGTGGAAGATCCGGGTGATACTGATTTTCTGATGGGTGACCGCATCAGCAAGTTTGCAGTCCAGCACACCAATCGTGAAATGTCAAAAAAGGTGGTCATCACTGATGCTGGAGACTCGGACTATCTGAACGGTGACGTGGTGCTGCACTCCAACGTGCGCGATATCAACAAAGAGCTGAAGGAGGCAGGCAAAAAGCAGATCAAGACATCCCGCGCTCAGCCTGCCACATACAAGCCGCTGCTGCTGGGTATTACACGAGCAGCGTTAAACACGGAGAGTTTCATATCCGCAGCATCCTTCCAGGAAACCACCCGTGTACTTACGGATGCGGCTGTTGAGGGAAAAACGGATTATCTGCGCGGACTCAAAGAGAATGTGATAATCGGCCGCCTGATACCTGCCGGAACAGGTGCTGAAAAGAACCGTGAAATGCAGGTTCGGAATACGCTGGAGGTTCAGGAAACAGCGCCTGAACCAGGTGAAGAGGCTCAGGAAAATGTTGAGCAGTACAACTAATTTCATTGTTTGAAACGAGTAAATAGCCTTAAGTTAATAGGCTTTTTCGGAGATGAGATGCCGACGATAAATCAATTAGTTAGAAAAGGTCGTAAAGCGCAAAAGCGTAAAAACAAAGTTCCTGCGTTAAAAGGTTGTCCGCAGAAACGAGGGGTTTGTACGCGTGTGTATACAACGACACCCAAGAAGCCGAATTCTGCGCTGCGAAAGGTCGCGCGTGTCCGGCTGTCAACAGGTCAGGAAGTGACTGCATACATTCCAGGCGAAGGTCATAATCTGCAGGAACACTCCATTGTGCTTATTGAGGGTGGGCGTGTAAAGGATCTGCCCGGTGTGCGTTATCACATTATTCGCGGCGTTCTTGACCCGGCCGGTGTGGATGGGCGGAGGACCAGTCGGTCCCGCTACGGCGTTAAAAAACCTAAGTAGAATGATTTACTATGCGTAGAAGAAGACCTGAAAAAAGAGAAATTTTACCCGATCCGGTGTATGGCGACCTGCAGGTTGCCAAATTTATAAATAACCTTATGCAGCGCGGAAAGAAAAGCGTGGCTGAAAGGATTTTTTATCATTCGCTGGAAATCATTAAGCAGCGCACCAAGTCTGAAGGGCTGGATATTTTCAAGAAAGCGCTCAGCAATGTTGCACCGATGCTGGAGGTTAAATCCAAGAGGATTGGTGGTGCGACCTACCAGGTTCCAACGGAAGTGCCGCAAAACCGCAGAATGGCACTGGCAATGCGCTGGCTGATATCTTATGCAACTTCGCGCCGCGGACAGACGATGGCTGAACGTTTGTCGGCTGAATTTATTGCAGCTGCCAATAATGAAGGCGGTGCTGTAAAGAAGCGTGAAGATACTCATCGAATGGCTGAGGCCAATAAGGCATTTGCACATTTTAGATAAACACAATGCAGGTAATTCCCCTCAAACACGTACGCAACATTGGTATCATGGCGCATATCGATGCCGGCAAGACTACCTTGACCGAGCGCGTGCTGTATTATACCGGCCGAACCCACCGTCTGGGAGAAGTTCATGACGGCGCTGCTACCATGGACTGGATGGAGCAGGAAAAAGAGCGCGGAATTACCATTACATCAGCGGCAACAACCACCTTCTGGAAGGGGAATCGAATCAATATCATCGATACCCCGGGACATGTGGATTTCACGATCGAGGTGGAGAGATCGCTCCGTGTATTGGACGGAGCGATTGCTTTATTCTGCGCCGTCGGCGGTGTAGAACCGCAGTCTGAAACGGTCTGGCGACAGGCTGACAAATATAAAGTCCCCCGTATAGCGTTCGTAAATAAAATGGACCGTACGGGGGCTGATTTTTATAATGTACTGGGTATGCTTCGCGAGCGTCTCGATGCGAATCCTGTCCCGGTGGTTTTGCCGATCGGTGCTGGAGAGTTATTTACCGGCCTGATTGACCTGGTTGCAATGGAAGCCATTTTATACAAGGTTGAAGATGGTGCCAGCTTTGAGTTCAGTGAAATTCCCATGGATATGAAGGAAGAAGCTGAAAAGTGGCGGCGGCATCTGCTGGAGGAGGTTGCATCTTATGATGAAGGCCTCATGGAGAAATATCTCAACGGCGAAGAAATACTCGGCGATGAGATCAAAGTGGCTATTCGAAAGGCCTGTATTGACGGTTCCATGATTCCAACATTTTGCGGCTCCGCCTTCAAAAACAAGGGTGTGCAGCGTACACTGGATGGAGTGGTGGAATATTTGCCCAGTCCATTGGAGGTTAGTTCGGTAAATGGGTCGGATCCTCGGCGGGAAGACCGTGTCCTGGAGCGTAAAGCCAGTGATGATGAGCCGTTCTGTGCGCTTGCGTTTAAAATCATGACTGATCCGTATGTGGGCCGGCTGACTTTTTTCCGTGTTTATTCCGGTGAAATTTCTACTGGCGACATGATTTACAATCCGAATTCCGGTAAAAAGGAACGGGTTGGCCGCCTGATGCTGATGCATGCCGCGAAAAGAGAAGAACGCAGTAAAATCAGCACCGGCGAGATCGCGGCGATTGTGGGATTGAAGCATACGAAAACCGGTCATACGCTCTGTTCACAGCGGGATCCCATTATTCTGGAGTCAATGGAATTTCCGGACCCCGTTATTTCCATCACTATCGAAGCGTCAAGTAAAAACGATCAGGACGGTCTTGCAAAATCGCTGGCAAAGCTGGCAGAAGAAGATCCGACATTTCAGGTTTCAACCGATCCCGATACTGGGCAGACTGTTATTTCCGGGATGGGTGAACTTCATCTGGAAATCATTTTGGATCGTTTAAAACGGGAATTTGAAGTAGATGTGCGTTCCGGTGTTCCTCAGGTTTCCTATAAGGAATCCATAACCGAGGAAGTCGTTCAGGAAGGCAAGTTCGTTCGTCAGACCGGTGGCCGCGGTCAGTACGGACATGTAAAAATCATGATTGAGCCAAATGAACCAGGTGCCGGTTATCAGTTTATCAACAAGATTGTTGGCGGAGCAATTCCAAAAGAATATATACCGGCTGTTGGCAGTGGTGTTCGAGACGCCACAAAAACCGGCGTACTTGCCGGATATCCCATGGAGGATGTAAAGGTAACGCTTCTGGATGGGACATTTCATGAAGTGGATTCAAGTGAAATGTCTTTCCGCGTTGCAGGAGCACAGGCATTTCAGGAAGCCGCACGCAAAGCGGGTCCGGTTATATTGGAGCCGATGATGCATCTTGAAATAGTGGTTCCCGAGGATTATCTTGGGGCTGTTATGGGTGATGTCACCAGTCGGCGCGGCAGTATAAAAGGAATGGAGCAGCGCAGAAAAGTTCATGTGATTCGCGGCATTGTTCCTTTGGCTGAGATGTTCGGTTATGCCACAGAGCTGCGTTCGATGACCCAGGGTCGGGCCGTTTTTACCATGCAGTTTGCCAATTATGAACGAGTGCCCGGTGCAATTCAGGACCGTATTGTAGAAAGATTTTTTGGACGGTATGTATAAATTAGTTTGTTTCAACTAGGAGTGGACAAAAAATGGCGAAGGAAAAATTTGAACGGACAAAACCCCACGTCAATATCGGCACGATTGGTCACGTAGACCATGGTAAGACGACATTGACGGCTGCGATCACCAAGTGTCTGCAGCAGAAGGGTCTGGCAAAATTCGCAGAATTTGACGAGATTGACAACGCACCGGAAGAACGCGAACGCGGTATCACCATTAATACAGCACATGTGGAATATGAAACTGAAAACCGTCATTATGCTCATGTGGACTGTCCGGGTCACGCTGACTATATCAAAAATATGATTACGGGTGCAGCCCAGATGGACGGAGCAATTCTGGTAGTGGCCGCAACGGACGGCCCGATGCAGCAGACGCGGGAGCATTTACTGCTGGCACGTCAGGTGAATGTGCCTGCGATCGTGGTATATCTGAATAAGGTAGACCAGGTGGATGATCCTGAGCTTCTGGAGCTGGTAGAGATGGAACTGCGCGAGCTGCTGGACAGCTATGAATTTCCGGGAGATGATACACCGATTATCGCCGGATCTGCGCTGAATGCGCTTAATACGGATGGTGATCCGTCTCATCCTGACAACGCGAGCATCATTGAGCTGATGGAAGCGGTTGACAGTTTTATCCCTGAGCCTGAGCGCGATGTTGACAAGCCCTTCCTGATGCCCATTGAGGATGTATTTTCAATCACGGGTCGTGGAACAGTGGTGACCGGCCGTATTGAAAGCGGTGTGGTAAAGGTTGGTGAGAATGTCCAGATACTGGGTCTTGGCAAGGAAATCAAGACAGTATGCACGGGTGTTGAGATGTTCCGCAAGATACTGGATGAAGGTCAGGCCGGTGACAATGCCGGTCTTCTGGTTCGCGGTGTAGAGAAGAAGGATGTTGCCCGCGGCATGGTTGTGGCTCATCCCGGTTCCATAACACCCCATACCAAGTTCAAGGCCAAGGTTTATGTTTTGAAGAAAGAAGAGGGTGGACGTCATACCCCATTCTTCAGCGGCTATCGTCCTCAGTTTTACTTCCGTACGACAGATGTGACCGGTGAAGCCTACCTTCCTGAGGGAGTGGAAATGGTGATGCCTGGTGACAATGTGAATCTTGAGATAAATCTGATCACACCGATCGCAATGGATAAAGAACTTCGTTTTGCCATCCGTGAAGGCGGCCACACAGTTGGCGCCGGTGTTGTGACCGAAATTATTGAATAGGGTCTTAAATGGCTACACTGAATAAAATACGAATCCGTCTGCAGGCTTATGACCATGTATTGCTGGACCGCTCGACAGAGAAGATTGTTAAAACCGCAAAGTCCACCGGGGCCGTTGTTTTGGGTCCCATCCCACTGCCAACCAAGCGTAGTATATATACCGTGAACAGATCTCCTCATGTTGACAAAAAATCCCGTGAACAGTTTCAGGTGAAAGTGCACAAACGGATCGTTGACTTGATGAATTCAACATCAAAAACAGTAGATGCACTGATGAAGCTTGATATGCCTGCCGGTGTGGATATTGAGATCAGGACATAAAAAATGGAAAGACAGATGCTTATCGGTAAGAAGATCGGGATGACAAGGCTGTTTGACGATGATGGCCTGAATTATCCGGTAACCGTCATTCAGGCAGGACCATGTACTGTGACTCAGGTGAAGACGACTGATAAAGAAGGGTACGATGCTGTTCAGATTGGTTACGAAACCCTGAAGGACAGAAAGGTAAAAAAACCACAGGCGGGACATTTCAGCAAATCAGGTGCCACGCCCAAGCGGTTTCTGAAGGAATACCGTGTATCAGCAAATAGCGAACTGAATCCAGGTGATGAAGTGACGGTAGCGCTTTTCAGTGAAGGTGACAATGTCACTGTCAGTGGTGTTTCCATCGGTAAGGGATTTGCCGGGCACATGAAGCGTCACGGTTTTTCCGGCGGCAGACGCAGTCACGGTAAGAACAGTGTGATGCGTAAGAGCGGATCGGTCGGTGCAAGCGCATCGCCTGCACGCATCTGGCCCGGGACGCGCATGGCTGGACGCATGGGCGGGCAAAACCAGACGGTGCGTAATCTGAGGATTGTCCGTGTGGATGCAGATAATCATTATCTGTTCGTTAAGGGTGCTGTTCCCGGTGCAAAAAATGGTATTGTTTACATCACAAAGAATTAAAACCTATGAAGCTTGACATTTATAATATTGAAGGCGCGAAGCTCCCGGAACAGATTGAACTCAGTGATGATGTGTTCGGAATAGAGCCCAATGAACACTGTATCTATCTTGCAGTAAAGTCAGAACTGGCCGCAATGCGCCAGGGGACCCACGCAAGCAAAAGCCGTTCGGACGTCAGCGGGAGCGGGAAAAAACCCTGGAGACAGAAGGGGACAGGCCGAGCCAGAATTGGATCCATGCGGAATCCCGCACGGGTACACGGCGGCACTGCATTTGGTCCGGAGCCTCGGGACTACCACCAGAAAATCAACCGCAAGGTAAAACATCTGGCAAGAAAAAGCGTGCTGTCCAAAAAGATCTCTGAGGATGCTGTAATTGTTCTCGATGAATTGAGAATTACTGAAGCCCGTACAAAAGAATTTTTGAAAGTGATGGCCAATCTTGAACTGTCCGGGAAAAAAGTCACGTTTTTAGTGGCCGATATATCGGATGAGCTGTGGTTGAGCGGACGCAATGTTAAAAATATCAGTATTGTTCCGGCAGCTGCAGCCTCGGCATACGACTTGATTGACTGCCAGGTTCTGGTGGTTGATAAGGCAGGAATTGAACAATTAAATACACAATTGGCTAGTTAATTATGATGGAATCTAAATCAGTCATACTGGCTCCCATACTCAGTGAAAAGAGTAATTCCATGGGATCCAGTCTGCGGAAATACATTTTCAAAGTTGCCAAGGAAGCCAATAAGCTTGAAATTGGAAAAGCTGTGGAAGACCGCTTTAATGTGAAAGTGCAGAAGGTCGCGACATTGAATGTGAAGGGCAAGCGTAAAAACATGACCATTCGCAGTAACGGTCGTGTCCTGAGAACATCCGGACTGCGTTCTGATTGGAAAAAAGCAATTGTCACACTGGAAGATGGTCATACAATTGATATCGTCGGCGGAGAAGTTTAGAGGATTATATGGCAGTCAAAACTATAAAGCCAGTTACACCGAGTCAGCGTTTTCGAGTTATTGATTCATTTGATGATATCACGAAAGATTATCCGGAACGGAAACTGACCGAAGCCCTGCGCAAAAAGGGCGGCCGTAATAATACAGGACGTATAACGGTTCGCCGCCGCGGTGGCGGTCACAGACGCCGGTATCGCATCATAGATTTTAAACGGAATAAACTGGGTGTCACCGGAACTGTCATTGCAATCGAGTATGATCCCAACCGTTCAGCACGGATTGCTTTGATCGAATATGAGGACGGTGAAAAGCGGTACATCCTGGCTCCGGACAATGTAAAGGTTGGTACTCAGATAATATCAGCCGTTGAGACAGCACCCATCAAGCCTGGGAATTCAATACCGCTTATCAATATTCCTGATGGTATGCTGGTGCATAATATTGAGCTTAAGCCCGGAAAAGGCGGTCAGATTGCAAGAAGTGCCGGCACCTATGCCCGTATCATGGCGAAGGAAGGGGATATGGTGACGCTCCGGATGCCTTCTGGTGAAATGCGGCTGGTCCCGAATGCATGCCGGGCAACTGTTGGTGTGGTGGGTAACAAATCCCATGAGAACATCACCGTCGGTAAGGCCGGTCGTTCACGCTGGCTTGGCCGTCGTCCGAAGGTTCGCGGTGTGGCCATGAATCCTATTGATCATCCGCACGGCGGAGGTGAAGGACGTACATCAGGCGGCCGGCATCCGGTATCGCCCTGGGGCACGCCAACCAAAGGATATAAAACCCGGAAAAAGAATCATCCGACTGATCGTTATATTGTAAAGCGGAGAAAGTAGTATATGGCTCGTTCGTTAAAAAAAGGCCCTTTTGTTGATCAGAAGCTTGTTTATAAGGTCAAGCTGATGAATGAAAAGAAACAAAAAAAGGTGTTGAAGACCTGGGCTCGCCGGTCAACTATTTCACCATTGTTTGTTGGTCATACATTTGCTGTGCATAACGGACAGAAATTCATTCCCGTGTATGTGACAGAGAATATGGTTGGGCATAAACTGGGAGAGTTTTCACCCACTCGCATATTCCGCGGTCATGCCGGCAGCAGGAAGAGGTAGATGATGGAATCAGTTGCCAAAGCTAAGCATCTCAGACAATCACCGAAAAAAATGCGCCAGGTACTGGACACGGTACGGGGAAAAAATGTCAATGCCGCATTGACCCAGCTGGCTTTTATGAATAAGAAGGCTGCGGTATTTATCAGCAAGACAATCAAGTCTGCTGTTGCAAATATGCAGGATACAAATGATGATTTCAATGCTGATGCCCTGTATATCAAAACAGCATTTGTGGACGGCGGACCCAGTATGAAACGGTGGCGGGCTGCCGCTATGGGTCGGGCTGTGCCAATTCTGAAAAGAACCAGTCATTTAACCATTGTATTATCAGATCAAAAGAATTAGGGGTTGAATTGGGACAGAAAACTAATCCGATCGGTCTGCGCTTAGGTGTCAATAAGAACTGGGATTCCATCTGGTTCGATGAGAAAAATTTTGCGGAAAAACTGCACGAAGACATTATTCTTCGGAATTACATCCAGAATCGTTTCAAAATGGCAAGTCTTTCTGCAGTTCAGATCAGCCGTACACCTAAGAAAGTCATCATTACCATCAATACTGCACGTCCGGGAATCGTAATTGGACGCGGTGGTCAGGAAGTCGAATCTCTGAAGAACGAGCTTAAAAATCTTATTGGCTATAACGTTCAGGTAAATATTTCTGAAGTCAAACGCCCTGCATTGAATGCTGAGCTGGTGGGACAGAATATCGCGCAGCAGCTCGAAAAGAAGGTTTCCTACCGACGCGCAGTAAAAAAAGCGATTCAGTCCACTATGACAATGGGGGCTGAGGGTATTAGGGTTCATGTTGGTGGTCGTCTGGGCGGTGCTGAAATCGCGCGGAGCGAAACATTTCGTGATGGCAGGGTTCCGCTGCATACTTTAAGAGCGGATATTGATTATGCTGTTGTAGAAGCGAACACTACTTATGGCGTTATCGGGATCAAAGTGTGGATTTATCACGGCGAAGTGCGTACCAAAAAAAAATAAAGTGAATTAGTAATGCTAGCACCGAAAAAGATAAAATATCGTAAGCCGCAAAAAGGCCGTATGAGAGGTATGGCAATGTCGGGTGATTATGTGGCATTCGGCACCTATGGACTGAAAGCAGTTGAAGCCGGATGGATCACCAGTCGACAGATTGAAGCTGCACGTATCACCATCGCACGGCAAGTCCGTAAAATGGGAAAGATGTGGATCCGTATTTTTCCGGACAAATCCATATCCAAAAAACCGGCAGAAACCAGAATGGGAAAAGGTAAGGGAGCTCCGGAATACTGGGTTGCCGTAATAAAACCGGGAAGAATCCTTTTTGAAGTAGATGGGATCAGCGAAGAAATGGCCGCTGAAGCATTTCGTCTATGCAGTCATAAACTTCCGCTGAAGACAAGAATGGTTCCCCGGCGGGAAATTGGAGTGTAGGATGAAGCGTCAAGAACTTAACGAATTATCCAAAACTGAACTTGAGATCAAGTTGAAAGATGATATGGATGCCATTTCAAATCTTCGATTTCAAAAGGCTTTACAGCAATTAGAACATCCGCAGCAAATTAAGTTGCTGCGCCGGGAAATCGCTCAGATCAAAACGGTGCTGCATGAATTTGAAATGGGAATTCGACAGGAGATAGAATAAAATGGGCACTGGTAATAAGCGTATTCTAACTGGGACGGTCTTGGATTCCAAGATGGAAAAGACTGCTGTCGTTCAGGTCACACGCCGGTTTCCGCATCCGATTTATAAAAAGTTTGTCACCCGTAATAAGAAATATTATGCGCATGACGAACAGAATCTCGCAAAGGCCGGCGACATCGTCCGCATTATTGAGTCTCGTCCGACAAGTCGGTTAAAACGCTGGCGGTTATTGGGAATTGAAACCTCTGGTTCAGAAGTTTGAAGGATAGGATAGATTCATGATCCAACAGGAAACTAGACTCAAAGTGGCCGACAACACAGGAGCAAAAGAAATTCTGTGTGTCAAAGTACTTGGCGGTTCAGGCCGCAAGTATGCCCGACTGGGAGATCGTATTGTCGTTACAGTCAAAAAAGCGATCCCGGGTGGTGTTGTGAAAAAAGGTGATCTGTCCCGGGCTGTTGTTGTTCGGGTAAAAAAAGAAACCAGGCGCAAGGATGGATCCTATATCCGGTTTGATGAAAATGCCGCCGTTCTTATAAACAATCAGGGTGAGCCAAAAGGGACTCGCGTATTTGGTCCCGTTGCTCGTGAATTGCGAGACAAGCAATATATGAAAATTGTATCTCTGGCGCCGGAGGTTATCTGATTATGAGAATAAGAAAAAATGACAGCGTCAAGGTCATTACTGGCGCGAATAAAGGAAAAGTTGGTCGTGTTCTTCGAATTTTCAATAAAACCGATCGGGTTTTGGTTGAAGGCGTGAACATGAGAAAAAAACATATGCGTCCCACTCAGGACAACCCGCAGGGCGGAATTCAGGAAAAAGAAGCTCCTATCCATATTTCCAATGTGCAGTTGGTCGTGGACGGCAAGGGGACAAAGGTTGGATTCAAAATCCTTGACAACAATAAAAAAGTCCGCATCTCAAAAAGAACCGGTGAAGTTATCAACTAAGTATTATGGCGAAAAAAAGTAAATCTCAAAAACAGCAAGTCGGTCAGCATGAAAAGCTGAAAGAAGCTCCGCGTCTTCAAAAGTACTATCAAACAACCGTACAGGAACAGCTTAAGGAAAAGCTGGGATTTACCAATCCAATGCGTGTTCCGAAAATGGTTAAAATTATTCTGAATATGGGAATTGGTGACGCGCGTGAAAATGCCAACGCACTGAACAATGCGGTTGGGGAGCTGACCCTGATTTCCGGTCAAAAGCCGGTGATCACATACGCCAAAAAAGCCATTTCCAATTTTAAGATCAGAGCCAAAGATCCGGTTGGCGTCCGGGTGACGCTTCGGGGTGCTCTTATGTGGGAGTTCCTTGATCGGTTTATTTCGCTCGCAACTCCCCGAATTCGTGACTTCCGCGGCCTGCCCGCAAGAGGGTTTGACGGACGGGGGAACTATAATTTTGGTATTACTGAACAAATTGTGTTTCCAGAAATCGAGTATGACAAAGTTGACAAGATCCGTGGCATGAATATCACTATGGTCACAACTGGGGAAACTGACGAAGAGGCACATGAACTATTATTAGCACTGGGAATGCCGATACGGCAGAAAGCCAAGGCCGATCAAAATGAGGAAGCAGCATAATGGCACGTAAAGCACTGATTGTCAAATCACAGAAGAAAGCAAAATTTTCTTCCCGCCGTTATACCAGATGTAATAACTGCGGACGTCCGAAAGCTGTTTACAGAAAATTTGGACTGTGCCGGATTTGCTTCCGTGAAATGGCACTTAAAGGGTTGATTCCAGGCGTTACAAAGGCAAGTTGGTAAAGGAAATTTAATATGTCAATGACGGATCCAGTCGCCGATTTCCTGACGCGTATTCGAAATGCACAAGCAGCACGGAAACGCTGGGTTGATATCCCTGCATCGAATTTAAAAACACGTCTTTCCTATGTACTTAAGGAAGAACGGTTTATCAGAGACTATATTCTGATAAAGGATGAAACGCAGGGTCGGTTACGTTTATTTCTCAATTACACACAGGATGGATATCCGTTGATTCGCGGTATCAAACGAATCAGTAAGCCGGGCTGCAGAGTCTATTCAAACAGCAAAGAGCTGCCCCGGGTCCTCAACGGTATGGGCGTTTCTATCCTGACCACATCGCGGGGTGTCATTTCCGACAAAAAAGCCCGTAAAATGAATGTGGGTGGTGAAATTTTATGCTATGTTTGGTAATTATTAACTGGTAATAATCTGATGTCACGAATCGGTAGAAATCCAATTGAAATCCCAGAAGGCGTTGACGTTGCCATTAATCAGAATCTGATTACCGTCAAAGGAAAGCTGGGGGAATTGTCTCAGTCTTTCCATCCTGATATGAGTATGGAACAGGAAGACGGAAAGCTTACGGTCAAACGGCCCACGGATGAAAAAAAACATCGCGAGCTGCATGGACTGACCCGTGCGCTCATTGCAAACATGATCTCTGGTGTATCTAAAGGATACTCGAAAAAACTGAAACTGGTAGGCGTTGGATATACAGCTGATGCCAAAAACGGGAAGTTTCTAATTCTCAATATCGGTTTTTCACATTCCATTTATCTTGAGATACCCGATGAAATCAAAATTGAGACTCCAGACAATACCACAGTTATTGTCTCCGGTATAAATAAACAAATTGTTGGCCAGGTCGCAGCAAAAGTGCGGTCCTTCCGCCCGCCGGAGCCCTATAAAGGCAAGGGGATTCGGTACGAAAAAGAATATGTAAGACGCAAAGCCGGTAAGACTATCGGAGCCTAGAGGATATATAATGGCTGATTCAAAAGTAAAAAGACAAAATTGGGTAAAGAAACGCAGGCGCGTTAAGAAAACATTGAAAATTGGATCATTACCCAGACTGGTAGTATACCGTTCCAATTCGCATATTTACGGACAAATCGTTGATGACCATCAGGGCGTCACACTCGCATCTGCTTCAAGCAATGACAAGGCCTTAAAAGAGGCATGTGTAAAGGCGGAGAGTAAAATTGAGCGCAGTAAGCTGGTGGGTGAGACCCTTGGTGAAAAGGCCAAAACGCTGAATATAGAATCAGTTATTTTTGATCGTAACGGGTATAAGTATCACGGTCGGGTGAAAGCACTTGCGGATGCTGTTCGCAAGGCTGGAATTCAGTTATAATCGGAGAATCAGGTTTGAAAATTATCAATCCATCAGAACTCGAACTCAGGGAAGAAAGCGTTGTATCAATCAAGCGGGTGGCCAAGGTGATTACCGGAGGCCGGCGGTTCAGATTCAATGCGATAGTGGTTGTTGGTGACGGCAACGGTCATGTTGGGGTTGGTTTCGGAAAAGCCAACGAGGTGATGTCTGCTGTGAATAAGGCAAAGGAGAATTCAAAAAAGAATTTATTCCGGTCCAACATTATCAACGGCACAATTCCTCATCCAATGGTTGTTAAATACAGATCGACAAAAATCGTTCTCAAACCTGCATCCTCAGGTACCGGGATTATTGCCGGTGCACCGCTTCGTGCCATTATGGAACAGGTTGGTGTAACGGATATTTTAACCAAAGTTACCGGTTCGACCAACGCCATCAATGTCATCCGCGCTGCAGAAAAGGGACTTCGTGAAATGCGGGATCCAGTGGCCGTCGCGCGGGAACGCGGTATTACCGTAAAAGAATTGTTTACCTAAAGAAACTGATACTATGGCTGACAAACAACTTAAGATTACGCTTATTAAAAGTGCCATTGGCTACAGAAAACGTACAAAAGACACCCTGATTGCTCTGGGACTGAAGAAGCTGAATCAAACCGTGATTCATAACGACAGTCCGGCAATTCGGGGGATGATCCGATCCATTGAACATCTGCTGCAAGTTGAGGAGGTCTAATCATGAGCTTAGGAAATTTGACACCAGCACAGGGATCTACCAGAGACCGGAAAAGAATTGGCCGTGGCAACGCCTCAGGCCAGGGACGTACAGCAGGAAAAGGGCATAAAGGCTATCATTCGCGTTCAGGTGCTAAAGCAAAGCTGCATTACGAAGGCGGTCAGACACCGCTGATGCGCAGACTCCCCAAACGCGGGTTTTCCAATTATCATTTCAAAAGAACTATCCAGATTGTTAATGTTGATCGAATTGCAGCTCTGGGTCTTGAAAAAGTTGATGTTAATACCATGATTGAAAACGGCATGGTGAAAAAAGCGGATTTGCCGGTGAAGATATTAGGTAACGGCGAAATCGGAACAGCAGTTGAAGTGTCCGCTGATTTGTTCAGCAAATCAGCCATCGAAAAAATTGAGAAGGCAGGCGGTAAGGCGATTTTCCTATGATAGAAAAAATTGTCAATATATTTAAAATTCCGGATCTCCGCAAGCGGCTTGGTTTTGCGGCAGCGATGATTCTTGTATATCGGCTGGGCGGTCACGTCCCCGTTCCTGGTATCAATAAAGCGGCATTGGCAGATCTCATGCAGGGATTCAGCAATTCACTGCTGGGGCTCTATGATATGTTTGCCGGGGGCTTTTTCTCACAAGCATCCATATTTGCGCTGGGTATCATGCCGTATATTTCTGCTTCCATCATCATTCAGCTTCTCGGGGCAGCGATTCCTTATTTCCAGCGGCTCCAGAAAGAAGGTGAAGAGGGTCGGAAAAAGATTATCCAGCTGACGCGGTATGGAACTGTTCTCATATCCTTTATCCAGGCCATTGGTGTATCCATCTTTCTGGCCACTACGCCTGCAACGACTTCGGGACCCATTGTTCCAAATCCCAATTTCTTTTTCTATTTCGTTACAATTGTCACCCTTGTAACCGGTACCATCTTTGTGATGTGGCTGGGTGAGCAGATTTCAGATCATGGTATTGGAAACGGAATTTCCATTATCATCATGGTGGGTATTCTGGCCAGGGCTCCGCATGTATTTATGTCTCAAATAAGGCAGATGCAGAGCGGAATTGTGAATCCTGTGAAGAACCTGCTGTTGCTTGCCGTCATGTTTGCTGTCATTCTTTTTGTTGTGTTCATTACGACCGGAATTCGAAAAATACCGGTTCAGTATGCCAAAAGGGTTGTCGGACGCAAAGTTTACGGCGGTCAAAGCACTCATATTCCGCTGCGGATTTTGACAGCAGGTGTGATGCCCATCATATTTGCACAGGCTTTAATGTTCTTGCCGAACACAATTGCAACCATGTTTGGTGGAGATAATGCTTTTGGTGCTGCTTTGATGTCCTGGTTTGCACCTACTCATTTTGTGTATATGATCGTTTTTGCTTTTTTAATTATTGTTTTTACTTACTTTTATACTGCGATAGCATTCAATCCTGTAGATGTCGCGGACAATATGAAGAAACAGGGTGGATTCATTCCGGGAGTAAGACCGGGTAAGAACACTGCAGAATATATTGACAATATATTGACAAGGGTAACTTTGCCGGCATCGGTCTTTTTGGCATTGATAGCAATTGCTCCGACCCTTCTGGTAAAAATGATTGATGGAATCGATTATTCCCTCGCCAGTTTTTTTGGCGGCACCAGCCTTTTGATTATCGTTGGTGTGGCCCTGGATACGCTGCAGCAGATTGAAAGTCATCTGCTGATGCGAAATTATGACGGCTTTTTGAAAACCGGTAAGATTAAGGGCCGCCGCCGGTTCTGATCTTTTCCCTGGATTGTTGTGATAAATATCAGATCACAGAATGAAATTGATAAAATTTGGGATAGCTGCCAGATCGTAAAAGATACGCTCCTGATGTTGGAAGAGCATGTTCAGCCGGGAGTTGCAACTATTGATCTTGACCGCCTGGCTGAGGAGTTTATCCGCAGGCAGCATGCAATTCCCGGATTTAAAGGTCTTTACGGATTTCCAGCCACACTCTGTATTTCCATAAATGATGAAGTGGTTCATGGCATACCTGGAAGTCGGCGTTTGAAAGACGGTGAGATGGTCAGTGTAGATGTGGGCGCCCTGAAGAATAACTACTATGGGGATCACGCAAAGTCATTTGCAGTCGGTCAGGTCAGTAAGCAGGTCAGACATCTGATGAAAATCACCCGTGAGAGTCTGGAAAAAGGGATTGCCCAGGCTGTTGCCGGCAACAGAATAGGTGACATCAGCTTTGCAGTTCAGACTCATGCTGAACGTCATGGGTATTCAGTTGTTCGAGAACTGTGCGGGCACGGAATTGGAACCGATCTGCATGAGGAACCACAAATTCCAAACTATGGAAAAGTTAAAACCGGACCTGTGCTTCAGAATGGTATGTGTCTGGCTATCGAACCGATGATTAATATGGGTAAAGCATCAGTATATACAAAAAGTGATAACTGGACAGTATGTACTGCAGACGGAAAACCCTCGGCTCATTTTGAGCATACAATTGCAGTAACCCAAGAGGGACCGAAAGTACTAACGGTTTAGGTTTGACATGGCAAAAGAATCAGGTATTGAAGTAGATGGCATCATTACGGACACATTACCGAATGCCATGTTTCGCGTAAAATTGGAGAACGGACACGAGGTGCTGGCGCATGTATCCGGTAAAATGCGGATGCACTTCATCAAAATCCTGCCGGGAGATAAAGTAAAAATGGAACTTTCTCCCTATGATTTGTCACGAGGCAGGATAACTTACCGATATAAATGAGGAAAAAATGAAAGTTCGCGCTTCTGTGAAAAAAATATGTGATAAATGCAAAATTATCCGCCGCAAGGGAGTGGTTCGGGTCATTTGCGTCAATCCAAAACATAAACAACGGCAAGGTTAGAGGAGAATAGTTTTGGCACGTATTGCTGGTGTTGATTTACCTCGCAACAAGAAAATTGAATTTGCATTGCCATATATCTTTGGTATAGGCCATACATCGTCACTTCAGATTCTGGAAAAAACCGGTATCGATCCCAACATTCGGGTAAGTGAATTATCAGAAGAACAGATCATTGCGATCCGTAACGAGTTGGCTGACAACTACCCCATCGAAGGTGAGTTGAGAGGTCAGGTTTCGCGGAATGTGAAGCGGCTGATGGATATTAACTGCTATCGCGGTGTTCGTCATAAAAGACGTCTGCCTGTCCGTGGTCAGCGAACACACACAAATGCCAGGACGCGCAAAGGTAAATCGAAGCAACCTATTAAAAAGAAATAGTATTAAAGGAGTACTGACTTGGCCAGACCAAGAACACGTAAAAAGAAACGGACAAAAGTCGATCCGGTGGGAATTGCACACGTTAAAGCCACCTTTAATAATACGACTATCACACTGACGGATCAGTTTGGGAATGTAATTTCATGGGCAACAGGTGGAGTTGCCGGCTTTAAGGGATCACGGAAAAGTACTCCGTACGCAGCCACCCAGGCGGCCCAGAAAGCCGCTGAAGAAGCCATGTCGGTAGGGTTGAAAACAGTACAGGTACGAGTAAAAGGCCCCGGTTCAGGGCGTGAAGCCGCCATTCGGTCGTTACGTGCCAGCGGGTTGGAAGTAACATCCATCCTTGACGTTACGCCGATTCCCCATAACGGATGCCGCCCTCCCAAAAGAAGAAGAGTATAATTAAAGGATTGATCAATGGCTAGATACATCGGACCCCGCGGGAAAATCTGCAGAAGACTTGAATTCCCGGCGTTTGAATCCACCAAGTTCGCATCACCGCGGAAAAGCTATGCTCCCGGACAGCATGGTCAGTCCCGCCGTCGGAAAATGTCCAACTATGGTATTCAGCTGAGAGAAAAACAGCGTATTAAATACCTTTATGGTGTTCTGGAAAAGCAGTTCAGAAATTATTTCAAAAAAGCTGTGGCCATGAGCGGACCTACAGGTCCCAATTTATTACAGCTTTTGGAATCAAGACTGGATAACAATGTCTACCGCCTGGGTCTTGCACCTACGCGCCGGGCAGCTCGACAGCTGGTATCCCACAAGCATCTGATGGTGAATAATCGTGTTGTGAATATTCCATCCTATATACTGAAACCGGGAGACATTATTCAGGTGCGCGATAAATCCAAAAAAATGGAAATATTCCACGAATCCATGCGTCGTGTTCAGGGAGACAACCCCGCGCCTTGGCTCACCATTGATAAAGCTAAGCTAACGGGTATTTACGAATCCGTTCCCGAAAGAGAACAAATTCCTGAACCGATCAACGAACAACTTGTCGTTGAATTGTACTCCAAATAAACCATAGGTAGGATTAAAGTATTAATGGGCAACAATAAACATTTTCCTGATATCAGCGTCACAGTCGTTGAAGAATCCGGAACAAAAGCAGAAATACACGCTCAGCCCTTTGAACGCGGTTACGGGGTTACAATTGGAAACAGTCTGAGACGTATTTTACTCACTGCCATCCCCGGTGTGGCAATTACTTCCATAAAGATGGACGGCGTATCCCATGAATTCACAACCGTAACCGGTATTATTGAAGATGTGCCGGATATCGTTTTGAATCTGAAAAAAGTTCGCTTCAAACTGGTAGATGATCTCGGACCTGAAATGGTTACCCTGAATCTGAAAGGTCCCGGTAATTTTACAGCAGCTGAAATCGGCAATGCATCCAGGATTTTTGAAGTGTTAAATCCGGATCTTCATATAGCTACATTGATGGATAATGCGGATGTATCAGTGGATATACGCATCGCAAGAGGAAAAGGATATTCTGCCGCCGAAAAGAATAAACTGAAAGATGCACCTCTCGGGACGATTGCGGTTGATTCCATTTTTAATCCCATCACCAACGTGAGTTGGGATGTTGCTCCGATTGCCACTTCAATTGAAGGGTATGAAAAACTGGTTCTTCTGGTAGAATCCGATGGATCCACTGCACCCAAAGATGCCATAAATCATGCTGCTTCCATTATGCGGAAACAATTGGCTTTCTTTATGTTCAATGATTCTTCCGCCATTCAGGCTGTGAATGAGGAGGAAGTCAATGAAGCCCTTGAAATAAAAAGTCTGCTGAGCAAAAACATCGATGAAATGGAACTCTCTGTCCGCAGTTATAATTGTCTGCAGTCAGCCGGAATCCGTACAATCGGCGAGCTGGTGAGTAAAGAAGAAAGCGAAATGCTGAAATTCAAGAATTTCGGCCGTAAGTCTCTGAACGAACTTGTTGAGAAACTCGAAGCGATGGGTTTGAATTTTGGGATGGACACGAAACAGTATTTAGATGATGAGGACTAAGGAAAATGAGACATCAGCGGAGAGGACGTAAACTTAATCGAACTGCCAGCCACCGGAAAGCCCTTATGCGCAATCTGGCAATCGCGCTCATCCTTCATAAAAGAATTAAAACCACCGATGCAAAGGCAAAGGAACTGCGCGGATATATTGATCGACTCGTAACGTATGCAAAGAAAGATTCTCTGCATGGACGTCGTCTTATACAACAGAAAATACCAGGACAGATTGGGAAAAAAATTGCAAATATACTCATTCATGAAATAGTCCCGGCTTGCTCTGACCGTCAAAGCGGATATACTCGAATTATTAAACTGAATAACCGGAAAAATGATTGTGCACCGGTTTCACTTATCGAGTTCGTGGATATCACTTCGAATGCGGAAGTAGATCAGTCATCTGAAGACAAAAAAGAATCCTAAAATATTCAGCACCTTATTGAGAAATTCTTTCAATAAATATCACAGGGCAGGGTTTATACTTGCCCTTTTTCTATTTTTGTCCATGCATATCACCTGGGCGCAGCTGGCCACCCTGGACCATAAATGTATTTGGGTTCAGCGGGAAAGCATGTACCGCCAATCATCCATTGACAGCGCACTCACATATGCCGCAAACCAAGGATTTAATCAGGTTTTTGTCCAGGTTCGGGCAAGAGGAGATGCTCTGTACCGTTCCGATCTTGTTGAAATGAATCCAAAGGTAGCAGCTGAATTCGATCCGCTGGCCTACGCCGTGATGCTTGGACACAAGCTTGGACTGGAAATTCATGCATGGATGAATATGTATATCCTCTGGTCCAGCAGGACCGAACCGGAAATTGGCAGTCATCTGTATTACACAAGACCTGAATGGACTGAAGCCAATCATTTTGGGAAAATGGACTGGCGAATTGATGTCACAATGCCGCCGTCTCCCGATTGGGAAGGCATCTACCTTGCTCCGCTTCATCCGGACGTAAATATCTATCTCTCGGATCTGATTGAAGATGTCGCTCTGCACTATCAGGTTGATGGGATCCATCTGGATTATCTGCGCTATCAGGATGATTACTATGGTTACAATCCGCGGGGAAGAGAGCTGTTCAGGTCACAGCATGATATTGATCCGATGGATATCGCACGCGGAATTATCAGCACAAGGTTTGGATGGGAACAGGCTTATGTGGATTCGGTCCTGCAGCTGTGGCAGAAACACAAGCAGAAAGGGATTACTGATCTGCTGCAGAAAACCCGCTATCTTCTCGATCAGCAGCCTCGAAAGATCGTGTTGAGTGCAGCAGTGAAACCCAATATCAATACAGCACTTACAAGATGGTCCCAAGACTGGCCCAGGTGGATTGAGGAAGGCCTTCTCGACTATGCCGTTCCCATGAATTACTACCGCGAAATCCATATATTTTCCAGTGATATCAAACTTATGAAACAGCGACTGGAAACTGCAGATTTGAAGGATGTTATTATGGGTATTGGCGCATATAATCAGGATGCACAATCCGTGTCGGACAAAGTGTACTATACACGTCTGCAGGGCATAAGAGGTATATCCGTATTTTCATATGATTCTCATAAAAACCATCTTTCCTGGTACGATCCTGTCATGCAAGCAATGGGAACAAAAAAATCCCGACAGTAACATCCTCCCTCCATAATCCAATTGAGTTACAGATAAATCTGACGCTGCCTGTCGGCTGACAGGACTATCCCGAATATTTCATGAGAATATCTATGCGTAAAATGCTTCGCATTTTCCGGACGATGACGGATCTGCTCAATTCTACAGCGTCCGTCAGGAGACGGATTTTCAATTCTACTCGAAAAATGTTCTCAACGTACTGTCCAGTACGATTTCACTCATTTTTCTTCATATGCCTTGGTGAATGAGAACCCATGGGTTCTTTAACGGAAAAAGCTTCATTGACAGTCAGCACTAAATTGTGTTGAATTTTTGCTTTTTCCGCATCAATACATTTTCATCATCTCATTACGAAGTCTCATGAAATATCCGGGCTGCCAGGGCAGATGAGTCTGCTGGTTGTAAACCGGGTGATTTCATTTGGATCCAGAGTCCAGGATTTGTTTCGGGTTTGTAAGTTTTGAACAGATCAAATTGACTGAAAACTTCCTTACAAAATCGCTGTTTTTCATTAAATAGGTGCCTGCAGAATATGTAATTTTGTGACAGAAATTTGGTTCAAAAATATCAATTTGATCATTACAAATCCAGAGGTAAACATGTCAGAACCACGTATTGTAAAAGCTCCAAGAGGAAAAGAATTAACCTGTAAGGGTTGGCAGCAGGAAGCTGCATATCGGATGATCCAGAATAATCTGGATCCGGATGTCGCTGAACTCCCGGATCAGCTGATTGTGTACGGAGGAATGGGTAAAGCAGCTCGAAACTGGGATTGCCTGGATGCCATTCTGGAGTCATTGAAAAAACTTGAAAATGACGAAACCCTGCTGATTCAGTCCGGAAAGCCGGTAGGAATATTTCAAACGTATGAAAGTGCTCCAAGAGTCCTGATCTCAAATTCAATGCTGGTTCCGGATTGGGCAAACTGGGACCATTTCCGGGAGCTTGATAAAAAAGGCCTGATGATGTACGGGCAGATGACGGCAGGCAGCTGGATATATATTGGTACCCAGGGAATTCTGCAGGGTACTTATGAAACCTTAGCTGAACTTGCCAATCAGCATTATCACGGATCCCTGAAAGGGACGCTGACAGTGACCGCCGGACTTGGCGGAATGGGCGGAGCTCAACCGCTGGCAGTCACGATGAACGAGGGTGTGAACATTACTGTTGAAGTTGATCCGAAACGGATCCAGCGCCGGATTGATACTCGGTATCTGGACAAATGGACGGACGATCTGGATGAGGCACTTTCATGGGCATTTGCAGCCAAAGACAAGGGAGAGGCACTCTCCATCGGATTGCTTGGCAATGCCGCAGATGTCATTCCGGAATTTGTGAAGCGCAATATCGTACCGGAAATTCTGACTGACCAGACATCCGCCCACGATGAGTTAACAGGATATGTTCCAAACGGCATTTCGTATGAGGAAGCGTTAAAACTCCGTGAGAGCGACCCTGAAAAATATATTTCAATGTCCTACCAGTCTATGGGAGCCCACTGCAGGGCTATGCTGGAGCTTCAGAAGATGGGCTCTATTACGTTTGATTACGGAAACAATCTGCGCGGACAAGCCAAAACCAATGCCGGTGTTGAGAACGCATTTGATTACCCCGGTTTTGTACCTGCCTATGTTCGTCCGCTTTTTTGTGAAGGAAAAGGCCCGTTTCGCTGGGTAGCTTTATCCGGTGATCCGGAAGATATTTATAAAACGGATGCAAAAGTTCTTGAACTGTTCCCGAAAGATCAAGCGCTTCATCGCTGGATTAACATGGCCCAGAAAAAGGTGGCTTTCCAGGGACTCCCTTCAAGAATATGCTGGCTGGGTTACAGAGAACGCAATCTGTTTGGCGAAGCCATCAATGATATGGTGGCCTCTGGAGAATTGAGCGCTCCGATTGTCATCGGAAGAGATCACCTGGACGGAGGATCCGTGGCATCACCCAATCGCGAAACGGAATCCATGCGTGACGGTTCTGATGCTGTTGCTGACTGGCCAATACTTAATGCCCTGCTCAGTACCGCCGGGGGTACAAGCTGGACGTCGGTTCATCATGGCGGAGGTGTGGGTATGGGACTGGCCATACATGCAGGTGTGGTCATCGTGGCAGACGGAACACCGGAGATGAGAAAACGCCTGAACCGGGTACTGACCAATGATCCCGGCACCGGTGTTATGCGTCATGTGGATGCCGGATATGAGAAAGCCGTTCAAATAGCCAAGGAACGAAACCTGAAAATTCCCATGATGCCTGAATAGCAAAGTCCTAAGATCATACCCGAGCAGGTACTCAATTAAACTTAATCGTGGTTGGTAAACCAAAATGCTGATGATATGAAGAGAAAAATAACAGAAATCGGTGCCGTTGTAACTTGGGATGAGAAAGCGCAGCAGATCGTTCGCAAAGAACAGGTCGAGATACTGCTTGACAACGATCTCATTGCTGCCGTCGAGTCGGAAGTTGATGGTGCAGAGGAAGAAATAAATGTGGATGGGGCACTGATCACACCCGGATTTATTGATCCGCACACCCATCCAATTTTCGCCGGCAACCGGGCCAATGAATTTGGAATGCGTGTCGCTGGAAAAACATATCAGGAGATTGCTGCCCAGGGTGGGGGAATAATCAATTCCATTAACGGGATCAGAAATACACCCAAAGATTTGCTGTTTGAAGAAAGCCTTGAAAGACTGGATGCCTTCATCTCCCACGGCAGCACTACAGCGGAAGTGAAAACGGGGTACGGACTGGATTTTGACAGTGAAATCAAAAGCCTGGAAGTGATCAGAATGCTGCAGCGGGAATCCCCCCTGGATCTTGTTCCGACTTTCCTCGGCGCGCATGCGTTCCCCCCGGAATATCGCAACAAACATCAGGAGTATGTGGATTTGATCTGCAGGGAGATGATTCCCAGGGTGGCAGAGCAGGAGCTGGCTGAATACTGCGATGTATTCTGTGAAGAAGGATATTTCACTGTGGAGCAGAGCCGACAGATCCTGACTGCAGCACTGGATCACGGACTGAAGATCAGACTGCATGCGGATGAGTTTGTCCCGTCCGGGGCAGCTGAACTGGCGGGAGAGCTGAAAGCCGTTTCAGCAGATCATCTCATGGCTGTCAGCGATGCTGGAATTCGTGCTTTGGCGGACAATGGTGTGATTGCAACCCTTTTGCCAGGCACCACCCTGTTTCTGGGCAAAACAGATTATGCTCCTGGGCGGAAATTGATTGATGCCGGTGTGGAGGTCGCGCTGGCAACTGATTTTAATCCCGGGAGTTGTACTCTGACATCCATGCCGTGGGTAATATCACTGGCAACTCTTTACTGCGGTCTGTCAGTCGAGGAATCCTTCAAAGCGGCCACATATAATGCTGCAAAAGCTCTGGATCGCGAGAATAAAATAGGCTGTGTTCTTCCGGGATATCAGGCCGACCTGATCGTGTGGAATATTGAAAGTATCAGCGAAATCCCGTACTGGCTCGGGAGTGACCGGATTCTTGCAGTGGTTAAAGGCGGTGAAATGATCGAAAAACACCTCCTCGGCTGAGAAATCCGACGAAAGCAGGCCTGCGTCTGCACTATAATCAAACCCTGACTTGCTAATCGTACAGAATGATGTTCACGATCATAACAATATCAAGAACATTAACCTGACCATCCATTGTCAAATCTGCACAACCACAGTCCCCGCAGCTGTCGCAAAGAATACACATGTTCAGGATGTGAATAATATCCAGGACATCCAATTCCTCATCCTCATTGCAGTCCCCGGATGGGATAAACTCCTGATGATAGTAATTGGCACCGATATCAATGCGGGTTCCGTCGGGATCCGTTTCATTTGGATCCCCGCTGTCAATGCACGGAGATGTGTCTGAATATGAATAGGGATCGAAAGATACGAACTGTGGATCTTCGTAGATTAATCCGTCACCTGGAAGGGGCACCAACGGTGTCCATATGTCCCCTCAGCCAGGGCAATTTTCCATATAATCATCTCCATTGTTCCAGGCATTGCAATAGCTGACAGTCACAACCGGCCAGACGCCAAAAACCGCCAAACCATATGTCTCATTCTCAATCAGATTGCAGTTCCTGATGGTAACGGAGACAGTATCAAGAAGCTGAACACCCATATTGGAGTTAATGATATTGCAGTTGGTGACAGATCCCTGTGCTGTTCCTGAAAAATTCAGGGCATAGAATCCGCCGTTGCGGATGGTTACATGGTCGATATCCAGAGTTGCCGGGGTTTGAGCATCTGCAAAAACCCAGATCCCGTTTCCTCCGTTTAATTCTACTACCGATCCCTGTCCGTCTATATAGACAGAACCCTCATAGATTCCGATTCCGCCTTCATAGACAGAGTTTTCGTCAAGAATGACATACCTGTCATATCCCTGATCCGGACCGGAGCTGTCAAAAACTTCCTGAAGCGTGACGCCAAAAGCGATCGTAAATGAAAGAAAAAGAAATTCAAAAGTTCGAAGTGGTTTCATAGTCGGAATTTTATATAATAAAGATAATATGTATTGACCGTCATATTGTAACAGGAAGTAACCTGCCTGGATGGTTCAATCGCATTCAAAAATCCACGTCCTCAGAATGCGGCAATGGCTGGAGGGCTGTGTCTGGTGGTAAATGTGTTGGGAATACCTGCGGTATTCTGCAGAAATCGCAAATTGCGAGAAAGACAGCACAAGGCTTCAATCCAACTATCCTTATAGCCCGGATATTTCATGAGACTTCGTGATGAGCAGATCCATCATCGGAATAGATTTCTCATGAAATATTCGGGATAGGTGGGCAGTCGGATTTCAGCGTGATTTCACTCAGAATTCGTTTCGAGATTTAAGCGGTTTCAGCGGTCGGCGGTAATATTCGAAGGGGGTTTTCAAACCGTACCAGTCCATGAACACTTTCACGATTTCAGTATCCTCGGAAAAATGCTCTGCAATTCCCTGTCGAACATGTCCGGTCACATATGTGTACCCCTGTTTCCGGATCCAGTTGATATAAATCCGTTTCAGTGTTTTGGCATAACCGCCCTTTTTGCGGTACTTTTCCCGGACAACAAAAAAATATGTGTAAAGGGTATTCCCTTTGCCAAGGTTCACATCCAGATGTGCCCATGATTCATTTTTGAAATGTTCAAGAGGTACACCAATAATATAACCGATGATCTGTCCCTTTTCCCGGGCGACAAACGGGAATGTGCTCTCATTGAAATATTTTTTGATATTGGATCGGGTCAGCCGCGCCTGACTGCCGTAAATCCCAGCCAGTTCTTCCGACAGTTCAATGAGCTGCGCAACATCATCCTTTCCAACTTTCTCGATGAGTTCAACCCGAAAGTTGAATGCTGAAGTTGCCAGTACTTTAACGATAGATTTTTCGATTAATCCTAGGGTTAGCTGTTCCATGAGGTACCCAAATTTACCCAGTTTATCCAATCAGCCGGAATGAAAAGAAATCATTCCGGATATCTGTCAGTGTCTTAGAAACTCTGCAAGAATTCGTATCATGTTCCAGTGGTCTTCTGCAGCACATAATTCGCGGATTGAGTGCATCGCCAGCAGAGGAATTCCAACATCTACACTGCGAATATCCAGTTGGGTGGCGGAGAGGGGGCCAATGGTCGATCCTCCGGGCGCATCGGACCGGTTGACAAATTTCTGAACAGGAACCTCAGCAAGCTGTGCCAGATGTTCAAATACAGCAATACTGTCACTGTCAGAAGTATATTTCTGGTTTGCGCTTATTTTGATGACCGGACCGCCTTTCAGTCTGGGTCGGTTGGTTGGATCGGATTTATCAGGATAGTTGGGATGAACAGAGTGGGCGCTGTCACAGGAAACCATGAATGAACGGCTGAGCGCTCTGAAATAGTCTTCTCGATTTCCGCCTGCTGCAAGTATGATCCGCTCCAGCAAGTTTGCCAGGAACGGGCTATCTGCACCCTGTTTGGTTGCGCTGCCGATTTCCTCATTATCAAAACAAATCAAAATACTGGTAATGTCAGTCTCACTGTCCTCGATCAGAGCTTCAGCTCCCGCCCAAACGCTTTCCAGATTATCCAATCTGCCAATAGAAACCAGTTCCTGCCCGGCACCCATGATTCGACCGGATGCATGTTCATACAGAAACAGATCGAAATCCAAAACGGCTTCCGGTTTTACAGACAGGCGGTCAGCGATCATATTCTGCAAAGTTCCATCCGGTTCAAAGCCTTCTTCTACCAGCTGCATGATGGGCAGAATATCGGTTTGCCGGTTTAGTTCGATTCCTTTGTTTACATCACGATTCATGTGAATTGCAAGGTTGGGAATAATCAGTACCGGTTCATCAAAATCAATCAGTTCCATTCGAGGATGCATCGGATCAGCGCTTCGAATGGCCACTCTGCCGGCGATGGACAGCGGTCGGTCCAGCCAGGTATTCAGTATCGGCCCTCCATACACTTCCGTATTCAGTTTCAGACAGGTCTTTTGAGCGATGATTTCCGGATTGGGTTTAATCCTGAAGCCAGGCGAATCCGTATGGGCGGCAATGATGCGGAATCCGGTTTCCAGCGGTGATTTTCGACCCATCCGTACTGCAGCCAACGCGCTGTTGTTGCGGATTTGAAATGCCTTGTCATTTGGCTGCAGCAGCCATTCATTTTCAGGTGCCAGCTGTTGATACTGATGTTCCAGCAGAGTATTCCGCAAATAATCTACAGCTTGAAACGCACAGGGGCTGACATCAATGAAATCGATTAGCCTGTCGGCTGAATCCTGCCTGCTTAACATAGTAATTCCTTCCTGATTTGGGGATCATTCATGGTTGAAGACAGCGGCGCTGCAACTGTCTTGATTCCATGTGTCTTCCCCGAATATTCTATTTGATTTTATTTTTGATGAACGTGGCCGCACGGGGATTCAACTTATTTCGCTGATGTGATAATTTCTCGAGCCAAGTCCAATTTTTTCACCATGCTCAAGTTGTATGTTGGGATCAAGCTCCGGGACGGAAATATGGCTTAAATCCTGACCGTTTGCAGACCGGGTCAGATCAAGGGTGGCCTGATCCAGTGCTACCGGATCCGTTCCCAGTAAAATTCCTATATCATCAATGACCGGTTTCTGGGGAATACTCATACAGTCACACTGGGCAGTCATATCCGTCATGACATTAATATACACCATTTTATCCCGTTTGCCAATAACTGCACCCAGGGCATATTCTGCAATTCGCCGCTGAAGATCTGCCGACTCAACAGCCCAGTCAAATTTTACTGCATCCATATTGCATACGGCGAGGCATTCACCGCAGCCGATACATTCCTGTGAATTGATAACGGCATAATCCGATTCAATGCTGATGGCATTTTCAGGACACCAGGTAAGGCAGTCCTCACAGGCTTGGCAGATTTCTGTATCAATCCACGGCTTAATGGATGAGTGCTGCTGGAGTTTGCCTTTTCGAGTGGATAAGCCCATCCCCAGATTTTTCAGGCATGCACCCAGACCGGAAGCGATATGACCAGTTGGATGAGAACATACAATCATGGCATCTGTCAGAACCGCATCCCGGGCAATGTTTACTTTCCGGTACAGTTCACCAGGAATATCTACCTCAATTTCTGCATTCCCAAGCAAACCGTCAGCCATCAGAATAGGTGCGCCAATGAAATCCGGTGTAAATCCATGTTCATACGCCAGCATAAGATGATCAATGCCGTTGGAGCGCGGAGAAGGGTAAAGCGTTGCAGTTTCAGTCAGAAACGGTTTTCCTGCGCTGGAATTGATTTTTTCAATCACCTTTTTGATGACTGCCGGAGCAATATGCGTGGTATTTCCCACATCACCGAAGTGGGTTTTGACGGCAACTTTGTCTCTTTCATTGATGACGGAAGAAAAATCAAATCTGTTCAGTATGGTGTCCATAGCCTGGACACGCTCATGGAGAGAGCTTTTGGGGTTCATCCGTATAAACAACAATTCCGTTTTATCCATTAGTTCGCTCCATTGGGATTCCATTCATACGCGATAAGTTTGTTGTTATAAAAGGTGGGGATTACAATGAGATTTGGACCGGGGAAGAACATGAAATCGGATATGTTGATGTTCCGGGATATTCCATCCAATAGAGTTTTCCGGTATCCATTTTCGCCGATGAGTACCAGCTGCCCATGCCAGTTACTGATCAGGCAGGTGCCGTCCACCTGGGCATTGATGCCGTGAACCGGACCGGTATTCAGAGCATAATCGCTGATCATCCCGGTTGATAGGTCAACCGTAACCACGCTGTTCAAGGTGCCCACAAACAGGAGACCGTCACGAACGGACAGTCCTTCCGGATGATTCAGTTCATCAGATTCAACGAGAATATCAGTACTATTTTCAGTAATCCTGTATATACGGTTCCAATAGGTATCTGATACGTATAGTGTTCGTCCCGGTCCTATTGCCACATCACTGACAAACCGTGCATTTTGAAGATTATACTGTGTAAATATACTGCCTGTTTTTGTATCAATTTCCAGCAGTCGATCTATATCCGTTACAAACAGGCTGTAACCGTCCAGAGCCATTCCTTTTGGGGCATTCAATCGGTGAATCCAGTTCGGCTGAAGCATTTCTCCCTTAATACTGACCCGGCTGATGATTCCGAAACCATTTTTTTCATCTGGTTCGCCATTAATGTTTGATACGTAGTATTCGTTTCTTATGGGATCAAAAACAACTGATTCCGGGGTACTGAATACTGCCTTTGATGCCCATTTTTTATGTAGGCGCTTATCCAAGATTTTTGGATTGGTACACTGCAGGGTCAGTGCAGCTAGCAACATCAGCGCAGCTGTTCTCAAAACTATTATATTAACCTCAGGAGTTTTCAGAAACTGTCCAATTTATTTTACTTGATCCAGTAATTCAGACAATATAACGACAGCGGATTCGATAAATTTGGGGCACAATTCTGAGAATACACCCTGCTGCCGCGCTGCATTCATGCCTTCCGGGGTGCAGAGGTCAACGTTTATCAGCTCATGACACATACAGGATGAATGCTGCGATTGAAACCGATTCAGAAACGCATCCCTCAGTTTTTGGCACCGCTCGATGCAGACATTTTCAGGCATCCCAGAATCACTGCTTGCCATTCCCAGAATCATAAGGGATGCAGAAACAGCCCCGCAAAGATTCCGGCAGCCCATACCGGCTCCAAATGAACGACCCAGTCCTGAGGCCAATTCATCCGCTAGATCAAACTGCGGACCAAAAGTTTTTAACACAGACTGAGCACAGTTGAATTCCCTTGAGAATTCCTGCAATGCCCCGTTAATATGGTGTGTTTTCATCGTTAGGTCAGGGTTCCCGTATTTAACAGAAGATAATTGAAGGCAATCTGCTTTTTCAGATTAATTGAATTCGACTTAAGAGTTTGAAAATAGCGGCTTTCATCACAGCGACCGATGACATGAACGCACGTAGGCCAGTATGAAAATGCTTTCGTCGTGCAATTGCACTCATGGAAAATTACCTGAATTTTACATACGTCTCAAAGGGAAGGATATGTGTAATCCAACATGTGTATTGGTTCATCACACCCCATTTGGAGTTTCTGAGAGTCGAAAATTTCGTTTTGTGTTTGGTGAACTGACAGCTCCACGACCCATTCAACAGCACCCAATCGAAAAACCAAATACAACTGCTCATCCAATTTCCATCCGGTACACGCCTTCAGGGTTCTCTCATTTTCCAAAAGGAATCCGGGGCGATGCCCCGGGCTGACCTATTCAGCCCCTTCAGGGCTGGAGGATCTGAATTTTGCATACGATTCGTGGAACCTCAGATAGAAATTCCCGCTAAGTTCGCCCATCCCAAACCCCCACCCTCCTCTGGGGAATGACACTTACAGGGAAGTTCAGGATGCAGCAATCCTTAGTCCCGAGGCGGTCATTCACCTGAGGTCATTCAATCTGTTTGAGCACTCATCGTCTATTATTACTATGCATCCTGAACCGCGATCCGGATGACAATCGTTGGCAACTGATCATCAGAGACTGCATTCCGGCTGGCTACTGACCACTGTTAATCCAATCAACAGCACCCTGCAAGGAAGCCCAACTCAACGACTCAACCAATACTATTTTGCCAAGCCTAAAACGCATTTGGTATATTCTGAAATTCTCTGAAATGGAATGTTCTTTTCTTCGAAGAAAAGAACCAAAAGAACATGCGCTGCAGACCAATTTCATCTCAATTGGATCTTTCATTGAATGAGTCGCATTTATCATCCCAGGCACTCAAGGTGTTTTAATTGTGTCGTGATTTACATCGTGATAAAATGCGTTATTGAAAATTGTAGCACTCACTAGAATTCACTGATTTTTTGAGCTTCAGTTCTGTGTAATATGCTAACCTCCATTCTTGGGAGCAAATTTTTGTATTGATAAGTGAAATATTTTTCAATTTTCAACATAAACTCGACCCGTCGAAAATCAGACGGGACTCGAACAACAACATCTCATTCGCATCATGAAACATCCAATCTCAACAGTCTGCTCTTCTGATCAGACTGACTGAAATTGTTCTGAATGCGCTACAATACTGGTACTCCGGAGACATTTTTCTGACCACTGACGACTCAATCTCCCTGTCAGGAGGTGCTACTCGACAACTTACCTTCTCAACCAGTTTACCGCACCCTGCCTGCGAAACCTCACTCAATCACTCAGCCTATTTCTAATTGTTGCACCCCTTCAGGGTTCTCTCATTTTCCAAAAGGAATCCGGGGCGATGCCCCGGGCTGACCTATTCAGCCCCTTCAGGGCTGGAGGATCTGAATTTTGCATACGATTCGTGGAACCTCAGATAGAAATTCCCGCTAAGTTCGCCCATCCCAAACCCCCACCCTCCTCTGGGGAATGACACTTACAGGGAAGTTCAGGATGCAGCAATCCTTAGTCCCGAGGCGGTCATTCACCTGAGGTCATTCAATCTGTTTGAGCACTCATCGTCTATTATTACTATGCATCCTGAACCGCGATCCGGATGACAATCGTTGGCAACTGGTCATCAGGGACGGCATTCCGGCTGGCTACTGACCACTGTTAATCCAATCAACAGCACCCTGCATAGAAGCCCAACTCAACGACACAACCAATCCACCATTACTAATTCACCAAGCTCTCACGTCCACCCATCCCAACCCACTGCTCAGACGCCAATGTCCGATTGTTTCGATTTGTCATACTTTTCACAAGGTACCATTTGTCTGAATGTGTCTAAATTAGCACCATGCATACGGAATTTAATCATCGGCTGAAAAATATGTGCAATTCCAAACGCAATTACCTCTGTATTGGATTGGATCCGGATCCGAACCGGATGCCTGCGCCGGTGCCGACGCATCTGGATGAAATGGAACCCTTTCTGAAAGATGTCATCGAAGCCACCGTTTCATTTACCCCGGTCTATAAGCTGAACATGGCTTTCTATGAACGATATGGTTCTCGAGGGTATGCCGTTATGGAAAGACTGGTGGAAACTGTTGACGGAAGAGCACTCACCATTGCAGACGGTAAACGAGGGGATATCGGCAATACCAGCAGACAGTATGCACGGTCAATATTTGAAACCATCGGTTTTGATGCGGTAACAGTGGCTCCGTATATGGGACGGGACAGCATCGAACCATTTATTGAAAATCCCGAAAAAGGGGTGTTTGTTCTTTGTCTTACATCCAATAATGGAGCAGATGATTTTCAGTATCTTGAAGCTGATGGAATATCTCTGTATCAGTATGTTGCCAGGCTGGTTCTGGATTTGAATATTCACAACAATCTTGGCCTGGTTGTGGGAGCTACCCGGCCAGAGGCAATGTCCCGCCTGCGTTCCGAAACAAAGGGCCTTAGCTGGCTGATTCCGGGTATCGGTGCACAGGGAGGTGATCTGGGAGCATCTATCGAGATCGGTAATAAAACTGGAACAGCCGTAATCAATGTGTCCCGCGGAATTCTGTATGCCGGGAATGTGTCACTGGATGATGTTTCACAGGCAGCGCAATCCTACACCAATCAAATCAGGGCATTTCTATGACAGACATTCAATTGGAAAACACGCTAATAGAATCAGGTGCCCTGTTATCCGGGCATTTTTTATTAACATCCGGTCGTCACAGCGATAAATACATTGAAAAGTTCAGGGTACTGGAAGATCCGGCCGCTCTGGACAAGGTTTGTCAGGCAATGGCAGAGCAGGTGAGCAACGAAGACGTGGATATCGTTCTGGGTGCAGCAATAGGAGGTATTTTGCTGGCAGGCGGTGTTGGGCGACATCTTGAGCGCCGTCATATTTTTACCGAACGGGTAAATGGCAAAATGACCCTGCGCCGCGGTTTTTTTATCAGTAAAGGCATGAGAGTTTTGGTTGTAGAGGACATTATTACGACCGGAGGATCCGTGCTTGAACTGATTGATGTGGTAAAAGCCTGCAAAGGGGAAATTGTTCGGGTTATCAATCTTGTGGACCGCAATAAAACTCCCATTGATTTTGGAGTTCCTGCCACTTCATTGCTAAGGCTTCCCGTGGAAAGCTGGGAAGCAGAAGACTGCCCGCTGTGTCGAAAGAATGTTCCCTTTACCAGTCGTGGCCGAAGCGGAAAAAACTAAAGGCGGATGCGAATTCATTTTCAAATAATCGGACTGCTTTTCTTATGCACGATTCTGCAGGCACAACACCCCCCCCGAATGATTGCCGAGTGGGAACCTGCACTGGGAACTTTGATTCGCTGGCCGCTGAATATCCCCGTGCAGTTGGTGCAGGAACTGGCTGCCGATGACAGCTTGTATATTTTGGTCGAAACAGCCGGAGAACTTCAGAATGCGACAGCAAGTCTGGAGAGCTGGGAAGTGAATACCAGCCATGTCCGATTTATTCAGACCAATACCTTCTCAAGCTGGACGCGTGACTGGGGACCGCAGGGATTTTTTACTTCCGACCTGCAGATGGCGTATGCTGATCCAATCTTTAACGGTTATCCCTGGGTGCCGGGCTGCGACACGTTTTTGAACAGTTCGCCGAATCCTGAAGCATCCTCGGTTGACGGTATTCCGAAAGCAATCAATCAGCGCGGATACGAAGAAGATGATGTCATCCCCGGTGATGTGGCTGCATTTATGAATGTTCAGCATCAAAATCTGAATATTTATCTTACAGGCGGGAATATTATGACAGACGGGAGAGGAACCGCTTTTTCCACTGCCCAGATGATCGCGGAAAACCATTTGGTTGCACCAGACGGGCTGTTTTTCAGTGAAGCGGCCGCTCAACTGGGTCTGGACGACTATCATATTCTGGAAAATCCAGAGATTTTTGGAATCCAGCATATTGACTGCTATGCCAAACTGCTGCATGAAGAGTTGGTGCTGATCAAGGAAGTGGATCAGTGGCATCCTGAATATGAGTGCTGCGAAAACCTGGCGGATTATTTTGCAGAAGCGGTAACCTGCTATGGTCGGCCCTACCGGGTTGAACGGATATATTGCGGATCCTATAGCGGCACTGACGTCGCGGCTTACACCAACAGCCTGATACTGAATGAGAAGGTTCTGGTCCCGGTGTTCGATATTGCTTCAGATTCTGCTGCCCTGGATGTTTATCAAAATCTGATGGCGGGGTATGAAGTGCTGGGCATCCCCTATTATTCATGGTTTTATTATGATGCATTGCACTGCCGGACAATGGGATTATTTGATCCGGATATGATTCATCTGTCGCATCCTCGACTGGCGCCGGTTGAGACTGAAGATTTGGAACTGGACGTAACTGCAGTTGTGATTCCCTGTGGGGAGTCGCAGCTCGCTGAACCGCCCGGGCTGCACTGGCGGATTCCAAACCTGAATCAATGGCACCTGCTGCCAATGTCTGATATTGGAGATAATTGGGTTTCTGCCGACCTTCCGGATTTTCCCGCTGGGACCACGTTTGAATATTTCCTTGAAGCACAAAGCAGCAGCGGCAGAATATATCGATATCCATCCGCAGGGATGATCCGCGTAAATGTGGGAGATATCTGTCATGAATCCCTGCTGCTGGATGTAAACGGGGATGGCGCATATAATATTCTGGATGTCATACAAACCGTTAACATCATAACCGGATACGTCGAGCCTGATACCTGCACCGTATGGTGTTCAGACGGGAATCTGGATGGCAGCACTGATGTTTTGGATATCATCATGATGGTCCAGTTTATACTTCAGCAATGACGATTCTGGGAATGAAAATGACTGACCGGCCTTGCGGTGCTGGGATAATGACCGAATCTTTGGCTGCACTGGATTACGATGACCGAAACAGCACGAAAGCAGCGTTTCATATGGTTGCGGCCGACAAAATCAATCAAGTGAGTGGGAGACTATATTTATGAGTTCAAGAGTTTGGATGGGCATAACCACGGTTCTGGTGATTGTCAGTTTGGGACTTCTGGGAACCTGGTTGAAAACAGATGGAGAAAAAAAAGTGCTTATGAAAGAAAATTCTGAGTTGCACAGGACCAAAGTCAAGCTGGAAACAGAACTGAAAACACTGTCTGCAGATCTTGAGAGGGCTTTAAAAAACAACTCTTTGTTTAAGGCAGTATTTATCCATGAAGGTGCAGCAGAAATGGAGAAGCCCATTTCTGCTGCAGAAATTGAAATTATCAAGCAGCGGGCAGCCGATTTTGATATCGAACCAGTGAAAAAAACCGATAAAGCTGTTATCATCACCAACAAAGGATCAATGAAACTGGAACTGTACCCGGATGAAGCCCAGAATCACTGCAACAATTTCAAGAAGCTTGCCAACAGTGGATTTTATGACGGTACAACCTTTCATCGGGTAATTCCGGGATTCATGATTCAGGGTGGAGATATCCTGTCACGAGATGAATCACGATCCAATGACGGTACCGGCAGTCCCGGTTGGAATGTGGATGCCGAATTTAATGATATAAAACATGTTGAAGGCGTTCTGTCTATGGCACGATCCCGCGATCCCAATTCTGCGGGAAGTCAGTTCTTTATATGTGCTGCCGCCGCCGAGCATCTTGACCGAAGCTATACAGCATTTGGGAAAGTAATTGTCAATAAAGACGTTATCCAGAAAATAGTCAATGTTCCCCGGGACAGCAGTGATAATCCGCTGGAACCGGTGCGCATTATTGCCATTCGGGTTCTGGAGGGAAGTACGGAATAGATGTCAGCCCGCAGAAAGTCAATCGGTGTGGCATTGGGCGGAGGAGGAGCCCGGGGGCTGACTCACATCGGGGTCCTGCAGGGGCTGCATGAACATCAGGGACCGGTGGAATATCTCGCCGGTACATCAATCGGCTCCGTTGTGGGCGCGATGTATGCAGCTACCCTGGATCCGCAATGGATCACTGATCGATTTTTGAATTTTATCGGCAGTGATGATTACCGTTCCCTCGGATTGGACCGTTTCAAACCCCGCAGTGAGCGTATTCCAACCATTTTTAAAGCCATGACCAGTCAGGTCCGCCAGTACGTGAAAATTGCGATGGCAAATAACAACCTGGGTCTGCTGCGCATCGAACGTCTGCGCTCGGTGATTGAGCACCTTCTCCCGGTTGAGACGTTTGCTGAACTGCAGATTCCGTTCAGATGTGCTGCAGTGGACCTCCACAGCGGACAGGACATCATTTTCAGTGAAGGCAGTTTAATTGATGCGGTTACGGCCTCCTCTGCTGTCCCGGGATTTATTCAGCCCTGGCAGGCAGATGGCAGGATGATTACAGACGGTGGTGTCAGTATCCCCGTTCCGGTGGATGTTGTACGGGATATGGGTGCTGAATTTGTACTTGCGGTCGATGTCAAACTCAATCAATTTGATCAGCTTGAAACACCCAATATGATGCAGATATTAAGCCGCTCCGAACAAATCACGTCACACCGGCTCAGTATTCTGCTGGACCAACAGGCAGATGTGGTAATTATGCCTGATACCCGCAATCTTTTCTGGTCTGAATTTGATCAGATAGACATATTAATTCAAAACGGATATCAAGCCGTTTGTAACCAGATGAAGGAAATTCAGTCTAAACAGACAAAAACACTGTGGGATTGTCTGCGAAACCGGATATTTTAATCGTAACACAGGATTTCAAACTGAAATGAAATATATCAAACTTGTTTTTCTGATACTGATTGCTCAGGTTCTGACTGCAAACGTCGAACAGTGCGTATCATATGAATTAAAACTGGACCGAACCGATATCCGGGCCGGCGAAACTGCCGCCATGACTGTGGATATTAACATCCAAAAAGGATTCCATATTTACAGTGTCCATCCAGAAATGAGTCTGTTTCCCACGGATGTGGAATTTGCAGACAGCTCTTTTTTCACAGCCATCGGCATTTTCGAAGAACCTGCTTCCCATATAAAATATGATGCGTCATTGGGGATGACAATCGGATCTCATTACGGAGCATTTTCCATCACCCGTGAGCTGATTCTGAATCCTGATCTTGACCCGGGGGAATATCTCCTGGAAGGAACATTAACGTTCCAGGCTTGCGATGAAACCCGCTGTATACCAAAATGGGAAGATTTCGGAATTCCTCTCAATATTACCGCCGGCAGCCCCAGAACTGAATTCATGCAGGCGGTCGTGACGGAATATCCATCTGCCGTCCCGGAGAAACAGCCCGAGTCCGGCCAGTCTGAAGAATCGGCCGGCGTGCTGGACGAAGCCCGTGAAAAAGGTTTTCTCTCCTTCATCCTGCTGGCTATATCCATGGGCCTCCTGTCACTGCTGACTCCCTGCGTTTTTCCCATGATCCCCATTACGGTTTCATTTTTCACAAGACAGGGCGAGACGGAAGGGACCAGTCCAGTCCGCTCTGCATTCCTGTACTCACTTGGAATTGTAGTGATATACACAGCAGTTGGAATGCTTTTGTCCGTGACTCTGGGGGCGACAGGAGCGAATCAGATCGCTTCAAGTCCGTGGGTAAACCTGTTCATTGCTGCCCTGTTTATCGTTTTCACTTTGTCGCTGTTTGGGATGTTTGAACTTCAACTGCCGTCAGGATTGAGACAATTCAGTGTCAAACAGGAGCAGAAAGGCGGCATACTGGGCATCCTCTTTATGTCCTTCACCTTTGTGATAACCTCCTTCACCTGCACGGTGCAGTTTGTTGGCCTGCTGCTGGTTGCGGCCAGTCGCGGTGACATGGTTTGGCCGCTTGTAGGTATGATTGCCTATTCTTCCTCGTTTGCCTTGCCCTTTTTCTTCCTGGCGCTGTTCCCGCAATACATGGGCAAACTCCCCAAAAGCGGCGGTTGGCTGAATTCCGTTAAAGTAATTATGGGATTTGTCATCCTGGCGGCTGCCATGAAATTCCTCGGCAATGTGAGTGCTTTGTGGGGATGGGGTGTCTTTTCCCGTCAGATGGTACTGTCCATCTGGGTGGTAATCTCCTTCCTGATGGGATTCTATCTGCTTGGGAAAATCAGGCTGCCCCATGACAGTCCGGTGGACTACATTGGTGTTCCGCGGTTTATTATGAGCATTATCGTTCTGGCATTCGCAGTGTATCTGTCGGCGGGACTTACCGGCCGGCCGCTCCATGGGACGATAAATTCCTATCTGCCCCACGAAAAATCCGTTTCTGATGCAGCAACGGCGGCAGCCCACGGTGAGACTCTGGAATGGATCGATAATCTCGAGGATGGATTTGAAGCCGCACGAACCAAAAATAAACCAATATTTGTGGATTTTACCGGCTATACCTGCACAAACTGCCGCTGGATGGAATCCAATATCTTTGTTGATCCTCAGGTTCAGGCCCTGTTTAGTGAATTTGTTCTGGTTCAACTGTACACCGACATGGGAGACAATGCCAAGGAAAACCAGAATCTGAAAGTGGACCGCTTTGACACTGCCGCTCTGCCATTCTACGTAATTCTGAATGCTGAAGATGAAGTGCTGGCAACGTTCCCGGGTCTGGATAAAAATGTGAATCATTTTATTGAATTTTTAAAGAAAGGTCTGGATTGGCATAAAGCCGGATAATCAGCCAAATCCGACAGTTTTTAAATATGAAGTCCCGGCTGATGAACAAGCAGTTTGAATCAACCAAAATCCTTAAGGAAGTATTATGAATCGAAAATGGACCATTGGAGCACTGATATTTTTTGCAGTCACGGGCCTGTTTTTACTGAACGGGCAGGGAGGTGTATCTGCTGAACAGAAAGCCAAAATTGATGCGCTGACCAGTGATATGCTGAAAGCTCCTGATTTTACTTTAAAGGATCTTGATGATCAGCCAATTGTCTTAAGCGATTATCTCGGAAAAGTGGTTGTGCTTAATTTTTGGGCAACCTGGTGCGGTCCATGCCGTATTGAAATTCCGGAATTTAATGAACTTCATCATCAATATAAAGATCAGGGCTTCGAGATATTGGGAGTCAGTATCTCAGATACTAAGAGTACCCTGATGGATTTTACAAAAGCATTTCAAGTTAAATATCCGGTACTGTACGGATCAGCCAGAGAAGTGCAGATGGTAGGGATGCAGTATGGGGGAATCAATGCAGTTCCTACATCCTTTATCATTAATCGAAAAGGAGAGCTGGTAAGAATGTATCCGGGAGCTTTGATCAAAGGCCAGCCCATGTATCAGAGTTTCGTACAGGAGTTGGAAACAGAACTGGCAAAAAAATAAAAAATCCTTCCTGATTTTTTATTCATGAATACTGACTGAAGTACGTTTTGAGTATTGGGTCGGTGTGAATCCAGCTTTGTCCTCACCTGAATTCTGCAGCCCGACCCAGTCACCTACTCGAACAAAATACAACACCCAGTCCTCCATGTCTTCTCCTGCACCCATTCAGGGTGCTTTTTTTCAACCGATTCCGGGGGTTTCACCCAGGGCTGACGTATTCAGCCCCTTCAGGGCTGGAGGATCTCAATTGCGCAAATGATCTATGGAACCTGAGATTGAAAATATCCCTATGTCCATCCATCCCAAACCCCCACCCACCTCCGGGGAAATACCGCGTGGCCTGGGATTCAGGATGCAGCAATCCCAAGTCCTGAGGCGGTCATTCACCTGAGTTCATTCAATCTGTTCGAGCACTCATCTGTATTATTACTATGCATCCTGAACCGCAATTCGGACGGAAATCGTTGGTTAATGGTGAATAGTATATTGGCAACTGGTCATCCGGGGCTGCATTCATTGCTGACGGGTGACCACTGATATCTGTCAACTGACGATTTTCCGCTCCTACTCAATAGCATTATGTCAGAAAGCCCAATTCAGCCATTACACCGTTAACCTATTTTACCGTTTCACTGATCAACGACACCCCGCAGGAAACCCAACTCAACGACTCAACAAATACTATTATGCCAAGCCCTAAACGCATTTGGTGTGTTCTGAAATTCTCTGAAATGAAATGTTCTTTTCTTCGAAGAAAAGAACCAAAAGAACATGCGCAGCAGACCAATTTCATCTCGTCATATTGTTTCATTGAATGAGATAGACTCGTCCCGTCGAAAATCAGACGGGACTCGAACAACAACATCTCATTCGCACCATGAAACATCCAATCTCGACAGTCTGCTCTCCGCTCAGACTGACTGAAATTGTACTGAATGCGCGATAATACCGATACTCCTCAGAGGTTGTGCTGATAAACAACCACTGACCACCCAACTTTTCCCTGACAGAGAATCCGCACTCAACCAATTAGCCATTACACCATTATACCATTTCACCAAGCCCCCAGATCATCCATCCCAAACCCCCACCCTCCTCCGGGGAAATGACATGTGGCAGGGGATTCAGGATGCAGCAATCCCAAGTCTCAAGGCCACCATTCACCTGAGGTTATTCAATCTGTTCGAGCACTCATCTGTATTATTACTATGCATCCTGAACCGCAATTCGGACGGAAATCGTTGGTTAATGGTGAATAGTATATTGGCAACTGGTCATCCGGGGCTGCATTCATTGCTGACGGGTGACCACTGATATCTGTCAACTGACGATTTTCCGCTCCTACTCAATAGCATTATGTCAGAAAGCCCAATTCAGCCATTACCCATTACACTATTTTACCGTTTCACTGCTCAACCACACCCTGCCGGGTAACCTGGCTCAACCACTCAACCAATACTATTATGCCAAGCCCTAAACGCATTTGGTGTGTTC
>CAZGNZ010000005.1:0-137558 GCA_964527215.1 uncultured bacterium | reverse complement strand
AACATTTTTCGATTAGAATTGAAAATCCGTCTCCTGACGGACGCTGTAGAATTGAACAGATCCATCATCGGAATAGATTTCTCGTGAAATATTCGGGCTAAAATTCAAACCTGCCCTCATGCAGGCGGCACTTAATTCTTGTATAATGTGATTGGGAACTTGATCTATGTAACGTTTATTTATTTTGAATCCGCCAGTGGGCGGATTTTTAATCCGTCTCCTGACGGACAAGGAAATTCATTATGGATATACCGTTATCGCGCATTCAGAACAATGAACCATTCAATCGAGATGAAATTGTACTGTCGCGCATATTCTTTTGATCCTTTTTTCAAAAAAAAATGACTTCCAAATACATATACTCAACGGAGTAAGATGTGCAGATTGTATTTGATTAACACATTTATGGTCAATAAAGAACGTGTTTCAGTAAAATGTTTCGAGCGGATGCGGTACCCCCGGGATCCATTCCATTTCACATTGTGGCACTTTGGGAAATATCCTTAATTTGATTTACATTTTCCGAACATTGGAAAGTGTAGTTGCCCTGCCGGCAGACATCATGCGACCCGTTTAGCCTGTTGATTTCCAATATCTGCAAAGCCGAATATTGCGGTGATGATGGTAAAAGCGCCGTCCGGGAATGTGACAAGAATATTCTGTGAATGCATCAGGTTCAAAGGAAAAAACATGCTGTCTGCTTTCTCCCGTTCCACCATCAGAACTGCTTTGATTGGCCTCATCTTAGTTATAAATCTGCAAGCCTCGAATATCCTTTCCCAGTGGCGCGGTCCCAACCGTGACGGACATTATCCTGAAACCGGGCTGTTGGAATCCTGGCCGAAGGGCGGTCCGGAAATGCTTTGGCACGCCGATGGACACGGCATCGGTTATTCCACTGCTGCCATTGCCCATAACCGTATTTATCTCACAGGCATGGAGGATGGTCAGGGGTATCTGTTCTGCCGTGATATGGAGGGAAAGCTTCTGTGGGATATGCATTACGGAACTGAATGGAAAAAAAGTTATCCCGGCGCTCGTAGTACGCCCACTGTCGTGGGGGAGCAACTGTATCTGCTCAGCGGTACCGGAATTCTGACAGCTGTGAATGCCCTGACCGGTGATCTGCTGTGGTCTCATGATCTGGTGGAGGAATATGACGGACGTCTGGTCCGCTGGGGATATGCCGAATCTGTATTGATCGACGGAGACCGGCTGTACGCCACCCCCGGTGGGAAAAAGCACAATATCATGGCCTTCAACCGGCACAACGGTGAGGTTATCTGGTCCTCAGCTGCCAATGGTGAAAAATCCGCCTACTGCAGCCCCATGATTGCCGAACACAACGGTCACCGGCTCCTGATCACAATGATGGGAAAATCCATTGTTGCCCTTGAACTGGAAACCGGTAAACTGATCTGGACCTATAAGCATAAAACCGACTGGGACATCAATCCCAATACCCCGTTTTACAAAGATGGAAAGCTGTACTGCGTCAGCGGGTACGGTACTGGCGGAGTGCTGCTGGAACTCTCTGAAGACGGCCGCAGCATTGCCGAAATCTGGCGCAATGAAACCCTCGACAGTCAGATGGACGGCTTTGTGGTGGTAGACGGCATGATCTTCGGAGCCAGCCACAACAAGCCGGGTTTTCACTGTCTGGACTGGCAAACCGGAGAGGAACTGTACGGCGGTCCCGGTATTGGGAAGGGCAACATCATCACTGCTGACGGGATGTTGTATTTCTACAGCGACCGCGGGGATGTGGGACTTATTAAACCCGCCGCGGATGCGTTCCGGCTGGTGAGTTCATTTCCCATCACGCTGGGCGAAGATCAGCACTGGGCACATCTGATGATTCACCAGGGTGTGCTGTATGTCCGGCACGGGGATATTCTGATGGCATTTGATGTGAAAAGCCGTTCCTGATACAATTCTGATTTGTATTCCGATGTGGTTACATTGAATTTAAATCCGCCAGTTGGCGTGGCAGCGAAATTCATTATGATATCTTCAAAGGAAGATCAGAAAACTGGATTGTGTGTAATATATGCAATTGTTAAGTTCCGGAAATGGAGAAAACGGTGGGTAGAAAACACAGGATGCTGCTGTTGATTGATGCCGGGATAAACCTTGCTTTAGGGATTCTCCTGCTTTTATTTCCCATTGGCATGGCGGCCTTTTTTGGAGTTCCCGAGGCTGAAACAAATTTCTATCCAAGCTTGCTTGGAGCTGTACTTTTTGGGATCGGCATCGCATTGCTGGTTGATCTCTATGGGACCAAGCATAATATACGGGGTCTTGGTCTTGGAGGAGCCATTGTCATAAATTTCATTGCGGCGGTGGTATTGCTTCTCTGGCTGGTGTTGGTGCCTCTTGGAATACCGCTGCGAGGACTGCTGCTTTTATGGTTGATAGCCTTGTTTGTTCTAATCATTGGATTCGCTGAGGTATTGTCCAAGTCATGGAAATACTAAAATCGAAAGTCACCTGACAAGCGCCTGCAGACGAACGCGGATAAACCACGCCGCTGAAGTACAGATGTCAGCGCCGACTCGACTTTCTGGAATTTCATCCTATCGTCAGAGTACCAGACATGCCGACTGATTCCAAAAAATCCTATCTGATACGGGCTGCCGGAATCCTGACCCTGATTCTTGGAATGGGGATGATATACGGCTGGCTGCGAATGGAACCGGCCAGGCATTTGACCATCAGTGTTCCCGGAGAAGATAATACCCCGCCGGAATTCACGGCAGGCGCATTCGGTGAAAAAATAGACATTGGTACACTGTCGCAGCGGTTTTTACCGGATTCCATCCTGAATTCTGATTTCAAAACCGTCATTCCTTCTGAGTTCAGACGGAGCAGCTGGCCCTCTTTTCGTGGGCCGGATCGTAATGGGATCAGTACCGAGACAACAGCGCTGGCAGACGACTGGCCGGACACCGGTCCGCCGGTTTTGTGGAGCATCGAGCTGGGCGAAGGACATGCCGGTGCCGCCATTCATAAAGGGCGGGTGTATGTTCTGGATTATGATGAAGAACAGAAAGCAGATCTGCTGCGCTGCATCCTGCTGGAAACCGGACAGGAAATATGGCAGCTCGGGTATCCCGTTACTGTGAAGCGCAATCATGGAATGTCCCGCACTGTCCCGGCAGTGACAGACGATTTTGTCGTTACCATCGGTCCCCGCTGTCAGGTAATGTGCGCCGATGCCCGGAACGGGGAATTTCTCTGGGGATTCGATCTGCCCTCGGAATATGACACGGTCGTTCCCCTCTGGTACACCGGGCAGTGCCCGGTCATCATTGATGATGTGGCTGTGATAGCCCCCGGCGGGCGGGCATTGATGATTGGTGTGGACTGCCGCACGGGTGAAGTTCTGTGGGAAACACCCAATCCCCGTCAATGGCAGATGTCGCACAGTTCCGTACAGCCGATGGCGTTTGACGGAAAGCAGATGCTGGTCTACAGCGCAATCGGCGGGATATTCGCTGTTCAGACCGACGGTCCGGATCAGGGAAAACTTTTGTGGGAATCGGATTTGTGGCATCACAATGTGTTGGCACCCACACCGGTCCCGCTGGCCGGCGGACAGCTTTTTCTGACGGCCGGGTACAGTGCCGGCAGCATGCTGATGCAGTTGTATTCGAATGGGGAGACCTTTCGAGTGGATTCACTGGCCGCCTGGTCTCCAAAAGACGGACTGGCGTCTGAACAGCAGACACCCATTTATTATGACGGATACCTGTTCACAGTGCTGCCGAAAGATGCCGGTAATCTGCACGAACAGCTGGTGTGCAGTCCTGCCCATAATCCCCGGGAGGTGGTTTGGGCCAGCGGCAGTGACCAGAAATTCGGACTGGGCGGATACATTGCGGCTGATGGGAAAATCCTGATCATGGATGATACCGGCCGTCTGGCGATGTTCCGTCTGTCAACGCAGTCCTGCCGGCTGCTGGATTCGGCACAGGTGCTGGACGGTCATGATGCCTGGGGGCCACCGGCCATCTCCCGCGGTCGGCTGATTGTCAGGGATTCCCGACATATGCTGTGCCTGGATTTGAGGAAAGAACCCGCATCCGTTTCAGGGATAAATAAATGAAGACAATCCGAAGAACCATCCTGTTATCCGTACTGACTGCAGCAGTGGCAGCCATCCTGTACTTTGGGCTGAAAGCGGCATTCAACCGCCGGGACGGCCTGGCTGAAAACGCGTTCGCCATGTCGCTGGAGCAGTATCGGGAAATCAATCCGGACCTGATTCAGTATCAGGAAATTCAGCAGATACCGCTGAAATCAACCCTGCCCACCTGCCTTGCAATCGATCAGGGCGGAAGGCTTCTGGTGGGAGGTTCAAACAGCGCGGAAATTCTTACAGCATCCGGACGCTCCCTCAGATGGTTTGACCTTCAGCTGACACCTTATTCCATAACCGGAGATGATGACAGGCTGTATTTCGGGCATTTTCACGTTGTCCGGCAAGTTGATCTAATTAACGGGTCTGAGATGGAACTGCACGTTCTCGAGCGCAGCAGTCATGTTGTCTCGCTTGCTCGGGTTCAGGATGCGCTCCTGATGGGTGATGCCGGAAAACGCCAAATAGTCAGGCTGGAACTGAAATCAGGAGAAATATCCCTGATTGACGGCCGGATTCCCGGGATTGCCTCACACGGATTTATCATCCCCAGCCCCTATTTTGATGTGTGTTCCGGACCGGACTCCACAATATGGGCGGTAAACCCCGGGATGCATATGCTTCTGAATTTTGCCGCTGACGGGCAGTGGCTCACATCCTGGCAGCATACGGGAACGGATGTTTCCGGATTCTGCGGCTGCTGCAATCCTGCCCATATAGCCGTAACCTCAGACGGGAAAATTTTTACCAGTGAAAAAGGAATACTCCGCATTAAAAGGTACAGTACCGAGGGTCTGCTGGAGGCGGTGGTTGCGGGACCGAACCAGTTCCACGCGGATGTGGAATCTGCCGACATCGCAGTGGATGTTTCAGGGAAGGTGTATGTGCTGGATTCAGCAATGGGCTGTGTACGGGTGTTTGATTTGATCCGACACGCAGAGAAAGAGATGCAATGACGAGAAAATCATTTTTTATCCGGCTGGGCCGGTATTGCTTTGGATTGATTCTGGGGATGGGCAGTGCAGTACTGCTGATTCAGAAACGGATCAGGCTGAGGCGTGAGGACCATGTATGTTCCGGCGGCGGGATCTGCCGCGGCTGCGGGAAACTTGATAAATGTCCCCTCCCGTCCGCGGTCGGGTACAGACACAGTGGTGGCGAAAAACCTTTTTCGGAGAGTGTTTAAGTGGCTGATGAGAAAAAACTGACCCGAAAGGATTTCTTCCGATCCGGAATGAGGACTGTTCTGGCAGCCGGTATCGGAGGTGTTGGTGCAGCGAGCCTGATGAAATCCGCATCCCGGGAAACCGTCTGGCAGATTGATCCCGAACTGTGTACCCAGTGCGGTAACTGCGCCACCCATTGCGTGCTGCCGGAATCAGCGGTAAAATGCGTGCATGCCTATGATGTTTGCGGGTACTGCCAGCTCTGCGGCGGATATTTCCCCCCTGATGCCCGGATTCTGGAAACCGGCGCGGAGAACCGGCTGTGTCCCACCGATGCGATCCGGCGAACTTTCATTGAAGATCCCTATTTTGAATATTCGATTCGGGAGGAACTGTGTATCGGATGCGGAAAATGTGTCAAAGGCTGCACCGCATTTGGAAACGGCTCCCTGTATCTTCAGATCCGCCACGATCGCTGTCTCAACTGCAACGAATGTCGAATTGCCCGGAACTGTCCATCCGATGCCATTCGCCGAATTCCCGCGGATCAGGCCTATATCCTGAAAGGCGAACAGGGCGGCGGCGAGCCGGAGAATGCCTGACTTGCGGAAAACAAAATACCTTGTAAAATTTCTGTTACTCTGCCTCACGCAGCTGCTGCAGGGAGTTGACCGTTTCCCCAAACCGGAATTTGAAACGGACTACGTCCAGCCCCTTACGTCTGTGCCGACACCAGGATCACTGCTTCTGGAATACGTTGATGTGCTTATCCTGTTTCTGGCGCTGATCACAGGAACCATTCTGGTCATTCGGAAACGAAGCCGGAACGGGATGGTGCTGCTGAGTGTGTTTTCCATCCTGTATTTTGGTTTTTTCAAAAAGGGATGCGTCTGTTCGGTGGGAGCAGTTCAGAATATTGTGCTGACCATAGCCAAACCGACTTATTTTCTGCCGCTGAGTGCTGCTCTTTTTTTCCTGCTGCCGCTGATTTTTGCCCTGTTTTTCGGCAGGATATTCTGCGGTGCCGTTTGCCCCATCGGCGCTGTGCAGGATCTGGTGCTGGTAAAATCCGTCAAAATTCCCCGCTGGCTGAATGAAATCCTGAGTTTGGTGCCGGTTATCTTATTGAGTCTGGCGGTCCTGATGGCGGGAACCGGTGCGGGATTCCTGATCTGCAGGCTGGATCCGTTCATCCCGATTTTCAGGATCGGCGGCGGACTTGAACAGGTGATTTTCGGTATCAGTTTTCTGATACTCAGTATGGTGGTCGGTCGGCCGTACTGCCGGTTTCTCTGCCCATATGGTGTGCTGCTTTCCTGGATGTCATTTTTTTCCCGATATCACCTGAAAATTACTCCGGATGACTGTACTTCCTGTCAGCTCTGTGAGGAGGCCTGCCCCTATCTGGCCATTGCAGTCCCTGAATCAATGCCTTCTGCTGAGACAAGACAAAAAATCAAACACCGTTTTCTGGTGGTCGCTGCCACTCTGCCGCTGTGGCTGGGGGGCGGTGCCTGGTTGGGGCAGATGTATTCCGAACCGCTGTCGTATTCCCATCATACCGTTGCCCTGGCCGGTCAGATCAGCGAAGAGATTCTGAACCCCGCACTTGAGCCTGATCTGACCAGCCGCACTTTCAATGAAAGCGGCAGTTCGGTGGAAGAACTGCTGCAGAATGCGGCCCTCATCCAGAAGCGGTTTCGGAAAATGAGTATCGGGCTGGGAATGTTTCTGGGGCTGGTGTTCTGGTGGAAAAGCCTGGCTCTGCTGGGAATTCGGAATTTATCCGGTTATGAGCCGGTCCGGTCTGCCTGTTTCAGCTGTGCCAGATGTCAGCCTTTTTGTCCGCAGGACCCGGAAAGACGCAGGCAGCATTTCGAATCCGGGGTTTAGTCCGGAAATACTGTTTCACGACTGACTTCCCGAATGCAGGATTGATTGCTTAACTCGAAATGGTTTTGTTTTTCATTCTACCAGTCGGCAGGAATACATCTGGAATTTACTATCGTCGGTGAGGATAGGGAGATCATTCGCTAAACTTTGAGAAATCAGCATTCTGTCAAATGGATCTTTGTGATGAAACGGCAGATCTTTCAGCAGGATAGCATCATGTGCTTTATATCCAATTAACTCAAACCCGCTCTGCTCCGCGACAGAAACAGGATCATAATCGACTTTCAGCTTGCCAATTGATGCTTTTATCATAATCTCAGCAATCGAGATTGAACTTAAATAGATCGTGTTTGCAAGACTTTCGATGCATTGCCTTTTGTTTTTCGCCATTTTCTGCGGCGATGATATTGCCCAGAGAAAGATATGGGTATCAAGCAGAATCTTCATTGGAAACTCCGTAAAACATCTGATTCAATGTGTCATCTTCTTCATCAAAATCGGCTGGAATATCAATGTTGGGGACAAGTCCAAGTTTGCGCTTGCCGTTTCTTTTATGGATAACCAGATCAACCAATGGTAAATTGTTTTTCGCAATAACCACCTTCTCTCCCGCAAGTACCGCGCTGATCAGGCTTGACAGTTTTGCTTTTGCCTCCGCAATGTTAACGATCATTTTCTTTCCTCATTTTAACTGTACCATATTAACCATAACTGACCATAATGACCAACTGAATTGATAAGTTGTCTGATTGGTCCGGATATTTCATGATACTTCGTGATGAGATGATGAAAATGTATTGATGCGGAAAAGCAAAAATTCAACACAATTTAGTTTAATGTAGAAACCCACTGTCTTCGACAGTAGTCCTTGACGTAAGGCTTTGCCATGATAAACTGTCTGGGTTAATTTTTCCAATGAGCAAGTACAGGAAGTTAACTCACACAGTATATAAATGTGATTATCATATTGTATGGACGCCGAAGGGCGTCAAATAGAGATGGATATCCGAATGTTATGTGAATGGAAGGATATCTACATGTGAAACAGAAGACGGTTGCAGAATAATTATTCGCCAATGGACTTTCCAAAATTATTCCGAAAAAAACCAAAAACTGTCCGAAATGAAATCGGAACAGGTGTCCGAATCAAATCGGAATCGCTGTCCGAAATTTTCCGGAATAGGTGTCCGAGCGTGATCGTTTTTTTCCATGCTCTTTAGTGCTGGTGTTGTATGCAGGTCAGAACGTGCCAGTGGAGGTGGGGGAGGAGTGATATAAAAAGGGGCTGTCTCAGTAGGTGGGTACAGCCCCTTTATAAGTTTAACTACTTGAGTAATTGGATTTTGTGTGATGTTGAATATTTTCCTGAAGACATTTTTACTATATATATTCCTGAAGAAAATTCCAATGCGTCCCATTTATACGAATGCGTGCCTTGAGAAATTGGTCCATCGTACAAGATATCAACTTCTCTACCAGTAATATCATATATTCTGAGTGACAAATCACAGTACTCAGAAATATCTATCGAAATAAGTGTTGCTGGATTAAAGGGGTTTGGATATACGCTTAACAATGAATGATTTTGTGTAATCTCAGAAAGTATGTCCTGATGATTTCTATTAATGTTAGTCCCAGTCAAATCAGATATAAGCAGATTTTCAATTTTAACTTCTTGGCTAAATCCTCGTCCTAATCCAATTAAATGAACAGTAAGAATTTCATAATTCCCTGATTCAATATAATCATCAGTAATAGGATACAGTACAACTCTTACAGAGCCTTCATCATACTCGTTAAAAGCGAGTTCTAATGCACTAGATTCAGAAGTTTGATTTATAGAAAACAAATCATAATCTTCTTTATTATAAGAAAATTCAAATTGAATACCATAAACTTCAACATTTGAATCAATATTGAAAACAATCTCTGAATCATCTCCGGGGGTGTAAATTATTTTGTGTAAATGGCATTGCAGAGATTGAAATTTGAACCTCCAGAAAGAAGGAAAAAGTAATGCCTAAATTAACCAAGCAAGAAGAGCTCATCGATGAGCTTTTACAGGACTACAAAAATCCAGAGGACATATTGGGGAACGGTGGGCTCCTCAAGCAACTCACCAAGTCTATATTGGAACGTGCACTGGAAGGAGAGATCACTGATCACCTTGGCTACAAGAAGCACTCCAAAAAAGGAAAGAAGGGACCAAACTCCCGCAATGGAACCAGTTCAAAAGTCATCAAGGGAGACTTGGGTGAGATTCCCATAGAAGTTCCTCGAGATCGTGAAGGGACATTCGAGCCCCAGATCGTCCAGAAGCATCAGACACGCTTCGATGGTTTTGACGACAAGATCATAGCCATGTACGCTCGAGGAATGACCGCCAGAGACATTCAGGCAAACCTGCATGAAATGTACGGAGTAGAAGTTTCACCGACCCTGATATCCAATGTTACCAATGAGATCATTCGGGAAGTCAAAGCTTGGCAGAGCCGTCCACTTGAGCCATTTTATCCAATTGTATTTCTTGATGCGCTCCGCGTCAAAGCCCGCACAGATGGTCATATTCGCAATGTTGCAGTTTACCTTGCTATCGGCATCAATGCAGACGGTCTCAAGGAAGTTCTGGGAATGTGGATGGCTCAGAATGAGGGAGCTGAGTTCTGGTTGCAGGTTTTAACCGAACTCAAGAACCGCGGACTGCAGGACATCCTTATTGCCAGCGTTGATGGTTTAAAGGGTTTCCCTGAGGCAATAGAGTCTGTTTATCCTGAGACACAGGTTCAGGTCTGTATTGTACATATGGTGCGTTACAGCCTTCGCTATGTGTCGTGGAAGCAACGTAAGGAAATGGCTGAAGATCTTAAGCGGATTTATTCATCCTCAACAGAAGATGAGGGCAGACAGAATCTTGATGCCTTTGCTGCAAAATGGGACCCAACTCATCCAATGGTGAGTAAATCCTGGTATTCTAATTGGGGAAGATTGTCAGCCTTTTTTGAGTATCCTCCTGAAATAAGAATAATTATCTATACGACCAATGCTATTGAATCGTTGAATTATTCGTTAAGAAAGGTGGTGAAAAACCGTGGATCTTTTCCAAATGAAGAATCAGTGTTTAAAATCATATATTTGGCACTAAGAAATGTCAGTAAGAAATGGACCTTGTCAGTCAAGGGTTGGAAAGCTGCGATGAATCACTTTTCAATACTGTTTGAAGAAAGAGTAAATCAATACCTGTGAAAAATCATTTACACAAAATTCTTGACACGCCCTTTTTTGATATTCTTGAAACACTAATTAACAATGGACCAGAGCAGTTTCGCGAAGTACTCAGGATTTTGTTGAATCCGCCAGTGGGCGGATTTTTAATCCGTCTCCTGACTGACGAGTGTAACTGGGTGCATTCCCCGCCGCTTGTTGAAAATCCGCCATTTGGCGTGGCGGCGAAATAAAAAATGATTATATCACTAATGATACCCCGTCCCGTCAGCTGACGGGCGGGGAAATTCATTGAGGCGATGAAAATTGAGAGAAATCAATTTCTTCAAGCAGATCCCTGCGAAAGAAACGAGGAGCGAAAAGGTCATGCAAACGGCTACAAGCCTAAGACGTTGAACACCCGGTTAGGTCCTGTGACAGTGGAGCTCCCACAGGTCAGAGGTTTGAGCTTCTATCCACGCAGTCTTGAGAAAGGTTCTCGTAGCGAGAAAGCGTTGAAGCTGGCCATTGATGAGATGTATGTGAACGTTGTGTCCACACGACGAGTCACCAAGATAATTGAAAAGCTGTGTGGTCATCAGATCAGCTCGACCCAGGTCTCACGTGTTTCCCAGGAACTGGATGAGCAGCTGCAGGCATTCCGGGATGTATTTCAAAAGATTTGAAATCAACAGAGTGACGCAGACCCAAAAAATCATTTACCTGATGTAATGGATTCAGGAATTAGTATCAGGAGCTGTCGTGTTATTCAGGAAGCTCCTTCTGGCGAAATTTCAATAATAATCCGTCGCCGGGCGGGTTATCAATCCGTCCCCCGCCGCTGGTTGGAAATCCGCCGTTTTGGTTTGGCGGCGGTGAGTGCCGTCAGGCTGGGAGTCGATGCATAAAAAATCAAGCCTATCAGGAAACCAGATATGAAGAAATCGGATGAACCAACTGTAAAATATGAATTTCAAGCCAGACTGCTGCTGGCAGTCGGCATTGGGGCATTTGCCACGGCCGGAGTGGTTTGCCTGCTGCTGCTGTTCAATTATGTGCAATTCAAAACCACCGATCCGCTGAACAGTCCCGCGTTGGCCCTGATGATCGAGGAGCATCAGAGACAGCCGGAAAACGTTGAACTTGCCGAGGAAATCCGGGCCATGGATCTGCTGATCCGGAAAGGATTTTTTACCAGCATCTGGATGCTGAACACCGGCAGCCTGCTCATTATTATCAGCGCCGGCGCAGGTCTGCTGGCCCTCAGGGTCCGGCAATCCCTGATGCTGAAGCTGCCTGGCCCGGCAGCCTTCGGAGCCGCCGAAAAATCCGACCTGGAATCCCAACGGAAACTTCCGGTAAGCCTTGTTCCGGCAGGGATTCTGATCATTCTGGGTGTCCTTTTCAATCTCAATACCCGGGAACTCATAACCGATCCCCAATCCCTCCTGCCGGATATTCCCATCCCCGAACCCGGAGACATTGAAGCGAACTGGCCCGGCTTTCGGGGACCCTGGGGCAATGCGGTCGCTGCCGGGGAAGGATATCCGCTGGAGTGGGACGGACCGTCCGGACTGAATATTCTGTGGAAATCGGCTGTACCGCTGCCGGGATTCAGCTCCCCAGTTGTCTGGGATGACCGGATATTCATCACCGGCGGAAATGCTGAAAGCAGAATTCTGTACTGCTACCGGCTGAGTGACGGCAGCCTGCTTTGGGAACGGGAAATACCATCACCTCCCCATATTGCCGCAAAACTTGCGGACCTGTATCTGGACCCCGGCACCGGATTTGCCGCACCCAGCGCGGCCACCGACGGGAACTCGGTCTGCGGTATTTTCGCCACCGGCGATCTGGCATGCTTCGACTTCCTCGGGAATCCGACCTGGCAGAAAGCGCTGGGAATTCCGGACAATCATTATGCCCATTCTTCCTCCCTGCTGATTTTTGAGGATCTGCTGTTCGTTCAGCTAGACCATTTCGAAAATCCCCGTCTGTATGCCTTTGACGTCAACACCGGCCGCATCCGCTGGGAAGCAGATCGACAGACCATCTCGTGGGCTTCTCCCATCTGCGTGAACACGGGGGCGCGGTGGGAACTGATCCTGGCGGACAGCAAGTCAGTAATTTCTTATGATCCCGCTACCGGAAAGCAGCTTTGGAAATCGGATTGTCTCGGCGGCGAGGTTGGCCCTTCACCGGCATTTGGCAGCGGTCATGTGGTTGTTGCCAATGAATATGCCCGGGGCACTGCCCTGAAACTGCCGGTCGAGCCTGACGACAGCACGGTTGTAATCGCCTGGCAGGAAAAACGAAAACTCCCGAACACTGCCAGTCCGCTGATTGCCGGGGATATCACCCTCTGGGCAACCGCCGGCGGAACCGTGTCCTGCTTCGACCTGATCAATGGCCGTAAACTTTGGCAGGAAGAATTCAGAAACGGTTTTTATTCTTCTCCAATTCTGGCCAACGGGTTTGTCTATCTGACAGATCGGAAGGGCAGCACATTTGTGTTTAACGAAGCCCAGACTTACCAGCAGATTTTCAGGAATGAACTGGGTGAACCCTCCAGCAGTACCCCGGCCTTTATCGACAGCCGTATATTATTGCGCGGTGAAAACCACCTATTCTGCATTGGACAATAAATCATTTTGAAACAGCAAAATCAGAACCAGCCGGTCGGAATGCCGGATATCCAAACACTGGCGGACAGATTTGGTCGTGACCGATCCGGTCTGATCCCCATTCTGCTTGAAATTCAGGAGCAGGCGGGGTATCTGCCCCGTGAAATCCTGAAGCAGATTCCGGAATATACGGACAGCACGGCGGCCGATGTTGCCGGTGCAGCAGGGTTTTACAGCCATTTCAGGCACCGGCCGGTGGGGGAAAACATGATTCGGGTATGCACCGGAACCGCCTGTCATGTGAAAGGCGCGGAACTGGTGGTTGAGTCCCTGATCCGCAGTCTTGAAATCCCCGATGGTGATGACACCGATCCGCAGCGGCAGTTCACCGTGCAGAAAGTGGCCTGCCTGGGCTGCTGCACGCTGGCCCCGGTGGTGCAGATTGAATCGGTGACGTACGGGCATATTACACCCGATTCTGTTCCCGATATGCTGACGGATTTTTTGAACCGGGGGGAGGATGTTCATAGCGGACCGGAATGGATCAGCATGGATTCCGCTGCGCCTGTCTCGGAAATACGGGTTGGTCTGGGTTCCTGCTGTATTGCCGGAGGCAGCGCGGATGTCAAAGACACACTGATGAATGAACTTGCACATGTATCTGAACCGGTCCGTGTGAAACGGGTGGGCTGTGTGGGAATGTGCCACCAGACTCCGCTGTTGGAAATCCGGAAACCAGACGCTGAACCCGTCCTGTATTCCAAAGTTGATCCGGATCTGGTCAGCGGGATTATCCGCCGCCATTATGAACGGGATTCCTACTGGAAGCGGTTTGCACTTCGGTTCGACCAATGGCTGGACCAGCTTCTGTTCCATCCGGCAGACGACCGTATGAAGGATCATGCTTTGGATGCCGATGCTCCCGAACCCAGGGCATTCCTCGGAAAACAGGTTCGGCTGGCCACGGAATTCAGCGGAGAACTGGATCCGCTGGATCTGGACGAGTATCTGGCCCTTGGCGGATTTCAGGCCCTGAGACGCTGTCTCACTGAACTGAGTCCGACAGATATCGTCACAATAATCAGGGAAAGCGGTCTGCGGGGCCGCGGAGGTGCCGGATTCCCCACCTGGCGGAAATGGGAAATACTGCAGAAAACCGACCGGGCACAGAAGTACATCATCTGCAACGGTGATGAAGGGGATCCCGGCGCATTCATGGACCGGATGCTCATGGAATCGTTTCCATTCCGGATTCTGGAGGGGATTTTGATTGCCGCCTCCGCCATTGGTGCGGACCAGGGCTTTCTGTACATTCGGGCCGAGTATCCGCTGGCAGTCCGGCGCATGCAGTCTGCCATTGACCAGTGCCGGGATCGGGGACTGCTGGGGACCGATATCCTGAAATCCGGCAAAACCATCAATCTGGAAATTGTACGCGGCGCGGGTGCATTTGTCTGCGGCGAGGAGACCGCTCTGATCGCATCCATCAGTGGTGAGCGGGGGATGCCCCGGATCCGTCCTCCCTATCCGGCGGAACGGGGATTCCAAAACCAGCCGACACTGGTTAATAATGTTGAGACATATGCTTTGGTTGCCTGGATTATGTCCAATGGTGCAGAGTCGTTCGGCAGCTATGGATCAGACGGAAGCAAAGGAACAAAAGTTTTTTCACTCGCGGGCAAGGTCGTCCGGGGCGGTCTGATTGAAGTGCCGATGGGGATTACCATTCAGGAAGTGGTGGAAGATATCGGCGGGGGAGTGGCCGAAGGACGTAAATTCAAAGCTGTTCAGATCGGCGGACCCTCAGGCGGATGTATCCCTGCTGAGCTGTCCGACCTAAAAATCGATTATGAAGAGCTGCAGTCTGTCGGGGCCATGATGGGGTCCGGAGGTCTGCTGGTGATGGATGACCGGGACTGCATGGTGGATATCGCCCGGTATTTCCTCAGTTTTACCCAGGATCAGAGCTGCGGCAAATGCACCCACTGCCGGATCGGCACTAAGCGGATGCTGGAAATCCTGGAGAGAATCTGCCGCGGGAAAGGCCGGTCGTCAGATCTGGAAAAACTGGAAACCCTGGGCAAGGCGGTTCAGGAAGGCAGCCTGTGCGGACTTGGGCGGACGGCGCCGAATCCGGTGCTCACCACTTTGAAATACTTCAGAGAAGAGTATGAGGCACATCTCAACGGGCACTGCCCGGCCGGGAAATGTCGAGATCTCATATCATATCGCATCACGGACAACTGTATCGGCTGTACAATCTGCGCTCAGAAATGCCCGGTGGATGCCATTGAATACCGACCCTATCAGATTCACGAAATCAATGATGAACTGTGCACACGCTGCGATATCTGTCGTCAGGAATGTCCGGAACAGGCAGTGGAGATTGTATCATGATAGAACTGACCATCGACAAACAGAAAGTCCGTGTTCCGGAGGGGAATACCATCCTGGACGCTGCCGCGCGGCTGGGTATAACAATCCCGACGCTCTGTTACATGGAAGGATTGGAACCGGAAACATCCTGCATGATCTGCATTGTGGAGGATCTTGACAGCGGGAAACTGGTTCCGGCCTGCGCCACGCCTGCCGCTGAGGGAATGAATATTCGAACCGGTGGTGAAAAGGTCCGTGATTCAAGGCAGCTGACGCTTGAACTGCTGTTCAGTGAACATCTGGGCGACTGCAATCCGCCCTGCCAGCAGATATGTCCGGCACATCTGGATGTCCAAAAGATTCTGGGATGGGTAAGCATCGGGCAGTTTGAAAAAGCTTATCGTGAGATGGAACAGAGCATCCTGTTTCCCGGGATTCTGGGTCATATCTGTTTTGCACCCTGTGAAAGCGGCTGCCGTCGGAATCGGCTGGACAGCGGGTTGAAAGTCCGGGATACAGAGCGCGGCCTGGCAGCGAAGTTTCACAATGGTACCCACGAACCGCACCATTCGGCTGTCCGCTGTCAGGAACGAATTGCCGTCGTTGGTGCAGGTCCTGCAGGATGTGCCGCAGCGGTTTCATTGAGCCGGATGGGGTACGGGGTCACACTGTTTGATAAAGGCCGGGAGCCGGGCGGCGGACTTCTGAAAATCTCTCCGAATGTGCTTCCGAGTGAAGTTATTATCGGTGATTTGAAAATCTTGTCAGATTTGGGAATTCAGTTTATCCCGGAACAGAAGCTGGGAGAAACCCTGCAATTCTCCCGGCTGCGGGATCAGTTTGCGGGAATTGTGCTCGCTCTGGGTGAAATAAATCCGAAGAATTTTTCCCTTAGGGATCTGGAAACCGGGAAACGCGGCATCAAAGTTCATCCCGGAACATTCGAAACATCCATTCCTCGCGTGTGGGCGGTGGGCAGTACTGTTCAGCCGGGACAAATTGCGATACGTTCTGTCGCACACGGGAAAACTGCCGCTGCGGCGGTCCATCAAACCTTCCGTCAGACCCAAGAGACAGCAGATATTCACAGGGATATGAACAGCCATTTGGGAAAGTTGAATCCCAAAGAAATACCGGAATTTGAAAAACTGCTGGACATCAGAAACAGGCAGCTGAGTCGGCTGGAACCGGAACTGCCGTCACTGAATGCGCTTCAGTCTGAATCTGCTCGCTGCCTGCAATGCGGCTGCCAGGTGTATTCCGTCTGCCGGTTGCGCAAATTGGGATCAGAGTATCAGATTAATCCGGATCGCTTCAAAGCACCATCGCGAAAAGATGTGGAGATTATCACCAGCCATCCGCATGTGCTTTATGAACCCGGGAAATGTATAAAATGCGGTCTTTGCATAAAAATATCACAAAAAGAGCAGTCCGGATTGGGACTGACATTCATCGGACGGGGATTTGATGTCAGAGTGGGAGTACCGTTTGATGAAGATCTGGAAAAAGGATTGTCAGAAACCGCCGCTGAGTGCGTTCGGGCCTGTCCCTCGGGAGCATTGGTTCTCAAGGAACTCTGGCGCTGGGATGATGACTGAGCCGCGGGATTACTGCAAATAAAATGATTAGGCGGAAAAATGAAAATCATACTTGCTGTTTTATTTTTTATTCACGGATTTGCCCATATTGTCGGATTTATTGTTCCTTTCAAGCTGGCTGAACTGGATGAAATGCCGTACAGCACCACTGTCTTTTTTAACCGGATTGATATGGGCAGCATTGGCATCCGCATTCTGGGTTTGGTCTGGCTCTTCCTGGCAATTTTGTTTTCAGCGGCAGGCGCCGGACTGCTTTTTAAAGTGACCTGGTGGCACAATCTGGCTGTGTCGGCATCCCTCATTTCCCTGATGCTGTGTATTATCGGGCTGCCGGAAGCCAAAATCGGTATTCCGGTTAATATTGCCATACTGGTTTTCCTGTGTCTGAACCTGAAAACCTTCTGGGTCTGAGTTTTGCATTCCTGTCTGAAAAATATCAGCTGGCTGCTGTTAATGTTGTACTTGGTGCCGGCTTACGGCAGTTGGAATATCTGGCACGGAAATCCTGCCTTAACCGGTGTCTCTGAATACAGCCTGCCTGACACTCTCATTCCTGCGTGGATGATGACTATTGATGATGACATTCTGGCCACGCCGGTTATTCAGGACAGCCTGGCGGTTTTCGGCTCACTGAACGGTATCCTCTATGCAGTCCACGTGTCAACAGGACAGGAAATCTGGAGATTTGATACAGAGTATTCCATCGAGGGACCGGCCCTGATACTGAATGATCGGGTTTTCTTCGGAACACTGGACGGCATGATGAGAGCCATTGACCTGAAATCCGGCACGTTGATCTGGACATACGAAACAGAAGGTAAAATCACGGGTGCAGCCAACGGATTCAGACATCCTCAAAACGGAAATCAGATGATTGTTTTCGGCAGCTATGACAATCATCTGCACTGTCTCGATGCTGAAACCGGCGCGGTTTTCTGGCTGTATCAGACAGAGTCATTTATCAACGGGTCACCTGCAGTCACGGACAGCGGGATCATCTTTGGCGGATGCGATCAGAAACTGCATCTGGTGGATTTTGACGGAAACAGCCGGAATTCCGTGAATGTGGGATCGTATGTGGCTGGCTCTGCCGCGTATTTTGACGGATTGGCATATCTGGGGCATTATGAATCCCAGGTTCTGGCAGTGGATTTTGTTTCGGACTCCATTGTCTGGAGCTTTGGGACACCGGAAGATGATCGAGCGTTTTACGGCACACCGGCTGTTACGGACCGGTTTGTGGTGATTGGCGCTCGTGATGACATGGTTTATGCCCTGAACAGGATAACGGGTGAGTTAATCTGGCAGGCGGACACATCAGGACCGATAGATTCGTCACCTGTCATAGCCGGAAACCGGGTGGCGGTCTGTTCCGGCGGCGGGTTGCTGATTATTCTGGACCTGTCTTCCGGAAGTCTGGTGACGTCTTTTGATGCAGGCGGACCGCTGACCGCATCCCCGGCAGTTCATCGGGATTACCTGATAGTGGCTGCTGAATCCGGTCAGGTCTGGGCATTTAAAATGAATCCGGCAAATATCAAAAACTGACATGACATTACTGATTGATAAACAGGAACGGGAACTATGAGGATTGTCCACATCATCCCTGGAAACGGCGGCAGTTTTTACTGTCAGAACTGTATCCGTGACGGTGCTCTGGTCAAATCAATCCAGGAAGCCGGACATGACATCATCATGGTGCCGATGTATTTGCCTCTGGTGACGGATGAACCTGATATGCAGCAGGAAACGCCTGTTTTTTTCGGCGCTGTAAATGCCTATCTTAAACAAATATGGCCGTGGTTTCGAAATGCACCCCGCTGGCTGGAAAAGTTTTTCGACAGTTCCCTTTTCCTGAATCTGGCCGCCCGAAGCGCCGGCTCCACCAGTGCCGCAGGCCTGGAAGATATGACCCTGTCCATGCTGCGCGGGGAGGATGGTAATCAGTCGGGCGAACTTCATCAGCTGATTCGCTGGCTGAAGTCGGATATCCGTCCGGATGTTGTCTATATTGCCAATTCTCTTCTGCTGGGCCTTGTGCCGGGAATCAGGCAGGAACTGGAAGTGCCCATTGTCTGTGCCCTTCAGGATGAAGCACCGTGGCTGGAATCAATGGATTCGGAAAAACTGCAGGAAATATGGGATTTGATGCGGCTCCTGGCCCGGGATGTGGATTGCTTCCTGCCCGTCAGCAGCTATTACGGCAGGATCATGACCTCTAAACTGGAAATCCCTTCTGATCGAATACGCATTATTCCCAATGGAATTGATGCCGGCCAGTACCGCAGATCCGGTCTGCCGGACGACCCTGTGACCGTGGGATATCTGTCCCGTCAAATGCCGGGTCTGGGGCTGGATATTCTCACGGATGCTTTCATTCTCCTTCGAAACCAGCATTCTGATCTGAATATGGAATTGAAAATCACCGGGGGGATGACACGGGATGATCTGCCGTTTGTCAAAGCAATAAAACGAAAGTTAAAGCGCAGCGGGTTGCTGCAGGATGTTCATTTTATCGAAAACCATGATCGTGAACACCGGATTGAATTTCTTCAGTCATTGACATTGATGACGGTTCCAACCCAGTTCCCGGAAGCATTCGGGACATTCATTTTGGAAGCCATGGCCTGCGGCGTACCCGTAATTCAGCCGAACATTGGCGCGTATCCGGAAATTATTCGACAGGGAGGGTGGATTTATCATCCCAATAATGCTGAAACTCTGGCGGGAATGATCTGGAATGCCGCAGCGGACCGCTCAGAGCTGGAGCAGAAAAGCAATGATGCCCGGCAGCTGATTCTGGATCATTACGATATCGGGAAAATTGCCGATGAGCTTACCGGCTTGTATCATCATCTGATCCGCAGAAAAAAGTAGCCTCGGCTGAATGTCTCGTCGAAAGGCGGGATGGACTCAGCAGTTCAACTTCTCACCCGCCGGGATCCACCCGGCAGACAATCCGACAGGAGTTCATATGTCAGCTGTTCTTGAAATACGCCGCCTGTCCCACCGCTTTACTGGTCCGGATGGTCAGAAAAGCCGACCGATACTGAATGATATCTCCCTGACGCTTAATCCCGGTGATTCGCTGGGCATTATCGGTCCGTCCGGTTCCGGGAAAAGCACGCTGCTCAACATTGCAGGGACGCTGCTGAAACCGGATAGCGGTGAGGTTATCCTGAATTCTGTGAATCTGTTTCAACAGCCGGAAAGCGAACTGGCAGCGATTCGAAACCGACAGATCGGGTTCGTTTTTCAGATGCATCATCTGCTGCCGCAGTGCACCGCGCTGGAAAATATTCTGCTGCCTGCACTTGCCGGCAGTCGGGGAAAGGTTCCAAAATCAATAACGGAATACGCTTTCGATCTTGCAGAAAAGACGGGCATTAAAAACAGGCTTCATGATTTGCCCGGCAGACTGTCTGGTGGTGAATTGCTGCGGGTGGCCATAGCAAGGGCTCTGATTCACCAGCCATCGCTTCTACTGGCTGATGAACCCACCGGTGCCCTGGATGGACCCACCGCCGACATAATCGGGGATCTCCTGCTTAAAATGAATCAGGAAAACGGTGTGACCCTCCTGGCAGTAACTCACTCGGAATCGCTGGCCCGACGACTGAATAAAATAAGCCGACTGGAAAACGGCAGTCTGATACCGGTACCGGACAGATTCGCAGACAAATGAGCAAGACCCAATTTATCATACGTTCTCTGCAGCGCTACTGGCGACAGCATCTGCTTCTTGCAGCAGGATTCGGTCTGACCGCAATGGTGCTGGTCGGGGCAGCCGCTGTGGGTGATTCGGTAAGAAGCAGTCTTCGTCAGATCACGCATCATCGGCTGGGCGCGGTGGAGTATGCGGTGAATTCCCATCGCTATCTGTTTGATCGATCTCTGGCTGAAAGACTCGGCCGCCGACTGAAAGCTCCTGTCACCGCCTGCTATCAAACGCATGCCGTCGCATCTGCACCCCTGTATCAAACCACCGCTTTCAATGTTCAGATTACGGGGGTTCAGGAAAATTTCTGGAGTTTTTGGAAGGGTGATTCTGCCGTCGTACGGCCCTCTGGAAACAATGTGCTGATTAACCGGCGGCTTGCAGGGCATCTTGGAGTCAATCCCGGGGATGTCCTGAATCTGCGGGTTCAGCGCGTCAGTTCGGTCCCAGCTGAAGCGCCCATGGCATCCGAAAAAAACGAAGTGGAAGTTCTGTCGGTCACAGTCCGGGATGTTATTGATCAAACCGGTTTTGGAAATTTCGGTCTGGAAATCAGCCAAATCCCGCCCCTGAACCTGTTTATCGAACTGGAATATCTGACAACTGAACTGGGAATCCGGGGAAAATCCAATCTGCTTCTGCTTTCGGGTGACACTCTTGAAATTCGTCAAATTTCCCCGGCTCTCCATCAGTCTCTTTCACTTTCTGATCTTCAGCTTCGTTTTGTCAGGTCCGATTCAACTGCCCATCCGCTGCTGCTGTCCGAACGGGTGTTCATGGAAGAATGGATTATTGAAGGACTGGAAAACGATGGTATTCCGGTATCTCCGGTATACACTTATCTGGTCAATGAAATCAGGCATGGTGAGAATGCCACACCGTATTCGTTTGTCACCGGAGTGGATTCGGATTTTCTGGGTCCGGATTGGGATGACCCGGGCATTTTCATCTCCACCTGGCTCGCAGATGATTTACAGGCTGCTGAAAATGATACACTGTCAGTGGATTTTTATTCCTGGGATATCAATGATTCGATGTCGGTAAAATCGACCCTGTTTCAGGTGGATGAGGTTCAGCCGCTGACACACCTGCTGTTTGATGCTGCATTGATGCCGGAATATCCCGGACTGCATGGAATGGAATCATGCAGCGAATGGGATCCGGGAGTGGAAATAAATCTGGATGCCGTCCGGCCCAAGGATGAGGAATACTGGGAAATTTACCGGGGGACCCCAAAAGCGCTGATCTCCTACTCCAGGGCCAGGGAATTGTGGCAGAATGCGTATGGATCAATGACCGGAATTCTGTTATCTGACCCGGTACCGAATCCTGACAGGCTGATTGAATCAATAATTCATAGCCGGTCACCGGAGCAGCTGGGATTTGATATCTCCCGTCCTCTGGAAGAGGGACTGGCTGCCGGACGGGATGCCGTTGATTTTGGTGAGTTGTTCATGGGGTTGAGCTTTTTCATCATTGCATCATGTCTGATTTTGATTGGTCTGATTTTCCGTTTGCATCTGATGCAGCGCAGGGAAGAAGCAGGCACCCTGACAGCTTTGGGATTTCCTGCCCGAACCATTACTTTTCTTCGGGCAGCTGAATTTGGGTTGACCGTCCCGGCAGGGATTCTCATAGGAACGGCCGGCGGGATTTTATACAATCGCCTCCTTATCTACAGTCTGAATCAGTTCTGGACCGGAGCTGTGGGTGTCAGAACCCTGATTTCAAGCAATTCAGTTTTGACTGTGGGAGGTGCCGCACTGACCGCAGCTCTGGTTACAGCCGTCGTCCTTGGGTTATCCGGCAGATCTGTCGCGAGACATGATGCCGTATCCCTGCAGTCCGGGACGCCTGGTGCTGGAAAAATCCTATCCCCGATGTTCATTGAATCTGTCTGGAAAACCAGTACTGTGCTGTTGATTCTGGCGGTTGGAATGGCTTTCTGGGGCAGAATAACGGGATTTTCGCAATTTTCTCTGTTTTTGGTATCCGGTATATTGGTGATACCCGGATGGTTGGGATTAATATTGGGACTGATGCACCGGTTCATGAAGAATGGAAAAGATTTTTCAGCGGGTCAGCTGGTCCAGGCAGGAATGACCCGAAATGCCGGGCGGACACTCACCTCCATCTGCCTGATGATGATCGGGATTTTCCTGATTCTTTCCGTCAGCCTCAATCGTCAGGTGCCCGGGTTCAGCGGAGACACCCGTAACAGCGGAACCGGTGGTTTCGACCTGGTTTGTCAAACGGTTTTCCCGGTCATTCAGGATGTTTCCAGTCCGGAAGGACGCAAACAGCTTAAACTGGATCAGGAAGCACTGACCGAAATCGAATGGATTCCATTTATGCTGAAGGAGGGTGATGATGCCAGCTGTCTGAATCTGAACCGGATTCAAAATCCGCGGCTGCTGGGAGTGGAAACTCACCATCTGGCACGCCGGAACGCGTTCTCATTCACCAGGCAGTTGGATACTGAAAAATCGGACGGCTGGAATATTCTTGACCTGGAACCGGGTCCCAACCTGATTCCCGCAATAGCTGATGAAACCGTTATCGTCTGGGGGTTCGGGCTTTCGGTGGGAGACACTCTGACAGTTTCTGCTTCCGACGGCGGGCAGTATGGACTGGTGTTTTATGCCGGATTGACCCCCTCCGTATTTCAGGGTCATATAATTATCTCGGAATCAAATCTCAGAAAGCTTTATCCGGAAATAGAGGGGTACCGCTTTTTTCTGATGGACTGTGAGGATGGCTGTACTGATGACATGACAACCCGAATCACGCGCCGCATGCATCCGTATGGCTGGGAAATGATGAATGCAAAAGTCAAACTGGCGGGGTTCCAGACGGTTACCAATACATATCTGGACATTTTCCTTGCGCTTGGAGGTCTTGGACTCATTCTTGGCACTGCAGCATTTGCTGTTCTTGTGTTCCGCAGTATGGCAGAGCGAAAAACGGAGCTGGCGCTTTGTCAGGCGGTGGGCTTCACAAGACGAAGGATTGCCGTTATCCTTTTTTCTGAACATTTTTTGATTTTACTGCTGGGGATTTTCGGCGGATTGCTCAGCAGCGGATTGCTCATGGCCGGATTTCCTCAGAGAGTCCCTGGATCCGCAATGATTTTGGCCGGCGGCATTCTGACTGCAGTCATTTTAAATGGTGCATTTTGGATTTGGATCAGCAGCCGCGCTGCCCTTCGAACTCAACTGTTGAACGCGCTCAGAAATGAATGACCGGCTAACTGGGAGGGCGGCATTCTATCCTTCTGCTTCGGAGTCAGTCTGAGAAGTTTTCCGCCTTTTTTCTCATATTTTCAATAAGGTTGTCACCAGCACGGAGTTCTTCATCTGTCTGTTTGAAGAATTGATGCAGAACCTCGTCAATTCCCTGAAATTCGCTGGATACAAGGAATTCAGCGCGGGCACGGCTGCTGGATTTGCGGACTCGAAGCGCATCGGTAATACTTGTGAAAAACAGGTTCAATTTCCGGTGAACGTGGAAGTAGAAGAGAATTATCAGCACACAAAGGATCACTGCCAGTACGAGATTGAAGGAAAGAATATTGTCAAAAAGAATTTCACTGAAATTGGCAATGACGATTCCGGTATTTTTCAAATCCGCAGGAGCGGATTCATTCATTGTCAGCCAGTAATACATCAGATTTGACAAGACCATTACCATATTGATGGCAATAAAAAGCAGAATCATGTTTTTCTGAAACAGATGGTCAATATAAAGTATTTTTCGTTTAATCTGGGTCATGGTCAGCCTAATTGATTTGTGATAATATGTTTTTGATTTCCTGCTGAACGGATTTACTGCTCGGATTGTGTGCAAAATCCTCTTCAAGTTCAGAGAGTCTTAGAATCAGTTTTTTCCGTTCAGAAAACCAAGCAAAAAACCCATTGAATCCAGCAGCAACACCAGGCAGGAAATCGTTCTCACGAAACTTGATTTGACCGGGTTTACCATGTTCAAGATATTGGTTCAGAACCTGTTTCAGACGATATACGGGACCGGCTATTTTGTGACTGTAGAGCAGTGTCAGCATCGTGACAACGATCATGGAGAAGCAGAACTGGATCAGCAAGGCAAAGAATATGTACAGATTGAGGTTTAGAAATATTTTTGTGGCCTCTTCGTAAGTCCGGGTATCCAGATCACCCACCCTGATAATCAGAAATACATGGAGAATCGCTAGAGAAATGGCCAAACTGAGAAGTATGACCAATATCAGTTTTACTATAAAAAACATTTCATTTCGAATTGGGATAAGGTCTTCAGATTTCATTTTTTCTCCTGTCAGCCATTTTTTGCAGATTTGAATGGCGTATGATAAAAAAATCCTCATTCAGAATGATGTAAATTAAAATATATATTTCTTATAATTAAAGACCGAACGAGGATATGACGGATTTGAATCGAACAGTGCGAACGGTATGGGAATTTAGCAGCCATGCGCGGGAAAAGCGATAATCCAATCCTCAATTGGAGTTGAATATACACCCAATGCGTCTGATTGAACAAGAGAGGCGGGTGACTAACCGGTCATGTAAATGGGTCCGTTCGGCATCGTCCAACCGCCGTATGATTGCATGACAGCCGCGCGGCCGGAGTATCCATGGAATTACAGGTGATGCACCCACTTTCGGGTTTGTTTCGTTTATCCCGCCGCTATGCCATTATAATGTTGATCATCATCACAATATCCAGAACATTGATAATTCCATTCTGATCCAAATCCGCACAGAAGCAGCCGGATTCGCCCCCCAGAATGCAGTTCATTGTCAGAACAATATCCAATATATCAATAACCAGATCTCCGTTCAGGTCTCCGGGCAGTTCGCAAGGCGGTTCCAGATCCAGATGGACAATATCGATGCTGTTACTGGAAAAATTTGGAACCAGCAGCTCAGAGGTTTCTGCACAGACTGAAATGTCCGCCGGATCCAGATGCCCGTCGGATACAGTGATGCCGGGTTCAGACATGTTGTTTGGGTATCTGACCACTGAATCCGTACCCCAGTCCGAAACATAAATATTTCCGGCCGGATCCAGCGAAATACCGTCCATGCCGGTTAAATATGTGTACCCCAGAATCGTAACACTGCCGTCCAGCTCAACAGCCAGGATTGGTCTGCCGGCTCCGGAGACGCCCACGGTGAGGAGTCGGTTGTTCAGATGATCGTATGCAATTCCATTGGGATTGGGGAGGTTCTGGTACGCCAGCACGGAAACATCATGTGACTCTGCCGCAATTCGGTAAATCCGGCTCTCGTAGTAATCTGTGATGTACAAATTACCATGCATATCGCTGGTGATATCGTTCATCAGGCCATATCCGGGTATGGGAACCAAATCTGTCAGGCCGCCGGTTTGAATGTCAAAAAAGGCAATCCCGGCAGTCGGGCCGTTGTTAACAGCCGCATGCAGGATGCCTTCCATAAGAAAAATGCCCACAATTTGATGCGTATTCTGGAACTCCGTACTGAAATAAGACTGGCCTCCCAGACTGTCGATCTGAACAATGGCGCCATCCCCGAAGTTTGAAATCAGATATCGGTTCTGACCGGCGTCATACAGAATGCTTTCAGGCTGATTCAGCAGGTTCTGAGCCGAAAGGGCTGTTGTCAGCAGCAGTACACGGATAATATCCATGAGACGAATGTATTTATGCATGATTCCTCCTGTATTGCGGGGTTTGTCGGATGCCTTGGCCGTCGGAGGTGATGCGGCCGGTTGAAAGTTGATTTGATACGTTTTAAGGCCTGACAAATTATTTCAGTCAGACGGATAAAATAAAGGTGTTTTCGAATGAGGTTTTCAATTTTTTGATAGGGTTGAGGTCTGAGATGTTTCGAGTCCCGAAGAATACGTGGAAATTTTCATGATCTTTATCGAAATACGAATTATTTCCCAAGGTAATACCCAATTGCCGGTTCCGGTTTGAGCCGGATTTTTTAGCGGCCTGTCTCCTGACGGTGTGGGTGTGGCAACGGGCTGTGCAAGTAAAAATGCATCTGGAAAAATGGCACTGCTCAGCAGAAATCGCGGACTGCGGGAATGGCAGTCCAAGGTTACAAGCCAGTCAGGGCGGATAGCCGTCAGAAACATCTTCATGGCTCTGGTCCCTGGATTGAATCCGCCATTTGGCGGGTTTATAATCCGTCTCCTGACGGACGGGGAACTTCATTCGTTTTGGACGGACGTGTGTTTGGGTAAAGAGCGGTTGAATTCACTTTTCCCGTCTGCCGCGGCAAAATTAGATTTCAGCGATGCCTGACCGCAAAAAAAACCTGCCGAGACTGCTGATAACGGGAATCAGCGGATTTCTTGGTTGGAATGCCGCTTTGGAGCTTCGATCCCGTTTTAATATCACCGGATGGTATTTTAAACATAAAACCGCAATTCAAGGGGTATCCCTGCAGCGCTGCGATCTGACAGACCGGCAGGAGCTGGAAAAACGATTCAATGATACCCGTCCGGAATTTGTAATTCACGCGGCTGCGATGTCCAAACCGGATGATTGCGAAATACATCCTGTGCTATCGCGGATTATCAATGTGGAAGCCTCAGGATATCTGTCCGAGCTGTGCAGCAATTGCGGATCTGCGCTGGTTTTCACATCCAGTGATCTGGTTTTTGACGGAAAAACCGGTTTTTACAGCGAAGAAAGCGCGGTAAATCCACAAAGTGTTTATGCCGAGCACAAGGTGCAGGCGGAACAGGTAATTCGCGATATCTGGCAGGATGCCGTCATCTGCCGGTGTCCCCTCATGTACGGCTGGACTCCTCCGGCATCGAATAACCAGTGGCCCTCCCTTCTGAAAAAACTGGACCTGGGAGAAAAAGTAATTCTGTTCAATGATCAGTACCGGTCCATGGCATCGGTCCGGTCTGTCGTGCAGGGATTGGAGATTGGTCTGCAGAATCATGGCATGACACTCCATCTTGGCGGGCGGGAACGTCTGTCCCGCTATGAATTCGGACTGGCTGCTGCCAGGGCGGTTGGGTATTCGACGGAACAGGTGGCTTCCAATTCCATGTTTGATTTTCCTGCCGCTGCAAAACGTCCGCAGGATGTTTCCCTGAACAGCGAAAAGGCATATTCTCTGGGCTATCAGCCCGGAACTGTACAGGATGAAATGATGAAATTGATCGGATCGACAAACAATCAGAATTGTAATTAAACAACAAAGGAGCGAACGATGAAAAAACCGGTACGGAAACTGTTTTGGGAAAAAGGTCCCATATTGGCAGCTGTGTTTGTGCTGTTGAATGGTCTGCCTGCTTCCACGACATTTATGGGAGTAAACGGAGATCAGGTCTACGCGGCCACCAATGAGGATACTCCGGATCCTGCGGTATTTGTAACATATTTGCCTTCAGACGGGAAACTCAATGGAGCAGTTCTGTTTGGCAGTGATGCCTCAAAACCCGTTGGCGGAATGAATGAGGTCGGTCTGTTCTGCAATCTGGCCGATACGCCCCGCTGGCAGGTTGAAAGAGACCCTGGGAAGAAAACGCTGTTCGGTAATCTGATTGAAAACATTTTAACCAGCTGCAGCACGGTGGATGACGTTCTGGAACTTGAGGAGAATTATAACCTTTATGATCTGCATCAGACTCAGATTCTGGTTGCAGACCGTCACGGAAAAGCGCTGATTCTGGAAGGAAACAACATCATCCATCGTGATAAGGATTTTTTACTTATCACCAATTTTTATCAGTCCCGCCCTGATTCCTACCCGTTTCCCAAGAATCGTTTTGAAATTGCTGAAAGGATGCTGGCTGACGGCCCCGTCACTGAAAAGAAATGTATTAAAGTACTGGCGGCCACCCATCGGGAATTGGAACGACCGACCATGTATTCCTATCTGTGTGATCTGCAGGCAAGGGAAATTCATGTGTTCCGGTTTCATGATTATGCCAACGGAATCACCTTATCCGTGAATGAAGCATCAAAAGGCGAGCGGCGGACAGTGGCACTGGATGATCTTTTTACCGAGAGGATGCTTGCCTTCCGTCAGTATCTTGTTTTCCAGCGGAAAAATGGGATTGATACCGACATCCAGAATGGTCAAATCGTTCAGGCCTTGGCGGAAATCAGAAAGTGGTTTCTCGAAGATGAAAATTTTGATGCCTATCCTGAATACGAATTGAATATGCTTGGGTACCGCATTATGGGAGCGGGCGATATTGCCGGAGCCGTAGAAGTGTTTAAACTCAATGTTGAGCTCTACCCCCAGTCAGGAAATGTATATGACAGTCTTGGGGAGGGATACATGAACCTTGGTGAAACCGGGCTGGCAATACTCAATTATGAGAAATCCCTTGAAATTGATCCCGGCAACACCAATGCAGTTGAAATGCTTGAACGGCTTCGCAGTGAATAATAACGCGTGATGGAGATATCTATGAATCATAAAATTCAATTCCCGGTTTTACTGACATTTTTGTTAACTCTCGGCATTGCTGCCGATTTTTCATTCTGGGCGGGTCCCAATCATGATTATATCTATCCTGAGACGGATTTGCTGGACAATTGGCCTGAGAACGGACCCGAACTGATCTGGAAAGCGGAAGGCATCGGCAGCGGATATGCATCTGCTGCGATAGCGGGAGATTTGGTCTATATTTCGGGAATGATTGACGATATGGGGTCAATATCCGCCTTTTCCATGAATGGAGAGCTGGTTTGGCGAACGGAGTACGGACCCGAATGGCACCGGAATTTTCCGGGCGCACGATCCACGGTCACAGCCTACAAGGGACTTCTGTACATTTTAAGCGGTCAGGGAAAACTGATCTGTCTGGAAGCGGAAAAAGGTGATATCCAGTGGGATGTTGATCTGTTTTCGAAGTATGGCGGACGAAATCTGCAGTTCGGTATTTCCGAATCCATACTGATTGATGGAGACCGGATTTTCTGTACGCCGGGAGGAGAGGAACACAATGTGCTGGCACTGAACCGGCTCAGCGGTGAATTGATCTGGTCGTCGCCCGGCAATGGGGAGACGTCAGCCTACTGTTCGCCGCGCATTGTTGAAATTGCAGACCGCCGAATAGTGACGACGGCAACGGGAGGTTCACTGATCGGCCTGGATTACGATACAGGCGAAGTGGTCTGGAATACCCTGCTTCAGCGCAGATTTGACTGTTTCCCAAATACGCCATTGTATCATGACGGGTTCATTTTTGTGTGTGCAGGATACCGGTTCGGCGGAGCAATGCTGGAAATGGCTCCGGACGGAAGTGATGTAAAGGAAATCTGGCGCAATGAAACGATGGACAATCAGATGGGCGGTGTGGTCCTGATGAATGGCCACCTGTACGGATCCGGTCATCAGCGGGATGAAGGCTGGCAGTGCATTAACTGGAATACGGGAGAGGTGCTGTACTCCGATGAAACCCTGGGGAGAGGATCGGTGATCTTTGCCGACGGTCTCTTTTATATCTACAGTGAAACCGGAGATATGTCGCTTGTGAAAGCGTCCCCCGACACGTTTGAGGTGATCAGCAGCTTTGAAATCACAGAAGGCACCCAGGAGCATTTTTCTCATCCCGTCATCGATGACGGTCGTCTGTATGTGCGTCATGGGGATGTCCTCCTTGTATATAACATTCGAGGGTAATAATTGCCGATATACCGGCTGACTCGACATAGCTGTTGATTTTTGCCAATATTCGGCCTGAGACCATGGGCAGTGCGGTCTCCGTGAAGTTCCAGAATTCCATGGACGAGAGATCCGGCTCAGCAAAATCGGGATTCATTGACTTAAAATAAAATTTTTTCATTCCTTTTGAACAAAACTGCAGCAGACGGTCTTGTATTATCAGATTGTTTTCACAACTGATCAGGGAGTATAAAATGGTTTTGATAAACAAGGTGGCGGTTTGCCTGCTGTGTCTGTGTCTCGGCTGTGAAAGTTCAGTGCAGGAAATCATCAGGCCAGAACGAATCGTCAGCAAGCGGCAGATGGTCTATGATCAAAATTCTTATGAAATCCTGAAGGATAAGTGGAAGGAATACAATGACGTGTATCCTTCTGAAGATGCCTATGCAAACTGGATGTATGCGGCCCGTTATGCAGGCGATGCGCAGTATGAGCAGCTGTTGGAAAAAGGTCTTGAACAGTATCCCGCAAACCCGACACTGCTGTATCTGAAGGGTATCCTTCATTTGGGATTGGCCGATGACACCAGAGGGATGGAAATGCTTGAACGAGCCGCGGAACTTGATCCGGCGTACATGGATCCATGGTTTGGACTGGTAACCCATTATCTGCAGAATTCACCGGATAAATTCAGGGTTGCCTTATCCAGAATTTTGGGCAGCGGAATTATTTCCGAAGAAATCATGGATTATTCCTATAATATGCTTCTCAGTCTTAAACCCGATGCCGTTCTGATAACGAATGGGGATAACGACACTTATCCCGGCTGGATACTCACAAAGATTCTGGATCACCGGCCCGATGTTATTATTGTCAACCGCAGCCTGCTGAATACCACCTGGTATCCTATGGAAATAATAAGGGAAGGACTTCCGGCTTTTATTTCGGAATCCGAACTGATGTCCCTTCGTCAGCAAGTCAATTCAAAAATGAAAGGAAAAACCGGATTCAGTGCCGGTGGACCATACGGCGATCTGCTGATCGAGAGATTGATAGATAAATGTGAAGAAACGGGCCGGCCGGTTCATTTTGCCACCACGCTGTATCTCACTGAAAAAGTGAGTCCATATTTTGAAAACGGACAGGGGCTGGGTCTCTCGGTACTTGTTACGCCCATTTCAAATGATGATTATCTCAGGACAGCAGAGCGGATGTTGGCCCAGTGGCTGAATGAATACCGGACAGGCGGACTGGATTCCTGGCAGCTGCAATACGGTTCTCCCTCCAGCGCAGGACGCCAGTTGATGATGAATTATATGGGCGGTCTCAGCAGGGATTGGGCGTTTTTCAGCAGGCAGTTCGGACCGCAGATGACATTAATGTTTGATTGGTACAATATTCATTTGGAACCCATTATCCGTGAAGAATACAGGGAATCCATTCGGGAAATGTGGTGCAGTCTTGAAGATGAGGAGATTCAAAAAAACTGCCGATAAGCAATACAGAATTTGCTGACCCCGACTGGGCAATCCTTCGGAAAGCCCGGCGTGGAGATAACTGCAGCTGGACCAGTCTGTATCAAAAGCACAGTCCACGGCTGATGAGAATACTCATGCTGATTACGGATTCTCCGGAGCTGACCTCCGATCTGGTTCAGGATACTTTTCTGCAGCTGTTTCGGTGCCGGGAACGGCACCACAGGGGGAGTTTTACAGCATATCTTGATAAAATTGCCGTTCGCCTGTCAGTTCGGGCGGTGCGACGTGAAAAGCAGACCGAATCTCTCCAGATCCACCGAATTACTGATCCGGACAATACCCCTGTTGAAAACTGGATATCCGAACATCGCGGTCTTCAGATCGCAGGCATCATTCGCAGGTTACCGCGAAAACACCGGGAAGTTATGGTCCTGAGATTTTACGGCGGACACAGCTATGAGGTGATCGCGGGTATTACCGGAGAAAATCTCGGAACGGTCAAATCACGCCTTCATTATGCCGTCAGGAAGTGTCGGGAATCAATTAAAAAACTGGATGAGACATGAACCATCTCACGGAAGATGAACTTCTGAATATTCTCCTTTTTCCCGAAGAAGCGGAATTCAGCATTCTAAATGAACATCTTGGAAAATGTCCTTTGTGTCAGAGCCACATGGACGAGATACAAAAGGATATTTCCGAGCTGTCAAGCGTCCCGTTCAGCGGTCATCCGCCGAAAATGAAAATGCCGCGTACCGGGCTTTTTCGTCTGACTGGAACTGCAGGATTGGCAGCGGTTTTTCTGGCATTTCTTGCTATTGGGTTCTGGTCTGCAGATCTGCACCGTCACCGAAATCAGACCATCGTTGTACAGCCGCAGAAATTCCGTCCGGCAGTTCAGCCGCTCCAAGGGGGACGATTTTTCATCTGCGAAAATATTGATATTCCCGACCGATTTTAAATCCAGCGGCTGCCCGGTATAAATTGACCCATTCTCTCTGACTGCCGTGAACCTGAACGAACCCCTTTCCTGGCCTGTATCAATGGGAAGACATCGATGCACCTGTAAGTTGAATCTGCCATTTGGCGTGGCAGTGAGTTAATGATCCCATCGATTACTGATACCTCACCCGTCAGCTGACGGGCGGGGAAATTCATTTGGAGACAATTCATTTCTTGATGTCCGGAATGAGGAAAAGAATTAAATTATTTTAATATAAATTTGAAAAATCAAATCAAGTCATCAGGCATATTTTCCGTAATAAAAGGGTTTAGACATGATTAAAACAGATCCGGATTCCCAGAACCAGACAGTTTTCTTTATTCTTTTTATTGTCACACTGGTGGCATTTGTAATTACGGTCAGTGATTTTAAAAATATCGTGGAAAACCAAAAACATCCGATCATTGAAATTGCGAAGAATATTAACAGCCTGTCAAATGTGGAATATATTGGACAGAATTTTGCCCTGAGCATTCGTAAATGGGTAATGGCCGGCGGGTTTGTCATTACAATGTTTATAATTTATATCTTGATGTCCAAACTTGATATGAACTTGAACAAGATAAAATGGCTGCGCTCAAAGTACATGTCAGTGACGCATACCGCATGGATGGAGGTGGCGTCGACAACGTTTCTGCTGACCGTTATGGCGTTTATGATTTGCACGGTGCTGTTTTCCGTCATCTTTACAATCTGGCCGGTCCTTTCCGTTAATCCCGGCGGGTAGCTGGGGACAGTGTTTTTTGCAGAATGCGGGCAAGACGAATGAATTGTCATGTTAAACCACGGATTTAATAACAGATGACCGAAATTACTGCAGGCTACTGTCAGACAGAGCCGGAGCTGGGGCAATCCCGCACCACAATAAAGCGGATATCTGGTTTGCTGGAGAAGGCGGAGGAGTTCGATTTAATTGTCCTTCCGGAACTGTGTAATTCTGGCTATCGGTTTGAAAACCAGGAGCATGCCCGCAGCCTTGCTGAAAATCCGGAAACCAGCCTGTTTGTTGAATTTCTCATCGAAAAATGCCGTGAGAATCAGGCACATGTTGTTACCGGGTTTAATGAACTGTGTGGTGATTTATTGTATAATTCCGCGCTTCTGATAGGGCCGGAAGGAATCCAGGGAAAATACCGCAAAATACATTTATTCCAGGATGAGAAATCCTGCTTTGAACCAGGAAATCTGGGCCTGCCTGTTTTTGAAATATGCGGTGTGCGTCTGGGAATGCTGGTTTGCTTTGACTGGATTTTTCCGGAAACATGGCGGATACTGGCGCTCAGGGGAGCGGATGTCATCGCTCACCCGTCTAATCTGGTCCTTCCGGGTCTGGCTCAGCGTTCCGTACCGGTTATGGCGATGATGAATCGAATATTCATTATCACCTGCAATCGAATCGGCTGTGAAGGGGAACTGCAGTTCACCGGGATGTCAACGATTGCCGATCCGAAAGGCGGGATCCTGCATCAGGCTGGTCAGCATGAGTCGGCGGTGAAAATGGTTACGATGGATATCGCTGAAGCCAGAGACAAGATGGTTACTCCCCGGAATCATGTTTTTCGAGATCGGCATCCTGAGGAATATACAAGTCTGTCCAAGTCCGATTCAGGGCATGCCTGAAAGAACGGATAATGAATTTCCCCGCCCGTCAGCTGACGGGTGAGGTATCATTAGTGATATAATCATTTTTTATTTCGCCGCCACGCCAAATGGCGGATTTTCAACAAGCGGCGGGGAATGCACCCAGTTACACTCGTCAGTCAGGAGACGGATTAAAAATCCGCCCACTGGCGGATTCAAAAAAATAACATTCCAAAATCCTCAGGAAATGACTAAATTCTGCAGCGATCACCATAATCCTCACATCCGACTGACCTTATTCTGACGCGGACTGTCCGACCAATCGATACTGCAATCATACCACTGTATCACATCATATATCACTGCCGGATTTGACAACATTGCCGCATAGGTATAAATTGCTGAAATCTGACACTTCGCCCTGGTTGGCTTTAAACCAGAATTCTGCTGCGCACCGCTGTATTGTCCAATACATGTAACACTGCCTTAAACCATTTTGACGTCCTGAGGACGTGGGGTTTAAATGCGGCAAAACTGGGAGTACTGGTAAATGTCTGCCACATTATTTTGTATCAGACGGCATCGGGCTGCGGATACCGGAATGATTCCGGAATACCTGACCAATGCTCGCCGCAGGCACCATTCCTGTGTTACTTGGTCCGCTCAGGTCCGGTTCTCCGGCAAACCCTCACCGTCTGTCGGCATTCGACCTGCAGCATTTGAGCCGGGGTTTACGCTGGTTGAGCTGATCATTGTCCTGGCAATTCTCGGTATTCTGTCTGCCATTGCATGGCCCAAGCTGGAAGTACTCATTGAACGGGCACACAATGCCAATCAGGACTACGTCATTGGGTCGCTGAAGGCCGGACTGGAACTGTACTCGTCCAATCAGGTGACGTTCTCCGGTCGGAAAATTTTCCCGGCCGATGATGTAGACGATCTGTTTGAAGAAGTCATGTCCGATCCACCCAAAATGGGCTGGACCTATACCCCGGGTTCCGCCAACGGTACAGACGGAGGAACTGTGGAGTACTCGGCCGGAAGGGTGAATCAGACATGGACATATACCAGTACCGGCGGAACTTCATATGATCTGCAGAAAAACTGAACAGTCCGCTGTCGGCAGATTCTCGAATTCCTGGTTGGTTGATTTTATTCGGAAAGGTCCGGAGTGCTGCGCCGATGGCCGCCGTTTGTCAGACAATCCTGAATGACAGCTGAACAGGTGACGAAATTCCTAAAAGCCTGAAATTTTAAAAATGGTTCCATATCAAGCACATATGAAACGGGAACTGTTTTATTTATGTTCATAATTTGATTAAATTTGTACGACCGTCCTGATGTGATTTCATTGAATGAAAATATTGTCAGTTAATTGGTTGACTGCCGCAGTCGGTACTGCATGTGACTGCCGGGTGCAGACCATCTATTCTGTTTCTGAACAACTTACCCTGCTATATTTACTACAGGAGGGCTCTTGCGAACCGTCAAAGTACTGCTCGTCGATGACGAACCTGATTTTTGTGATCTGATAAAAAAAGTACTTCAGGAGAAATCCAAACACTATCTGATCACTGTTGCACATTCCGGACAGCAAGCTCTGGATAATCTGGAAAAAGAGCTGTTCGATGTGATGGTGACCGATATTCGCATGCCGGGTATCAACGGGATTGAACTGGTTGAGAAAGCCAGGGATATTCAGGAATATCTGCAGACCATCATTATTACCGCCCACGGAGATTTGGACACAGCGATCGAAGCCATCCGACTGGGTGCGACGCAATACATCAAAAAACCGTTCAGCATTGAAAAGGTTCACGATGCTATCCTTCAAAGCATTGCAAAGAGAAAATTCCGAAGAAAACTGAAAGAAAGCGAAGAACGGTTCCGCAATACATTTTATTATGCTGCCGCCGGCATGATCATGTTTGAGGCTGACGGTAAAATTACCATGGTCAATCCAAGTCTTTGCCAGATGACGGGATTTACCGAGGATGAACTCAAAACCCGGAATATTGAGGATCTTGTTCACCTTGAAGATTTAACCAACTTCCTGGTACAGATCAGTCAACTGGAAGCCGGATCCATGGCTTTCTATCAGTCTGAACTTCGACTGATCAGTAAATACCGCGAGCTTATTAATGTAAACATTTCCATATCCGCCATCGATGATGAAGAAAATGATCTGACCTATATGACAGGACAGGTGGTTGACATTACCCAGCGCAAACGGGCGGAAAAAAACCTGCTGGAAAGCGAACAGAAATACCGGTCTCTGTATTCCTCAATGACGGAAGGAGTCGGTCTGTATGAGGCTGTGCATGATCCCGATGGAAATGTGACGGATTACAAAATACTGGATATCAATCCGGCATATGAATCCATTCTGGGAGTTCGTAAAGAAGAAATCGTCAATCGTGCTGCCAGTGATATTTTCCCTGACGGACTAAGAATTTTCATTGACGTATATAAAAAGGTTTTGGAATCCCGGCAGTCCCAGTCTTTTGAAACCTATCACGCCCTGTTTCAAAAGTATTTTCATGTTTCGCTCTTTGCCCTCGGATACAGGCAGTTTGTCACAGTGATTCGGGACATCACCCAGCGGAAGGAGGCCGAGACCGCACTGCAGACAAGCGAATTCCGTCTGCGTCAGGCCCAGAAGATTGCCCACATAGGCAACTGGCAGTGGGACCAGATTAAAAAGCAGTTTTCAGCTTCTGATGAGGTGCACAGGATTCTTAATGTTCAATCCAACGACTGTATCAATAATCCGTACAAATGGCTGCAGGATCATCTCCATCCTGAAGATCAAAAAACAATACTGCAGATGATCAATGAAGGAGTGGAGAATATAGAAAATCTGGTAAAAATACCACGTACCGAATTTCGTATTCAGCTTGATGGAAAAACACGCTGGCTGGAAAGTGAGGGACGATTCGAATACAGCGTTGATCCCCCGATTCAAAAAATCATTGGCACAATCCAGGATATCACCAAGCGGAAAGAAGTGGAGGAAGAACGCATTCGCCTGAATCTGGAGTTCAGGAATAAAGAACTGGTGACAAAAACCATGTATCTGCTGGAAAAACATGAACTGATTCAGGATCTCATTGCCGACTTGCGCAACCTGGAAGCAGCCAAGGATGACGAATGTAAGCCCAAACTCAGAACAATAATCCGGAAAATCGAGAACAACGTTCGAGTCCATTATGACTGGGGTGAATTTGAAAAGTGGTTTCAGGAAGTCTATCAGGATTTTTTCACAAAACTGCGTGAGGAATATCCCAAACTCACAGTGCGTGAGCAAAAGGTGTGCGCATTGCTGAGGTTGAACCTCAATACAAAGGATATCGCCAATCTTACCAATCTTGAGCCAAGAACCATTGAGGTGTACAGATACAATATACGGAAAAAACTGGAACTCCGATCCGGGGACAATCTGGCAGAATTTCTTTCAAAATATTGATATAAATTAAATATATACAAAATTATATGGATTGACAGGTTTCAGATGTCCGGCCGCAGTTCCGCTGCAGCGGCAAATCTGGTTGGACGCGATCCATTGAGGTTCAGGAATTTGCAGTCCGGTCCGATTGTACTATCACTGTTTTCCTCCGCTGATCTGCGGAAAATCCATTGTGGTTTTATTGTGGTAATGGGTACTTGCATTCCTCCGTAATATTGTGCGGAGGAAATGGAGAACAAGATGTTTCTGGAAAGTTTAATGGAAATAGATACAGCAGCAGGTCCTGTCAGCGAGACCAGTCACAGTTCGGACAATTGCGGTTCCGCTGCATTTGACAATGATCTGGATGATCTGAACATTGAACAGAAAATTGAAAATTTACGTGCCCGGCTTAGAATGCTGAAAAGAATCCAGGAGCAGAATCGATCACTGATCAACGTAACTGGTAATGATCAAAGTGAGTCTGCGAAACCGCAAAGAATTTAGTATGGGTTAACGGGCAGGCACCAGTCCTGAACTCCTCCAAGTCCATTTAATGGATATGCAGATTTGACAGATTAATAATCGTTTCAGCATAAAATTGGACTGGTGCCTGAAGGTTTTGGGTTAGAAGTTAGAGTATGAAAAACTAATATTTAATGTAAGTGGTGCTCCTCGATGGCTCTGTCTTGACGGTTAGGCAGAGCCTTTTTTTATCCGGACGAACCGGTCCAAGTCATAGTATATATAACAAACTGACTGAGCTTTCAAACATCATTCAATATCACTGTTCTGTAAAGGGGAATTGAAAATGATTTCACCCGGCAATTCATACGGGCATTTCTACCGGTTAAGAAAACGGTTTCTGAACGGCGGACTGGAAGGATTTCTGGATTATGAAGTCATTGAGATGCTTCTGTCTGTCTCCAGCCGAAAAGATCAGAAAACGACAGCCAAGCGTCTGCTGAAACATTTTAAGACGCTGCGGGGAGTTCTTGAGGCTTCTCCCGGAAGACTGCAGGAGGTGGAAGGAATCGGACCAGTGAACCTGTTTGGTCTTAAACTGGTGCAGGCCGTGGCCCGCCGGTATCTCAAGGATCGAATTTTGGGAAGTGATTATATCAGCAGTTCCGATAAAGTGCTGGAGTACCTGATTCATAATCTCAGAGACCGCAACCGCGAGCTTTTTCAGGTCCTGCTGCTTAATGCCAGGAATCAGGTCATTGATCTTGTAACCGTATTTGAAGGTTCACTCACCAGCAGCATGGTATATCCACGGGAAGTCATCCGGCTGATTCTGACCCGGGATGCCGCGGCTGTCATTTTTATACATAACCACCCGTCCGGCAATCCAAAACCCTCCAGCGAGGACAGACATCTCACAACCCGACTTAAGCAGGCCTGTTCTGCCGTTGATGTGTCTGTTCACGATCATCTCATTATCGCCGGAAACTCTTATACCAGTTTTGCCGACCAGGGATTGCTGTAACCGGAAAATGCACAATTTTGATATTGCACCATACAGTGGAATACAGCGAAGATACACTCCTCAGTAATGTAAAAATTAAAGTTAAAGGGTATCACATGGTTCTGGCAGAGTTTACCATATCACCCACCGGCGAAGGGGAAAGCCTGAGCAGATTTGTCGCGCCCGTCATTGATATCATTGATCGAAGCGGTTTGAATTATCAGTTGACTCCCATGGGAACCATCGTTGAGGGGACGTGGGAGGAAGTGATGACGCTTATTACGGACTGCTTCAGACAAATGCAGGCCGAATGCAGCCGAATCGGGGTATCAATCAAGGTTGATTACCGAAAAGGATCTGAAACCCGGATGAAGTCAAAAATCGAAAAGGTTGAATCTCTGATTGGACGCAGCGTTCGCCAATCCTGAATAAGCAGAAGCAATGGGTATAACCGTACATCGAATTTCCAAGCGTTTTCGAATGTTCAAAAGGGATGCCGGTCTAAAAGGAGCACTGACCTCCTTTTTTAATCGGAAGTATGAGGACTTTACAGCTCTGGAAGATATTTCACTGTCCATACAGGATGGTGAAATCGTGGGGATACTGGGAGAAAACGGTGCCGGGAAAACCACGTTAATCAAACTGATGGTGGGACTCATTCATCCCACATCCGGCAGCATTGAGATCAACGGCTATATTCCCTGGGAACGGAATCACGCATTTCTCAGGAATATATCCGTCGTGATGGGACAGAAAAATCAACTCTGGTGGGATATTCCGGCGGTAGAATCCTTCCTTTTGAATCAGCGGATTTATGGGATAGATAATCAGCAGTATAAGCAGACACTGGATGAATTGACGGATCTTCTCGATGTGGGCGACAAACTGAATCAGCAGGTTCGGCGGCTTTCGCTGGGTGAGCGAATGAAAATGGAAATTATTGCAGCACTGCTCCACAGACCAGAAATTGTACTGCTGGATGAACCGACCATTGGGCTGGATGTAATTTCACAGGCAAAGATCAGAGAGTTTGTTCAGTATTATAACCGGGAGCACAAAACGACCTTTTTACTGACCAGTCACTATATGAATGATATTCAGCAGCTGTGCAAAAGAGTTTTCGTCATTCATAAAGGACGCTCCATGTATGACGGAAATTTTGAAACGCTGGTCAACAGAGTCAATCCGGAACGGAAACTGACATTTGAATTTTCCCAGCCGCCGTCTTCGAAGAGAATGGAAAGTCTGAAGCAGGATTTTCAATTTCATCTGAATCACAGCATACTGACAACAGAACTGCCCGATGAAGAGATGAAGCTGCTCCTGACCGAATTGTTCAAGCTGGACACCCCGCAGGCATTCGAATTGGTGGATCTGCCGGTTGAAGATACAATGCGGTCCTTTTTTGCCAACCCGGAGCGGTTCATCAAATGAGTTCCGTGTTTCCGGCATTGATAAAACGTGCAGGTATAACCAGATATTTTGCCGTGGTTCGCCTGACCTGGATTCAGGCACTTGAGTATAAGGCCAATACGCTGGTGGGGGCATTTGCCATCATTTCCGGTGTATTTATCGAGTATTTACTTTGGAAACGGATATTTATAACTCGGGACATTGAGATTCTCAACGGATTTTCTTTCAATGAACTGATGGTGTATATATTTCTGTGTCTTGTCGTGGGCCAGCTGAAATCTTCATGGGTGACTTCCCAGGAAATGATTGAAGGAATTCGAAACGGGGAACTGAATAAATATCTCATTCGTCCAATCTCATATTTCCTGTATCATTTCATGCTTTTCCTGGGGCACAACAGCCTGTTTTACCTGGTATATTCCGTCATGATTGCGGGGCTGGCAGTGCTGCTGCCGGAAATGGCATTTCCCACTTGGGGACATTTCGGCGGATTTCTGGTCATGCTTATCCTTTCGGTCTATCTGTCCTGGACTGTCTATTTTTTCATGGTTTGCTTTGCATTCTGGTTTGGTGAGGTCAGGGCGCTGGTGATTGCTTACAATCTGGGAACACTGGTGCTGTCGGGGCAAATGGTACCGCTGCATTTTTTTCCCGAAAAACTGCTGAATGTCATTAAAATGACGCCGCTTCCCTACCTGGTGGATGTTCCGGTTTCCATAGCCACCGGCAGAATGCCAGGTTCAGAATGGGGCGGTCATTTCCTGGCTGCCTGTCTCTGGTCTGCTGTCACAACTGTTCTGGGAATTGCGATTTACCGATTCGGAATTCGTCACTACGAGGGGTTTGGTGGTTAAAAATCTGGTACTGCTGAAAGCCTTTTTCCTGAACAGCCTGTCTCGGGACATGGAGTTCAAGGCCAATTTTATCGGAATGCTGTTTATTGACTTTGTGTACTACGGCTCCTATTTTCTGTTTTTCCAGATTATATTCGGATATGTTGATTCACTGCTGGAATTCACTCGGGCGGATGTCATTGTATTTCTGGTTGTGACGTTTCTCATGGACACCATTTATATGCTGAGCTTTGCGGAAAATCTGAACCGGCTGAACCGGCAGATTGTGCGCGGCGATCTGGACTTCGTCCTGCTTAAACCCGTGGATTCTCAATTTTTTGTATCGTTTCGCTATTTCAATTCTTATGGAATTGTCAGTATCGGACTTCTGTCCGCATTGTTGACGGTGGCGGTACAACAGTCCGGCAGAGAGATTTCGATGATGCATGCTGCGGGGTTTTTGGGATCATTCACACTGGGTGTTCTTATTTACTATTCCCTGGATTTTATCATTGCCAGCCTGGCATTCTGGTTTCGGAACTTCACGATGGGGGGATGGCTGAGTCATGAAGTGATGAAATTCTCCATGCGACCGGATTCAATCTATTCCGGCTGGCTTCGAAAAGCGATGTTCTCACTGGTTCCCATGGCGCTGATTTCTTCCGTTCCTGCCCGAATTCTCTTATACGGACTGTCCTGGAATTACCTCGGCGGACAGCTGGCAGTGGCCGTTGTGTTTCTTGTCGCCAGCCGAATTGTGTGGGTACGGGGACTGAAACGCTATGAAAGTGCGTCCAGCTGATGGCTCTCTTCCGTTCAGGATAACTGCACAGGACCGGCTAGGTGCCGATGATCAGGTTGACCATCATGACAATATCCAGGATATCAATACTGCCGTCGTTATTCATATCCGCAGCCAGTGCCTGAATGGGATTCGGATCTGTTACTCCCATAATGAAATTAATCGTCATCACGATATCCAGCACATTCCAGATTCCGTCTCCGCTGACATCTGCAGGATCATTCAGGAATACAAAGCTGCATACGGCGTGTGCCGGCAGCATATCCAGCCAGATGGAATGATTCGAAACAGACCAGCTCTGTGTGATTTCCCCATCAATTAGAATCTCTGATATATACAATGGATTTGGCATGTCAAGCCCAAAGCGGATACCCGAATCCGTTTGATTATTCACAGTAACCGTCTGTCCGCTGATATCCTGCGTTTCAAGATGAAAGCTCAGCCTGAGTGCATTGTCGAATTCCAGGATTGCATAGTCGCGGTTGCTGCGCTGGGCATGAATGCGGATAAAGTCATCTGAAGCGATCTGTCCTCCCGCTTCGGCCCAGTATGCGCGGGATTCTTCATCCAGATTGACGTTGATGTCATTCGGATCACTGACCAAGGTAAAACCGGACAGCCAGTCACAGGCATGAACGGCATCCAAAGCGCTCCAGCCATGACCGCCCTCCGGATCCGTCTCAATCCAGATGTCAGGATTGTATCCGGTCAGCAGGGAATCTAGATCTTCCGCGTGAAACCGGTGGGGTTCGTCAGGCGCAAAATCAAGATAGAGGGGAAGATACTGGAGATTCAAATGCATACTCTGATCCGGTTCCTCAAAGAATACTGCTGAATTTCGGTGATACTCAAAAGGCACCTGGTCGGGTGATCCGCCAAACCATTCCAGCATTGAATTATTTCCATCCATTTCATCCCATCGGCGTTCACAGTCCAGAATACCGGATCCCGATACTGCAGCGGCCACCATGGGTTTTTCCGGATCCAGATGATTATTGGAATAAATCAGCCCGCCGCCGCCGCCCATGGATCCGCCGATCATGTAAATGCGCTGCGAATCAATGGGGAAATGCTCCATCATCCACAGAATTTCCTGCTCCGTAAGGGCCTGCGAACCCTGATGGTGGTAGTGATTTCCTGATCCGCCCCAGGGAGACAGAAAGAGCCATCCCCGAATATAGGCTTCATCATCGAATTCAGTCCCGAAGCAGGACTGCTCACTGCCGTTCCAGTGATGAAAGCACACTGCCAGGGGCAGCAGCTCTTCGCCGGTGTAGCCAAGCGGAAGCTGATATGCGAATACATCCAGCGTGTCTCCGTCCGCCACCAGATACTCCGTGACGATTTCCTGCGCTCCTGACAGAACCGGCAATAGCAGCAGGATAAAAAGTCGCGTATTTTTCATGTTAGGATTCCTTTTCTTCCAAATCGCGTGCAGTCACAAATCCGGTGCATTATTGATCAGTATCCGAATTGAACGAATTGCGCATCATTCTGAACATATTGGTGTGGTGAATCGATTCATCCATATCTTCTGTGTGACAGGTGATGCAGGCTTCGTTGGCACCGATCGGAAACGGCTCGCCGGAAACCTGCATCGGCTGGTAGTTTTCCAAATTTCGGCTGACCGGATTCACGGTCGGATACAGTGCATGCGGTGCACCATGACAGGCGGTACAGCGCAGAACTTCCGCTTCATCCAGCTGATTGCGGAACAGGCCTCCATATTCCGCCCATTGATTGAATCCTGAAGTCTGGTTCGACGGTTCTTCGTAGTCTTCATGACAGGTGAGACAATCCGGTTCATTCACCCAGGGAAGGCGCGGTCGGATATCCGACCTTTTTTCCACAGTACGCGGACTGAGATTCATCATAAGGTTTTCTGCAGCAGATTTGTTCACTTCGGCCGTCAAAAGGGACAGCGCATGATCCTCCAAAGTCCCATGGCATCGAATACAGCCCAGACCCATCTGGGCGTGCAGACCCCGCATACAGCGGGAAATTCCCTGAGGACCGGCAGGATGGCACATGGCGCAGGCTTCCGAATTCTGACCAGACATCACATTGGCGTGAAATCCGTGGACGGCAGCCGACAGATTCAGGATATCGGGAAGGCCCTGAGAGTTCACTGCCGGATCCGCGTGACAGTCAGCACAGGCTTTCGGGCTTCCGTTTAATGCATTGTCCAGCAGTGCGGTTTTCTGATCCCGGTCGTGGACAGCCAGAATGCTTTTGCTGGTTTCATTCGAAAGGCCGGTTCCATAACCGGTTTTCCAACCCCCCTCATGGCAGTACGGGCATCCCATCTCTGTGGACACCGGTGCCGCAACCCGGGTGGATGCCAGCAGCTGGTTGTCCGGCAGCGAATATGCTTTTATCTCAAACTGCGGATAAGGATTACTGATGATTTGCCCATTCACGTCCTGATAGGGGACCACCGGTACCGCTGTCGCAGTGTATGTCTGAGTATCCTCATTGAAATCCATTTCACCCTGCAGACCGACACCAGCCAACCCGGTGTTTTCAGCCGGTTCTGCACCCCAGACCGGACCGGACCATTCCCAGAAATCCACATGAGCCGACGGGTTTTCAAATCCCTGTTCAACTTCAAATGTTATTCGGACATCACTGGTGACGGCTTCCGGTGAATCTCCTCTGAGGATGAGCTGAGCTTCCAGCGTATTGCCCGGCGGAAGCAGTCCCCACCAGCGGTCGTTCTCGGTCATGCAGTGCATACCGATGCTGCTCCAGGCGAGAAGAACATATTCTTCCTCCTCGATATCCAGCTGCGGAATGGGTTGATCCCATGTAACCGGCAGCGGTTTGGCGGATGCTTCCAGCGATTTTTCATGAAGGGCAGCGGCAATGTATGCGGCCAGGGCTTCTTTTTCTGCCCGGCTTCCGTAAAAGGGCGGCATGTACCGGTTGATCTTTCCCTGACCGTCCAGATGGGCAATCAAACCCTGGTATGTCAGATGTCCGGTGCGTGAAATAATATCATTCCGAACACCGTTGACGGTATGGCACGGCAGGCACTGGTAATTGAAAATTTCCTGTCCTGACTCAATCTCAAATCCCACAGGGATACTGTGCACAGCCGTCCATTTGGCCTGTTTCAGGAATTCCGCATTCGGCTGGGTCAGTACGTCTTCTTTCAGAATTCCTGTTGAGTACATATAATCCGTAATGACGTATGGTTTGCGTATCACTTCCCGAGTATATTCGAATCCGCTGATCCAGGCTGCGCCTGCAGCCAACAGAACGGATATTCCTCCGTATCTGATCCAGGAGATTTTTTGAATCATCAGGATAAGTCCGATGATAAACAGCGCCAGCAGAGCGATGATTGACAGCCAGAGAACTTCAGGCGTCTGCGGGTTGTGCTGGAATGCAGTCTCCCGAATTCCGGGCGGTATGGAAAAATAATACCAGATTCCGCTAGGGACCATTCCTATGATGCCGGCGGTGAGCCATTTCATGCTGTACTGCGTCAGCTGTGTTTTCACCGATTCGGAATTCCTGAATTGGGCAGACACCGCCCCAAAGAGACCGGCAATCATAACACACGCAAATGTTCGGAAAACCGTTGATGAGAAGTAGGTCGGATTAAGAAATCCGTGCCAGAAGTTCCCGGTTTCCAGCCATTTCCCAGGAGTAAGCATGTATGACAGGATTCCGTTGATAACAACCAGGCTCAGCCAGGCAAAGAGAAAGTAAAAAAATGCGATTCTGAGGCGATGCTTCTTTTTAAGGGTCTTGAAATAATAATGATAGATTAAGAGCGCAGCAATTTCACACACGAAAAACACCCATTCAATGGCCCATCCGAAAACAAAACTGTGGATAAGGCTGGAGGTGGCGGCAGGTTGAACAAGGGCAATAACAAACCAAATACCCACACCCGTAATTCCTCCGAAAACCATGGTCAGGAGCAGGAAGAAGCGGGTGTGTCGCTGCAGGTACTGCTCCAGTTGGCTGTCTTCGGATTTCTGTGCCAGGAGATCCGTGATCCAGATGAAAAGCCCTCCTCCAACGGCAAGGTGGGATATGAATACATGAGGTACCGCGATTATCGCGATCAGAGTGGGCCCGCCGATCAGTGAGAGTTCCCATATTGGGTAATTCATGACGTCCTCCCTTCATCCGACTTCGGTATCATAGACAGCATCCAGGTCACACAGCCCATCCCAATAGCAAACACGAGCAGAAACAGAACCAGATTTCCGGTCTGGGGCTGGACACGCAGTTCGCTCACGGAGAAATAATCCGACAGGTTTGCGGTGCGTACAAATGACCGCATCAGCACCATCAGTGCCATGGTCAGAATTGCCATTAGAAATGTGGTTTTAAACAGATTTCTCATCGCGGTAACAATGGCCGTCAGCCCGCAGAGAATACCGAGAAGCATAATAATGGTATACACGGGATTGCGTCCCATGAAGAGCATCATTGTATCTTTCGGAAGGGTGAGCAGATACCAAATTCCGATGGCCGCCTGGACCATGGTGGTCCACCCGAAAATTTTCAGGCCGGTTTCAATATGACGGGAACGGTTGTCCTGATCCGTTCTGCTGAAGTGCCAGAAAACGCTGACCGCCAGTCCTGCCACGGCGATGGATCCGACAACCATATGCAGCCAGCGGGGAAACAGCGTGGCATCGGACCAGTTCAGCAACGTTCCTCCGCGATTTGTGAAATACTGCGGCCACGCATCCGGCCGGACCATCAAAGACATTGCATTGCTGAATATGAATGATATATAAATCAGGATGATGAGTGTCAGGAAAGAAAACATTCGGCTGAGGGCGGGAGCGGAATCCCATTTATAGAGCTGAATATAGGCCCCGTAATATGCCAGAATCAGCAGGGGGATGATGAGAATCCAGTACAGACCCATCAAAATGGACGATGTGTAAAAAAAATGTCCGTACAGTACCTGCAGGAACAGGAGCGGTGCCACCCCAAAATTAACGGCCAGGGCAAAGCCTGTTGGTATTTTGCCGACCAGGCTGACGATCGCACTTCGTCCGCGGGTATTTAGAATTCCTGGCAGTCTGAATCCGAAAATGAGAAAAGATCCTCCGAGGATGACGTTCATCATGATAAAATGCAGCAGAAGAGTGACCAGTCCCAGCATTTCGAACCAGCCCCAGGATGCAGGAATAGCATCCGGTACGGGAATTAATTGCTGACCTTCCATAAAAACTCCAAAATAGTATGAGAACCGTGAGCTGTGTAAATATATAGATGATCACCATTCGTTACCTGCGGTGAAACCCTGTAGGGAACTCAGTCAGTCTGAGCGACCGGCAGTCGGCAGATAAAAAATCGGCAATTGTTTCAGGAATTTACCGGTGATCCTGATTCATTTCAAAAATTTTAAAATGATCCTCAGCCGATGACCTGAATTTAAATTGAGCAGTCGGTTTCTGCAAAGGAGTTCACGGAATATATGTTGTATTGTATTTAAAAGCCGACACAAGTTTCCCCGCCTGAAATGGTTAATCAATCAATCCAATCCGGAGAAAAAATGCTGTCGTACCTGTCACCTGTTCTGTTCATATCTGTCATATTCACTTCCCTGCTGAGTGCCGGAGGGTATACTCTTGATGACTTTAACCGTGTGATTGAGGATTTGGAGGCTGATTCAGCCGTCGTTCCGGTATGTCGTGAATTCATTGATGCTGCGCAGGATATGGAAACCATACGAACTGCACAGAATCGCTGGAAACGGATAGATGCTGAAGCGGCGGTTGCCCATGCCCGGAAAGCATATGATACTCATCCGGATTCAGCCCGGTTTGTGTACATGTACGGCCGGCTGCTGGATGATCCGCTGGAACAGATCCGCCTTGGAAAACGGACCATTGAACTGGCACCTGACTGGGTTTACGGGTACCGGCTGGTTTTTGCACCGTATGTGTTAAGTTTGTTTGACAGACGCGGAAGTGCGGAGGAGCGGACGGCCCTGGCTGGTTCTCTCTCGGAAGATGAGCATCTGCTTCGGCGGTTTTACGAGTTTGAAGGTGATAATGATATCAGTCTGAGATTTATGTTCAGCCTGGTAAAGTATCAGAAGGATTATCCCGCAGCATTGGAGTTCCTCGAAAAAGCGGAGCAGGCGGAAGCTGCCTGGGTGAATGATCTGGAATTTGCCCGAATACACAACAGTCTGAAGGATTACGATCAGACCCTGAACAGTGTATCCGATCATGTTGATCAGAAAATTACAGACGGAGATTACAAACCATCGGAAAGGCAGGACAAAATCGATCAGATTTACACCAATCTGCTGCGTATCAATCAGGAATACGAACGGATTGAAGCACATCTGAAATCGGTGTCCAACTGGCAGGAAAATCCCCGCACGTTGTATCATCTGGCCCGGTATGCAGCCGTACAGGAACGCAGGGATGATGCCTTTGATTTTTTATTCAGGGCAGCGGACAATGGCTGGGGCTACGTGGAAAACACATCAAAAAGCCGTGATCTGAAACCGCTTCAGGATGATGACCGCTGGTCCGAACTGGTGCAAAAAATGGAACTGGCCTGGGAACGTGGTTCAGATGAACGGCGCGCAGAAACACTTGATTCGAAAACGATGAAAGAGGCCTTCAACTGGGTTTTGACAAACCTGGAAGGCGATACCCTTCGGTTATCTGATCTGGCCGGCAATATCATTATCCTTGACTTCTGGGCTTCCTGGTGCGGTCCATGCAAAGCAGCAATGCCGGTTCTGGACACCTGGTGCCGGACCGAAAAGCCTGAAAATGTCAGAGTTTTTTCAGTGAACATTTGGGAACGGGATGTGGAACTGGCCAAGTCCATTATGAAAGACAATGAATATGCCATGGAGTTCCTGTTTGGAAACGACAAGCTTGCTGAGCATTACGGTTTCAACAGCATCCCCTTTATCTGTGTGGTTGACAATACCGGGAAATTGCGGTATGAACAGATTGGATATTCTCAGGAATTAGAGGAAAAATTGTCCTGGTGGGTCCAGGATCTCCAAAACTGAATAGGGTGTAAAATGAAAAATCTGCTGTCTTCGGTTTTATTATGGGGCACGATCATTTTTCTCATGTGGGCCTGCACACCGGAGGTACCGCTGTCGGAAATTCAGGTTCGCGACGGGGTGGCCTGGCTGAAGGATCATACCAGCCCGTTTACCGGACGGGTGAAGGCGGTTTATCCCAGTGGAGCCGTAAAAATGACCGGGCGCTATCAGGACGGACTCAAAACCGGCCGATTTCAATATTGGTATGAAAATGGTGAGCTGAAGGAAGAAGGAGATTATAAGAATAACCTGAAGCAGGGACTCTATGTCTGGTATTATGAAACGGGTCAGCGACGCGGGCAGTGGACTTTTGATTCCGGTACAGCGTCCGGTCCGGCTGCAGAGTGGTATGAATCGGGACAGCAGAAAAGCCAATTTTTTTATCTGGAAGGCAAATTACATGGGCTTCAGCAGAACTGGCATGAGAATGGAAAGCTGAAACTGGAGGAAACCTATGGAACGGGAGTCCTGCAGGGGTTTCAGCGGGAATATTCGTTTGACGGCAGTCTGTTCATGGAGCACCGGTATCTGGATGGTCAGTACCATGGAAAACAGACCAGCTACCATGGACCGGGTGTACTGAAATATCAGAAAAACTACCTGCACGGGAAAATGGACGGTCCTCAGAAATTCTGGTTTGCCAGCGGTCAGCTTCGCAAGCAGAGATGGATGAAAAACGGGCAGGAAGAGGGTATTCAGGAAAGCTGGTACGAGGACGGGACGAATCAGGGGCGTTCGCAGTATGCCAAAGGGAAAAGACACGGATGGCAGCTTGAGTGGTATGCGAACGGGATAAAAGGATCAGAATGCTATTTCAATGAGGGGGAACTGGACAGCTCCTGCACCATGTGGTATGAAAACGGCCAGGTTCGGGGGACATGGAACTATCAGAACGGCAAACTGCATGGCATTCAGACGGAGTACCATTCCGACGGATCAATGAAGCTGCAGCATCAATATGACATGGGACGCAGTTCCGGTCAGCAGGTGGAATATCATGATGAAGGCGGCTTACGCGTTGAATTCAATTATGAAACCCGGTAACAGATACCGGAAAAAGACGGCAGCTATATCGCTGCTGCAACAGGGTTGACTATTCTGCGCGGGCGTCGGGGTTTTGTAAACGGCCTGGCCCAGGGGGTCTGCCAGAGAATTTGCGAGTAGTTCATTATGTCGTGGATCGTTTCACGGCGATTGACCCTGACAATCATATAACTGTTATCATCCATACGGGTTGAACCGCTGACGATGTGGTTTGGTCCGTACTTATGTTTGAAATCAAACCAGATATGAGTATGTCCGCTGAATACCGACAGCACGCTGTCCTGATATTTCTTCAGCAGACCCGTAATTCCATAGTCCCCGATTTCTGTGTTTTTGATCATCTGCAGCGGGAAATGTGTAAAAATAAATGACGGTTTCCGCTGTTCCAGTATCCCTTCCAGCCAATTCAGCTGTTCTTCTCCATAGCTGCCGCTCATGAGACTGGTTTTCTCGCCTCCCGGCTGAAAAGTTCGGCCAAGGAAGTTGTTCAGATGGATGAAATTATAACCGTGCATCCTGACGCAGTAATAAGGATCAACATTGAATTTCTCACGAAAAAGATCATGTGTCAGCTGAAAATTGATTCGCCCCCGATCGGTTGTGCGATACTTGTCAATGTTGTAGTCATGATTACCCAAACCAGGGAAAACCGGTGCATTAAACCCCGACATAATGGCTTTGGCTTCGTCAAATCGGGTGTGATTTTCAAAGTAATAATCCCATTTGGATGATGGATGATTGTGGATAAAATCACCGGTAATGAATACCATGTCAATGGGAAACGGGGAAGCGTTGATCATATCCCGAACTCTGGCGAAGCGCTGATTGGCTTTCCTGATGGTCAGGTTGGTGAACCAGCTGCTGGGATTTTGACTGTATTGATCATCAATGATGTGCGTGTCCGCAATAACCGCGAAATAGAAATGATCAGATGTGTCATGGTTAAATGCGGGAATGAATTTCGAATTAAGAGTCAGGTAAACCAGACTTTTCAGCGATGTGTTAATGAATCGTCTCCGGCTGTACAGTGTTGATTTTTCCAAAGCGTTGTCAATAATGAAACAAATCCTGTCATTTTAAGGACGCAGCTTCCGAAAAGAGTATTGGCTGTAAATGAGATCATTTCCAGAGGACAGTGAGACCTGAAATGGAATACCGTGAAATCCGGATTTGATTTCTGTTATGGGTTATGGGCGGAAGGGTTTTCAGACTGTTTCTCAAAGTAAGGCAGCAGACCCCCGAAGGAACCTGCTGCCGGGGGAGAATCTATTTATTATTTCAGTAAGATCATTTTCCGGGTCATGCTGTCAGTCCCGGTGGATAAGGTGTAGAAATACATACCTGCCGGCACGGGTCTGCCGTCGGCATTCAGGCTGTTCCAGACGACCGAGTGAGAACCGGCCCCATACACACCGTCGGCCAGTCGAATGATTTCCTGACCGAGAAGATCATGAATCACCAGATCCACATTCATGGCAGAAGGCAGATCAAAGGAGATCATGGTTTCCGGATTGAAGGGATTTGGATGATTCTGGCTCAGATTAAACTGTTCCGGAATGACCCGGCTGGCAACAGACATCTCGTGACCGTAAAGATCAGCTACGATGATGTTTTCAACGATTATTTCTGAATCTGAATTGATCAGACGGTGTTCGCCTTCCGGAAGAGGATTCCCGCCGGGACTGTATGCCAGGACAGTGGTGGTTCCGTTGGCCTGGGAAGTTTCAATTTCCAGTCCCAGATCATGATTGAGCGACAGGTTTTGACCCTGAACAGTAAACTGGAAGCCGGCAACGGGAACGTCAGCGGTCAGACTCAAGCCGGCATGGTCAAACACCAGAACAGCTGAATCGTCATAACCGGCAGGGCGGCACATCCGGCAGCCGTAATCCTGGTTAATCACAAAGCCGATCACCTGGATCACATCCAGAATATTGATAATGCCGTTTTCATCCACATCGGCGGCACACAGTTCCAGGTCGGTGGGACCGTCACCGATATTCAGGATGATGTTCACAATCTGGATGATGTCCAGAACATTGATGACCCAGTCGGCATTCATATCACCCAGCACGCAGTAAGCATTGATGGAAATGGTGAAATAGTGGTCCCATTCCCCGGAATCTCCGGCGAAATGCACATCAAAACTGGCTGAATGGCCATCGGGTGTTTCCTGAGAGATGCTGAATTCGATAACATCCAGGCTTGCTTCCACACCGCCGGGCTCAATGGCGTCAAAGGTGACCGTACCGTCAATCATTGTAATGTAAGGATCATCCGAGGTAACCGTACCGATCACGTTTGTTGCGGTTTCAACGCCGACATTTTCCGCCTGAACCAGCATGTAGATGGTTTCTCCGTAATCAATATCCCCATTGTTATTGGTGTCTCCGACAACCAGACAGTCATCTACAATCACATAGGGACCATCAGCACTTCCAACCTCAACCGTCCCGATGTAAGGTTCCCGGTTTTGACGGGTGACCACAATTGTTGCGGTTCCGCCGGTCAGGATGGGATCAATAGCCAGCTCCAGAACACCGCTTGCTCCAACCTGTCCGGCACCGTACAGCATGCCGTCCATGGAAAGACCTGCATACGAATACGGATCAGCATTAATGGTGAATGAATCAACGCCGATCTGCAGGAAAGGCAGGTGACTGACAGTGTTTTCAGAGGGAACACCCAGATAGGTTGAGAGAGAAGGGTCACCCATGAGGTGGTAGATTTCCCAGTAATAATTTGAGTTGCCGCCGCCTTCAACAACAGCCAGGTTGCCAGCCATAATGATTGCATAGTTCGTGATGTACCAGTCGTCTTCCGATTCACCATGATCGTGGAACATGCCGTCATAAGCGCCCAGTCCGGTAGCTTCATAAGTGGGGTAGGTGACTACGTTACCGCTGCCGACGCCCCACCAGTAGTCTTCATCCCAGTAGGTGCTGTTGGAACCGCCAATGTAGCCGATGCCGCCCTTTTCTTCAGCGCGTAAAAAGGCTTCGCCAAAGCAGGTACCGGAATCGAATTCGTTGGAACTGCAGCAATTGCCGACACCGAGAGGATACTCGTGGTCGTTCTGCAGGGTGTTGATGTCCGAAACCGTGAAGCTGGGATCAGCCCAGCCGTTTGAGCTGCAGTGGGCGGTGTAATTGGCATAGCCTACACCTTCGGAGATATCATTGATGATGTTCTGTGAGTTGCTGCCGGACTGAGGATATAGGTATGTGTAAGAGGTAATGCCGTGTTCTTCATTAAAATAGTAGGTTGTACCGTAATTGATCTGGCCGTTGGCCCAGGTATCGCCGTGATAGCTGTCCATGCCGGCCACCATGACCACTTCGCCAAGGTAACTGGGATCCGGCATCAGAAACTGGTCATATTCCAGGGTTTTGTCCAGCTGTGCCTGCAGTTGATCAGCATTTGCGGCAGAGAATCGGCCGTGATAAATCTCCGGCATGTAATCGTTCGTGTATTCAACGTAATCCAGATCCGTGACATGACCGCCAGTATTGCCGTTCCAGGTGGGCATCTGGGCCACATCCCCCACAAACAAGACGAAGGAGGGCGGTGCTCCGTTCACGGGATTGTCGTAGAGATCCTGTATAAAATTCTTAATGGCGGAAGTGGATGAACCGATTTCGTCAGTGTATCCAGTGACGACAGTGTAGCCTTTTTCGGTTTTCCAGTCGATGAATTCGTCCAGCTGGCCTTCAAACATGCTGTTGGCCACAATCACCATGGTAATGGGATCATTTACCAGATCATCACGGTTTTGCGGACGGTCATAATACGCCAGGGTTTCAAAAACCGGTTCAAATACCGGTGAGTAGTAGTCTTCTTTAAGTTGAGCGGTGGCGGCAATATCGGCATTGTCAAACACGATGTCAAACTCAATATCCGTGACAATCTGCAGGATGCCGGTGACCGGATTGTAATCCACCGGACGGATAATCAAATTGGCGATCCGCACGCTGCGCATGATGCCCTTTTCTTCAACGGACACCAGTTCGTGGCCCTGAAACCGGTCAAGGTCGTACAGTTCCTGGTTCCATTCAAACTGGACAGTTTCAGGATCCGTGCTTTTCAGAAGGGAAGGCTGGGCCGGGAATATGGGTGAGTCAATATTAAAATCAGCGAGGGAGTATTCCTGAACAGACGCGCTGGTGATCTCAACTCTGGGATCAGCACCCAGAGGGATTTCGATCAGCCGGTGTATTTCCGGGAGTTCAGGGGATCCCGGGGTGAGAGACCGGTGGAAACCGGGAAGCATTATTCTGGTAAACGTGCCTTCATCGTTGATGATGGAAGCGGTCTGCAGATCTCCAATACTGACCTGGGTTTCCAGCACGGTGTCCGAACTGCGGAGAAAACTGCATTCGGAGGATTGTCCGCTGACCGGCAGTACTGCGGCCATGACCATTCCGGAAACGAGCATTGCGGTAATAATTGACAGCCTGATGAAACGAGACATGATGATCCTTTCATATTAATTTTCGTGCATTTAATTTACCTGTATTCCGGTGCATGAGACAATTTACCGAGTGGCAAATCGGGTGGTTGTTACAAGGTTACACAAACCGGCTGTGCCGGTTTCGCGGACGGCGCTGTTTTTTCAAACGCAAAAGCGGCAGAGCTTCGTAAATTTGCTGCCATGAAGAATGATCAACAAATCAGAATGGGGGTGATCGGTGTGGGTCACCTGGGTAATTTCCATGTACAGCAGCTCAATACGCTGAACCAGGCAGAAATTGTTGGAATCCATGATCCGGATCCGAACCGACTGCATGAAATGGCAGCGGCACACGGCGTCACTCCGTTTTCCGAACTGAAAGCACTTTTGGAACAGTGTGATGCGGTTTCGATCGTGACACCGACTTCCACCCATTTTCAGGTGGCACAGCAGGCACTGGAGCAAAACTGTCATTTGTTTATTGAAAAACCGATTACACAGACGGTTTCCGAAGCACGGGAAATACTGGAATTGGCATCTGTCAGATCCCGAATAATTCAGGTCGGACATATTGAGGAGTTTAATCCTGCCTTTCTCATGCTGGAAGATTACGAGATTCATCCGCAGTTTATTGAATGCCACCGGCTGGCACCTTTTAACATTCGGGGAACCGATGTTCCGGTCGTGCTGGATCTGATGATTCATGATATCGGCATCGTCCTTTCTCTGGTTCAGTCGCCGGTAACCGAGGTTCGTGCCAGCGGTGTGAAGGTGGTATCGGAAACGGTTGATATCGCCAATGCCCGCATCGAATTTGAAAACGGCTGCATCGCCAATCTGACATCCAGCCGAATATCACAGAAAAAAATGCGGAAACTCCGCATTTTCCAGGAAAACTCATATATCACCGTGGATTTCATGGGCGGGGTTGTCGAAACCTACCGGGTCACAGACACTCTGCCGGAAGGTGTCAACTTTGATATGTCTGTCGCTCTGGATGGACATAAAAAACGTCATATACTCTATCACAAGCCGGAAGTCCCCTCCGGCAATGCCCTGAGGATTGAACTGAGTCATTTCGTTGAATCCGTACAGCAGTTCCAGAAACCGCGGGTGGACGGCCGCAGTGCCACTGAAGCGCTGGCTCTGGCTGTGAAAGTCCAGCAAATTATTGATGACGGTATACACTAACCCCGGTTAAACCGGAATGAACTCTTCTGCAACCCGCCCCTCTTCGCATTCCAATACCAGTAAGAATGTATTCATTATTGCAGGTGAAGCATCCGGCGATCAGCACGGCAGCCTTCTAATTGCAGCATTGAAGAAAGCTCAGCCCGCACTGCGGTTTGCCGGTATTGGCGGAGATAAAATGATTGCCGCCGGGCTGGAATCCCTGGTGCCGCTGGAGCGTATGGCCGTGATGGGTTTTGTGGAAGTGATCCGTCACCTTTGCTTTTTCCGTCAGACCGCCCGAATGCTGCTGGAGAAAATGGCGGAAGTCCAACCGGCAGCAGTAATCCTTATCGACTATCCCGGATTTAATCTGCGCCTTGCACGGCAGATAAAGGAGCGGCTGGGGATTCCGGTGATTTACTATATCAGTCCGCAGTTATGGGCCTGGAAGGAAAAGCGGGCGGAACTGGTTCGGAAGTACGTTGATTTGATGCTGGTTATATTCCCGTTTGAAGAAAAGTGGTATGCCCAGAGAAACATCACTGCCCGGTTTGTGGGACATCCTTTTCTGGATGTCTGGACTCCCCGAAGCAAGGCTGAATGTTCACAGGAGCTGGATTTGGATTCGGACCGGCTCATACTTGCATTGTTCCCCGGAAGCCGCAGGCAGGAGCTGGACCGGCATCTGAAAATCATGCTGGACGCAGCCTCGAAACTGCGGGAAAAGATCCCTGAGCTTCAGGTCCTTCTGGGGCTGGCACCGGGATTTGATCCGAAGGAGGTGGCCGGCCGTTATCGGCTGAACGGCATAAAAATACTGCAAGGCAATGGAAGGACCGGACTGGAAGCTGCAGATCTTGCGTTTGTGGCATCCGGTACCGCCACCATGGAAGCGGCCATTTTCGGAACGCCGATGGTGATTGTCTACAAGCTTGCGCCTGTTTCATGGTGGATTGGCAGAAAACTGGTCAAAGTACCGTTTGCCGGAATGGCCAACCTTATTGCCGGTGAAGAAATCGTTCCCGAGCTGCTGCAGGATCAGGCGACGTCGACTGAACTGCGGAGGTTGGGGGAAAAGTTTCTGAGAAATCCGGAATTGAGGGAACAAACCAGAAAAAAACTGCGGAATGTAACAAATTCGCTGGGGGGGGCGGGTGCATCGGCTCGGGCAGCCGCGGAAATTATGCAGATTTTATCATTGGACCATTCTGATGTCTGAAACAAAAATAAGTCTTAAGGAAAATCTTCGCATCAGTGTGCTGTCCTGGGTGGGTCAGATTGTGCTGGAAATGGTTCTGCGGACAAACCGCTGGATTGTCCACGGGGAAGACCATCTTCGCAATTCCCGAACATCTGGACGGCCCACCCTGCTGCTGACCTGGCACGGACGTCTTTCCTACTGCAGTTTTTTTCTCCACCGGGCAAATTTGCCGTCATGGACCGTTGCCAGCCGTCACGGGGACGGTGCAATCATGGCAAAAATTGTGGAGCGCTGGGGATTTGGGCTGATGCGCGGTTCCAGTAGAAAGGGCGGCCGGGAAGTGCTGGTGAAAATGAATCAGGTTTTTAAATCCGAGGATAATTTTGTCGGCCTGACCAGCGATGGTCCCAAGGGTCCGGTGCACGTTGCCAAACCGGGGTCTGCTGCGTTGGCCAGAAAACATCATGCGGACATCATCGCCATTACGGGAACCTCCACCCGCTACTGGGAAGCCAAATCATGGGATAAATTCCGAATTCCCAAACCGTTCGGCACGATACAGATTACCATCGCAGCGCCCCTCAAATATCCGAAAGGCGATCTGTCACCCGATGAGGAATCCCAGTTAATATCGGAATATCTGAACCGCAATCATGAACGGGGAGAACATATCTCCCGGGAAGCCCGGTAGGCGGACGTGACAAACCGGATCAGTAATCTGCCGGGAAAGCTGCTGGCCGGACTGTACGGCAGTGTTGTCGGCTTGCGCAGCAAAGCATACGACCGGGGAGTATTGAAAATCAACCGCTTTGAACTGCCGGTCATCTCTGTAGGCAATCTTACAGTGGGCGGGACCGGGAAAACGCCCATGGTGCTTTTCCTGGCTGAATTTCTGAAATCCATACAGGTTCGTCCCTGTATTGTAAGCCGGGGATACGGCCGTCTTTCAAACGGGTATGTGCTGGTGCATAACGGCGAGTCACTGCAATGCAGTGTTCAGGATGCCGGGGATGAACCCTGGCTGATGGCTTCCCGGCTGAGGAATGTACCGGTGGCGGTATGCGCTGACCGGTCACGGGGGATTGCCAGGCTGCTGCACTCCTGCAATGTTGATGTGATTCTGTTAGACGATGCCTATCAGCACCGGCGGGCATGGCGGGATTTGAATATTCTGCTGTTTAATTCGCAGACTCCGCGGGAGCACTACAAACTGCTGCCGCTGGGACGGCTCAGGGAACCGCTGACTGAAGTACGCCGGGCGGATCTGGTCATCTTCACGAAAAACGACAATCCCGATGTTCCTGAATTTGCCGGAGAGATGGCTGAAACGACATCGGCACCCGTTATCTCCAGCGGACTTCGGTTTCAACTGATGAGTGCTGAATCGGACGGACTGAAACCGACAAACAATCTGCCCGAGGGATGTCTGGCGTTCTGCGGCATTGCCGAACCGGCATCGTTTAAAAAATCACTGGAAGATATGGGAATTGATATATGGTGGTTCAAGGGTTTTCGGGATCATACAAATTACCTGGAGACCTCTGTGAAGAACCTGAGACGCATCATTGAAAATCATGGATGTCCCCCGGTGATTACAACCGCCAAGGATCTTGTTAAACTGCCGGACGATTTTATTGCGGACTTTGATATGCATGTTCTGGATCTGATGGTGACATACTCTGATAAACATCTGGAGATATTGTCAGAAAAAATCCAGGAAACGGTAAGTTGCGGGAACTGATTTACCGCAACCGAAATCTCAAGTCCGCTGATAACTCAAAACTTCAGCCCTGATAACAATAACTATCAAACTATTAACCACTTAAGGAGCCATTATGAAAATATCATTAACAACCGGATTGATGTTTTGTTTTGTGCTGGCTGCAGTACCCGTGAAGCAGCTGGTGATTTACAACGACGGAATGGCCATGGTCCGTGAGTCCAGAGAGATCGTTTTGATTCAGAAAAATGACATTGATTTTATACTGGAAAACATTCCTGTGGAATTGGTGGAAGAAAGTCTGGTTCTGGAGTCGGATGACATTGAAATTTTGTCGCGGACTTTTATTACACCCAGTTTGAACGAGGATGCATTACTGCTGCATTACATCGACGAAGAGCTGGATCTGGTGAAATACGGAGAAGACGGAGCCGTCAGTTACAGAACCCGCGGAATCCTGAAGATTGATCCCCGTTTGGGTGGCGGACGGATATTTGAAATTGATGGTGAAATTGCCGTCAATCCGCCGTATCGGGTACTGTTTCCGAATTTGCCCAAAGAATTGAAGCCCCATATCCGGTGTACGGGCAAATCATTGGTGAAACGGCCGGAAATTGAACTGCGTTATCTGGTTTCAGGGATGCAGTGGGATTGTGATTATGCCCTGACGGTGGATGGTGACATCGCTGGGCTGGAGGGCTGGTTTACGGTACGGAACAACACTTTTTCTGATTGGGACCCTGAGGAAATGACCCTGGTTTCCGGCTCTATCCGAATGCCGGTACCGCAGATGGTTCCTGCACCGAAAGCCATGATGGGACGGGCAGCGTCGTTTGAGGCCGCTGATGCTGATTGGTCAGAACCGTATCAGGTGACGGAGTCGGAAGACTATGCTCTCTTTGAAGTGGAATTTCCCGAAAAGCTGACAGCCCTGGGCCGGCAGCAGTTCAGATACGTCAGTGCAGAAAACATCCCGATAACACGGAAGTATCAGGTTTCCCACACCCTGTATCATCGGAATCAGACCGAGCCGGTGCCGGTGGCGGTGTCATTCCTGTTTGATGCCGATGAAATTGGCGACTATGCCCATCCCGCCGGTGAAATCATGGTGTACGAGGAAACCGCAGACGGTGTGATTTTTATCGGCAGTGATCAGTCCGGGATTGTTCCGGCTGCCGAGCAGTTTGAAGTGAAAACCGGCCGGACACGGGACATCACCGCGGAGTTTACTGTCACGGACTACGAACGGGTTCAGCGTACCCAGCGCTACCAGCTTCAGGCGGAGTTCAAAAACCACAAGGACGATGCAGTGACAGTGGAATGGCTGGAACAGATCAACGGTGAGTGGGAAGTCCGGGACTGCAGCGAGGAGTGGGAGAAAGCTGACGCCGGACGCCTCCGGATCATGGTTGATTTGAAGCCGGGTGAAACAAAAAATATATATCTGGCTGTGCGGACCGGTTAGGACTATTGAAATTGGAAATTTGAAATTTGCAACGGGGTTCTTGAAACTCAAAACTCAAAACTCGTAAATGAAGTACAAATATCTGATCTGGGATTGGAACGGCACGATACTGGACGATGCGGAGTTGTGTGTGGAATGCATGAATCTGGTGCTGGGCCGTCGGAACATGCCGTTGATTACGCTGGAAAAATATGCAATGCTGTTTGATTTCCCCGTCATTAACTATTATTTGGCATTGGGGTTTGATTTCGATGAAGAGCCGTTTGAGATTTCCGGGACGGAGTTCATTGCGGAATACGACCGCACATCTCCCGGGGCTCCGCTGATGCCGGGCATCCCGGAAGTCCTGCAGGAGCTGCAGGAACTCGGCTGCCGTCACACCATCCTGTCGGCTCAGAAACAGGAAGCCCTGGAGCGCATGGTGGAAGCCAAAGGGATAGCGCATCATTTTTCACGCATTGTGGGTGCCGTGGACCATTATGCTTTCGGCAAACGGGAGAAAGGCAGGGAGCTGATTTCCGCGCTGGATGTTTCACCCGAAGAAGTACTGCTGGTGGGAGATACCCTTCATGACGCAGATGTGGCAAAAGCGCTGAATATCGACTGTGTGCTGATTCCCGGTGGACATCAGGCCCGGGAACGACTGGGTTCTGCCGATCGGCCATTACTGGATTCCTGCCGCCATCTGCTTGACTGGATGAAGCCGCAGGTTTAACCTGATTGAAAAATCACAGTTGTCCAAAACGTTTCATACAGGGCGTCGCCGTCTGATCTGTCTCGTTGAAATAAGGCAGAATTGGTGTTTAATACGGATTCATTAAAATATTCCGCCCTGTTACCACTCAAACGGCAATTGATTCGATTTCCGTTCAGAATCCTGAGAGACAGCATGAAATCCGGTTATTTCGCCAGCGGATGTTTCGCCCCTTCAGGGCATTGGGATCTGAATTCAATCCGTCTCCTGACGGACAACTGTGATAGCCCGGATATTTCATGAGATTTCGTAATGAGATGATGAAAATGATTGATTCTACAAGGCATATGAAGAAAAATGAGTGAAATCGTACTGGACAGTACGTTGAGAACATTTTTCGAGTATAACGCTGTAGAATTGAGCAGATCCATCATCGGAATAGATTTCTCATGAAATATTCGGGATAGGGTGTCATATTGCGCAAAAAGACTGTGAAAACCCAGATATTGTTTCTGTGTTTCGTATCAATCGGGTACACAAACAAAACTTCACAAGACTCGCAGATTGTAACAGATTCACAAACAATTTATTCCGCTGGCAGAGACTGAGGAATAGTGGTAAATTTTCTGACCATCACAATTGAAGATAAATATCTGATTTACGAGAACTCGTGTATTTCAGATATGAGGTTTTCATAATCATGTGTCAATCCGGAATGCCAGAAATACAATGGGAAACACTATGCTCAGCCGTCTGAATCAGCTGGACAGCTGGTTTTTTGCATCTCTTTTCCGGCTGAACAGCCGCCGGGGGATGAGCCGCACCATTACGTTCATTTCCCATACCGGTGACGGATATTTGTATCCCATAATCGGTCTGCTGGCCTACTTTTTTGCACCGGAAAAAGCCCCTGCCTTTCTGAAAGCCACCTGCATGGCGCTGATCATCGAACTGCCGTCATACAAGATCCTGAAGTATGCCGTTAAGCGGGACCGCCCCTTCATGCGCTTCATGGATGTGCAGAATCTCATCGTGCCCATTGAACGGTTCAGTTTTCCCAGTGGTCATACCGGTGCGGCGGTGGTGGTGGCCACCAATATCTGGTTCTTCTTCCCGCAGCTTGGGATCCTTGCCGCCGGCTGGGCGGGTCTGATTGCCCTGTCCCGCATCATTGTAGGCGTGCATTATCCCAGTGATGTACTGGGCGGAGTCTTCATCGGCGGATTCAGCACCTGGGCCGGCTTTGCCATTTTAATGTAACATCAGGACAACCGATATCAGCGAGTACCGTTGAAAATTCTGTATGGCGTACAAGGGACCGGAAACGGTCACACCTCCCGATCCCGGGAAGTCATCCGGCAGCTGAAAAAACGCGGACACGATGTTCTTACCTTGTTCAGCGGCCGCTCGCCGGCCAAACTCTGGGATGTCCATGATTTTCACCCCTATATCACCGCTGAAGGATTTACTTTCGCCTTCAAACGCGGGAAAATTGACCTCATCTCCAGTATCAAAGAACTGAATATCCGAAAATTCATCAAGGATGTGCTGTTGCTGGATCTGAACGGGTTTGATCTGGTGGTGTCGGATTTTGAGCCGGTAACGGCCTGGACCGCCAAGCTGAAGCATATTCCCTGTCTTGGAATCGGCAGCCAGTATTCATTCCACTACGGCATTCCAAAAGCCAAGGGTGATCCGGTCAGTAAACTGCTGATTCAGAAATTTGCCCCCGTGGAAGTGCCTCTGGGACTGCATTGGTTCCATTTCAACGAACCCATTCTGCCGCCGGTTCTGCCGGAATTCCCGCTGCAGGATTCGGAACCGGTTTCCCGCAAAATCCTGGTCTATCTGCCATTTGAGGATATGGATCAGGTATTTCCCCTGCTGAAACAAATTCCTGATTATCAATTCTTTACTTATATGCCTGTAAAAAATAAATCGGAACAGGGCAATATCACCGTCTGTCCATACGGGCGGGATGCGTTCCTGTTTGATCTGAGCACATCGGAAGGAGTGATCTGCAATGCCGGTTTTGAGCTGCCCAGCGAGGCACTGCGGCTGGGGAAAAAACTGCTGGTCAAACCCCTAAAGCGACAAATGGAGCAGGTGTCCAACGCCATCGCCCTGCATGAGCTGCAGCTGGGAATTCGAATAAAAAAGATTACGCTTGAAGAAATCCGCAACTGGCTGGAACTGCCGCCGATTCAGCCGGTCGCCTATCCCAATGTGGCGGAAATTCTGGCAGAGTGGATCACCACCGAAGATTTTTACCACTTCGATGAGCTGATCCGCGGCTGCTGGGAACCCGTCTCCCTGCCGTCCTCCAAATTTGTGATTGATCCCAGCAAATGGGTTCGGGCAACCGAAGCTACCCCATTATAATATCCACCATTGCAACAATATCCAGCACATTCACCACGCCGTCCTGATTGATATCGGCGATGGCCAGCAGATCGTCAGACGATCCGTCCATGATCGCCCCGACCACGATAATGATGTCCAGAACATCCAGTATGTCGTCGCCGTTCACATCACCGTCCGGAGATTCATTCTGAACCGAACTGGTGAATGAGCCGGTGCGCTGCAGGTTGCCGCGGCACTGGGACCAGTAGGTATCATCGGAACCAGTGCTCTTGATATCCAGAACCGAAAAACCGTTTCCGTCACCGAAGACGATTTCAAGATCAGAGTCATTGTCTAGATCAATAATGGCTGGAGAACTGCTGACAGCCACATAGTTGTCCACCGGGAAAGGTGCCACAGTCGAGCCGTCCAGATGAAAAACTTCCAGCGCCCAGTTGTTGGTGGGGATGATGATTTCCGGCAGCTGGTCATTGTCCAGATCGCTGATCACCGGATCGAAATCGGTGCCGCCGCTGAGGGTGACAGGCCATCCGGGAAGGGCATTGCCGTCCAGGTCGATACCGTACAGCAGGCCGTCCTGTGATCCGAAGAAAATTACCGTCTGGGTTTCATCCTGCAGAACCGCCGCGGAAGAAAAAATATCATTGCCGGTTTCCACGGCAAAGCGCTGACTGCCGTCCGGTCGGAAAGCATAGAAATAATTGTCCCGGCTGCCGCAGAGGATATTCCAACCGGATGCATCCTCTACCAGTACCGGAGCGGCCCGGAAATCATGATCAACCAGAATCGGGTATCCATCGGCAATCGAGCCGTCATCATAAATCAGATAAAGCTGTTCATCCAGTGTGCCGACAACGATATCATCGAGACCATTGCCGTTGATGTCTGCCAGTGCCGCTCCTGCGGTGATTTTTTCACCCAGCGTCAGCGGGAATCCTGCAACAGTGCTTCCGTCATGATTAAAAACGGTGACCAGTGCATCGGTGGCAAAGGTGCCGGTGACAATTTCATACTGCGGGTCGGCATCCAGCTGACCCAGTGCAGCGGGACCATAAATTTTATGACCGCTCAGTCCATCCGATACCACATTCACATCCGCTGTTTCGGGATGCACAATAAACAGGTAGCCCTGATTCGGACTGGTGGAGTAGGCGGTGAAGACAATTTCAGGTGTGCCGTCGGTATCCAGATCAGCCACGGCCGGTGTGCCTTCCATCCGGACATCGCCCACATTCTGGGGGAAGCCGGGCCAGGGGCTGCCGTCACTTAGAGTAATATTGATTTCACCGTCATTGAATCCGCCGGTGATAATTTCAGGAATGCCGTCACCGTCCAGATCAGCCAAGGCAGGAGCTGCAGTGATTTGTCCCAGATCAGGCAGCGGGAATCCCGGCTGATTCAGGCTAACCTGCAGTGGGATGGAAATCGTGCCCTCGAACATGGACATGCCGTCAGCGCCCAGCGCCAGCACCAGCAGTTCCAGTTCGTAGGTGTCTAAGGCGGCAGATGCAGATACTTCAACCGAAAACGGATCGGAAAGGACATAGGTTGTCCCGGAAGGGATGTAATCGAATGTGAAAAGGTAATCGTTAGTAATTACAATATCTTCATCGGGACTTGTAAGGATCAGATCCATGCTTAATGCGTCGCCCCAGGGCATCTGGTTCATGAAGCTGAGGTTGATATCCACAGATTCACCGGGATTGATGATGCCGTCGCCGTCACCCACCGTTTCCTGCAGGTCAATGCTGGTGACCGTAATATTGGGTGCATCCAGGGATTGGGGCTGAATGCCGATGATGGCCTGCTGCCAGTCATTAAAATAGTAGCCGCCGGCATTGAGGCTGCTAAGACTGAAGTAGCCGTTGGACGAGCCGCCCCAGCCCCAGTTGCAGTGGAAATAGGTATTGGTGTTGCCCTGATAGCCGTCCACATTCCAGGCATGTCCGCCGCCGTCGTAAACATCGTATCCAGCATAAATCACAGGCCGCATGAGGTCCATTTCATTCCGAATCATGTCATTCCAGGAATTTTCGCTGTAATCTCCTCGCCACACCCACTGCAGGCTGTCCTCGTTAAACAGGAAATGTTCCTGCATGGCTGTGTAGGCCGTGGGATAGTAGTCGCCGCCCACCTGAGCCCCGGAACCGCTGTATCCATAATCCATTTCAACCGCGACACCACAGTGATAAAGCAGTTCAGCAGCTTCTGATGTTGCATAATTACTGCTCATCTCATCGTACTCATATACCGCATCGCTGAAGTCCACCTGCTGCTGACCGAAATCATCTTCAAAGTAAATGTGATAGCCAATGCCGGATTCAGGAAATTCCCAGTGATACATCACCTGTCCCATGGAAACCGCCACACAGCCCACCAGAGTGCTGCCCGGGCAGTATTGATTAAATCCGCCTGCCTGGCTCCAATTTGCGGAAAGCATGGGGGCTACATCCCTGAAATCGCGGTCGGGATCAAACTCGGCGGCTGTATAATGGTCCCAGAGCTGGGCGGTTTCACCGGTAGATTGAAGGGTGTTTTGACGGGCTTGGGCAATCTGGTCGGTATAGCTGTCCAATATTTTCTGCAGCTGAGGAGGGATATCCTGCAAATCCAGCGACTGATTCCAACCGTATCCCAGAATGGGCTGAACCGCATCATCTGCGGCAATCAGTACAAAACCGGTAGGGAGCAATTGAGCTGCAAACAGGGCGGTTTTCGTATCCTGCAGAATCGGATCAATGTTTCGGATGGTGAATTCACCATTTTCGGCTGGGAATCTTTCACTGATCAGGTTCCGGGTGACCAAAGCGGCCTGTTCCTGAGTGATAGTGGCGGCTGTCATGACAGAAACTGAAACAATTATCGCAGTAAGAACGCATAGGGATCTTCTCACAATTCCTCCTGTGCAGCTGAATTTGAAGCTGAGTTGATGATGTTTGAGTGACGCAATACTGTAATTCTATTGGTTTTTGAATGCAGAAAATTACAGAGAATTTTTAATGTATATGGAAATCGATGTGTGTCGGTTTGTATTGGAAATCGTTGAACTCAATCGCAGTCAGTTTCTGTTGAGTTGCATTTAACAACCCACGTCCACAGGGCGTGGGTATGATCAATGGACAGTGCCCGGTTTTAATTGCGTTGGAAAGAATAGCAGTGCACTGCAGAAATCTTGGCAGAAGCACCCGATGAACTGTCCGTTTACATTGCTCCGTCCATAATGAGGTTTACCATGGCGATCACATCCAGAATGTTGATGGTGCCGTCGCTGTTTACATCTGCCGTAATCTGCTGCTGTTCGGTGGGCTCAACGGTGCCGAGGATGATGTTCACCGTCAGAATGATGTCGAGAATATCCACGGTCTCGTCCCCGTTCACATCGCCGGGCAGACTGGGAAGCATGAACCAGCCGGAGATCATTCCGATAAATTCCGCCGGAGTCTGGCCCCAGCCGCCGGTTCCCAGGATGTCGGAGAGATCGAAGCCCAGATACAGCATTTTGCCGGGAGCCGCGCTGATGATGCCTGCGGTTCCGTTGCTGCCGCTGTACTCGTAGGCCATATCGGCATTGCCGGAGATGGACAGCCGGTCGGAGTTTTCCGGATGGTTGATAATCAGGTTTTCGCCCTGAATGACTGGATGATCGTCATTCCCATACACAATATACCCTTCATGTTCACCCAGATAGTTGGCATGGAGAATATTCTGATAGAAATCCGTCCCGTCAAGGGCATTACCGATTTCCTGCCCGGTGATCAGCAGGCATCCGTGATTTTCGATGTGTGCTGTCAGCAACAGCTGGATATCGTCTGATACCGGATTCAGGGCATTGCTGCCGGTGAGACAGTAAATATATTCAAACTGCGGGATCAGTTCTGCAGGATCCTCCGGACTCAGATTATCCCATATGCGAACCACCTGCCCGGCTTCGTCGAATATCGACTGGTACAATGGCGAGAGCTCTGCATTGCCGGAAGTGTTGAGTATCAGTGATTCCGGCGTTCCCAGCGGGATTTGGAATGTTACCTCCGTCTCGTAAATATCCCAGCTGAGATGCAGCGTGAACGGCACCATCTGGGTGCTGAAGTCCAAATCCAGACTGCACTCATATGGAACACTTGTGGAGGTGGGCTGACCTAACCCGGCAGGAGGAAACCCGCAAATATTCATATCGATATTCACTCCGGCAGTCTCTGTTGACAGAACTCCGGTGAGTTCATCAAACGGAATACCGGCGTTGGTGAGTTCAATCTGCAGGGTGAAAGATTCACCGGGATCCACAAAACCGTCACCGGAATCATCATTCATGGTGACCTGAGGTTCGGTGAGGGCAAATTCATTGGTGCCGGAACCGTTTGCATCGTTCAGGATCCAGTTCATGGGATCGCATTCCACATCCGTCACGGTTGCAGAAACGGGATATTCAAAAACGGAATGCTCCTCTGCCACCCAGGCCGTGACGGTTTCCGTACTACCGCCTTCCAGGGTAAGTTCAAATTCCACCGGCATACTGAAAAATCCTGGGTCATCACCGGTATCTGACTGGTCCACAATCAGGAAAAAAGTATCATGGGTGGAAGCCCACTGGTAGTCGTAGACGGGATGACCGTTCCAGTAAACCCACTGTTGGAAAAACCAGTCCATATTCGATCCAAAATATTGCTCCATGACCATTTGAAGATCCTCAGTCGCGACATTGTGATAGGCGTAGATTTCCAGATAGTCTCTGAGGGCGGAGAAAAACGGTGCTTCCCCAAGGACATACCGAAGCATATGAGCGACCCAGGCGCCTTTGTCATAGACAATGATGTTGAAAATTTCGCTGAAGCTGGTTGTATCCTGTACGATAAGGGTGCGGCTGTCGGACCAGGTCCAGTCCATGCCGTTCATGTAGTTGTGATAGGCATTCAAATCCTGAGTATGTTCGGTGTAAACGGCCTCGCTGTAGGTGGCGAATCCTTCATTCAGCCAGGAATGCTGCCAGGTGGTAGGGGTGACCAGATCGCCAAACCACTGATGGGACAGTTCATGAACGTTGGTCATCCCGGATGTGGTGGATGTGCTGACGCAGTTCTGGTGCTCCATGGCACCAAAATTGGCTGTGACCTGGGCAATGGCAAATTTCTCATTTACGAATGGATACATCCCGTATAAATCTGAAAAAATAGGCAGTGCCGTTTCAACCCAGGTGAATCCTGAGGGCAGATTGCCGGAAGCATAGTAGAAAATGGGCATTGATGATCCGGGTTCATATTCAAATGCCGCTTCGTAGATGTTGTATGGATAGGCATTGATACAGAAAAGATAGGTGGCGATGGGATACGATTCGTGCCAGTGGTGGGTTCGCGTGCCGTTCAGATTATCGGTTATTCCGATCAGCATTCCGTTGGAGGCCACCTCAAATTGATCTGGAACTGTGAGAATGAGATCCAGCCAGTCAGCCTTGTCAGAGGGGTGATCTTTGCAGGGAATCCATTTGTGGAGTCCGTAGGGACAGCCCAGAGACCAGAAGTAACTGCCGCTGTACACAATACCGCCGGACCAGATATAACCGCTGTTTGTATCGCCGTTATATATGATTTCAATGTCGGTTGGAGAATCTGTCGGCAGCGGATTTGAAAAATCAATCCAAAGACGGTCATTATCATGATTGAATGACAAAAAACCAGGTGCATTGATCTGGCTGATATTCAGATGATCGGCGGCATCCAGAACGATGGTGGAAATTTCGATTTCAGCAGGAAGAACAGATACGGTAACGGAGCCGTCTACAGTTTCACTGTCCGGAAATATTTCGATATCGATCTCATATGACTGGACATCATACCAGGTTTGCTCCGGAAGCATGTCCCGATCTGAATGCTGAAGCTGCTGTGCGGTCTGCCATTTGGTCCAGGCGGCCGGATCGTGATGTTCGGCGAATGAGATTCCTGCCAACAGGCAGATCAGAAAGGGAAAGAGATACCGGTATTTCATGATAGGCTCCTAAAATTTCTGGTGTGTAAATATGAATTGAATTTTCGATGGTAATTTACAGAAGCCAGGTGTTTTCGGGACCGGTGAATTTGGAGTGTTGGTTAATGGTAATTGGGTGCAATGTTTGATAGCGAAATGGTTAAATCCGCCAGTAGGCGGACGAGTGTAACTGGGTGCATTCCCCGCCGCTTGTTGAAAATCCGTCATTTGGCGTGGCGGCGAAATAAAAAATGATTATATCACTAATGATACCCCGTCCCGTCAGCTGACGGGCGGGGAAATTCATTACGGCTTCCCGGCAGGATGCTGTTGAGTAGTAGAATGGTGTAATGGTATAATGGCTGAATTGTGCTTTCTGACATACTGCTGTTGTAAAGGAACAGAAAGTCGTCAGTTGGCAGATATTAGTGTCAGCCGTCAGCCCTTGATTGTGTTTTTCCAATTTCAAGTTTCTGATTTCCGGTTCCGACTTCCCGTCGATTGCTGTCCGGATTGCGGTTCAGGATGCATAGTATAAATGGAGGAAGATTTCTCGTGTATTAAAATTATTCCACCGGCAATGGGTTGCTGATGGGTTAGGGATTGCTGCATCCTGAACTCCCCGTAAGTGCCATTCCCCAGAGGAGGGTGGGGGTTTGGGATGGATGATCTCGAGAATAATTATCAATCGGTGGTTCCACAGATCATTTATGTAACTCAGATCAGCAGCCCTGAAGGGGCTGAAATTCGTCAGCCCGGGGCATCGCCCCGGGAATCGGATAGAATTACGGCAGAAACCCGAAGGGGTGCAGCAGATGGAAATTGGTTGAATCGTTAAGTTGAGTTTCCCGGCAGGGTGCTGTTGAGTAGTAGAATGGTGTAATGGTATAATGTCTGAATTGGGCTTTCTGACATACTGCTGTTGTAAAGGAACGGAAAGTCGTCAGTTGGCAGATATTAGTGTCAGCCATCAGCCCACGATTGTGCTTTTCCAATTTCAAGTTTCTGATTTCCGGTTCCGACTCTCCGTCGATTGCTGTCCGGATCACGGTTCAGGATGCATAGTATAAATGGAGGAAGATTTCTCGTGTATTAAAATTATTCCACCGGCAATGGGTTGCTGATGGGTTAGGGATTGCTGCATCCTGAACTCCCCGTAAGTGCCATTCCCCAGAGGAGGGTGGGGGTTTGGGATGGATGATCTCGAGAATAATTATCAATCGGTGGTTCCACAGATCATTTATGTAACTCAGATCAGCAGCCCTGAAGGGGCTGAAATTCGTCAGCCCGGGGCATCGCCCCGGGAATCGGATAGAATTACGGCAGAAACCCGAAGGGGTGCAGCAGATGGAAATTGGTTGAATCGTTAAGTTGAGTTTCCCGGCAGGATGCTGCTGAGCGGGTTGGGAAGTTGTCAGTCTTCAGTGATCAGCTGTCAGTTGTGAAGCAGTCCCAATTTCCAACGTATATCCTAAGACGCGCGTTTACGCTTCGCCTTCCGTTCTTTTTTGGCGGGTTCTATTTTCTTCCAGCCATGCAACGGCATTGTCTCCATCTATAAATGTGCGGAAGAGGAAGCCAGCATTGGCCATCACCGTTTCCATAAAATCAACCTTTGTGTTGTCCCGGTTTTTGAGCACCGCAATCCGCCAACTGTGATTCAAGCCCAGTGCTTTACCATGGCCATGCGCAAAGGAATACTTATCATAAACGCTCGAAAGAGACTGCACACCCCGCTCGTCCACCAGCAGTTTGCAGATGCTGTTCCGCTCACCGAGCTTAAAGGCATCTCTGGCAAACCTTGTCGCCACGTCGGCGGAGATGTCTGACAATACTTGAACTCGAACATAATTTCCGCTATCTGAAATAGTAACTTCGTAATCCATATTCCATTCTTCCGCCAACGTTAAAGCTAACCGGCGCTGAAGGTGTCCGGTTTAGCGCCTTATTCGGCATTTAGGTTGATATTGAAAGTCAGGTCGTCAACCTGAACATGCAATTGTGGCTTTCTGGATGTAACAATTTCAACACCTGGAACCCAATCGATTTCGGATCTATTACTATCTGCTTCAGTAGGAATACTTAGGCGCACAGTCCCTTGTTTTTCCTTAAAAACTTCCGGTGGAGCGTAGATCTCCACCAGAAATGGGATACCTGGACGACACATCCAGGCAGCATTTTGTTTGTAAACATATCGGGTGATTGGGTGAAGCAGAAGTCCATTTGATGAGAAATAGTCAATTGCATCGTCAATGGAATCCGTGAAAAGTCCAAAATGATGGAGTCCGGGGCCGCGCTTGGTCATTGCTCTACAATAGGGCCCATCTGCAATAGGCTCCAGAAACAGGAATGACGGATTGTGCTCTTCGGGAAAATGGGCGTATTGTTCTAGAGTACCTTCAGTAGGCTGTCGTTCTGGGGCATCAAGTTGAAACCTTGATGGCAAACAGGCTGCAGCCGCAGAAAGATTCGATGTAAGGAATGCTATGTGATCTAGATTAAGTATCATTTGTGGGATGCCGAACGACGATCTCCGTATTCAATCTTCGCACCCGAACTCTAAAATAAAAAATAAGGGTAATCCGGAATCGACTATCCCTCATACTCCCCGAAGACAGAGCGCAGAGTATCCGCTATTTCACCCAGTGTGGCATACTTCTGAACAGCGGAGATGATCACGGGCATCAGGTTGGCGTTCCCCTTTGCAGCGGATTTCAGCTGAGACAAAGCGGCTTGAACGGCAGTATCATCCCGACGGGATCTGGTTTTTGCAAGGCGAGAGAGCTGCTTTTGAGTGGCGTTGTCATCGATTGTCTGAGTGCTTGGAGCAGACATATCTTCGCCGACAAACCGGTTGACACCCACCACCGTCTGCTCGCCGGAATCCACTTTTTTCTGATATTCAAAGGCCGCGTTCGCAATTTCTGTTTGCTGGAACTTCTGATCAATGGCCGAAACTGCTCCGCCGAGATCATCTATTTTACTTATTAATTTCCGGGCCTGTGATTCAATCTCATCAGTAAGATACTCAACGTAATGTGAACCCGCCAGCGGATCCGCCACATCCGGTATTCCGGACTCATATCCCAGTATCTGCTGGGTTCTCAGTGCCAGCCGGACAGAATCCTCCGTGGGGAGCGCTAGCGCTTCATCACGGGAGTTGGTGTGGAGGGACTGGGTACCGCCCAAAACAGCGGCAGTGGCCTGCAGGGCTGTTCGAACAATATTATTGTCAATCTGCCGGGAGGTGAGCGTTGACCCGGCAGTCTGAGTATGAAAACGGCACATCATGGCTTTGGGTTCAGTGGTGCCGAACCGTTCTTTCATGATGCTCGCCCAAAGTCGTCTGGCAGCACGATACTTGGCGATTTCTTCAAAGAAATGACTGTGGGCATTAAAAAAGAAACTGAGTCGTTTGCCGAAGGTGTCCACATCCAAACCTGCCCGAACTGCCGCATCCACATAGGCAATGCCGTTGGCCAGGGTAAATGCCACTTCCTGAACAGCCGTTGAGCCGGCTTCCCGAATGTGATAACCTGAAATGGAAATCGTATTCCAGCGCGGCATCTGAGCACTGCAGTATTCGAAAATATCCGTGATTATACGCATACTGGGATGGGGTGGAAAGATGTACGTGCCCCTTGCAATGTATTCCTTCAGGATATCGTTCTGAATGGTGCCGCGCAGTGCGCTTAACGGGACCCCGCGCTTTTCTGCCAATGCAATCAGAAATGCTGTCAGGACCGCGGCAGTTGAATTGATGGTCATCGATATAGACACCTGATCCAGCGGGATACCATCCAGCAGCACTTCCAAATCCGCAAGTGATGAAATCGGAACGCCGACTTTTCCAACCTCGCCTTCCGACATGGGATGATCGGAATCGTATCCGGTCTGAGTTGGCAGATCGAATGCGATGGACAATCCCATAACACCCTGTTCAATCAGATAGTGGTATCGCTGATTGCTTTCCTCAGCAGATGCAAATCCGGCATACTGACGCATCGTCCAGAGCCGCCCGCGATACATATTTGGGTAAATCCCATTCGTGAAAGGATATTCTCCCGGACCAGGACTGTCCGGTGCGCCGTAAAATGGTTCCAACGGAATTCCTGAGGGGGTGTTTCTGGGTGAATCGCTCATATCATTCCCTACGCGAAACCGCGCTCCTGTTTAATCTGCTGATAGGCTTCATTCACTTTTTTGAATTTGGCTTCCGCTGTTTTCTGGAAGTCTTCGCCCAGATGTGCAACCTTGTCGGGATGGTACTTGGCAGCCATTCGGCGGTAGGCTTTCTTTATTTCGGCATCAGCGGCGGATTCCTCAATCTCCAGAATTTTGTAAGACGCCCGGGGTTCGCTGGTAAACATTGCTTTGATGGATCCATAGTCTTTTGCACTGATGCCCAGAAATCCGGCAATGCGGGCAATGACTTCTATTTCACTTTCGTGGATTTCACCATCCGCCTGGGAGAGACCAAAAAGCACATGCAGCAGCTCCAGTCTGGAAGAATGATCCATATTGTTTTTGATCTGCAGACAGACATCTCTCAGGGGATAATCCTGCTTGATAATTTCACGAAACAGCAGGATGCGGTGTCTGGCATATTCTACTCCAAACTGATCCACCAGAAATTTTTTCACATATTCCAGCTCGGATTTCAGCACCTTGTCATCCGCCTTCATCACCGCACCGAAAAGGACCAGCAGAGACAGTCCGAAATCACCAGGTCTGGTCTGGCGGGATGCATCCTCATAGGCTGTGTAGCCTTCGTTTTTATCTTCAGCCATCTTCCCGAGTGCAAAGCCGAGAATACCGCCCAGCGGTCCGCCGATTGCCCAGCCGACTCCGCCCCAGAGCCATTTGCCCCATCCAGCCATACAATGATTCTCCTGAATTAATTTATAAAAAAACCAACAATCCATCCCGATTTTCTGTACACGACCGGGACAGCCGTAAACCCATCACCTACTCCATGCTGTCAGCAATTTCAAGTATGATGTCGCCCTTTTCAAGTGCATTTCCAGCAGAAGTATGAATGATTTTCAAAATCCCGTCAACCGGTGCAAAAATTTCATTTTCCATTTTCATTGCTTCCAGTATGCATACTTTGTCGCCTTTTCGGATTTTATCCCCGACAGATACCAGAATCTGGGTTACCAGCCCGGGAATTGGCGCATGAACCACTCCCAGACCTTCTTCATCAATGTCAGCCATACCGATCTGTTCAAGCAGAATCTGGGTTTCATCCAGGACAGTGATCTGATTGGTATGCTGATCCACAGTGACTTCCAGACGGCCGTCTTCGCCTGTAATATGCAGAAAATGAGAATGTCCGTCCAGCAGCAGGGAATAGGAATTGGATGTCAGCTGGATGAAGTCAGCTTTCAGCTGCTGGTTTTCCATTTTTACCGTGATGCCGTGACTGTCCTGGGAAACATCAAATTCCAGCGTCTGATTATTGAATTGTGTCTGGAATTTCATCGCAGATTATCCTTCCGGCCAATATTCACCCATTGGGAAACGGGAGTGTGTGAAGAATCCGTTTTTTGATGGGAACGCTGCGTGGAAATCGTTTTATGGACAGCTGCGATGCCGGCAGCCAGGGAATGGGTGTGTGACTGAATTCTCAAATGATTCAACAGCTCATCCTTGATTTCATCCAGCGTTTTGGTAGAGTAATGCCCTTCCTGAAAAGTTGAATGACTGATCATTTGAAGACAGAATGGAATGGTGGTGTTGATGCCTACGATGTGAAATTCCTTCAGTGCCCGAACCATTCGCTGAAGCGCTTGCGCACGATCATTTCCCCATGTAATCAGCTTACCAAGCAGCGGATCGTAATAAGGAGTAATGGACTGACCGGCACGGATGCCTTCATCCATCCGGACACCATAGCCAAGCGGAAACTCCAGCTGCTGAATATCTCCGATGGACGGCGAAAAATTGTTAAACCCGTTCTCCGCATAAATCCGGCATTCTACTGCATGTCCCGAATTGCGAATATCATTCTGACTCACTGAGAGTTCAGCACCTTCCGACACTCGAATCTGTTCTTTTACCAGATCCAGACCTGTGACCATTTCCGTGATGGGATGTTCAACCTGCAGACGGGTATTCATCTCCAGAAAATAGTATCCGAAGTGTTTGTCAACCAGGAACTCAACAGTACCGGCCCCGACATAACCGCACGCTTTGGTGATTTCCACAGCGGAACGGCACAGCTGCGTCCGCAGATTGTCATCAATAAACGGTGAAGGGGTTTCCTCGATAATTTTCTGATATCTGCGCTGTATGGAACATTCCCTTTCTCCCAGGTGAACCACATTTCCATGATCATCTGCAAACACCTGAATTTCAATATGATGAGGTTCTTCCAGGTATTTCTCGATATAGATTCGGTCATCAGAAAATGCTTTACCGGCTTCCGAACGGGCCCGTTCAAACGCATCTGCAAGGGCCGCCGGTTCACGGACAATCCGCATTCCCTTGCCTCCTCCTCCTCCGGCTGCCTTCACTAGAACCGGATACCCAATGGATGTCGCCACTGCCCGGGCAGTTTCAGGATCTGTGATGGGTTCTGTGGTTCCCGGTACAATGGGAGCCGACACTTTTTCCGCCAGCTGGCGAGCGGCCATTTTATCCCCCATGGTCTCGATGACATCTGCCGGCGGACCAATCCAGACTATGCCTGCCTTTCTGAGCGACCGGGCAAATGCGGCATTTTCAGACAGAAATCCATAGCCTGGATGAACGGCATCAGCTCCGGATTCCCGAATGATTTCCAGGATACGGTCCACATTCAGGTATGATTCCGTGGATGGTGCCGGCCCCAGTCGATACGCCTCTGTGGCCTTCAGTACATGAGGGGCTGTTCGATCAGCATCGGAGTATATTGCAACAGTACGAATTCCCATTTCGCGGCAGGTACGAATCACCCGAATGGCGATTTCACCGCGATTCGCTATTAAAATTTTATTAATCATATAAATGAAATTACATCAAAAATGCATGAACAGGAAACGGACAAATGGATCAGAAAACAATCGTTAAAAAACCGTATATTCAAGCCTGTCCAAATCCTTTGAAAGGAGATATTATGAAGTTAATAACGGTTTTTTCCCTGATCATCATTTTCAGTACTGCCCTCATGGCCAGTGAATCTGCGGAACGTACATTCTATCTTAAATCCGGTGAGCGTGTTACGGGTGAAGTTATTTCCATCGATGAAGATGGGAAGTATACTGTTCAAACCAGTTTTGGTGTTGTCACTTTCAATAAAACAGAAATTCGGGAAGATGAAGTCAAACTGCTCCTTCTGAACGGCGATATTATCAAGGGTGCTGTCATTGAAGAAGGAGATGATGCTTTCCGGCTGCTTACCCAGTTTGGCGAAATTACCGTTTGGAAGACTGATATTGAATCCATTGATTTCAGGCGTGAGGATGAACCGTTTACCAAAACAAAGGATGAGAATTCCCGCTGGTACTTCGGCGATGAGCGTCTGATTGATCTCTGGTTTGACCCGGTCGGATTCACCCTGTATGAAAACCAGTTGTATTTGAGCGGGCTGTCCTGGGCTTATGGAATTACGGGGCGGTTTCAGGTTTCTTCAAAATGGTCAGACTATTTTTTCGGAAGTTTGAACTTCCGCCCAAAATATATGCTGTATTATCAGGGAGATGTGGGAACCATCAATGCTGCATCTATCGGAGGGCACATCCATACGCGGGGTCTGCCCGACAAGCATGAATTGATCGAGGTGGAGAATGAATTCGGTGATATGGAACTCAGCTGGGTGCGTATCGGAGCAGAAATGGATGAATACGGTGAGCTGGAGGATGCAATAGATGACGGAGACGAACTCTGGTATGAGGTTTTTGCTGCCTACACTTTGTCCAAAGTAAGGAAATCAGGACAAGGCCGTATCAATTACAATTTTGGATCCGTCCTCACATATTATCCGGATGAAGACCTGATGACGCGCGTTTTTGCCGGAATTGACGTGGATGCCCGCCGGAATTTGAAACTGCTGTTCGAACTGGCTTATGATCCGTATTACGCTCCCTTTATCAACAGGGAGGAAAACGAAGACACCAATACGGATATTCATTTTGATTTTGGATTTCTGTACGCCTATAATGAAAAACTGCGGTTCGGACTGCATTTCCAGCAGCCGTTTTTCGCTGTATATTACAAATTCTAATAAAATGACCACCGGACAGTCCCCCCGGCAGACAAAATCCGATTGAGGAGACTGGTTTGCCGCTGTCCGGGAATCGAGGAAACATGCGCAACAAACTGCTTATTGTTATTTGTCTGATCCTGTTTTCAGGATGCGATCCATTCGGGGAACACTACAGTGATATTGATGAGGTCCTCTGGTACGAGGCAGGTCAGCTGACATCTGCACCGGAATCCGTATCCATCGTTAAAGTGATGACCTGGAATATCAAATTCGGCGGCGGCCGCATTGATTTCTGGTTTGACTGCCATGGAGACCGGGTACTGATGACCGAATCGGAAGTGCTGAGCAATCTTCAGGGACTGGCGGAATTTATTAACCAATTTCAGCCGGACATTCTCCTGCTGCAGGAAGCGGATGTCCAGTCCAAGCGCTGCGCCTATGTGGATCAGGTGCAGTGGCTGCTTGACAACACTGATCTGAATTTTGGTGTTTATGCCTCGCAGTGGCTGAACCAGTATGTGCCGTCCGACGGTATCGGACCGGTGGATTCGGGCAATGCCGTTCTTTCCCGCTGGCCGTTCCAGTCTGCCGACCGGATCGCGCTGGATCTGCGAACCGATCAGGATGCCCTCACCAAAATGTTCTATCTGAAGCGAAATATTCTGAAAACGAAGGTGGATCTTCCTGGTACGAATGATTTGTGGGTTTTAAACATTCACACATCCGCCTTTTCGCAGGACGGCACCAAACATAAACAGCTGGATCGTTTGAAAGCGGAGATGGATGCTCTGCATCTTGCAGACGAGCCGTTTGTGGCGGGCGGTGATTTCAATACCATCCCCCCGGGATCCGTGAAACAGCATGATTTTCCGGATTCCATTTGTGAGGACGAGGATTTTCAGGCGGATGATTATACTGAAGAAATTGCTGAAGGCTGGATTGAGGATTTCTACGTCGAGCTGAATCCTGAGAGCGGATATTATCCGGCAATCACCCTCATGGCCTACGGCACAATGGAATGGATGCAGTCCGAGTTCTACACTCATACGGTACAACATCCAGATAACGGCGGTAGCTGGTCGAGGAAACTGGATTACTTGTTTACCAATATTGCTGCGTGGCAGGAGCCGCTGGTACATTCGTGGACCCTTTATCTCTCCGATCATGCACCTGTGAGTGGGAAGGTGGTCGTGCAATGAAATTTCTCGCAATAGGTATTATGATGGTTTTACACCTGACAGCCCAGGGATATGCTCCAGCTGAATCGGCATTTCTGCTCAAAGACGGTGAACGAACTGCCGGTCTGTTTCAGCCCAAACGTTATGGTCTGAACGAGAAATATGAACTTTCCACCCTGGCCTGGTTTTTCCCATTGTATCCCAATGCATGCCTGAAAATGAAGATACGACAGAGTGAAAACCGAGCCCTCAGTGTCAGAGGGACGGCAGCCTATCCGACACTGCTGCTGAATCTGATTCAGAAGGAAGGAACACTGGGCATTCTGGCAGATGATCCGGATATTGATGATATTCCGCAGATGATGCTGTTCAGAAGTGAACTGCTGATGAGTATAAAACAGTCAAGCTGGCTGGTAACAGGCAAAATGGGAATCACCGCCTGTCTGGGCGGGAAACAAATGGATGAACGGCTGACCGTTGATTATCCCATGGCATACCCGAGAATCCTGACCCTGATGAATGGCTGGGCCTTGAATATGGGGCTGGATGGGAGATATGCTCTCAGCAATAAATGGCAGCTGCTGGCAGATGGGGATTTTTTCGTGATTCCCGGAATGGATGATGACCGGTTTTTTGAACATAAACTTCTCTTTGCCAGACGAATCAGCAGAAAGCTGTCCATTGAATCGGGGTACAAACTGTCCTGGGGTGAGTACCCGTGGGGAACTCAGTGGTATCTTGTACCGGTGGTGGATCTGGTCTGGAACTGGGACCGGAATAATTAAGTCTGCGTTTGAATAAAGGATGTAATTTTACGGGGAAACAAAAATATGCAATATGCATGCGTCCCTGCCGGAACGCTGAATTGCCGGAAACACATTGTCCAAAGATGCGAAACCTAATTATTTGCTAATAATTTTCCCGTAATTTTCCGCTATGGAAAACACCATTATTGATCCCGGAAAATATCATATTCTAATCGTTGAAGATGAAGAAGATATTCTTGAACTGATTCAGTTTAATCTGGAAAGAAACGGATTTCGCACCTCTATTGCGATGAGCGGTGAAAAAGGACTGAAGCTGGCCCGGAAGGAAAAACCGGATTTGATCCTGCTGGATATCATGCTTCCGGGGATTGACGGTCTGGATGTCTGCAAACTGCTGAAAGGGGATAAGGGCACTGCCGTCATTCCGGTGGTAATTTTGACTGCCAAAGTGGATGAGGCTGATATTGTTCGGGGTCTGGAACTGGGTGCTGACGATTATGTCAAGAAACCTTTCAGTCCCAAAGAACTGATCGCGCGAATCAAAGCGGTTTTAAGACGGCATGCGGATGTCACGGAAGTATCCGCTGAGATTGGCTTTCAGGATATCCGTCTAAATCCGGGGCGTCGTGAAGTGACTGTAAAAGGATCCGCAGTAGATTTGACATATTCCGAGTTTGAGATTCTGCATCTGATGATTCGACATCCAGGACTGGTGTTTTCCCGCAGCAAAATCGTTGATGAAGTACGCGGAGAAAACTATCCGGTAACTGATCGGTCTGTTGATTTCCAGATTGTCGGTCTGCGAAAAAAACTGGGTGATTCCGGTAAGTACATCAAAACTGTTCGAGGGGTCGGCTATCGTCTGAAGGAAGAATGACCCGCAAAAGACTGATATATCAAATATTCTATCCCTTCCTGATTATTCTGGTTCTGGCAGTATCGGCATTTGGGATTTTTTCTGCCAGTACCCTCCGCCGGTTTTATTTTCACAACATTTCTAATGAACTGAATGCCGAAGCCAGTCTGATCAGGCATCAGATACTGGCAACAGGGATTCTGCATTCTGATGAGCTGCTCCCGGCATGTCAGGAGATGGGGGATTCCACAGGCACCCGTATTACGGTAATTGATCCGGCTGGGGTGGTGCTGGCTGATTCAAGGGAAGACCCTGCCGAAATGGACAATCACGGTCAGCGGCCGGAAATCATGACTGCCTATCTGGGCGAAACCGGAAAGTCAATGCGGTTCAGCAATACCCTGCAGCAGGATATGATGTATCTGGCAAAACCCATTATGCAGGAGGGGGAAATAGCTGCCGTCATTCGGGTCAGTCTGCCGCTCACAAAGCTGCGAGACACGATTTGGTCCATGCAGAGTAAAATCATTGGCAGCGGTTTTTTCATCGCCCTGATTGCAGCGCTGGTAAGTTTTTGGGTCAGCAGAAGGATCAGCACCCCGCTGGAGGAAATGAAGCAGGGAGCCAAACGTTTTGCGAACGAAGATTTTCGGGAAACGCTGCAATTGAAAGGGGCAGAGGAAATCGAGGATCTGGCCAGTTCACTGAATCAGATGGCAGATCAGCTGGAGCGTCGAATTTCCACAAGCAACCGCCAGCGAAGTGAACAGGATGCTGTGCTGTCAAGTATGAAAGAAGGCGTCCTGGCTGTTGACAATGATAATTTGATTATTCGGATTAACGACTCCGCAGTTGAGCTTTTGGATATTCAAACTTCCCAAAATCGCGGGGAGTCTATATTTAAAGTCATCGTGAACGTGCATGTACAGGAATTCATATTGCGGGCACTGGAAAGCCAGAAGGAACTGGAAAAACAAATTTCGCTGACAGATGACAATGACCGGGTTCTGAAGGTTTTTGCCACCCCCCTCATTGGTACGGATGATGTCCAGTTGGGTACGCTGCTGGTCATGAATGATGTTACCGAGCTGCGCAGGCTGGAAAATATGCGCCGGGAATTTGTGGCCAATGTTTCCCATGAGCTGAAAACTCCCATCACCAGTATCAAGGGTTTCGTGGAAACCATTCGAGACGGTATGGCGCACGATACTGAAAAAGTGATTCAGTTCCTGAATATCATCGAAAGACAGACTGACCGTCTGAACGCAATCATCGAAGATCTGCTGGAGCTTTCAAAAATAGAGCAGCGCAATGAAGGCGATGGGATCCTGTTTGAAAATCATCGGATTCAGCCCATCCTGGAAGAAGCAATTCAGAACTGTCAGGTTCTGGCCGATAAATATGATGTGGATGTCCGTCTGGATTGTCCGTATGAGATTGAAGCGCCGGTGAATGTGCTCCTCCTTCAGCAGGCAGCCTCCAATCTGGTGGACAATGCCATCAAATACAGCAATCCCGGTCAGGATGTGCTGGTTACCTGTGTGGAAAACAATGAAGTCATTGTTTCTGTCCATGACTGGGGAATCGGCATTCCGGCCCAGCACCTGCCCCGGCTGTTTGAACGGTTTTACCGGGTGGACAAGGCTCGAAGCAGGAAACAGGGGGGGACCGGTCTGGGACTGGCAATCGTTAAGCATATTGCTCTGTCTCACAGCGGAAGGGTGACAGTAAAAAGCAGTCCGGGAGAGGGCAGTACGTTTTCATTCCACCTGCCGCGGGCGAAACCGGAAGGGATTCCCGTCCAGGCAAAACGGAATTAGCCTGAATTATTTCAGTGAGTTAATACTGATGCAGGCATAGTCGGCAGGTGAAATTTCATCGAAATAAAAAGCCCCCAAGCGGGGGCTTTCTGATGTCTTAAAGGAATGCTGAACCCGATAAAGCCTAGAAACTGCCGGGTTTAAATCCGATTCCGTCAACTGGATTGATCACGCTGGTATTGATATTGCGCAGGTGGGAGTAAATGCGTTTCAGCCAGCGGAAGTACAGCGCCAGCGCAGCCGAATCCCCGCAGCTAATGCTTATATCACCTTCGATTATGATATCGTAGAGATCCTTATCACAGAGGGGATTTACCCATTCATATTCATCGATAAGTTTACTGGCAAAATCCGGATCATTGGTTTCAATGCTCGCCTTGGTGCGTAAGAAATTATCCTTCACAGCCTCTTCCACTTTGGCCAGGTCGGATTCATATTTTCCGCCCCGAAGCTTACTTGGGTGTTTTGATGCAAGCTCGACAATATTCTTCGTATAGTCGCCTATTCTCTCAATATCAATGACAATACTCACCAGCACCACTCCGCTGGAAATGGCCGTTCCGCCCTGAATACTGCAGTGCGTAATCACTTTTCGGCGAACTTCCCTTTCGTAGGAATTGACGCGCTTATCCATTTCCAGCAAGTCTTTCCGCAGGGTGCCATCCTCGGAATCACGTAAAACACGGCTGGCCTCCAAAAACATTTCCTGATCAATTTCCAGCATTTGATAAGATTGCTGCCAGGCCTGCTTGAGCAGATTATCGGCTTTCCATGCCGCAATAAGTTTTCTTAACATAACAAATGGCCTCTGAATTAAACTAAAAATTACATATTATGAAACATACAGAACCAGAAACACCTCATGAAATGATGATAAAAACAACCGGAATGAAATAAAGCAAAATATACACAGTGATGAAAATTACCAGACTGCGTGTGGACTGGCTGGCATAATCACCGACCCACATGGCCAGTTTAATGGGAATGAATTTCAGCGGATAAAATATGACAATTCCCAGTATGTTGAATACCAGATGCGCAAATGCAACTGTCACAGCCAGATGATTTTGAGTTGCCATCGCTGCCAGGATGGCCGTAATGGTGGTGCCGATATTGGCACCGAGTGTATACGGAAAAATCTGTGCCACTGAAATCAGACCGGCTCCGGCCAGAGGCACAATCAGTGATGTGGTGACAGAACTGCTCTGGACAACGGCTGTCATCAGGATTCCCAGTCCCAAACCCATAACATCATTCCGGAACAGGTATTTATTGATGATGACTTCCAGTCTGGTCAGCACCAGAGAACGGATGGTCTTAATCAGGATCGCAAGAGCCGTAAATAGAATTATCAGAGAAAATACCATCATCACGATACTGTTGTAGGGAATATGTGTAAACAGTATATCGATTACATCAATGACAGGATTCAAAATGGCTTTGAGCGGGTTAAACATTTCCATACCGCCGGCACCGGAAAACTGTTCTTCCATTTTGGTTGCAATTTTGGCGATGAAATGAAATTTGATTTCAAAAGGAAAAATAACTATCACTGCACAGATATTGAAAAAGTCGTGTACCACACTGGCGGCAAAAGCCCGTTTGAATTCCTTCCTGTGAGTAATATGCCCCATCGAAACCAGGGTATTGGTGATTGTGGTTCCAATATTTGCACCCATAATGATAGGAATAGCAGTATATAAGGACAGAGCACCCCCGGCCACAAGACCCACAACAATGGATGTCGTAGTTGAGGAACTCTGTATCAAACTGGTGGCCACAATCCCGATTATCAAACCGGCCATGGGATTGGTGGTCATGGCAATTAGTGTTTCCGCAAATCCCTTTCCAAATAGCTTGAATGAATGGCCAAGTAATTTTATACTGAGAAGAAAGAAATAAATCGAAGCAATGATGATCAGCGCTTTTACGATTTTCTCAAATACGTCTTTATTCAAAATACACTCCCGTTAATCTGTTAGCAGCAATAAAGCTGACTCGATTTTGCAGAATGCGGTTTTCCTGACGTTGATGTGGTGTGTTGAAAAGAGGGGTCAGATTATGGTTGATAAAAATTATTTGAAACACGCGATGCGCAATACCCCGACGGTATTTTGGATGGGAGAGGAATGATTTTGTAATTTGCATTATTAAAGTAAAAAATAACCTGAATTACAAAGCGTATAAATTTAGGTCTGTCATTTCTCCAATATGAAAAACTTTAACGAATCCGCCGCCATGTGCTCCAACGAACCATTAAAATATTTAATTTATTGTTTATAATATAAATATAACGAATTATCAGCTGTTGGGCCACGCATCTAACATATTTCTAACAATGCAATAACATTTCACTCACTCTCGGCAATGAAATTCCAAACCTCCGTCTCAATTGGGGCTAATAATGCACCGGTAATTTTTCATGCTAGATTAAAAGACCTATAAAAGGAGTTATTGAGTGAAAAAAATTACTCTTCCAATTTTATTCATGGGCATCATTCTGGCTCAGAATTTAGGCCGGATCAATGGTATTGTCTATGATGAAACAACACGAAATCCGGTGGCTGGAGCCAATGTCTGGCTGACTGGTACCAGTATTGGTATTGCCACGGATATGGATGGACGCTTCAGTCTGGACCGCATTGAATTCGGTGTCTATGAAATTCGGGTTTCATTTATTGGATACCAATCATACATACTGTCTGATGTAGAAATCAGTGCCAGCCAGATTACGCCCATTGAAGTATATCTCAAAACAGATCGAATCCAGCAGGATCGTATTGAGGTCAAGCAGGAGGTAAGGCGCGAGGGTGATGTCAGCCGGATTCTGGAGCAGAAGGCAGCTGAAACGATTGTCAGTGGAATAAGTGCTGTCGAATTCCGGAAAACAGGTGACTCCAACGCCGGACAGGTCCTGAAAAGAATCACCGGTGTATCTGTGGTAAATGATAAATATGTGTATGTACGTGGTCTGGGTGAACGATATTCCAATACCCTGCTGAACAATGTCGGCATCCCCAGTCCGGAACCGGACCGGAAAACCATCCCGCTGAATATGTTTTCCACCGCGCTGATCGAAAAGATCAATGTGTTCAAATCATTTTCTCCCGACCTGCCGGGTTCGTTTGCCGGCGGTAATGTGGATATTCGCACCAAATCCTACCCGGATGGATTCAATTTCAAAACCAGTTTCGGCCTGGGCAGTAACAATAACATTGCGTCCGCCCGTTTCCTGCAGGGGGACGGCGGAGAATGGGATTTCTTCGGTTTTGATGACGGTACCCGGGAACTGCCGGAAATTGTCGATCGCGAAAATGCGCTGCCCAGCATGAGCCAGATTTATTTTTACGAAATTCCTGATGATTTTATGCCTGAACTGGATATCCTGTGGAATCCTGATCAACCTGAAGACTACTGGATGAACAAGTATTACGCCACCGATCAACAGAAAAAACGCGTGAAACTTTATCGGAACTACCTCACGGAAATTGCACGTGAATTCGATACAGGATTGAGTTTTGATGAACAGGATCCCAAAACACCCATCAGTTTCAGTGTCAGCGGCGGTAACAAATGGGTGGCCAATGGTGAACTGGAGTACGGTTTTTTCGGGATGTTTTCTTTTAAGAATGATTACAGCTACACCGTCAATAAACGTGATCTTTATGCAAAAGTGGGTGATGACAGCCTGGCTGTGGATGAGCCGCTGAACGTCAGTACATCTGCCTATAAAACCAATATGGGCATAAGCGGCAGCTGGGGAGTAAAATGGCGCGACAATATCAGGGTTGATTTCAATTCTTTATATACGCATACATCCAGTGATGAAATTAAATATGTGCTGGGTGTGGTATATGATCTTGACAATCCTATGGGTTTGCTGGTCTCACAGCCGTATCAGGAAAAAAGTATTGGCACCTGGACACTGAAAACCCAGTTCAAGGATATGGTCCGAATACCCTATGCCATTCATAACACTTTGGATCTGCTTTACAGCAGCAGCCGTTCGCAGATGTATGAGCCAGACCGCAAGGATCATTATTATGATTTGAATCTGACTGATTCGCTGGAAAGCAATATTCAGAATGTTGACATCTCGGATCTGACGCACGGCATGGATGTGGAAAACGATGTCACCCAGTACAGCCTGATGCACTCTGCCTATATTGATCCCGGTTACCGCTATTTTGCCAACGGCTGGGAAACTGCGAAGAGTTTTGGTTTTGATTATGAAATTGAAGGCATGATCAAAGTCAAATTCGGTCTGCGCGACGATGTGCGCGAACGCCGTTTCAGAAAACGGATTTTCACTTATGGCTGGTATGATGATAACAACGGATATGCCACCACTATTCCGGCAGATCTGAGAGAGATTACGTCCGAAGATTCCTTTGGGATGCTGTTTGACATGGATAACTATTACTACTACTCTGAAACGGATTCAGCCGAAGCCGGTATTATCCTGCTGGAAGATGATGGTGAAATCAACCAGAACGCTTATGATTCCAAAGAGGTCATCAAAGCCGGCTATGCCATGTTTACGGTGCCACTGTTCAATGAAGAACGCGGCAATATTGTTTTCGGTGCAAGGAATGAAAGATATACGCTTGATCTGGATCCCTACAATCCGGTGACGCATAACCCCATCATGATTGAAAAACCTTTCATGGCCGATACGACTCTTGTGTTTGATGATGCGGAAGTGGATACCACGCTGGAAGTGATGCGCAATGTACCGTTGGTTGCTTCTCTTGATAACAACGATTGGCTGCCTTCGCTGGCGATGACTGTCAATTCCGGTGATCGTTCCAAACTGCGTTTCTCCGCCTCGCAGACTGTGGCCCGCCCCCAGTTTCGCGAGATCGCCCCTTACACTTATATTGAATTCCAGGGCGGTCAGCGTTCGGTGGGGAACATCTACCTTAAAACCACGGAAATCAAGAATTACGATATTCGCTGGGAATTCTACCCCACGGCAGCCGAGATGATCTCTCTGGCCCTGTTCTACAAGGATTTTCACAATCCCATTGAAGTTTCCCTCATCAAACAGACGGATGATAAATATTACAAAACCTGGCAGAATGCTAAGAACGCCTGGTCTCAAGGTGTTGAATTTGAGATTCGTAAAAAACTGCCCATCCTGAATATGGACAAGGGAGCCAGCTTCTTAAACTTCAATTTCATCTACACCAAATCAGAAGCTGAATCCGACAGTGTGGTCTCTGTGTATAACAACGGACTGATTGAAACCCATAATTCTTCAGCAAACCTGACACGTCCGCTGCAGGGGCAGTCTGACATTGTGCTGAATGCCGGCATCACATCCCAGCTGAGAAGCGGTTGGGATTTCAATCTGTCCTACAACACCTTTTCAAAGCGTCTGGCTTACCTTGGTGCCGGACAGTTGGAAGATGAATACGAATATCCTTTCCACTCTCTGAATTTTGTGGTTGGAAAGAAAATCGGACAGCTCACGAAAGTATCATTCAAAGTGAGAAACCTTCTGGATTCCGAACATAAATACGGCATGGAAGACCCGAAAGATGACGACGAGATTCTCGTCACCCGTCGTTGGAAACCGGGCATGTCAATGTCCCTCAGTATATCCTACGACCTTACTCACTGAAAATGACGCACTGCGGAACCGAACCGAGACTTGATTAAAATTGGGTGAAAAACTGGTTAACTCATACTGAATTACAAAACTAACCCGGAGATTTCATGAGAATATTTATGTGCAAAATGCTTTTCTTCTTCTGCATTAACACATTTTCATCATCTCATCACAAAGTCTCAAGAAAAATCCGGACCTAATCAACAAAAAGGAGATTCCATTAATGCTCAAAACAAATAAACTGTCAGTACTGGCTTCAAGCCTGGTATTGACTTTGAGCTTTATGTCTGGACAGATTGAAATCAGCGGTGACATCATCTCCAACACGACCTGGAATGCTGATAATGAATATCTGCTGGTTGGTCAGACATTCGTGCAGGCCGGTGTAACCCTGACAATTGAAGCAGGAACCACCATCAAAGCACTGCCCGATGACGGTTTCGGTTTTGCTCCTGCCCTGATAGTTCTGCAGGATGCCTATCTGATTGCAGACGGTACCGCCGATGCACCCATTACATTTACTTCCGCACTTCCCGAAAGTGAGCTGCCTTTGCGCGGTACATGGGGCGGTCTGATTTTGCTGGGTAACGCACCAATCAGCGCTGACGGCGGCACAGACAACATCGAAGGCCTCTTTGGTATTCCTTTCGGCGGAACCAATCCTGATGATTCTTCCGGTATCCTGCGCTATGTCCGTGTATGGTACGGCGGTGCGGTGATTGGTGAAGGAAATGAAATCAACGGGATCACCTTTGGCGGTGTCGGTCGCGGAACCGTTGTTGAAAATTGTGAAGTTGCCTGGAATCTGGATGACGGATTTGAATTCTTCGGCGGCACTGTGGATGTGAGAAACCTGAGTGTACTCTTTGTTGGCGACGACATGTTTGACACCGATGAAGGTTATCAGGGCCGCGGCCAAAATCTGTTCGGTCTAATCGGATCTGATGCCGGTAACCGCGGATTTGAAATGGACAGCAAAACCGATGGCGACATGAACAGTCAGCCCCGCTCCTATCCCAACTGGACCAACATCACCCTGATTGGTTCCGGTGATCCTGCAGTCAATGCCGATAATGACCAGATTATCCGCTGGCGTGAAGGGACCGGCGGACACTTCACCAACATGATTGTTGCTGAAGGCAAGGCCCTGGGTATCCGCGTCACAGACGATGCCACCCTGAACCTGATCCCCGATTCACTGTATCTCTCCCCCAACGCCATCGTTTACGATTGTGCCACGGGTCAGTTCGGTGGTGAATATGGATTTACTGCTCTGGACACTGATCCTGTTTTCATGATGATTGAAGGCCGTGAAACCGGCGGCATCATCGATCCTCGGCCGCATATCAGCGGTGCAGCGTGGCAGGATATAGATGTGGTGGAGGAAGATGATTTCTTTGTGCAGACCGATTACAAAGGTGCATTTGGTGAAGAAATGTGGCTTGAAGGATATTCCTGGCTCGCAGAATTCAACCGCCTGGGCGGTGATTATCAAGCCAATGGTGACGTCAGCCTCGACGGCAGCACAGACGTGCTGGATATTGTTCTGGTTGTTGGCTATATTCTCGGTACAGAAGGTCTGTCAGGTGCAGCATTGATTTCCATTGATGCCAACATGGACGGTGCTGTGGATATTCTGGATGTCGTGCTGGTCGTCAGCTGGATTCTCTCCGGTCGGACAGATACTGCTGCTGAAGCTTCATTTGAAATTCGGGGCAGCAGCCTGGTTATGGAAGCCGACGGTTTTGTCGGGGGTGTTCAGGCTGTAATCACGCACAATTCTGATTTCAGCATAAGCCTGCAGCATGGAGCTCTGGTGGCCGATTACAATACTGTCGGAAATCACACCACAGTTATTTTGGTTGCTCCTGAAAACGGTGTTCTGTTCACCGGTTCATCAGATTTTGAAATAGTAAATGTGGTTGCTGCAAGCTCAGACGGTTACATCGCTGTCGGCAGCGAACTGGCCACCGCATTCAATTTGGGCAATGCTTATCCGAATCCGTTCAATCCAGGCACAACATTCTCGTATGAAATTTCCGCTGATTCAAATGTGTCAATCGCCGTTTATGATATTCAGGGCCGCATGGTTCAGGAACTGGTGAACAGCAGCCACACAGCCGGAACGTATTCCTACACCTGGCAGCCCAAAGGCGTGGCAGGCGGTGCCTACATCATCCAAATGACAGCCGGTGATACAAAGCTTGCGCGTAAGGTCATGCTGGTAAAATAAGTGTCAAAACACTCCGTATGTCTTGTCTGGCAAAGGGGAGTTCTGCTCCCCTTTTCTTTTTGTTTCGTCGTAAACGATAACATCTGCGGCGGAATGTAAAAAAATGTAAAAAAACTTGTATCAAGTGTTGTTCCAGAGGCATTAAAAATTGTAATATAGGCCGTCCGAAACCCTCGTCCTGCTGAAAATTTACCCGCCATCCCAGCAGTACGGGGGTTTACCTCTTTAAAACACCCAATATTTCTCAGCAAACATCAGCTTTACCCGATATACTTCCATCATCATCTGACCCCAGGAATTCGACATTCATTCCTGATGGTCAAATCCGGTGTCTGTTTCAGTGTTCGAAGGTTTTCCTGGCAGGCCAAATTCATAATCGGTATAAATCCCTCATTATTATTGCTGGCGGAAATGCATGGTTATCCGAATCAGGAAGACATCGAACAAATGATCATATACATATGGGGATTGATGCGTCAGCTTCTGAATATGCATCGCCAGGAGTATTTGTCGTTCACTGAATTGAAAAGTACTCCGGTGGAATTGCAGCGGGTTACGCATTCATGAAAGAATTATAGACATCGCTTTCCAGAACAGCCGAAACATTGATATTGTGATCTGACGGATTCACATATCGGACTATTTTATTTGACAGACCAATACTCCTGGACAAGTCAATATCCCGCGGCTGCATGGTTTTATCGTATTTCCGGTCATATACCACTCGGACCACCGGTGTATCGGCATTGGGTGAAACCACCACGCCTACCAAATGGGTTTCCAGTTCAACCACCGAACCGATCGGATAAATACCTATGAAACTGATGAATTTTTGAACCAGTTCTGAATTGAAATGGAATTTACTCCATTCATAAAGTTTGCGGACTGCCTGTGCCGGCGGCAGACCGGAGTGATATACTCTCTCGGATGAAATAGCATCATACACATCCACAATGGCGGCAAGCTGACCGCCTGGATGAATATCGTCTCCTTTCAGTCCCAGCGGATACCCGGACCCATCATACCGTTCATGGTGCTGAGCGGCCACTGCCACGGCATCCGGGGAAAGGGATTTCAGCTGTTCCAGAATCTCCCGGCTGTAAGTGGCATGCATTTTCATCATTTTGAATTCCGATTCCGTGAGACGTCCGGGTTTATTGAGTATTCTCAGAGGAACCCGCATTTTCCCCACATCATGCAGCATTCCGCCAATTCCGTACTGACGGATGGTTTCCTGATCAAGGTTGAGGAATTTGGAAAATGCGATAAGAAGGGTTCCCACACTGACGGAATGGAGATACGTATATTCATCACGCCGTTTCACTTTCAGAAGCGAAATCATTGCATTCTGATTCCTTGACACCGACTCAATCATGTTATCCACAACCGGCGCAATTTGTTCAATTTCAGTGGACACGCCCTGCGAAATATTGTCCAGTACATTTTCAATATAGCTGCGAGCCTGATATTTCACTTCCCGGGCACGCTTTATTTCCTCTTTCAGGGGGATTGGCTGAATTTTGGTGATATCACCCAGACGGGATTCTGTCTGTGCCGTTATGGTGGCGATTTCTTCGCGGATTTCACTTTCCACGGTTTCCGCTTTGGGTGCATCCGGGACATCCAGTCCTTTTTTTGTATCAATATATAATTCCCGAATACCATGCTTCATGATCTTGTTTATGGCACGGCTGCTTTTCAGCATCATCCTTCGCTGAAAAAACGGATGTTCCAGCCAGCTGCAGTTGAAATCATGGATAAACATGCCGGGCTGCAGTTGTTCAACTTTTACTTTTTTAATCATTCAGATTGCATTCCGGAAGATTGAGGGAACGACAAAATACTTGTGATCTATATATTGAAAATTGGCTTTTAATATCACCGTATTTTACAAATAAAAAGGTTTGAAAAACAGAATTACTCATTCATTCTTTGATTTCACGAATTGGATTTTTCCGGAATCTGGTTGAGAATGTACTCCGCCAGTGCGGTAATGGTCAGGCTGGGATTAACGCCCAGATTCACAGGCACGATAGAGCCGTCTATGACATACAGCTGATCAAATCCATGGATTTTACCTGAATAGTCAATCACGCCTTGTTCAGGCGTTTCAGACATCACGCATCCGCCCAGAATGTGCGCCGTTGAACTGGTATTCAGCAGTACTTCCGGCAGAATACTGAAAGCAATGCCGTTCTTTTTCGCTGCCATCCGTCTGGCATATTCATTGGCCACAGGAATATAGGAAGGAATTTTTTCATCTGTATTCCAGTTGGAATTCAAACTTCGTCCACCCAGCCGCCACCAGCGCCGTTTGTATTCCAGCCTGAGATAATTGCTGATGGTCTGCATTACCAGCAGGATGGTGGTCCGTTCAGCCCATCCGAACGGACTGAGGGACTGGAGAAATTTGATGGGGTGGCGTATGATGTTTCCCAGAAGCCGGATCGGACGGGGCCAGGGGGAGCCGCCGCCGGTCAGCAATGTGGCAAGGAGAGACATGGAATCCTGGCTTTTTCCATATCGAACTGTTTCAATATGGGTGTCTTTGTCGGGGTATACACCGGATGTGATGGCAATGCCTTTGGAATAATCCGTATCATAGCGGGAAGCCCTTGCCCCAACCAGGGCTTCGCTGTTCGTGCGGACAAAGTTGCCCAGTTGATCTGAAATGCCGGGCAGATGGTTCCGGACTTTGCATTGATAGAGCAGTTTCACCGTTCCAAGAACGCCTGCAGAAAAAACAACTCCTTTGGAGGTGAGCTGCGTCATCGAATGCCGAAATCCGGTGACTCGTCTGGCAGAAACCTGGTAACCACCTCCATCAAGTGGTTGAACATCTGTAACTTCATGTTCGGGAATAATTACTGCACCGGCTTTTTCAGCCAGGTAGAGATAATTGACATCCAGGGTATTTTTCGCTCCGTACCGGCAGCCGACCATGCAGCCGCCGCATAACTCGCATCCGGTGCGTTCCGGACCCCGGCCTTCAAAATACGGATCGGGAACCGTCACACCCTTTTCACCGAAGTAAATCCCCACATCGTTTACATGGAAAGTGTCTTCCCGACCGAATTCGGCTGCGATTTCCTTCAGCAGATCATCACCGGGAACCGTAACTTTGCTTGTGACCGCCCCCAGCATTTTCCTTGCAGTATGATAAAACGGCATCAGCCGGGTTTTCCAGTCTCCGGGTCCCCAGCGGGGATCCTGCAGGACTTCATCCGGCGGAATCAGCAGATTATTGGCATACACCAGACTGCCTCCGCCCACACCGGTGCCGTGGAGGATAAAGACATCCTTCAGCAGGGTCATCGCCTGAATACCGGTACAGCCCAGTGCCGGCAGCCAGAAATACTTTTTAAAATTCCAGTTGGTTTTTGGAAAGTCCCGGGATGCAAACCGGCGTCCTTTTTCAATCACGCATACTTTATAGCCTTTTTCGGACAAACGGCAGGCGGCCACTGCCCCGCCAAAACCGCTGCCGATCACGATGTAGTCATAGTCGGTTGTCATTTTGTTTCCTGAAATATAAATAAGGTCTTAATATACAAATATTATCATTCATCTGTTTACAGACTTTATGCGGAATTGTCTGGATTGCCTTAAACCGGAATTTCCGTTTCCATTCCCATATCTTGGACTGACATGAATCATAAAATTCCTCAAACTGAAACCATTTCCCTGAATCCCGCAACCGGGGGCGAAATCGGTCGGGTCCCGCTGAATACGCCAGAAGAAACCATTGAATTCATCCGCCACGGACATACCGCACAGTTGGATTGGCGGAATACGCCGGTTCAGGAGCGCGGCCGATGCCTGAAAAAGGTTATGCGGTACCTGATGGATCATATGGATGCGCTTGCTTTGACCATTGCCCGGGATAACGGGAAGAACCGTACAGACGCCCTTGTGACGGAGATCGTGCCTGCTGTTCTGGCACTGAATTACTATATTAAAAACTCGCGGCGGTTTCTAAAAGATGTTCCCCTTTCACCGGGCAGCCTGATTACGTGTTACAAAAAAAGTCGCATTGTCCGGGTTCCATACGGCGTCATCGGCATCGTTTCACCATGGAATTATCCCTTTGCCATCCCTTTCTCGGAAGTGGTTATGGCACTTCTTGCCGGGAACGCGGTGGTGCTGAAAACAGCGACTGAAACGCAGCAGGTTGGAACAGCATTGAAAGCGGCCATCGAAGCAGCGAATCTGCCGAATGGTTTGTTCAGTTTTGTAAATATGCCGGGGCAAGCTGCCGGGAATGCATTCCTGAATGGCGGTGTGGACAAACTGTTTTTTACCGGATCAGTGCCGGTGGGGAAACGACTGATGGCTCAGGCTGCGGAAACACTGACCCCGGTCTGCCTTGAATTGGGCGGGAATGATCCCATGATAGTCTGTGCGGATGCGGATCCTGTGCGGGCAGCAGCCGGCGCGGTGTGGGCCGGGTTCCAGAATGCCGGGCAGTCCTGCGGAGGCATTGAGAGAATCTATGTCCATGAGGATGTTTCGAAACCGTTTTTATCTGAACTTGCCAAGCGTACTGAAGAACTCAAAATCGGGCATCCTGAAGATTTATCAACAGATTTCGGGGTGATGACCTCCCAAAAACAACTGGACACCGTTCAAGAGCATGTAGAGGATGCAGTTGCCGAAGGTGCCCGGATTCTGGCTCAGTCTGAAAAAAGCGGGTCGCTGCAGAATTTCTATCCGGCAACTGTTTTGACGGATGTGAACCACCGCATGAAGGTCATGCAGGAAGAGACCTTTGGTCCGGTTCTGGCCGTTGCGGCAGTAGGTGATATGGATGAGGCAGTGCGGTTGGCAAATGATTCCAACCTCGGTCTGACGGCTTCCGTCTGGACACGGAATCGCAGACAGGCGGACCGGCTGGCATTGCGCTTGAGGGCCGGAGCCGTTACGGTGAACGACCATTTAATGAGTCACGGTCTGCCGGAGACTTCGTGGGGCGGTTTCAGGGAATCGGGAATCGGTCGAACCCACGGGAAACTGGGATTTGATGAGATGACCCAGACTCAGGTCATTGTTCACGATTTTTTACCGGGGATTTGTCGGGATTTGTGGTGGCATCCATACAGCGCGGATCTGTACAAGGGACTGAAAGGCATTCCGGAACTGCTTCATGGACACGGTCTGCGGGACCGATTCAAAGGCGGTTTAAACCTGATGCGTATTGCAGGCCGAATGTGGCGCGCCCTGTAAAACAGGACCGTAACCGGTGGAAGAAACCGCGCTGATTCGGAAAATACCATTACCCTGAACCGGAAACAAATCTCCAGACTGCCAGCCAGACAGGCATGGCCACTGGTACAACAAGATAGGATATGAGCAGAATGCTGCCGATTTTCTGCTCATCTCCGCCATATCTCCTGACCTGAAGAATTATTCCAATCGCCGGTGCAGAGCTGGATTGAAGAACGAAAAAATCTGCCAGAAGCCAGTTATGATCCAGAATTCCGGTTAGCCGGAGTACCGTGATGGTGATGAGCGGCAGGAGCAGGAATTTTACCGACAGTAATCGGACTGTATCCAGAAATGGCGGAGATTTTTTGAAGTCCAGACTGGCGAGAGTGGCCCCAAGCACAAACAATGACAGCGGAATTGTCGCCTCGCCCAGGAGCAGACAGGTTTCCGTTACAATTCCAGGGACACCGGTATTCAAGCCGGTAAATACCAGTCCCAAGGCAGCTATGTTTGCTGCGAACGGCGGTGTAATAAAACTCTGCCAGCGTACCTGCTCCTGACTTCTGAGTGTGGAAAGATACCCGCCCAGACTCCAAAGCACCAGATTAAATCCGATTATATACAGAAAGATGTACTGCACGAACTGATCAAAATGGTCCGGGTAGACCATCTTACCAATTGGCAGGATCAGGAAATTGGCGTTTTGCATGGATGCCAGGGGAAGCAGGTTCTTCCGGGATTTGAACTGGGAACCCAGCAAAAGAATTGCGAGAAGCATTCCCAATCCTGTCATTCCCAGTGCAGTCAGAGGGAGAACCCACCAGAAAGGAAAGCTGTCGGGACTGAAGCCGTGTACCATTTTGGCGAAAATCAGGCATGGCAGGGTGATTGTGATTGTCAGGATTGACAGTCCGCGAATGTGCTCTCTATCCAGAATTTTCCATCGAACCGATGCTCCGCCTGCCAGCGCAATGGTCAGGATTTTCAGAATGGCCCAGAACACCGCACCGGCTGTATCCCAGAATAAATTCATGCGGATGATGAACGGAATATGAAAACCGGCAACGGTTCTTCAAAATTCTGCCGTTTGACCTGATGAGGACTGATCGAATTCACACTCGGATCATTTCCGGTACCGGTGTGGGTCAAATCAGGAATCCTCAGATACTTCAATAATCAGGGGCTGTGGTTCGGTTGGATCTTCCTGGAAGGTGACAGCCGATTCAAGAATTGCTTTGCCTTGCATGAGTTTCTGTTCATCGGAGCAGAAAATGTGGAGAATGGGTTCACCGCTTTGAACAGACATGCCCGGCTTGTACTGCAGATGAAATCCGGCGGTGGGATCAATCCGGTCCGTTTTTACCCGTCGGCCGCCGCCCAGTGCAATAATGCCCATGCCCATTTCATAGGTATTTATATCCCGAATGTATCCTGAGTAGGGTGCCCGAATAATGGTTTCGTATTCAGCGCGGTGCAAATCCGGTTTTTGAAGCCGCCTGGTATCTCCGCCCTGAGCATTCACCATTTTCAGAAATACTTCATATGCTGCACCGTCTGCCAGTTTCGTCCGGGCCAGTGATGATGCATCTTCAAATCCCCCCATCTTCAATGCCTGTTCCGCAAGGTGAAGTGTGAGTTTCCTGACATCTTCCGGTCCGCGGCCCTGCAGCACATCAATCGACTCCCGAATTTCGGCGAAAACACCTGAAACCATTCCCAGAGGCTGATTCATATTGGTAATCGAATAGGAAACCTTGAGACCATGGCGACGGCCCACTTTGGCCAGCAGTGCAGCCAGCTCCCGGGCATTTTCCACATCAGTCATGAATGCGCCGTTTCCGCATTTGATATCCAACACCAGCCCCTGAATGCCTTCAGCGATCTTCTTACTCATGATGCTGCCGCATATCAGGGGATTGGATGCAATGGTGGATGTTACATCGCGCAGGGCATAGATTTTTCGGTCTGCAGGACATATATCATCTGTCTGTCCGATCATGGATATGCCGATTTCGGAAACAATCTGCTGAAATCGGGGAACCGGGATGTCCACCTGATATCCGGGGATGGATTCAAGTTTGTCCAGGGTGCCGCCGGTATGTCCAAGTCCTCTGCCGGAAAGCATTGGCACATAGCAGCCGCAGGCGGCCAGAAGCGGTCCCAGAATGATTGATATTTTGTCGCCGACACCGCCAGTGCTGTGTTTGTCCACCACAAATCCGGGAAGATGAGAAAAATCCATCTGCCGGCCGGATTCGATCATTGCCTGGGTATACCCGAAGGTTTCGGTCTCCGTCATGCCCTGGAAATACACGGCCATCAGCCAGGCAGACATCTGGTAATCCTGAACTGCACCACGGGTATAGGCATCCACCAGTCCCCTGATTTTTTCCGGCGAAAGTTCTTCACCGGACTGTTTGGAACGGATTAACTGAAAGGGTGAAATAGAGGTCATAATAATTTCCGTTTTGTAAAGGGGCTGCTACCCCGGTATTGATTGTGAGAGATATTCACCGGCAAATTCAATATAATGGGCTGCACTTTCCCTGATTTCATTGAATTCTTCTGAGCTGACTCCCCGAATCGGTTTCGCGGGCAGTCCCACACAGAGAGTACGGGGCGGAATGCGCATTCCAGGCGGAACCAGTGCGCCGGCTCCAATAATGGAGCCTTCACCCACAATGGCATTATCCATTACCGTTGCACCCATTCCTATCAGGCAGTCATTTTCAATTGTACAGCCGTGAATAACCGCATTGTGTCCAATGGTCACTCCGGTACCGACAGTTACGGATGCTTCATTTGTTGTTACATGGACGGTGGCTCCGTCCTGAATATTGGTTTCGGCACCAATACGAATGGTGTGCATATCCCCCCGAATTACTGCTCCAAACCAGATGCTGGCATTTTTGCCGATAACAACATCGCCGATAACATCAGCTGACGGAGCGATAAAGCATGACGGATGGATTACCGGTGTGTTATTCCGGAACGGCAGAATCATCAGTTTGCTTTTTCCTTTTAAAAATGTTCAAGATTTCGAAATTGATGACACGGTTTTCCCGGGATGTCATCCAGACCAGGTACGCGCCGGCGATTCCCATAATCATATTCGGCATCCACATTGACATTACCGGTGACAGAAATCCGCGGTCCGCCAGTTCTTCGCCAGTGATGAGAAATGCCCAGTATATGATGAAAAATCCCATACTGAGACCCATGCTGATGGCAAATCCCCCGCGACGGGCCATTATTCCCAGTGGAGCGCCTACAATGATAAAGATGATGCTGGCAAACGGGATAGAGAATTTTTTATGAAGCTCAACTTTATATTTATTGATGCTGCGGATATATGATTCCATCAGCTTGTAGTCACTTGAAACACCTCGACGAAGATTCTTGAAATGGCGGTTGAAACGGGCCATTGCGGTTTCATCCTCGGTTACCTGAATGGAGTCCCGCTGCATGGATTCAAAATCATCCAGTGTTTCTTCCATGACGGACTGCGGGGGATAGGCAGGAAGTTCAAGCGTGGTTTCATTGCTGATGCGCTGATGAATCCGTTCCCACACTTCATCAATTTTGGTGTAGTAACCGTCAATTTTTTTGCGGATCATCTGGAAATTCATTTCACGGTCGCCGCGAACATTGCTGTCACGTCTTGTCAGCTGCATGTTGTCGACCGGGATGGCAACCTGGTAATGATCAAAATAAATCTGTCGGTATTCCTCGGTGGTTCCCGGGAGTTCATGAATGACGCCGTCCGTCAAATAAAGCAGCACCCCGTCATCCAGGGTTTCGATGATGCCCTTCTGGGCAAGAATCGTGCGCTGGGCCTGGTTGGTTCCGTTTCCAAAAATCGTCACATCGGTAAACTCGTCACCGTTGCGCCCTCCCAGCAAAATGCTGTGACCCGGCAGGGCATCGATGAAATAGCCGACATCAAACTCCAGATCCGGCCGTTTTCTGCGGATATCCGAGGAAAGCATACGCGCCTTGTGATTCATGTCCGGCAGGAGCCAGTTGTTGAACAAAATCATCCCGATGGTGATTATCAGACCAAACCATATGGACGGCTTCAACAGTGACCGGTAGCCGATTCCTGAACTTCGAATGGCGGTTATTTCATTGTCCGATGACATCCGTCCAAAAGCCATCAGGGTTGCCACCAGAACAGCCATTGGAACAGCCAATGCCAGTATCCAGGCCAGATTTAGAAAGACAAATTCCAGTAAAACCAGAATATTCAGGCCTTTCCCCAGAAACTTGTCAATTGAACGCAGCAGGAAATTGGCCAGCAGTACAAACAGTAAAACCAGCAGCGCAAATAAGAACGGCAGCGCATGTTCTTTTAATATGTATCTGTCAATCAGTTTCAAGATTGAAAATTTATAGGGATTTTTGAGGTAGGTCAAAAGATTACTTTTGCGTTCAGCCCGGAAAGTTTACATCCCGTCTCCTGAATAAGCCTGCCGGCTGCGGTCTGAATATGATGTGTTCAAGAGCCGCCTGCATTGGGGATGATTCGAATTCCTGCGTCACTGCATAGTATTTATTAAGAACCTTGTACATGATGTAAATTGTATTGTCATATTTTTATGGATTATCAAATTGTAATGCGTCTGAATATTCAAAAATTTTTCCAGCTGCTGTTACTTGCCGCAATCGGGGCCGGCTGCATCTGCGCACAACCGGATTTTACAGGAACAGGCACCGGAATCCGGCCTGACACGGAAACGGCATTTTTCCAGCAGGGAGTCCGTTATACCATTGACGCAAGGCTGATACCGGATACGAAATCCATTCAGGGCAGCCTGAAACTCAGCTACACAAATCACAGCCCGGACACATTGAAGGAAGTCTATTTCCTTCTTCCGCCGAACGCCTTTCTTCCCGGAAGCAGTGCTGATCAGTTGTATCAAAGCCGTGGCGAATACCTGATCGCCGATTCGGATTCGTCCTCATGGGGGTGGATGAGAATTGATGCCGTCCGCAATGCGGCACAGGAATGCCTTGCAAAAAGTATCAATGGATCGGAGATGAAAGTGGAACCGTCCGCCCCGATCCTTCCCGGGATGCAATGTGAATTCATTATCGATTTTGTCTCCCGTTTCAACACTCTTGATGTCGGCATGCACACTGCAGGCAGCACGTTTCTGGCGGTTCAATGGTATCCCTCCATCGCGGTGTACGATTCCGGAAACGGGTGGCATCGGGATCTGTGTTGCACCGTCCGATGTTTTGCAGATTTCGGCCGTTTTAAATGGTCCCTGGTTTTTCCGGACGACTATTATGTCGCCGGAACCGGCAGATCAGTCAGAAGCACAAAGTCAACGGAACCGGGCTACCGGAAAATGGAATTCGATGCAGAAATGGTCCAGGGTGTCAGCTTTGTTGCGCTGAAAAGTCCGGTGATTTCAGAAGTGTCCCTGAACGGTGTACAGTGCATATCTGTCACAGCGGATCGGAAGGTAAAAGCTGCTTCGAATGCTGCTGAACTGGCGGTCCGGCTGCTGGACGATTACTCCAGGCGTTATGGCGATTATCCTTATCAAAAATTAATTATTCTGGATTCGAAGATGACAGCCGCCTTCCCGATGATGCTGGTGCTGCCGTTCGGTGACAGGCAGTTTAAAAATCAGCTTTCAATCCTGTTGGCGGAGTCCTGGACCGGAATCCTGACAGGTGTGCCTGCTTCGGACAAAGAATTTCTGAATACCGGAATTGCTGAATACATTGCTGCTGTCACAGTCGATTCAATCTGGGGAACGGGCAGTGCAACCAATTGGGAAAACTGGTATGCGCGACAATTCTATCCGAAGGCAACCCAGTGGTATACCCATAGCGAACTGCCGTACCTGTCTTATTCCAGATCCGGGTTTTATGATATGGCTCCCGTCCGGTCAGTCAGCCGGATTCAAGGAAATTATTCCCCGTCACCGACTGCCGCAAAAAGCGCTGTTCTTCTTTCCGAACTGAAATATGTGCTGGGTGCGGATCGTTTTGATGGATTTATGAAACAATATTTTCGGCAGTCAAGATATCGGCATTTCACCAAAGAGCGGTTTACCCGTCTGGCAGAGGACTTCAGTGGACGGCAGCTGGACTGGTTTTTTGACAGCTGGAGCGGTTCTGATCCCGTACTGGACTATGGAGTCCGGAATATGGAGAGTCATAAATCAGAGGACGGGTACACGCTGGAGGCCACGCTTGTCAGATTCCAGCAGCGGAGTATGCCTCTGGATATAAAAATCCGGATGGCTGGCAGCAGGGAACTAAACGTTCATATCCCCAACTGTTATGATCATGTTCGATCCTTTCCTGACAGCTGGATAATAGCTGAACCCTGGCAGGGACAGGACGATATCAACCGGGAGTATCATCTTGAGCTGTCCACCGAATTCCCGGTCGAGGAGTTAATCATTGATCCCGAAAGAAAGCTGGCGGATATCAATCGGCTGAACAACCAGGCCGGCAGCCACCTTCCTTTCAAGGTCCGGTTTGACAATATGGATGTTTACTTTCCGTCACCGGACAAATATGATTTGTATCTGAGACCCAGTTTCCGGTTGAATGACATTGACGGTGCAAAAATCGGTGTTCACTGGCAGTCGGGGTATCTGGTCACTGGCAGCGTCAGGCAGTGGGCCACAAGGGGAGGACTTCGATACGGCATGAAATCAAAACAGGCTGGCTATCAGTTTTTCGGTGAAACGTCATTGATTCCCATCAGCCCGTTAAGTCATGTATTTACAGGTATTGAGGATTCAGACGGACGTTTCATTTTCGAACTGGGATATACCGGTGAATTCAGGAAAAAACCGCTTCTTCCTCCGTACCATGCGCTGAAGCTGATTGTACAGTTAAGTAAAGTCACTGACCAGGATTATATTTCCAGTCGGCAGTTCTGGGACAATGGGGAAATCAGATCGGCAACAATCAGTCATACCTATCACCAGAAGAACGGACGGAGGGATACCGAATACAGTTTCCTGATTGAGTCATCCCTGTACCGCAGTGATTTTGATTATTCACGTCAGTTTTTCACGCTTCAGAACTGGTACAGTAAAAAGCTTCCGCTGTATGCCAGACTGTTTATCGGGAATCAGTCGGGAGATCTACCGGGGCAGATGGCATTCAGGCTTACGGGTGCTTCGTATTTTGGTCAGTTCCGGTCAAACTGGCTTTTCAGAAGTGATAATTATCTGGCGGACAATTATTTGAATTTTGACCATGTTCAGGTGAATGGGGGCGCAAATCTTCTGAGCTACCGGGAAAGTGAAAAAAAACTGGACTGGGTGGCCGGAATCAATCTAAAATTGGATGTTTCGACCAGAGTCCGAAATGCACCTGCATCAGAATCATTCAGACCGGTTATCCCTATGGACACCTTCATTTTCGGAACACTTGCATTTTATAAACTGGAATCAAATCACAGTGAGACATTCAAATCTGCTGAAGTAGGACTGGGGTGCCGCATCCAGCTGCCGTTCATTCCCCGGGCTATTGGACAGTATCAGTGCCACCTGCAGTATGTCTGGCCGCTGTCAGGAGAAAGAATGACCAATCAGTGGGTGTACAGCATTCACAAAAGCAATGTTCGGGCTGACAGAAATTGAATCCTGAAAAATCAGTTAATTATTGAATCAGAGTCGGTATGAATCCAAATGAATTAGGGAAAAGCTCCATTACAAGAAAAATCCTGATTATTGATGACGACCAGTACATTCGGACCAGTGTGTCGGCTTATCTGGAAGACTGCGGATTTCAGACGCTGATTGCCGAAGGCGGAGCGCAGGGGCTGGAGAAGTTCCGGTCGGAGACGCTGGATGTTGTTATGGTTGATCTGGTCATGCCGCATATCAGCGGACACGATGTGATCCGGTCCATCCATGAGGAGAATCCCGATCTTCCTCTGCTGGTGGTTTCCGGTACGGGGGTACTGTCTGATGCTGTGGAAGCCATGCGGCTGGGAGCCTGGGACTTCATCCTGAAACCCATTGTGGATTTTCATGTTCTTTCCCACGCCATTGAAAAAGCGTTGGAACGGGCCGAGTTGATTCAGATGAACCAGCGGCATCAGCAGAATCTGGAAGCGGAGGTGAAACGGCGCACCAAGGCACTGGCAGGTGCCAATCTCGAGCTTCAGGAAATTAATACGCGCCTGAAAATGATGGTGAAGAGCACGCGTCGAATTTCGGCGGTTCAGTCCATTCAGGACACCATGTTCAGGATTATGGAAGAATATGCCCGAAACCTCATTGCATCGGGCGGCAGTATTTACACGCGGAAAGAAAACAAGCTGATTCTATTTGCAACCCTGGACAGTCCCCATGCCGCACTGGAACTGAACCTGCCGGTGGATCCATCATCCGTAATGGGATGGTGTATCAAAAAGAAAACAGCAGTATCATCTGAAGAAATGAAGCAGAATCCGGGAATTGAACTGAATTTGTGGGAAGGGTACCTGAACCGGTCGTTCTGGTCGGGACCGGTGTTTGACCCTGCCGGGGATCTTATGGCAGTGATCAACATCCATAACAAATATGATCCATATTTTACCCAGCATGACAGCGAAATCGCCAATTTGCTTCTGTCTTTTGCCACCGAGGTGCTCCATACGGCGATGATCACGGAAAAACTGCGGATCAGTGAGCAGAACTACCGCCGAATTTTCAGCCAGATTCAGGATGTTTACTTTGAAATCTCCATGACCGGTACCATTCTCGAGGTCAGCCCTTCGGTGTATCCGATTCTTGGATACAGCCGGAATGACCTGATTGGTCAGAAAGTCCAGAACTACATTGTTGATACGAACCGCTGGCAGGATTTGATGGAAGAACTCAAGCAGACCAGCAGCGTGTCGGATTTTGAAGGTTTGATGGTCCATGTTGATCGCACTTTCAGGCATTGTTCAATCAATGCCAGGCAGGAAAGCGGTCAGCCCGGACGACCGGGCTGGATTGCCGGCTCTCTCAGAGATATCACAAATCGCAAAAAAATCGAGGAGGATCTGCTTCGGGAACGCAATTTCAATATGGAGCTGATCCAGAGCTCGCCGCTGTATTTCATTGCCGTGAGTCCCGCCGGCACCATCCTGCTGATGAATGAGACCATGCTGAAGGTGATGGAATATACGGAACCGGAAATAGTGGATAAAAATTTCATATCCATGTTTATTGAACCTGACGATCAGCTGCTGATGATCAAATCTTTTGAACTTCTGATGCAGGTTGATGAACCGGTGATGACGGAGAGCCGGGTGCAGTCGAAAAGCGGCAGCCAGTACATTGTGGAGTGGTATGGCCGGCAGAAGTACAAGGAAGGTAAGGAAATAGACTTCATTTTCTGCGTTGGTGTTGACATTACCAAGCGGCGGAGAACTGAAGAACAGCTGGCTCTTCATCAGCAGCAGCTCATTGAGGCGGACAAAATGAATGCCATGGGAACGATTGTGACCGGTGTGTCTCATGAAATAAATAACCCCAATAATCTGATCATGCTGTCGGTCCCGCTGCTGCAGGAATACTGGGAAGAAGCCCTGCCGGTATTGGAGGACTATGTGGTGGATCATCCTGGTTTTCAGCTGATAGATGAAAGTTTTAGTGAAGCCCAGACGAAATATCCGGCGCTTTGCCGAAGAGTAATGGACAGCTCTGTCAGAATCGGCAACATCATAATGGATTTAGAGAGGTACACTCGAAAAACCATTGATGAGGTGGAAGAATCCATCCAGATCAACAATATTGTGGAGTCCGCAATTATTTTCCTTCACAACCTGATCAAAGATGCCACTGCTCATTTTTCTGTTGACCTGTCAGAGGATATTCCGGAAATACTGGTGCGTCAGCCCAACCTGAAGCAGGTGATAATCAATTTGATACAGAATGCGTGTCAGGCATTGCCGGATACATCCCGGAAACTGCGTGTTTCCACTCGCTATCACCGGAAACGGCGTCAGATTATCATTACGGTTAAGGACGAGGGAATTGGCATCCCGGCGGAAAACCTTCCGCTGATCCTGAATCCCTTTTTTACTACCAAGCGGGATTACGGCGGAACCGGCCTCGGGCTGGCCATTTCCAATCGAATAGTTCACGATATCGGCGGGACCATTGATTTTAAATCAGAGGTAGGTAAGGGAACTGTGGCCAGAATTATTATACCTGTCGTCGAAGAAAGGAATGAACAAACTGAAAATGAACCAAATTAACGACAGACTGCTGCTGGTTGACGATGAAAAGGACCTCCTGGAGACATATCGTCTGATTCTGAGGAAAAACCGGATTCGGAATGTGGAATTATGTTGGAACAGCAACAATGCCATGGATCAGCTTGAGCGGTTTCAGCCGGGACTGGTTCTCCTTGATCTGAATATGCCCGGAATTCGAGGAGAAGCACTTCTGTCGGCCATTCGAGCCCAATATCCCGAGGTTTCCGTCATTGTGGTGACAGCCGTTAATGATGTTGTGACTGCTGTTCAGTGTTTGAAAGCCGGCGCAGACGATTTCCTGGTCAAACCGGTGGATGAAAACCGGCTGATCACAACCATCAAAAGATCCCTGAAAATCAAGGGACTTCAGGCCGAAGTGGATACTCTGAAAGATCAGCTTCTATCAGAACCGCTGAAACAGCCCGAGGCATTTTCCAGCATTATTACCCGTAACAAGGGTATGCTGGCTGTTTTCAAATATATTGAAGCGGTTGCACAAACCAGTCAGCCGATTCTGATTACGGGTGAGACCGGTGTGGGCAAAGAACTAATCGCAGATGCCATTCACCGAGCCAGCGGCCGTTCAGGGAAATACGTGGCCCTGAATATTGCCGGGCTGGATGACGCAGCATTCTCCGATACCCTGTTCGGGCATATTCGGGGAGCATTTACCGGAGCCGGGGAACGGCGGGCGGGATTGGTTGAGCAGGCTCATGATGGGACGTTGTTTCTTGATGAAATCGGCGATCTGGATTTGGAAAGTCAGGTGAAGCTGCTTAGACTGATTCAGGAACGTGAGTATTTCGCGCTGGGATCTGATGCGGTAAAAAAGACCTCTGCCCGAATCGTGATTGCCACCAATCGTGATCTGGAAATCCGGGTGGAACAGGGAAATTTCAGAAAAGATCTGTTTTACCGACTGAATACCCACCGCACCCATATCCCGGCGCTGAGAGAACGATTGGATGATGTTCCGGTGCTGATCGATTGTTTCCTCGGCGAAGCAGCCAAGGAGCTGGAAAAACCAAAGCCGGCTGTGCCGAAAGAACTTCTCACGCTGCTTCAGACTTACTACTACCCTGGAAATATTCGGGAGCTGCGTTCATTGATATTTAATGCGGTGGCCACTCATGAATCTCATGTACTCAGTATGGATTCCATCCGCAAGTACATCCATGCCGCCCAGCAGTCACGGGAATATGAATCAGCAGTTACGAACCAGGATATTGCCCCCGCACTCGCCGCCCTTCAGCCTCTGCCTGATATTAAAACCATGAGCCTGTATCTTATTGACGAAGCGCTGCGCAGAACTTCCGGCAACCGCAGCCAGGCGGCACAGCTGCTTGGTATCACCCGGCAAACCCTGCTGAAAAGAATGTCAGAGATGGAATGAATAATTTCTGTGTCTTAAACCCCTGTTAAATATTTGATCAGTGTTAAAATTGTGTCTGGCTTATAGAATACTAATTATTAATCACTTATCGCCCTTCATCCAAAATTCAGTTCTGTGATGTATAAATTATTAACACGGGTTATGGTTAAATGCGGGTTGTTGTATATATAATAATAACAATAAATAGCGACAGTAATAAATCAATGGCACGCAAGTTGTATATCCCATGTTGATATTAATCACTGCAACTACCAGTGAGATCTTTGACAGAATTAAAAGCTTCGCAGAATCCTGCAAATGGGCTGCTTCGAGTTAAGTAGATGTCGTGTACATCTGTTTTTCACCAGGGTTTCTCCTCTTGGTGCATAGGTTGTGTATTAGCTTGGTTGGGTATTAATACTTGATTCGTGCAGCCCATCCTTCTGTGTAAAGCAGGAATGATGTTTGGCCCGACTGTATGAATATTGAACTGCTGAAGCACACGGGTCACTCGTGAGATATGGCAATTCCAGCCAGTCAGGCAGGATACATTATGGAAAATCCGGAAGTGCAAATTTATAAGAAGAAGACGAATGGGACTGATTTAATGTCCATCGAAGAGGCCTGCAGTGAATTTAAGATCGATCTTCTTCGTCTGCAGGACCTGATAATAAATCATCAGGTTAAAAGTATAAAAGTGGGAGACCACTGGCATGTACTTCGCAATTCCATTATGCAGTATATGAAGAACTATCAGATTTAAAATGGTTTGCCCGGCTTTGATGTGAACGCGAATACGAACTGAGACACACTCCTCCAAGGCGAAAACGGCTATTTGATGATGCAATATGATGACGGTACCGGGCAAACCATTTTAAAATGTTTTTTGAGACTGAGGATACTTCGGGCACAACCTTCCTGATAGACTGTCAGGCAGGGTTTCAGCCCATGACGATGGCTGGTTCTGGTCAAGACCCCATCGGAACAAATTGATTCGGACAGCTGACTTTTGGATGGCGGTTCAATGTCAGCAGTCCAATCTTAAAACGTTCCGAGCCGGAACCCCGAAATCAACTTTTGCACCGGTTCCATTATTATTGATACCAAGGGAGGAGCAAAAACTGGACGAGTCGTTCGTTCAAAATGGAAAAGGAGCCTGATTATGTTATCCGCTAAGCCCCGCAAAGCATCCCCGAGAATTGACAATGAATTGCTGTCTATGATAGAAGCCAGCCAGGAATACAAACTGGATATAATGGACTTACAGTCAATGATAGATGATAAGTCACTGCCTGCCATAAAAGTTGGTACAGACTGGCGGATTTTACGAACCACAATAGAGCGGTTCTTTCCTGTTCATCAGGTTTAATCTGTTTTCTGACAGTCAGTATTTACTGACAGCATTTCAGAGTAAAAAGTGCGGCATCGGCTTAACAGCCTGCAGCATTTGATTCAGCAAACACGTTTTCAAGTCATAAAAACCCCGTGTACATCAGCGGGGTTTTTTGATAGTTATTCGAAAACAGCAGAACGTCGCAGGCAATTCGACTGCTGTCCAAAAAACCGAATTTCCCTCCAAGCAGTCTCCCGTTTGAACAACAGCTGATCCGCGTATTTCATTATACTTCACGATAAGATAATGAAAGTGGGTTGATGCGGAAAAAGCAAGAATTCTGCACAATTAATGCGGGACTGCCAATGAAATATTATCCGTTAAAGAATCCAGGGGTTCTCACTTTCCAAGGCATATGAAGTAAAATGTGTGAAATCATACTGGATGATTACGTTGGGAACATTTTTCGAATAGACTGGAAATTTCGTCTCATGATGGGCGCTGGAGAATTGAGCAGGTTCATTATCGTCCGGAAAATGCGAAGCATTTTACGCAGAGATATTCTCATGAAATATTCGCGCTAAAATCTGGGTGTATATATATGACAGTAGGGCGTGCTTCCCTTTCGTTTGTAATAATCCTGATGATACTTTTCAGCCGGATAAAACTCAGTGGCCGCTGAAACCTGTGTGGCAACCTTCAGTCCTTTTTGCTCCAGCAGGTCAATCAGTTTGATCGATTCAATCCGCTGCTGTTCATTCAAATAGAAAATTTCTGATCGGTACTGCTCTCCGATATCTGGTCCCTGACGATTAACCTGTGTGGGATCATGGGTTTCAAAAAATAATCTGGCCAGACTTTCAAAGCTGACTGTTTCCGGATTGTACAATACTTCCACTGCTTCTGCATGACCGGAGGTTCCCGAACAAACCTGTTCATAAGTGGGATTTTTGACATGTCCGCCAATATACCCGACAGACGTGGACAGTACACCGGGAACTTTCTGCAGATGATATTCCGTTCCCCAGAAACAGCCGGATGCAAAAATGGCTCTGGCCGTAATGGATTTTTCAGGTTCAGGAATGAAATCAAGTGATATGGAATTAACACAGTGGCGAATATTTTTATGCGTAAGCTGCTCCCCTTCAAACACGTGACCGAGATGCCCACCGCATGCAGCGCACACAATTTCAGTCCGAATTCCATCCGCATCGATATGACGTTCAACTGCGCCGGGTATTTCATCGTCAAAGCTGGGCCATCCGCAATGGGAATCAAACTTATCTGAGGATTTGTACAACGGCGTATTGCACTGTCTGCAGAAGTATGTGCCCTCATCGGTATGATGAAGGAACTTTCCGGTAAAAGGCCTTTCAGTGCCTTTATCAATGATGATGCGTTTTTCTTCAGAAGTCAGCTGATTCAGTTTCAAATGTTCCTTCTCCTCTGCAGAGTAGCAGGACACGCCTGCAAACAGGATGATATAAATTAAAATGAGTCTCATTTACAAATATATTTTACACCGTCCACAGTGATATTTCCTAAATAAAACGGTCACTGCGGGGATTGATTCGCGGTTCATGCGAAAACTGGAAATTAACCCTCTGTCTCGTAGGCCCGATACAGATACGCATTCAGATCGATGCAGTCCTGCGGCCCGAAGCGGATTCCTTCCTCAAGCAGGCGAAGTTTCTGTTCATTGTATGCGTTTGGATCAGAAAATGATATCTTTCCCTGACTGTTTACGATTCGGTGCCATGGCAGGGAATATTTACGGCTGCTGCTGTGGAGAATTCTGGCTACCTGCCGTGCGCTGCGGGGGTTGCCGGCAATGGCGGCTATTTGCCCGTATGTCATTACTTTACCGGGAGGAATGGACTGAATGACGGATATCACCCGTTCTGAAAAGGTTTGCTGAGTATCAGATCTTGACCGCATCCGCCCGTTCCATTGGGAAATCAACTCGCCGCGGTACGCCCTGATAAACGCCTTCTATCCATGCCAGAATGTGGTTTTCGTCCAATCGCTCATAGACAATAGTATTGGGAAAATCATGGTTCGGATTGGTGAACCTGTAAATATGCTCATCTTGTGAGGAAAGACGAAAGGGGACTGTCTTGCCGCTGTTCTGTCCCATGGCACGGGCACTGTACCAGATGTCCCCGTCTTTGTGCTGCAGTGTAATTTTTTCACGAACGACTTTTTTACCACCGATGATCTGATAACTGGTCCCGCTGAGACCGTCTTCTGTTACTTCCCAGGTTTCAAAACTGTTCTCTTCAAGTGTCAGCGTCCAGGTTCCTGTGAGCCATTCAAAACGCCGGGTAAAATGATCCATTGCATGATTCATTGACCTGTTCCTCTCAAATGCGGACACGAACCTGGCAGCATACTGGGCTTTCAGCAGTTATCCGGAAATCAAAGCCTCTCTTCGGCCTTGACCCGGTCCCAGATTCTGTCCATATCTTCCAGCGACGCATCGTCCAAAGATTTTTCCTGGGCTTCAAGTTCGGATTCAATGACGGCAAACCGTCTTTCAAACTTGGCAGTTGCCTGACGCAGCGCTTCTTCGGAACTGATATTCAGAAATCTGCCAAGGTTCACGATTGTGAACAGCAAATCTCCCAGTTCTTCCTCGATTTGATCTGCATTTTGGGTGCTCCACGCTTCCCGAAGCTCAGAAAGCTCTTCATCCAGTTTGTCCCATACCGGTTTAATATCCGGCCAGTCAAATCCGATGTTGGCCGCTTTTTCCTGCACGCGTCGGGCTCTGGTCAAAGCCGGCAGTGTTTTCGGTACGCCGTCCAGAAAATTTTTACGTTTTTTCTCTTTCTGTTTGATGGCTTCCCAGTTTTGGTGTATCTCCTGAACGTTGGAAACCGACTCGTCACTGAATACATGCGGATGTCTTCTGACCAGCTTGTCACAGATATGACGAAGGCTGTCGGAGATATCAAACAACCCCTTCTCGTTTGCGATGTGAGCCTGAAACAGTACATGAAGTGAGAGGTCACCCAGTTCTTCCCGAAGCATTTCCGCATCTTCTGCTTCAATGGCTTCGATGACCTCATAGGTTTCCTCCAGAAGATAGGGGACCAGTGTTTTGCTTGTCTGAGCCCGGTCCCAGGGGCAGCCGTTGTCCCCGCGAAGACGATCCAATATCTCAATCAGTCTTCGGAATTGTTCACTGGCTTGGGTAGTCAAAGAGAGTATTCCTTATCAAATTGTTTGGGAATCAGCAGGTATCTGCCCGAAAAATCCTGTTTGGGTTTATGCTGATTCGGCTCTGTCAGATATTATATCCGTATATTCGATTTTTACTTTATCGATCCGATTTCCGTCCAGACTTTTCACAATGAAGTGCCAACGGCCGTAGTTTACTTCGGCACCCACTTCTGGAATATCACCGATGAGGTTAAACAGAAATCCTCCCAATGTATCATAATCCCTTTCCTCCGGAAACTCCAGTTCAATTTCTTCCTCAATATCGTAAATTGACATCTTGCCGTCGATTTCATAGACATTGTCAGACAGTGTCGTCAACAAGGAGACTTCCTTATCATAAGGATCCCGGATTTCCCCAATTACTTCCTCCACCACATCTTCAAGGGTAATAAGACCGGCAGTGCCGCCCCATTCATCCACCACGATGGCGATATTGGTTTTTCGCTGCTTAAAATCTTCCAGCAGCTCATCCAGATTCTTGTTCTCCGGTACAAAAAAAGGCTCCCGACTTAAAGAAACCAGATTCACGTCCGGACGTGTTCCCGTAATGAATGGAATCAAATCCTTTGCATACATGATCCCTTTAATATCATCAATTGTTTTCTTGTATATAGGTATCTTGGAATATTGCATTTCATTGATCAAATCCATGATCTCTGCAATGGAGGCATTGGAGGGCAGGGCAGTCATGTCAACCCGGGGGGTCATTACCTCATGGACGGATTTATCCCGGAAATCAAATATGGACTGGATCATATCGGATTCTTCCGACTGGATTGTTCCTTCTTCCTGACTGACTTCAGCCAGAATTTTCAGTTCTTCCTCGGAACGGAACAGTGTTTCAGATTTCCAGGGCAGCAGCCGTATCAATCCTTCGACAAGCGTGTAAAACACGATGACAAACGGATACAGTATGATCGTAAAAAACCGAAGGGGATAGTAGGCTTTTCCGGCAAAAACAACCGATTTCCGAATTGCCAGCAGTTTCGGCAGGATTTCTCCGAATATCAGAATAACAACGGATACAATGAGAACTTCAATCATGATAAGAGCGGATTCGGACCAGGATAAACGCTGTGCAACGGATTGTGTAAACAGTGCAGCCGCTGAGGCAAGAACGACATTCACCACGGTGTTTCCAGTGAGCAGAGTTGCCAGCAGTTTTCGCTGATCTCCCAGCATCCGCTTAAGATGATCCGGGACAGAATCGCGATGAAGTTTCAAATTGAAATAGGCTGTTTCCGTGCCGGAGAAAAAGGCAGACAGGAAAAGCAGTGAGATCAAAAGCAGGACGAGATTCATTTTGAACCTCGTTCACAGTTTAAAATAGTGGGTGTATGTTGAAAGTCTGGCCTTTGACTGGGAGGTTCATCCAGGCTGGGTAATGATTCCGGCATATGTTATTTGATGATATCCGTTGGGAAGCGGGCAATGTAATGATCTTCCAGACGGGTCATTTCCTTTTTTTCATCTTCAGTTTTATCATCCAGGCCGATCAGGTGCAGTGATCCGTGAATTACCATTCTTTTCAGTTCACGGGCAGGATCCTGCTGGAATGAGGTTGCATTTTCCCTGGTTCGCTCCCAGCTGATGTAAACTTCTCCTTCAAGATGTTCACCCTTTTCTTCCAGGTTGAAGGCAATTACATCAGTAAATACATCTACATTAAAAAACTGTTTTTTCAGCTTTCGCAATGTTTCGTCATTGGTGAATATATAGGTCACATCACCCTGTTTGTGCTGATAGTCCTTCAGAATACCGCGGCAGCAGTCTTCCAGAACTTTGAAATCCAGAGTCAGCACATCATTGACTTCATTCACTGCATGCACATTGATCATGTTTTTACCACCGACTTCAATATTTCTCGCGTAATCACAATGCGCTGAACCTCGCTGGAACCTTCTCCAATTTCCAGGATCTTCGCATCTCTGAAAAATCGTTCTACATCATAATCTTTGATGTAGCCGTAACCACCGAGTACTTGTATGGATTCAGTGGTGACCCACATTGCAGTTTCACTTGCAAACAGCTTGGCCATGGAGGCTTGCTTGATAACCGGCTGATTCTGGTCCTTCCGCCAAGCGGCATGATATACAAGATGCCGGGCGGCTTCTATACGGGTAGCCATGTCCGCCAATTTAAATCCAATTCCCTGAAAACGGTTTATGGGTTTTCCAAAAGCTTCCCGTTCCTGGGAATACTCCAATGCACTTTGATAGGCTCCCTGGGCTGTTCCCAGAGACAGCGCTCCGATAGTTATTCTTCCGCCTGTAAGGGTTTGGAGAAACTGTCTGAATCCGCCTTTCGGGGAACCAAGGATATTCTCTGCCGGAATCCTCATGTTTTCAAAATAAACTGTCCGGGTGTCAGAGCCTTTCCATCCCATTTTATGTTCCGGAGGACTGATACTCATACCCTCGGTACCTGCATCAGCCAGAAAGGCACTGATACCGGTGTCCTCACCATCTACGATTCGGCGTGCTGTAAAAACAATAACGCCGGCTTTACCGGCATTTGTGCAAAATACTTTTTGTCCGTTGACAACAAATTCATCACCAACCAGTTCGGCTTTGGTCTGGGTATTCCCGGCATCGCTGCCTGCATTGGGTTCTGTCAGTCCAAACGCTCCCAGTATTTCTGCACTGGCCAGACGCGGCAGATATTTCTTTTTCTGATCTTCTGTGCCGAAAAGAAAAATCGGAGCAGATCCAAGGCTGGTATGAGCCATCATGGTTGCGCCGGTTGAGGGACAGACTTTTGCCAATTCTTCAATAGCAATCACCAATGCCATCGTGTCCATACCCGTCCCGCCGTATTCCTCCGGCCAGGGGATACCCATCAAGCCAAGTTCTGCCATCTTTTCCACGGACTCATGGGGGAACCGGGCCTCCTGATCAATTTCCTTTGCAATTGGAGCCAGTTCGTTCTGCGCAAACTCGCGAACCATGTCGCGGAGCATTAAATGTTCTTCAGAAAAATATAGATTATCCATTTATATCCCCTGTAAATATTAATTTGTGCAATGTGCTTCAATTTTAAATTTGTTCATGGCACCCGGTTCACTTTCATGCTGCCGTTACCATCTCAGAACTGCGGACGCCCAGGTGAATCCGGAGCCGAAGGCAGCCAAAACGATAATATCCCCGCGAGTAAAGCGCTGATCCGTTACAAGTTCAGCCAGTGCAATGGGAATGGTAGCTGCCGTAGTATTACCAAATTTATGAATATTTGAATAAATTTCTTCATCAGATAATTGCAGCCGTTTCTGGACCATTTTCGTAATGCGGATGTTGGCCTGATGAGGAACCACCATCTTCACATCTTTGGTGGTCAGCCCATTCGCTTCCAGACCCTCAATGATCACTTGCGGAAAGCGTTTGACCGCATGCTTGAAGACCTCCCGTCCGTTCATTTTCAAAAAATGCCGGCCCTCCTCGATCATTTCAGGGGTTATTCTGGGATTTCGGCGGCTGGACGGCATCTCCACCCACAGTTCTTCGGCAAATTTACCCTGAGAGTGCAAATGGGTGCTGAGTATGCCCCGGTCCTCATTTGTCGCGCTGACAACGACAGCACCGGCCCCGTCCGCGAAAATTACCGCAACATCCCGCCCTCTGGTTGTGAGATCCATGGCCGTGGACTGAACCTCCGCACCCACGACAAGAATATGTTTGAATTCGCCGGTTCGGATATACTGCTGGGCAATACTCAGTCCATAGATGAAGCCTGAACACTGAACACGAATATCAAGAGCGCCGATGGTGTCAAAATCCATCTTTGACTGAAGCAGGCAGCCAGATCCTGGTGCATATAAATCCGGAGTTGAGGTCGCAAAAATAATAAAATCAATGTCCTTCTCGGTCAGGCCAGCCTGTTCAAGCGCCATTTGTGCAGCGGGAACTGCAAGGTCCGAAGGCCCTTCCATATTTGAGATGTAATGACGATTTTCAATTCCGGTCCGTTCCCGAATCCACTCATCAGAGGTATCCATCAACTTTTCAAGATCATGGTTCGACATGGTTTTTTCAGGGACAAAATATCCGGTTCCGCTGATCACTGCATTGGTCATATCCGGTTTAATCTCCTAATTTGATATCCAGTAATTCAAGCTGTATGGTCTTCCTACCGTTCCAATCATTTTCACCAACCTCGTAGGCTATATCCAGCTTACGGTTTTGAATGACCTTTTCATAGTGGTGTGCCATTTCAAAGCCGATTGCATCAAATGAATTACGCTGGTCAGACAGTCTCATCCGCAGAACATTGCTGTCGCGGCCCAGCAGCCTTGGAATGCCCTTCACGGTGACCCCGCTGGCAGAAAATTTCGGACGCATGTTTCCCGGTCCGAAGGGTCCCAGTGCATTCATGAATCGTATAAACCGTCCGTCAATGGTTGACAGCGGCATGCAGGAATCCAGTCGAATTGTCGGTATCAGATTTTCCAGAGGTATCTGCTGTTTGGCCAGACTTAAAAACTGTTGACGAAACCGGTCAACATTCTCTGCATTAATGGTCAGTCCGGCAGCAATGGGATGGCCGCCGAAGCCGGCCAGTGTGTTTTTGCAGGCGTTCAGTGCTTCATAGAGGTCAAATCCCGGAATGCTTCGGCCGCTTCCTTTTCCTTTTCCGTTACCGTCAATGGAAATGATAAATGTGGGACGGTTGAAGGTCTCCCTGATTTTGGATGCCACAATCCCGATGACCCCATGGTGCCATTGACTGTTTGCAAGCACAATGGCATTTTCATTGTCCAGATCACTGTGCTGCTGCACATCCCGGACAGCATCGTCCACGATACGACGTGTGATTTCCTGCCGTTTTTGGTTTTCATGTTCCAGTTCCACCGCCATTTTTTCGGCAAAAACCGGGTTTCGAGTGGTGAGAAGCTTCACTGCTCTGGCGGCATCACCAAGTCTTCCGGCAGCATTGATTTTGGGAGCGATGCCAAACACAATGCGGCCGACGGTTACGTCCTTCATCCATAAACCGGTGGCCTTCATCAGTGCCTGGATGCCCACTCTGCTGCCGGCAGTAATGAGCTTCAGGCCGCGGCTGACAAGCACTCGATTTTCATCCACCAGGGGCACCAGATCTGCCGCAATTCCCAGAGCCACCAGATCCGCATGACGCCATGCCAGTTTCGGGTCAATCTCACCTTTTTGACACAGAGCCAGTACCAGCTTGAATGCCACACCGGCTCCGCAGAGACCATCAAAGGGATATGGGCAGTCCAGCTGTTTCGGATTCAGAATGGCGAAAGCATTCGGCAGCTCCATATCCGGACGGTGGTGATCCGTGACAATGACTTCGATTCCCAGCTGTCGGGCATACTCGATCTGAACTCCGTCATTGATACCGCAGTCACACGTGATCAGCAGATCTGCACCAATGTTTTTGGCATAGTCTATCCCGGATTTGGAAAGCCCGTATCCTTCCATTTCGCGGCTGGGGATATAATACTGGATATCCCCGCCCACAGACTGCAGGAATAAATACAGCAGTGCCGTACCCGTTGTACCGTCCACATCATAATCACCGAAGACCAGAAAGCGTCGGTTCATCCGCAGATGATCCAGAATGCGGTCCACGGCTGTGTCCATGTCTTTCATCAGGAAAGGATCGTGTAGCTGCTCGATATCGGGGTAGAAAAATCGGCGGGAGTCAACCCGGCTGCTGATACCGCGCAATGCCATTACCCGGGCATAAATTTCCGGCAGATCGAATTCATCGATCAGATGTCGCACTACGTCAGTGTCGACTTTTTTAAACTGCCACTTCGCTTCATTCATGGTTTGTACGCGGGGAATTATACAGATTTTATGCTCAGCACAAAAAAATCAGGTCAACCTGTAAGCCGAATTCTGTATCCCTTTCGGGACGATGGTTATTCATCTTGGCCGATCATTACTGACCGGCTCATGCAATCTACCTGCCCTTAATATGCGGATCACATGCGGGCTGCTTGATTTTGCTCCGGGCGGGGTTTACCTGGCTGAAGACATCGCTGCCTGCACCGGTGGTCTCTTACACCACCCTTTCACCCTTACCCGTCAACAGACGGGCGGTTTGCTTTCTGCTGCACTTGCCGTATTCCGTGTTACCGGAACCTCTCCCGTTAGGAGACACCCTATCCTGCGGAGTTCGGACTTTCCTCCCCGCTCAGCGGGGCAACCATCCGGTTGACCTAAACCGTTTCCTCATCCTCAACGGGATCATAATATAGAAAAATCCCGCAGCTGGGGCAGGAAATCAGTCGATCCCGTCTTTTAATTTCGATAATCGTCTGCGGCGGAAGACGGTAAAAACAGTTACCGCATGCCTGCCGGCTGATATGCACAATGCCGTGACCGTCCCGTGCCGCACGAAGTCGGTTGTACGATGCATAATAACGAGGTTCAATATCTTTTTTGAACTCCTCACGCTGCTTCAGCAATTCGTTTTCTTCGCTTTCGGTTTTTGACAAAGCCTCATCCAGCTCCGCCTGGCTGCTGGTCAAGGTTTTATCAATATCTTCAACTTTCAACGAAATGCTTTTGATGTTTTCCTGACAGTTGGTTTTCTCTTCTTCCAGTTCCAGAATGGATACTTCAGCTTCTCCAATCCTGGATTTTGTACTGTCGATTTCATTCAGAAGTGCGTCGTACTCCTTGTTGGTCGTAACCAGATACAACTGGTCTTTATAGCGCTCCAGACTGGTATTGTCATCTTCGGTCTGGGCTGATAAAATCCTCAATTCCTTGTCTATGTCTTCTATCCGCTGTTCATGCTGACCGTTCTCCGTCATCAGCGTTTCTTTTTCCTGAGTCATTTTCCGGACTTTTTCCGGCAGGCCGCCTTTTATCTCTTCTATTTCAAGCAGTCGTGAATCAACATTCTGCAGCTGTATGAGCTGTTCCAATACCTTCTTCATCTACACCTTTTTGGTTTATAAACAAAAAATGCACCTATGGCGGTGCATCTCTGAAATTCTCAATAAATCCTGGCTGTCTGTATCTTTCGTTTTCACTCTATATTGTCAATTGAATTCAGTTGGTAAATTTAGCCAGTATGGATCGAATGATCATAGAATATAATGGTGTTCAGATGTTCTCAATTCCGAATGTGAATAAGATTTCGTCACTGCCCGGACAAAGTCCTGCTTTGCCAGATGGCAGATTCTGCCGCCTATGTTTATCTATGGGATTTGAACACTCATTCGGATTGAAAATCCGGATTATCTCTCCGAATCTGTCAACTTGCATGTCTCAGATGTCTGACCGATTGCAGTGTTTAGTCCGGATATTTCATAAAATATTCGGGTTAGAGCAGCCAAATTACTGCGTTGCTCAGCACAATGCAGGATGCCGGCTGACAAAGATGGGTGTCCATTCCAATTCGCATCTTTCACGGGCTTATCTATGCGTAAAACACCTCGCATTTTCCGGATGATGACAGTTCCGGTCGACTCTGTACCGTCCGTCAGGAGACGGATTAAAAATCCGCCAACGGCGGATTCAAATATCTTCGTAAGCCTTGCATCATCAACCAGCTCCGCCTTTTCATTTCGAAGCCTCATGTAATATCCGGGCTGCCCCCTGGTTTGGCACGGAATTCCAGGTCCAGTGCCTGCATTGGGATTCATGTCAATTGATTTACCCGGGCCGGATAAACATTTTGTCCGGGCTTCCAGAAATCCGGTAATTTTAACCATGAAACTTATACGCGGAATATCAGGAATCAGGGGAATTGCAGGTGACAGCTTAACCGATTCAGCTGTGATCAGTCATGCCCGGGCATTTGCCGAAATTCAGGAATCGGGACCCATTCTTGTGGCGCGGGACAGCCGCCCCCATGGTGCTCAGATGATTCAGGCGGCCGAAAAGGGGCTGATGGAATCAGGTCGGGATGTTTTGAATGCCGGAATTATCCCCACTCCGACTGCTCAGTTTTTAGTGGAGCATTATCATTGTGCCGGCGGGATTGTGATCACCGCCAGCCACAATCCTATTGAATGGAACGGACTGAAATTTATCCATCATGACGGCTGTTTTCTCAACGGCGCTCAAAACCAAGCGCTTTTCAAAACCGCCGATCGCAGGCCGGAACCTTCATCCACCTTCGGATCGGTAAAAAAACTGGAAAATCCGGCCGGAGAACATATTGAATCCATTCTGAAGCTGGATTTCCTCAACCTCGCCAAAATCAGGCAGCGGAAATTCAAAGTGGCAGTGGATGCCGTGAATGGTGCCGCTTTTAAGGCCCTGCCCGAAATGCTTCGAAGACTGGGATGCGAAGTGGCTGAGCTTTACTGTGATCCCAGCGGTGAATTCATGAGAGGTGCCGAACCCTTACCGGAAAACCTGACGGATCTGGGTAAGAAAGTACTTGAATTGAATGCCGATGTCGGATTTGCGACTGACCCGGACGGCGACCGGCTTGCGGTGGTTGACAATACCGGACGTCCGATCGGCGAAGAATACACGCTTGTTGTCTGTGCCGATGGATACCTGCAGACCACCAGGTCATCAGCACCGCTGGTCACCAATCTTTCCACCACAATGGCTCTTGACCGGATTGCCGAAAAATACGGCGTTGAGGTCATCCGCTCGGCAGTGGGCGAGATCAATGTGGTTCAAAAAATGAAGTCCGTGGAATGTGAGCTGGGAGGTGAAGGAAACGGCGGAGTGATACTGGCTGATGCCCATCACGGGCGGGATTCGCTGGTGGGAGTCACGCTGTTTCTGCAGAGAATGGTGCAGGATTCCCGATCGCTGGCGGAAATTTATGTTCATCTTCCGCATTACGTCATGATCAAGGATAAAATCCAGCTTGGAAAAGTGGATCCTGATCAGGCGCTGAAGCGGATTGCATCGGCCATTGATTCAAAGGAAAGGGACTGGACTGATGGTCTGAAACTGCTCTGGGACAACAGCTGGATCCATGTCCGCAAATCCAATACCGAACCCATTATCCGGGTATATGCAGAAGCCGTCAGCCGCAGTGACGCAATGGAACTGATTAACAGGGTTAAGAAAATAATTTGAGAGAGTGGAGTAATGAAACGGGAAAATTTAGCAAAATATTTTGATCATACCATTCTGAAACCGGATGCATCTCCGGAACAGATTGAACAGATTTGCCGGGAAGCAGTTGAATATGGATTTGCCAGTGTCTGTGTGAATCCCGTTCATGTATCCCGATGTAAAGAATTTCTGCAGGGCAGCAGAATTCCCGTCTGCTCTGTTGTGGGATTCCCACTGGGTTCAAATACATCCGGCATCAAGGCTGCCGAAGCGAAACAGGCTGTTCTGGACGGGGCCAGGGAAGTGGATATGGTGTTGAACATAACCGCCCTCAAATCCGGTGATGCCGAGTTTGTTGAACAGGATATCCGGCAGGTGGTAACCGCAGCAGATCCGGCATTGGTAAAAGTGATCATCGAGGCATGCCTGCTGACGGATCAGGAAAAAAAGATCGCCTGCGGTCTTGCCGTCAAAGCCGGGGCACATTTCGTTAAAACCTCTACCGGATTTTCTTCCGGCGGGGCCACCGTGGAAGATATTGCACTCATGCGCCAGATGGTGGGTACGGGAACAGGCGTGAAAGCAGCGGGAGGGATTAAAACGCTTGCTTCAGCCATGAAGATGATACAGGCCGGTGCTACCCGGATTGGTGCCAGTGCCAGTGTCGGGATAATCCGGGAACTGGATTCCTGATTCAAGCCCTTGGCACCCGCAACGGGCATTGCCGCGACTGACCGCATCCAAAACAGAAACCTCCGCCGTTTTCCGGTACTGCAGTGACCACTCCGGTTCAGGATCAGTCAATTTCGTCACTCCATATTCTGTATCCGAACAGAATGACACGGATCAAAATCATCATTACGATGGATATCCGTCTGTTTTGGAAATTAAACCGAAAAAGTGAAAGCAGGTAATGAACAAGTTTACTATTCCCAGAAAAGGAACGGAAGTTGAACTGAAGATAGAATCGCTGGCTTTTGGCGGGTTGGGTGTGGCTCATATCGGAGATATGGTGGTGTTCGTGAAATTCTCCCTGCCCGGACAAACAGTGCGGGCCCGAATTACGCGGAAACGGTCCAGCTATCTTGAGGCAATCCGGCTGGAAGTGATCAGGGAGACGGAAGATTATATTCCGGCACCCTGTCCCCATGTGCGCTACTGCGGCGGATGCCGATTTCAAAATCTGTCCTATGAGCGGCAGCTCAAGGAAAAAGAACAGCAGGTGCTGGATGTATTCAGACGGCTGGGCGGGTTTGAGAACATCGACCGGTATCCCATTCTGGCCTGTGACCGTCAGTACCGCTACCGGAATAAAATGGAGTATACCTTTTCCAGATATCCCTGGCGCACGACTCCCAAAGACGATGAAGCTAAAATGGCTCTCGGACTGCACATTCCGAGACGCTACGACCGAATTCTTGATATCAGGGAATGTCACCTTCAGCCGGAAATCGGGGACAGCATACTGGATACCATTCGACAGTTTGTCCTCAGAGAGGATATCCCGGTGTATGACAGCCGGTCTCACTCGGGACTTATGCGGCATGTCGTTTTGCGTTTCTCAGAGTTTAACGGCTCTGTCATGGTCAATCTCGTCACGCTGGATGAAGATACCGAATTGCTTGAACCATTGGTTCAGGAGCTGACGGACAGGTTTCCGTTCATTGCGGGCATTGTAAATAACGTCAATACTCGAAAGGCGGAGATTTCACAGGGGGAATGGGAATGTCTGCTGTATGGTGAAAGAACGATCATTGAACGGATTGGTGAATTGGAATTTGAAATTTCCGCCAATTCCTTTTTCCAGACAAACACCCGCCAGGCTCAGGCACTGTACCGTCTGATTCGGGATGAATGCCGTCTGACGGGGAGCGAAACAGTAATGGATTTGTACTGCGGAACGGGTTCAATTGCACAGTACATTGCCCGGGATGCGGAAGAGGTGGTCGGAATCGAAGTGGTGTCATCGGCAGTCGATGATGCGATTCGAAATGCCCGGCGGAACGGAATTGACAATGCGGCCTTTTTCAAAGGTGATCTGATGACATTTCTTCACAGTGAGACAGAAGGCAGTCCGCTGCCGTCCCCAGATGTTGTTGTCACAGATCCGCCGAGGGCAGGCATGCACCCTAAAACAGTGCGCGACATCCTTACCCTGTCACCCAATCGGATTGTATATGTCTCCTGCAATCCGTCAACCCAGGCGCGGGACATTCGCATGCTATGCGACGACGGATACCAGCTGAAGTGCATCAGACCGCTGGATATGTTTCCCCATACACCCCATGTTGAAAATATTGCTACCCTTGAAAGGTGAACGATTTTGTGTATTTTCAAGATTCGTCTCCCGAAAAATACAGGAATCGCGTATGCTCCGGTGTCATCTGGAAATATTTCGATTTTTGCTTGCCAACCTATCATGAACAAAAATGGAATGAGCCGGTCACATGACTGAATATGCAATTGAGACAAGTAATTTGAAAAAATCCTACGGCAGCTTTCCGGCGTTAAAGGGAATTGATCTTCACATTCCCAAAGGATCATTTTACGGACTCCTGGGGCCAAACGGAGCTGGGAAAACCACCACGATCGGAATCCTGACCGGACTGATTCGGCTGACATCGGGAGGTGCCCGGATTTTCGGTAAAGACGTTTTGCGTGACTTTCGGTTTACGAGAAAGTCCGTCGGCCTGTCGCCGCAGGAATTGAATTTTGATCCCTTTTTCAAACTCCACGATTTACTGACTCTTCAGGCCGGATATTATGGATACCGGAAAAAAGCCGCTCAGGTCCGCGCCATGGAAATGCTTGAGCAGTTCGGACTGACGGCAAAGGCGGATGCAAAAATGCGGGAACTGTCCGGCGGGATGAAGCGGCGTGTTCAGATTGCCAAAGCCCTGGTGCATGATCCGCCGGTGGTGATTCTGGATGAACCCACAGCCGGGGTGGATCTTGAGCTCAGACTCATGCTGTGGGAGTACCTGAACCGGGTGAACAAACAGGGCAAAACCATTTTACTCACAACCCACTATATCGAGGAAGCAGAACAGCTGTGCGATACCGTCGCCATTATTGATGAAGGACGGATTGTGGCCGAGGGATCACCGGAAAAACTGATTGGAGAACTGGGGAAAACCCATGTTGGACTGAAAATCCAGAACGGCAGTGCGGAAATCCGTCTTCCGGAGTATCAGTTCACCCATGCGGACGGTCATCTGGTGGTGCCCAGTGACGACCCGGAGCGGGATCTGCCGAGAATAATCTCAGCGCTGATGAAACAGGATGTCATTGTGGAAGAGGCCAAAATCTGCCGATCCACACTGGAAGACGTTTTTATTCAGCTGACAGGAAAAACGATTGATGATTAATATTGGATTTCTGACACTATTCCGAAGAGAAATTTGGCGTTTTCTGGTCCTGTACCGGCAGACTCTGATGCCCAGTCTGATTTCATCAGGTCTGTACATCATGGTGTTTGGCCAGTCTCTCGGCTCGCGAATTGGCAGCATTAAGGATGTATCATATATTCAGTACATTATTCCCGGTCTCGTGATGATGTCTGTGATCACACATTCATTTCAGAATGCATCATCCAGCATGCTGCAGTCCAAGTTTATGCGGTTCATTGAGGATCTTCTGATTACACCGCTCAGCGGACTGGAAATGAGCTTCGGATACATCATCGGGGGGATGGCACGCGGCACTTTGAACGGTATTCTGGTTATGCTGCTGGGATATCTGCTTACCGGATTTCATATAGAGAATCCGGTTCTCGTCTTCATCTATCTGATCACGGTTTCATGGTCCTTTGCCGCACTGGGTCTGATCGCAGGCATTTTTGCCAAAACGTGGGACCATGTTTCCATGTTTAATAATTTCATTTTTATGCCTCTGACCTTTTTGGGCGGGGTGTTTTATTCCATCGATATGCTTCCCCCGTTCTGGAAAAATCTGTCACAGTTCAATCCCCTTTACTGGATGATCAATGGCCTGAGAAGCGCAACGCTCGGGGTCTGGGATACCAGCCCGCTTTTGTCTCTTGGAATCAGTATCGGATTTGCGGCAGTTTTTACTTCCGTTGCGGTGTTTGTTTTCACTAAGGGATACCGGCTGAAGCCCTGATTCCCGTGCTGAAAACGCTGCCCTGGTGCGAGAATCGATAGCCGGGCTGCCATCTCTTGAACCCGTTGTAAAAACCTTACAGACAACGCGTTTCAGGGACACAAGAATTCGCTGCTGCATCTGATAAATAATTGTTTAATTCTCAATATTGTAATAGATTCACCAACCAACCAACTTGATATAATTATCTCTTTGTTGCATCAGGTTTACATCAGGACAGGAAGCTTGTTACAACAAGACAACCAGCCTTAGATCACTTAAATTTGAAAATTTATCCAAGAATGACCTAAATCAACAATAGGAGAGAGAGATGAGGACATTTTTTATCGTGCTTGTCGCATCCGTCTGTACCGTTGTTTTTGCTCAGCCGGAAGGGTTTGAGTGGAATCAGTCTTCAATGCAGGCCTTCTACTTCGTTTTTGACGCTCAGGTAGATGGGGTTTCACTGGAGAACGGCGATTGGATCGCGGCTTTTAACGGCGATGTATGCGTTGGCAGTACTGAATGGACCGGTCCTTATACGACCCTGCCCGCTATGGGGTATTCGGCCAGTGAACCTGGAACAGAAGGATACTGCGTAGGAGGTACAGTTCCAACCTTCCAAATCTATGATGCTTCCGCGGATGCTTTTCTGGAAGCGGAAGCCACTCCGTATGACGGATCGCTGGAATGGGAATTTCTGGCCTTCCTAAACATATCAATGCTTTCTGCCGGGAGCGGCGGAGACATTGAAGGCTGTATGGACGATACGGCCTGTAATTTTAATCCCGATGCAACCATCGATGACGGCAGCTGCCTGTATGACGACTGCAACGGAGACTGCGGCGGAGAAGCCTTTGTCGATGACTGCGGCGACTGCGTGGGCGGTCTGACAGGTTTAACTGCCAATTACAACATGGACTGCAACGGCGACTGTTACGGCTCTGCCTATATCGATGAATGCGGGTTCTGTGTCGGCGGCAATACTGGTGAAGAACCATGTGCCATGGACTGCAACGGCGAATGGGGCGGAACTGCATTCTATGATGACTGCGGCGAATGCGTCGGAGGATCCACCGGCCTGACAGAAAATTATGCAATGGATGACTGCGGGGTCTGCTTCGGCAATAACGAGGATATGGATTGCAACGGCGACTGCTTTGGGGACGCATTCATCAATGACTGCGGCTGCGTCGGCGGCAATACCGGACTGGAACCGGATTTCTGTGAAGGCTGTACGGATGAAACGGCCATCAACTATGATCCCGAAGCAACCGTCGATGACGGCTCCTGCGTTTATACCATGCCGGCACCGGAAGGTTTTGAATACAGTCAGTCCATCCAGCAGGCCTTTTATTATTTTGCAATTGCCACACTGAATGATGTGGAACTCACATCGGAAGACTGGATCGGCGCGTTTAACGGTGACATCTGCGTGGGATCAGTCCAATGGACCGGACCCTACTCCGTACTGCCGGTGATGGGGGATGACGGAAATGACTGGACAGAAGGCTATATGCTGACAGGTGAATTTCCCTCTTTCCGGATTTATGAAGCTGCATCCGGCGAGGTGTATGAAGCAACTCCTTCTGAAGATATTGCCTGGAGCAATTTGAGCCAGCCTATTCTGGACTATCTTGCCGCCTACTCGACAATTCTGGGCTGCACCGATGAATCCGCCTGCAATTTTAACCCGGATGCGACTGAAGATGACGGCAGCTGCCTCTATGATGACTGCAATGGAGACTGCGGCGGGTCTGCTGTTATTGATGACTGCGGCGTGTGCTCAGGCGGAAATTCCGGTCATGAATTTAATTCCGACATCGACTGTAACGGGGACTGCTTCGGCTCTGCCATGATTGACGACTGCGGTGAGTGTACCGAAGGCCAGACCGGACTTGAGTATAACTATGCGATGGACTGTACCGGCACCTGTTATGGCGAAGCCGTCGTTGACGACTGCGGCATCTGCTCCGGCGGGACCAGCGGTCATGAGTTCAACTCGGATATGGATTGTGAAGGCGTCTGCTGGGGCGAAGCGGTACTCGATGACTGCGGTGTCTGTTCCGGCGGCACAACCGGTCATGAATTCAACTCGGATATAGACTGTAACGGAGACTGTTTCGGCACTGCCGTGATCGATGACTGCGGAGAATGCACCGGCGGTCTCACCGGACTTGAATTTAACTATGCCCTGGATGACTGCGGTGTCTGCTTCGGTGAAAATGCCGACATGGACTGTAACGGGGACTGCTTCGGCTCTGCCATGATTGACGACTGCGGTGAATGTACCGAAGGCCAGACCGGACTTGAGTATAACTATGCGATGGACTGTACCGGTACCTGTTATGGCGAAGCCGTCGTTGACGACTGCGGCATCTGCTCCGGCGGGACCAGCGGTCATGAGTTCAACTCGGATATGGATTGTGAAGGCGTCTGCTGGGGCGAAGCGGTACTCGATGACTGCGGTGTCTGTTCCGGCGGCACAACCGGTCATGAATTCAACTCGGATATAGACTGTAACGGAGACTGTTTCGGCACTGCCGTGATCGATGACTGCGGAGAATGCACCGGCGGTCTCACCGGACTTGAATTTAACTATGCCCTGGATGACTGCGGTGTCTGCTTCGGTGAAAATGCCGACATGGACTGCAATGGGGACTGCTTCGGTTCTGCCATGATTGACGACTGCGGCGAGTGTACCGAAGGGCAGACCGGACTTGAGTATAACTATGCAATGGACTGTACCGGCACCTGTTATGGCGAAGCCGTTGTTGACGACTGCGGCGTCTGTTCCGGCGGCACAACCGGTCATGAATTCAATTCCGATATGGACTGTGCCGGCGTCTGCTTCGGCACTGCCTATGTGGATGACTGCGGTGTATGCGATGATGATCCCACAAACGACAACGAATGCTTCGGCTGTACCGATCCAATGGCCTACAACTTTGATGACGATGCCACCATTGATGATGGCTCCTGTATCTATCAGCCGGATGAATTTGACTTTACCCAGTCCACCATGCAGGCTTTTTACTTTGTATTCTACGCAGCCATTAATGACGTGGAACTGGAAAATGGTGACTGGATTGGTGCCTTTAACGGCGATATCTGTGTCGGATCAACTCCGTATGCCGGTATTGAAACCACCGTCCCCGCAATGGGGGCTGACGGTCAGGGCGGCACCGAAGGTTATATGACATCTGGTGATGTTCCAACTTTTATTGTGTATGATTTATCTGCAGATGCTTTTTATGAAGGAACACCCAGTACACAGATGGATCTGGGCTGGGCCAACCTTGGGTTCTTCAATATCGAATCTCTGCTGGTCGGACAGGACTGCGCCGGCGTTGTCGGCGGATCTGCCTATATCGATGACTGCGGCTACTGCGTGGGCGGCACAACCGGGCTTGAACCCAACTTCGCCATGGACTGTGCCGGCGTCTGCTTCGGTGAAGCCGTCATCGACGACTGCGGTGAATGTGTTGAAGGAACCACCGGCCTGGAATTCAACTTTGCCATGGACTGTGCCGGCGAATGTTACGGGGACGCCGTTATTGATGACTGCGGCGTCTGCTCCGGCGGAACATCCGGTCACGAAGCCAACAGTGATCAGGACTGTGCCGGTGAATGTTTCGGTGAAGCGGTCATTGACGACTGTGGCGAATGTGTGGGCGGTTCCACCGGCCTGGAATTCAACTATGCACAGGATTGTGCCGGAGACTGCTTCGGTGAAGCCGTCATCGATGACTGCGGTGAATGTGTGGGCGGGTCCACCGGCCTGGAATTCAACTATGCGCAGGACTGCGCCGGAGACTGCTTCGGTGAAGCCGTTATTGATGACTGCGGCGTCTGCTCCGGCGGTTCGACCGGTCATGAATTCAATTCTGACATGGACTGTGCCGGCGTCTGCTTCGGCAATGCCTATGTGGATGACTGCGGTGTATGCGATGATGATCCCACCAATGACAACGAATGCTTCGGCTGCACCGATCCGATGGCTTACAACTACGACGAAGGTGCCACAATAGACGACGGCACCTGTATCTATATGCCGGAAGGATTTGACTTTGCCCAGTCCACCATGCAGGCTTTCTATTTTGTATTCTATGCCGCCATTACCGGCGAAGAACTGGAACATGGTGACTGGATCGGTGCCTTTAACGGCGATATCTGCGTCGGATCAACCCCGTATGCCGGTATGGAAACCACCGTACCCGCAATGGGCTATGATGGTCAGACAGCCACCGAAGGCTACATGATCACCGGTGATATCCCCACCTTTATTGTTTATGATTTGTCCGCTGACGCCTTCTACGAAGGTGCACCTGTCACTCAGATGGATCTGGCCTGGGCCAATTTCGGATTCATAAATATCGATGAACTTCTGGTGGGTCAGGACTGTGCCGGTGTCATTGGCGGGACCGCCTATTTTGACGACTGCGGCGAATGTGTCGGCGGGTCCACCGGTCTGGAAGAAAATTATGCCATGGACTGTGCCGGTGTCTGCTTCGGTGAAGCCGTCATCGACGACTGCGGCGAATGTGTCGGCGGGACCACCGGTCTGGAATTCAACTATGCTCTGGATGACTGCGGTGTCTGCTTTGGTGAGAATGCGGACATGGACTGCGCCGGTGTTTGTTTCGGTGAAGCCGTCATTGACGACTGCGGCGAATGTGTCGGCGGGACCACCGGTCTGGAATTCAACTATGCACAGGATTGTGCCGGTGACTGTTTCGGCAGTGCGGTAATTGATGACTGCGGCGTCTGTTCAGAAGGCACCACCGGTCATGAATTCAATTCCGATCAGGACTGTTTCGGTACCTGCTTTGGCACTGCGTTCATCGATGACTGCGGTGAATGCGTGGGCGGTGAAACCGGTATGGAAGAAAACTGGGCACAGGACTGCGCGGGTGTTTGCTTCGGTTCCGCATTCCTGGATGACTGCGGTGTCTGCTCCGGCGGACAGTCCGGTCACGCGGCCAACAGCGATATCGACTGTAACGGTGACTGTTTTGGTGAAGCCTTTATTGACGACTGCGGCTACTGCACAGGCGGAAACACCGGCCTGGAAGCGAATTTTGCACAGGACTGCACGGGAACCTGCTTCGGCAGTGCAGTGATTGATGACTGCGGTGAATGTGTCGAAGGTACAACTGGTCTGGTATTCAATTATGCCATGGACTGCGCCGGGGACTGTTTTGGTGATGCCGTAATCGACGACTGCGGAATCTGCTCCGGCGGCAGCACCGGTCACGAATTTAACTCGGATATTGACTGCTTCGGCGAATGCTTCGGGACTGCTTTCATCGATGAATGCGGCGAATGTGTCGGCGGTGAAACCGGTCTGGAAGAAAACTGGGCACAGGACTGTGCCGGCATCTGTTTCGGTAATGCCTTCATTGACGACTGCGGCATTTGCTCGGGCGGACAGTCCGGGCATGTAGCCAACAGCGATGAAGACTGCAACGGCGACTGTTTTGGTGATGCGTTTATCGACGATTGCGGTACATGCGTCGGCGGTGAAACCGGTATGGAAGAAAACTGGGCTCAGGATTGTGCCGGCATCTGCTTCGGAGCGGCATTCCTGGATGACTGCGGTGTCTGTTCCGGCGGACAGTCCGGACATACAGCCAACAGCGATGAAGACTGCAACGGCGATTGTTTCGGAAACGCTTTTATTGACAACTGCGGCGAATGTGTCGGCGGCGAAACCGGCTTGGAAGCCGAATGGGCCATGGACTGCAATGAAGACTGTTTCGGGTCCGCCATTATTGATGACTGCGGTGAATGTACCGGCGGTCAGACAGGTCTGGAATTCAACTTTGCCCTGGATGACTGCGGTATCTGCTTCGGTGAAAACGCCGATCAGGACTGTTTCGGCACCTGTTTCGGGTCTGCCGTTATCGATGACTGCGGCGAGTGTGTCGAGGGCGAAACCGGACTGACCTTTAACTACGCCTATGATGACTGCGGCATCTGTTTTGGTGATAATTTGGACAAAGACTGTTTCGGCGACTGCTTCGGTACTGCCGTCATTGACGACTGCGGTGAATGTGTACTGGGTAACACCGGTCTTGAATTCAACTATGCCGATGTGGGCTGCGGCTGCTTTGAACCTGCGCCTGTTGGATATTATCCGGATGTGGACAATGACGGACTGGGTTACGGCGAAGAAACCGTTCTTTTCTGTGTTGATCCGGGCGTGGACTGGTCCCTGAATAACGATGATCTGGAACCCCTGTGTCCCACCAACGATACCGATGACTGCGGGGTTTGCGGCGGCGGTAATGCCGATAAAGACTGTAACGATGTGTGCTTTGGCGGGGCCGTTGAAGATGAATGCGGTGTCTGCGAAGGTGACGGATCCAGCTGCAACCAGCCTGTTGCAGTCAACCAGTCCGAAACAACGCTGGAAGAAATGTTGATCACAATTACCGTCAACGCTGAAGATCCCAATACAGATCCTCTGGATATTATCATCACTGACTATCCGCTGAATGGTTCTTTGAACTATGTCGGAACCGGTTTGGATATCGACTATACACCGGACACTGATTTTGTCGGTTCAGACAATTTCTCTTATCGCGTCACAGACGGCATCTGGGAATCCAATCGTGCCACTGTGTCAATTTCCGTGGGTGCGGTGGATGATCCGCCAACGGTTGTATCCTACTCCGCCAGCCTGATTGAAGATCATTCCCTTTCCATTGGACTGATTGCATCCGATATGGATACACCCGATGATGAACTGGTGATTGAAATAGTTGATAATCCGGTTAAAGGTGTGCTGGAGGTTAGTCGTGCATTTGCCAACGTTGAATACACGGCACTGCCTGATGAATTCGGCGCTGACAGCTTCACATACCGGGCCTGGGACGGCAACAGCTATTCCGAGCTCGGCACCATATCCATTACCATTGCCCCCGTTAACGATGCTCCGGTGATCACAGACATCGAAAGTGCTACAGGCTCCTTCGTGATTGATGAAAACACCTCTCTCGCCATTACGGTATATGCTGATGATGTGGATGGTGATGAGCTGGGCTTCAGTATCGTTTCCGGACCGATGGACGGCGAAGTGGTCATGGACCGGGATTTCGGTTTCACCTATTATCCCGATCCCGGATTCGCCGATGATGACAATATTGTTGTTCAGGTATATGAACTGTATGGCACCCTGACTTCAAATATGGAAGATATTGAAATTACGGTCAGCAATGTGAACGACATTCCGGTGTGCGAAGATCTTCCGCGTTCTGTGCTTGAAGATGCCGAAGAACTGGAAATCACCCTCATCGGTGATGACAATGATGATGATGATGTGCTCTCATTCCCGGCGGATATGCTGTCTCAGCCGGCTCACGGAACCATCAGCATCAATAATGAAGATGTAACCTATATCCCTGATTCCAATTACAACGGACCGGACAGTTTCACATATCAGGTGTATGACGGCACCGCCTACAGCGGTGAATGTACGGTATCCATTGATGTGATCCCGGTAAACGACAGTCCGACTGTGGAAGAAATCACCTTCGACAATGTAGATGACGGATTCATCTTTGAACTGGAAGCAGAGGACATCGACGGTGATCCATTGGAACTGATGTTCCTGCCCCTTGACAACGAAGACAATCCCATGACGGTATCCGGCGGTTCGGTAGAATTTCTGGGTATGACCGGTGACAATGTCTTCCAGTATCAGTATTTCACCGGATTCTTTGTTCCTGATGAAGATTTCATTCTCTACAAAGCTTCTGACGGTGTGGAGGAATCCGAAGTGGAACTGATCACCTTCCTGATTCCGGGCGGCGAGCCATCATTTGCCCGTGATGAACCTGTGGCGGTCAATCAGGATATTGATATGCGTGAGGATGTCTGCAAAGCCATCTCCATTATCGGCGTGGATATCAACGGAACATTTGATGAATTCTCCACGGTTTCCATCACTGAACAGCCCACCATGGGGTACTTCCTCGGTGATCTTGTAATTGATCTTGATCAGTCCAACGAAAGTGTGCTCAGCTTTATTGGTACTTTCTGCCCGAACGCGGATGCCGCGGGTCTGGATTCACTGAAATTCGTAGTGGATAACGGCGGTACCGGACGAGTATCCGATCCGGGCTCCATGAAATTCAATATCTCGGAAGAAAATGATCCGCCAACCCTGAACAATATCGATGATACTGCCGGGGCGGAAGATACTGAAATTCTGGTTCCGCTGGTATTCAGCGATCCGGATAATATCCTGCAGGTAACCTGGGAATCCACGGATGAAGAACATCTGGATATCAGTTACGACGATGTTAACAATCAACTGGTCATCGTACCAGCGCCAAACTTCAACGGCAATTTCCAGATTACGGTGACGGTTACCGAAGTGGACGGCAATGACATGCAGTCCACATCCAAGACATTCAACCTCAGCGTGACCCCGGTAAATGACCGGCCCACACTGGTGGATCCAAGTGATCAGGATATGCTTGAAGACAGCGAAATCATTGTGCTGCTTTCAGCCACTGATATTGACGGTGACTCCATCGGCGGGTTTGAAATCGTCTCTATTCTGGATGATGAGGGCAACGAACTTGAATGGACCGACGCCTATATTACAGGCAATGAACTGCATATCGTACCTGCTGAAAACTATCACGGTGAAGTGACCATTACCGTTCTGGCCTATGATGAAAACAATCTTGAATCCGAGGCACAGGAATTCGGCTGTCTGGTGGGACCGGTCAACGACCAGCCCGGAACACCTGAGTTCCAGGATCCTGATCCCATTGATGAAAACAACGCGCGTTCATACATAGAAATGGTATTTACTCCGCTGGATGTGGATGGTGATGATCTTACTGTCACCGCCACCACCGGCAATACCCGTTTGTTCCCTGCTGGCTCAATTGTGGTTGATCCGGTAACGGCTGTTTCAGGTACCGAACGAACCATCACTCTGACACCTGCCGGCAACGAATACGGCTCTGCCGTCATTACGGTTACCATTGCTGACAGCGATGTCAGTGTCACGGCAGAGTTCAATGTGGTCGTAAACGAGGTCATGGACGCACCGGTGCTCAGCGAAATTGGTGTATTAGCCACCAATGAAGACCAGGTTGTAACTATCGAACTGTCTGCCACCGATGTTGACACCGATCCGAGTCAGCTGCTGTTCACTGTCAGTGAAGGCGTGAATATTACAACCGGCATCATGGCCGGGAACCTGACCGTGATACCGGAAGCAAACTGGAACGGTGTGGAATACATCACCGTAACGGTCAGCGATGATGTGAATGAAGATTCCGAGATCGTGACGGTGGATGTGTCACCGGTGAATGATCCTCCGGTAATTACCACTTTTGCAAACGGTACGGCCCGTACCGGTCAGCTGTGGTCGTATCAGCCGGGCATCACGGATATCGACAGTGAAGAATTCACCATCGGACTTTCCAATGCACCTGAAGGCATGACGGCAGCAGACGGAATTGTATCCTGGACACCGGAAAGCGGTGTGACTTCCTCCGGTTGGGTGACAATGACCGTTTATGATGACGGAATGGCCTCTGATTCCGAACTCTTTATTCTCAGTGTCATTCAGGTTGACTGTGCCGGTGTGGATAACGGTACGGCCGTTATCGATGACTGCGGTGTCTGCTCCGGCGGAACCACGGTACATCCGGCCAACTCGGATATGGACTGTACCGGTCTCTGCTTCGGCGAAGCATATCTGGATGACTGTGACGTCTGCTCCGGCGGTACATCCGGTCATGAAGCCGACAGCGACAAGGACTGCGCCGGAACCTGCTTTGGTGACGCGCTGGTTGACGACTGTGGTATCTGCTCCGGCGGTACATCCGGACATGAAGCCGACAGCGACAAGGACTGCGAAGGCACCTGCTTCGGAACTGCTGTTGTTGATGACTGCGGTGAATGCGTCCTGGGCAATACCGGTCTCGAATTCAACTATGCCGATGTGGGCTGCGGCTGCTTCGAACCTGCTGCCATGACATATTATGCCGATGTGGACGGTGACGGATTGGGTGATGATGCGGTGACGGATGAATTCTGCGGTGATCCCGGTGAAGGCTGGGCTGCTGTAGGCGGTGATCCGGAACCTGATTGTGCCACCAATGACACTGACCTCTGCGGAATTTGCGGCGGGGAAAATGCCAATATGGACTGTGAAGGCATCTGCTTCGGAAATGCCTTTGTGGACGAATGCGGTATCTGTTCGGGCGGAACCACCGGCCATGCAGCCAACAGTGACAAGGACTGCTACGGTGAATGCTTCGGTGAGGCTGGCCTGGATGAATGCGGCGTCTGCTCCGGCGGCAGTACGGGACTGATTCCCAATGCCGATCTGGACTGCGCAAATGTCTGCTTCGGCAGTGCCTTTATTGATAACTGTGATATCTGCTCCGGCGGCACCACCGGTCATACCGCGGACAGCGATATGGACTGTGCCGGTATCTGTTTCGGTGAAGCTTTCCTGGATGACTGTGATATCTGTTCTGAAGGAACCACCGGCCATACCGCAGATTCCGATATGGACTGTGCCGGTGTCTGCTTTGGTGAAGCCGTTATCGATGACTGCGGTGTCTGCTCCGGCGGAACCACCGGTCATGAAGCCAACAGCAACATGGACTGCGCCGGCGAATGTTTCGGAGATGCCTTCCTGGATGACTGTGAAGTCTGTTCCGGCGGAATATCCGGACATATTGCCAACAGCGACAAGGACTGCTACGGTGAATGCTTCGGTGAGGCCGGGCTGGATGAATGCGGCGTTTGTGCCGGCGGCAGTACGGGACTGATCCCCAATGCCGATATGGACTGTGCGGAAGTCTGCTTCGGCAGTGCCTATGTGGATGACTGCGATGTCTGTTCCGGCGGTACATCCGGTCATTTGGCCGACAGTGACAAGGACTGTGCCGGCGTCTGCTTTGGAGAAGCCTTCATAGATGACTGTGATGTCTGCTCCGGCGGTACGTCCGGTCATGAAGCCGACTCCGACAAAGACTGCGCAGGCGTCTGTTTCGGTGAAGCCTTTATTGATGACTGTGACGTCTGCTCCGGCGGCACCACAGGTCATGAAGCCGACTCCGACAAGGACTGCGCAGGTGTGTGCTTCGGTGAGGCCTTTATTGATGACTGTGATGTCTGCTCCGGCGGTACATCCGGTCATGAGGCCGACAGCGACAAGGACTGTGCCGGCGTTTGCTTCGGCGAGGCCTTTATTGATGACTGTGATGTCTGCTCTGAAGGTACCACGGGACACGCTGCCAATTCGGATATGGACTGTAATGATGAATGCTTCGGTACTGCATTTGTGAACGAATGCGGATGTGTTGAAGGCAGCACCGGTCTGGCCGAGGACTACTGCTACGGATGTACCAATCCTGAAGCGGTGAACTATGATCCCGATGCCACCATCGACGACGGCAGCTGTACGGTATTTGTCACAACCCTGAATGAACTCCACGACGGCAATAATCTGGTGGGCTTCATGGCCATTCCCGAATCGCCGACTCCGGCCAATATCCTCTCACCGCTGGGTGACAATGTCATTGCCATCATTGGTGAAGGTGTTCAGGCTCAGCCGCACCCGATTCTGCCGGGCGAATGGATTGGGTCATTAACGGAAATTGAAGCCACGGACGGTTACTGGCTGCGGGTAAACACGGAAGATGTTCTTTCCGTCACAGGTTATCCTGTGGATCCGGAAATCATCTATGAACTCCATGAGGGCAATAACCTCATCAGCTATGTGGGTGAAAACCTGGCAGGTGTCAGTGAAGCGCTTCCGGATGATATCGAACCGTATGTGACCGATATCATCGGTGAAAGTCTGACCGCTCAGCCGCATCCGTTCTTCCCGGATCAGTGGATCGGCAGTCTGACCCAGCTCGAACAGGGCAAAGGCTACTGGATGAGAACCAGTCAGGATATTACGTTTGCATGGGCACAGCCCGCACTGACCAGACTGGAATCATACATCCCGGTAACTGAAAAAGTACTGCCCGCCGGATTTGAATATAATCAGTCCACCAAACAGGCTTTCTACTACATCGAACAGGTTGCCCTGACGGATGGTGATATTCAGGCAGGTGACTGGCTGATTGCTTACGAAGGCGATGTGGTCATCGGTGCCCGTCAGTGGACCGGTGAATACACGGATATTCCGGTCATGGCCTACGACGGCAGTATCGGTACTGAAGGGTATCTGACACCCGGTACCGTACCGACATTCAAGCTGTACAATGAAACCTCCGGTGATATCATCAACCTGACTGCCGAAAACATTCCGGTGTTTGAAAGCAACGGTGTCAGCTTCATTACCGAACTGACGGAAGAGGTGCTGATCCCGGATGCCTATGCGCTGCATCATGCCTATCCGAATCCGTTCAATCCTGCCACAACCATAGCGTTCGACCTGCCGGTTGAAGGCCATGTGAACGTTGCAGTGTACGACATGCGCGGCCGGATGGTGGCGGAACTGGGCGGCGGACACTGGCAGGCCGGTTACCACAAGCTGACCTGGAATGCTGAACAGCAGGCCAGCGGCGTGTACTTCATCAGAATGACCAGCGACAGCTTCCAGGCTACCCGGAAAGTCATGCTGGTTAAATAATTAAATACTCAAATCTTCTCAAAGCCCCGGTTCGCCGGGGCTTTTTTATTATGTGCGCCCGGCGGGGCGCACTTGCTTGGAGGTGCCCCGCCAACCTCTTCACCAGAAGAGGCGGGCAGGAAGTCCTCTACACACCCGACAGGGGGAGGTGTTAGCCGAACGGCAACTGCAGTATCGCGAGGTACTGTGGGAAGGAAGCTGCAGGCAAAGCGCTGACCTGACGAACTGGAATTACATACGAGGCATGCATATCGGATGAGAAGGCTAAGATCTTTAAAGTTGATGGCTTCGCAAAAAGTCAAATCGCACAAAATAAAGTAAAACGAGGTTGGGA
>CAZGNZ010000004.1:0-137878 GCA_964527215.1 uncultured bacterium | reverse complement strand
CTGCTGCGCATGTTCTTTTGGTTCTTTTCTTCGAAGAAAAGAACATTCCATTTCAGTGAATTTCAGAACACACCAAATTCGTTTAGGGCTTGGCATAATAGTTAGTATTGGTTGAGTGGTTGATTCGTTGAGTTGGGTTCCCTGCAGGGTGCAATTGATTAGGTTATCGGTGGTCGATCGTCAGCAAGGAATGCAGCCCCTGATGACCAGTTGCCAATAAACTATTAACCATTAACCAACGATTGCCATCCGGATTACAGTTCAGAATGCATAGTAATAATACAGGTGAGTGCTCGAATAATCAGATTGAAGTCCGGCAGACCTCAGCTGGCGGGAATTGGGATCGCTGCATCCTGAATCCTATGCCACCCGGCTGTTTCCCCGGGAGTGGTGGGGGTTTGGGATGGTTGGTCTTGGGGCTTGGTGGAATGGTATAATGGTGTAATGGTTAATTGGTTGAGTGCGGATTCTCTGTCAGGGAAAAGTTGGGTGGTCAGTGGTTGTTTATCAGCACAACCTCTGAGGAGTATCGGTATTATCGCGCATTCAGTACAATTTCAGTCAGTCTGAGCGGAGAGCAGACTGTCGAGATTGGATGTTTCATGGTGCGAATGAGATGTTGTTGTTCGAGTCCCGTCTGATTTTCGACGGGACGAGTTTATCTCATTCAATGAAACATTCAATCAAGATGAAATTGTCCTGCAGCGCATGTTCTTTTGGTTCTTTTCTTCGAAGAAAAGAACATTCTAATTCAGAGAAATTCAGAACACACCAAATGCGTTTAGGGCTTGGCATGATAGTTAGTATTGGTTGAGTGGTTGAGGAAGGTTTCCCGGCATGGTGTCGTTGAGTAGTGAGATGGTGAAATAGTGTAATGGTGAATTGGTTGAATGGGACTTCCCGGTATGGTGAGGTTAAGTTGTCGAATAATCGAGTCGGTTCTCGGTCGATTGCCGTCCGGATTACGGTTCAGAATGCATAGTAATAATACAGGTGAGTGCTCGAATAATCAGATTATAGTCCGGCAGACCTCAGCTGGCGGGATTGGGATTGCTGTATCCTGAATCCTATGCCACCCGGCTGTTTCCCCGGGAGTGGTGGGGGTTTGGGATGGGTGAACATTGGGTGATTTTTCAATCCGAGGTTCCACAGATCACCAGTAGAAATCAGATCCTCCAGTCCTGAAGGGGCTGAATACGTCAGCCCGGGGCATCGTTCCGGGGACCGGATCGAATTACGGCAGAACCCTGAAGGGGTGCAGGCAAAAAAAACCTGAAGGATCGGGTGTTGTCAATTGGTCGAGCAGTTGGATGGGTTTGGGAAAACCGTCCGTTTTCAGTGTCAGTTGTTAATTGATCTTTTTCAAGTTTCCGGTTTCAAGTTTCAAATTTCGTTCCTTCCCCGTCTGATTTTCGACGGGACGAGTTTATCTCAATGAATTTCCCCGCCCGTCAGCTGACGGGACGGGGTATCATTAGTGATATAATCATTTTTCATTTCGCCGCCACGCCAAATGGCGGATTTTCAACAAGCGGCGGGGAATGCACCCTGTTACACTTGTCCGTCAGGAGACGGATTAAAAATCCGCCAGCTGGCGGATTCAATGAAACATTCAATCGAGATGAAATTGGACTGCTGCGCATGTTCTTTTGGTTCTTTTCTTCGAAGAAAAGAACATTCCATTTCAGAAAATTTCATTGCACACCAAGTGCATTTGGGGCTTGATAGAATCGTGAAAGAGTTTATTGGTTGAGTGATTGAGTGGTTGAGTCAGCTTCCCGCGCAGGGTGATAATGAGTGGGTTGAGGAGTCGTCAGCCGAACAAACAGACCATTCATTGATCGCTATCCCCATATCCTGGTTTTTTTCGTCGTTCGCCATCCGAATCGTTGTTCAGAATGCATAGTATTATTAGAACAGGAGTACTCAAAACAAGATATTTACCCCAGCAGATGTGAGCTGAAGGAATTTGGGATTGCTGCATCCTGAATCCCATGCCATGCGCTGTTTCCCCGGGAGTGGTGGGGGTTTGGGATGGGTGACAGTGAGAGAATCTTTCAATCTGAGGTTCCGCAGATCACCAGTTGAAAGCAAAACCGCAAATCGATAATGAATTTCCCCGCCGCGAAGTGGATTGGGTATCAGTAATTAATCGGGTCATTATATATTTCGCCGCCGCGCTAAATGGCGGATTTTCAACAAGCGGCGGGGAATGCACCCAGTTACACTTGTCCGCCCACTGGCGGATTCATTGCGGGAAACCGATCTTTACGGAAGACGCAGGCAATATTTCATACTCATGCAGCACTGATCTGCACATGAAAGCTGGTTATGCTCGTTCAGCAGGCTCCCTTTTTATTCAATCCATACTGCTGCATTTTCCGCCACAAAGTTGATCGGTGGATTCCCAGTTCATCTGCTGCTTCCTGCCGTTTGCCTCCCATTTTATTGAGCGTATCAATAATCAGTTTTTTCTCAAGACTGTGAATACCGTTATGTGAAATTGCCGGAAGAACGGATTCATCGTTCGAGTTTCCAAATTCAGGGGGAAGATGCTGGCACTGGATCAGCCCCGTTCTGTTCATCACAAATGCATATTCAATAATATTTTCCAGCTCACGAACATTGCCAGGATAATCATACTGCATCAGCCGGTTCATGACATCGGCACTGACACCGGATACACTTGCGCCTTCACGGGTATTGAATTTGTTAATCAGGTATTCTACGAGAAGGGGAATGTCATCCCGACGTTCACACAGTTTCGGCAGCACAATTTTGACCACATTCAGACGGAAATACAGATCATCCCGAAATGTCTGATTGCGAACCATTTCTTTAAGATTCATATTGGAAGCGGCCAGAATTCGGAAATCGGCTTTCACGGATTGAGTAGCTCCCAGTGGTTCATATTCCCGTTCCTGAAGCACCCGCAGCAGTTTTACCTGGGTGGGTTTGGCTAAACTTTCAACCTCATCAAGAAAAATAGTCCCGTTTTGAGCCAGTGCAAATCGCCCTGGTTTGTCCTTTCGGGCATCCGTGAATGCTCCTTTTACATATCCGAAGAGCTCAGATTCCAACAGTGAATCAGGCAGCGCACTGCAGTTGATTGCCACAAACGGACCATTCCGACGCTGACTCAGATTGTGGATGGCCCTGGCAAACAGTTCCTTGCCGGATCCGCTGGGTCCTTCAATCAAAACCGTGCTGCAGCTTTCAGCAATATTGGGGAGTATGTCAAAGATCTGCTGGATGGTCCGGTTTTTTGAGATGATATCCTCAAAAGAATAGCTTTTGGAAATCTCCCTTTTCAGCTCTTCAATGGCAGAAAGATCACGAAAGGTTTCCACTCCGCCTACGATCCGGCCTTCACTGTTGGAAATTCCGGATGTGGAGATGCTGACTGCAAGTGTCCGGCCGTCCTTGCGCAGAATGTTGATCGGCTGATTGATGGTTTGCGTACCCCCAGCCAGCGCTGACCGTATGGGACAAGCCGTTTCACAAATATTGGTTCGAAAAACATCGTAGCAATACTGACCCAACGCATCCTGCTGCTGAAAACCGATAATCCGCTCCGCAGCTTTGTTGAAATACGTAATAGTCAGATGTTCATCAACCGTAAATACTCCATCTGCAATGCTGTTCAGGATGATATCAGCATGAGGGATATGTGCGGGAGGTTTCATCTCATCCTTTTTTCAGTGTTGTTATCCGGTTGGGAATTTCTGAAGTTGTCCATTTTGAAATGCCTGATAGGCTTCCTTCACTGTCATCCTGCCGGCACCTGTATATGTCTGGATATCTGCGGCCTGAATGACCGCTGCTGCATTGCCGCCCGGTCCGTTTCCGGTCACAAGAACATCTACTTCGAACTCAATCATTTTGCGGGCAGTTTTGGGACCGGCGCCATGTGCTTCATCAGCAATCTGTCGGTTGTCGTATGTGATCGTATTGTCTTTTTCCTCATCGTATATCACAAACGCAGCCGTTCGTCCGAAACGTGGATCCATGGCTGCATCCCAGTCAGGTTTGGAAGCAGTGAATAAAATTTTCAATGTTACTCCTGTTTGCTTGTTTTAATTGATTAAAAGTTCAGCAGCCCTCAAAACAATGAACGCCCGCATGATTTGCATTCCCTGATCGAATTCGCTGAATTATCACCACCAGTTCTTGGCCTTGAAATTCCCTTATTCAAATACACCTGAACGGTTTTTTGAAATGATTCCACTGCAAATTCCACACACTCCATTTTTTCCGGAGGTATTTTTCCTGCAACAGCAATGATAGCTTCAGGTGTGATTCGATAGGCATCATTCAGCGAGCTGTCTTCGACAATCATGGTCAGGACGGATGCTGCCAGCTGCAGTCCTGCACACCCCAGATACTGGAATTTGGCAGTTTTAATCACGCTGTTCTCAATTGTCATCTGCAGTTTCAGAATATCACCACAATCCGAGTGGTTGGTAAATTCTACCGTGGGATTTTCAAGAACCGACATATTGGTCTGACATTCAATGATTTCTGCAGCTTTTTCCGAGTAACCAATTGATCTGAGTATCTGACGGCGTGAATTCATGATAAAACCCGATGACGGCCATTCAAACCTAAACCCAATGGGTTGGGCCGCATTCTGTTGCGAAATTTGAAAAATGTCAGAAGCAAAAGCTGTCTCATACCAGTTCCATGTCCTTTTCCGTTACTCTGTTCAGAAGCTGTTTCCAGATGGATGTTATCTCACCGGCAATACCGGAGCTTGTGAACTCCACAACCGGTTTTCGGGCAATTTGAGCATCCGTAACAACGGTATCGTACCGTATCGGACCCAGATATTCTGCATTCATTGAATGGCTCAGCTTTATGATTCTCTCTGTCATTGAGGGATTCAGATCAGATTTGTTTATCACCACATAACTTGGCAGATTGAAGTGACGGGTCAGGCTCAGAGCCCGTTCCAGATCGTGTACGCCCGATACGGTGGGTTCAGTGACCACCAACACCGCATCCGCGCCTGTAATTGAGGCAATCACCGCACAGCCTGTACCAGGTGCACCGTCAACCAGTATCAGTGACTTACCTGATTCTTCCGCCCTTTTTGATGCACGCTTGCGAACCATAGAAACAAGCTTGCCTGTGTTTTCTTCTGCAATACCCAAACGGGCATGAACCATGGGTCCGAACCGTGTTTCAGATTCAAACAGATCTCCGCTGATACGAGGTTCCATTCGCACAGCATCCTGCGGGCATACAACGCTGCAGACACTGCATCCTTCACACGATAGCGGGTCGATCACATATTCATTATCAGATGTATAGGAAATGGCATCAAAGCGGCAGACTTCATAACACATCCCGCATCTCAAACAATCTTCTGCCTGAATACGAGCTATTTTTCCACCCACAAATGATTCTGTACTGCAAATCTTTGGGAGCAGGACCAGATGCAGATCGGCGGCATCCACATCACAATCCGCAAAAAGCGCATTTTCAGCCATTGACGCAAATGAGGCCACAAGACTGGTTTTTCCGGTTCCGCCTTTCCCGCTGATTACAACAATTTCCTTCATGCTGCCAACTCCATAAAACTGCCGGTGAGTCCGGCAAACAAGTGTTCGAATTCAGGCTGAAGGGGCAGGAACAACTCACCCCTTGCATAATGAGCTGCGATATCAGCACTGTGCGGAATTTCCATGAGTATGGGCAGATTTTCTTCCCTGCAGTAACGATAAATCCTATCATCGCCAAGATCGGACCGGTTAATAATCACGCCCATGGGAAGACCCATTTTACGAAAGGTGGCCACAGCCAGGGTCAAATCATGATGTCCAAAAGGAGTGGGTTCGGTTACCAGCAGTACCAGATCCGCATCCCGGACAGACTCAACCACCGCGCAGGATGTACCCGGGGGACAGTCAATGATGGCACAATCCGCAGTCTGTGGTTGAGACAGAACGGCTTTGATTACCGGAACCGGCATTGCTTCACCAAGATTAAGCAGTCCGTACGTGAGATCTATTTCCGGATATTCAAGTACATCAAGCTGATACAATACCCCTGTCTGTCTTTGTTTTTCAATAATGGCGTTCTGTTCGCATACCATTGAACACCCGCCACACCCGTGACACAGCTGAGGCAGGGTCACAACTTTGTTCCCGGCCTGAACAATTGCACCGAACTGGCAGATGTCGCTGCAGCGTCCGCATAAGCTGCAAAGATCATGATCAACAATTGGAACAGGAAGACTGACCTGTTCGCATTTGGTGATTTTTGTTCGGAAAAACAGATGTCCGTTGGGTTCTTCTACATCACAGTCAAGATACGCGATATGATGATCATGTCGGCTCAGGTACCACGCCAGATTTGTGGCAACAATGGTTTTTCCCGTTCCGCCTTTTCCGCTTGCAATGGCTATTTTCTGCATGGTTTAGATTTCCAGTTTAGTTCCGGTTTCAGTTTTTAATGTGTTTTCCCCGAATGCCTTGCCAATTATCTGTTCCGCCAAAGCACCGCTGCAGTGAGCGGGTCCAGCGTATCGGACTTTCAGTTTCTTAAGGGAATCCGCAATGATATTTATCACTTGAGCGGTGCTTTGATACAGATGAAATCCACCAAGGACGGCATGGAACTCATCATTCTTGAAATGAAAGCGCACATGTTCCAAAATTTCCAGCAGCCCGGGATGCGCACAACCGGTAATGACCGACGTCCCGTTCTCTGACCGAACCGCCAATGCCTGCTCAGTCAGCAGGTTGTTCTTGTAGTGGGTTCGCATCGTACCGGTGGAAAATATACCGGCGGCAATTTCAGTGGGCTGGGTCAGCTGAATCGGCGACCGGCCCGTCTTTTCAATGGTTTGAATGGTCTCTTCAGAAAAATCGCTGCAGATGTAAATGTCTGCCCGGGTATTCGCATCGAGAACGGCTGGCAGTCCGCCGTTATGGTCCCAGTGATCATGGGAGATCACAATGGCATCAAATTGAGCAGGATCCACCTTCATCTGCCTGAGGTTGTGCAGAAGATGGCTGCCGTTGTCTCCCGTATCAAACAGTGTGGTTTCATTTACCACACAGGCAAACCCCCACCCTCCTTTGTAATTCTCCGCTCCGGTTTCGTTGTTATAAGCAATTTGTATGTTCATGACGCCACTGCATTTCTGATGACGGCCGGTCTGCTGCCAGCTGATATCTCTCCTGGACAGCAGACTGACTGTCACCTGTTATTATTGACACCGCGGCAAATACAAGGGAATTTCAATGCCTGCATGCGGTATCAATTTCTCTATTTTCCGGACCAGGTCAGGCTTATTTGTCGGACCCAAGTTTTTTCAACAAATCCTGAATCTGATTCTGTAATCCTGTCATTACCTGTTCAATCCGGTCAGTGCGTTCTGCCAGCTGATCCATTCCTGGATTTGAACTGTATTCAGAACGATTCGCTGCAGTTGACCAGTAACCCTGTCTGGTTCCACCTCCAAAGAAACGACGGCCGAACCCACGGCCCTGACGGCCAAAACCCCAGCCGCCGCTTCCGCTCATGTAACCTGGTGAATCAAACCCGCTGCAGTATCCTCTGGCTCGCCCGGTTTGCGGGCCTTGACCATCCGGACCCGTACGATCACCTCTGGGCATTTTATACTCCTTTCCATTTCAGCTGCAGGCATGCGGGGCAGCCCCGCAGCATACGACTGTTGTGTTTTCACATTGTACTTCGATTTCCTGCTGCTCAGGTTCGGAGAAATAATGGACTAATGATCGTGCGAATGCCCGTGGGAATGATCATGCTTCCGAAAAGCATGCTGCTGACAGGCGTTTTTATCTGTCGCCGGCTGCAGCTGGTCATTCTGCCACATGTCAAGCGCATCTTTGATACTGCCCCGGGCTCCGACATACACCATGATGCCCATTTCCTCAAACATCATAATAGCCCGGCGTCCGAGACCACCACAAAGCATTACGTCCACTCCGGCCTGATGCATTATCTCCGGCGGATAACCCTTCCCTCCAGCGTGTTCACTGGTATTGTCCAGAATACTCACGTCTTTGGTTTCCGTATCATAAACGGTAAAGCAGGGCACCCGCCCAAAATGTTCTCCAACATTCTCATCTAAACCGCGTGTTCCCATACTGGGGATGCATATTTTCATATGTTGATCCTTTGCTGGTTGAGTGTTTTCAGTCTGAATTCAGCTGGTTTTGTCGTTTTTCCGAACTGTACTCAGGATTTGGATTGTTTTTTCTTTTTCAGAAGTTCATGGTGATAGGAGTCTTCCCGCAGCAGTTTGGCATGACATTTCGGACAGCGCTGTTCCTGACATGGCACCCCACGCCGGTGAGGATACCTGGATTCGCATTTGGGACAAATGCAGAAACCGCCTGCACCCATTCTTTCAGGATCTTTGACCATATTAACTTGTCCTCCTTTTATTAGAATGGCTTTTCCGTGAACCAGCGCATCCGCCACTTTCTGGTGCGCTGAACTGATGATTCGTCCAAAAGTCTGCCGGGATACCTGCATTCGACGAGCCGCTTCTTCCTGATACATACTTTCCAAATCGGCCAGCCGAAGGGCTTCCAGCTCATCTACCGTCAGCTCACATTGACCCAGAAGTCGGCCGGGAGTTCCAACTGGTTTAAACAGCTTGATATCCGGCTCACTACGGACTCGACGGTGATGAAGGGGCCTGCCCACCTTTCCGGGTTTGTTTCCCATTGGCAAATTTAAGCATATGCCCATAATTAATAAAAGCTGTTTGAATGTCAATAAATGAATTATGCATGCCGTTTGGGAACTCGCCGCTGGGGGTATCCACTGTAACTTTCTGTCGGCTGCGGAATCACGGAATCCACAGGATCCTGACCTTGAATATTGTTTGTTTTGCATCATTCGAACAGGAGTTGGAGCGATGATCCGGCCGAGCATATTCCCACGGTTCTTCGCACCGGAAAAAGAACAGCCTTGGCAGAAATCACACTGCCGGTCATGCAGCAGTTCATTGCCGACCCACAAAATCAATGGCAATAAAACACATGAAATTCGAAATCACTCGGGACAGATGCAAGCTTCGATACATTTTGCTTAATCCTGTGGTTTAGACCCAATTTTAGGAATGGAAAAACCCGTTTTCTCACTCATTTTAACCTTTTCCCTGATAACAGCAGCCATTGCACAGGATCCTCCCGGTATGCCCGTTATTGATTGGATGTCCGCAGAATACCAGCTCCAGGGCGAGCCGCTGGAACTGAATGTATCCTGGAACATGTGGTGGGGCATCAATGGTGACAACTGGCAGCTCACTGTCAACGATGTCGTTGTATTCAGTGCGGATATCTTACCGGACTCACCGAATGCTCAACAGGGAAATGCAGTTTTAACAATCAGTGAACCGGGTCAGTACAGCCTGGTTGTTAATCTATGTATTGGACCTGACAACTGTACATCCAGCGCTCCCGTGGCAATAACCGTAACCGGGTATGCCGAAGCACCGGATCACGGTGAAGGGGCAGTTCATTGGGGACAGCGTGTCTTTGCACCCTATACAGACGTCACCAGCTGGCCGGGTCTCAGTCTGACGGAATATGCCGACAGCACCGGGGTGAACCGGTTTGTGCTGGGATTCATTGTTGATCATACCGGATCGGCCTGTGAACCCAGCTGGGGAACCTACTATGATTTGAACGGGCAGGCATATGGAACTGACCTGATGCTGGGGATCATCGCCAACAATGAAATCGGACAGCTCAGGGAAAACGGCGGTGATATCATGCCGTCCGTGGGCGGAGCCGCAAATTTTCCGCTGGCTGCCGCCTGCTCGAATGTATTTGATCTCGCCGATGCTTATATGGAAATCATCAGTACCCTGAACCTGACACATCTTGATTTTGACATTGAAGGCTTTTGGGTGGCAGATCCAGCATCCGTGCAGAGACGGTCGGAAGCCATTTCCATCCTTCAGGAACAGCTGGAAATGATGAACAGCCCAGTGGATATCTGGTACACGCTCCCGGTCCTGCCCACCGGACTGACCGCAGACGGTTTGGCTGTGATTGAATCCGCTTTGGAATGGGGTGTCAGCCTGGCCGGAATCAATATCATGGCAATGGATTACGGAGACAATGCAGCCCCCGATCCCGAAAACCAGATGGGTGAATATGCCGTGCAGGCGGCGCAGAGCCTTCATGCTCAGCTGACCGACTGCTACACCAATGCCGGTTTCAACTATTCATCAGAGGAAATATGGCAGAAAATCGGTGTTACTCCCATGATCGGCATGAACGATGTGCAGTCCGAGATTTTTAATCAGACAGATGCACAGGAACTTATGGATTTCGGCAGCAGCGTGAATCTGCGCATGCTGTCCATGTGGTCTGCCAACCGTGACCAGGAATGCCCGGGCGGTGAAGTAAATTACGTCAGTCCGTCCTGCAGCAGTATTCTTCAGTCACCGGGCGAGTTTGGGTCACTGTTTTCCGGTTACAATTCAGCGCAGGAAGACCCCGCAGGTGATATGAATCTGGATGGCAGCCTGGATATACTGGATGCCGTATTAATGATCAGTTACATCCTTGACGGGGAATATTTCGCCGGCGGAGACATTAACGATGACGGTGTTCTGAATATCCTTGACGCGACATTGCTGGTCGCATTGATCCTGGAAATTGATTAAGGGATTTTTTCCTTGAGAGCAGCTCCTGGTAAACCGGCTGAATACGGTGATTTCATAATCAAACGGCGGCTCACGCTGCTGGAATCTGTCCCGGGATTTATGAATTCCGACATGTCACTGATAGATGTCGGCTGCGGCAACGGCGGCAGTCTGCTTCGACTGCACAGCCGATTTCGGGACTGCGTGGGTATTGACATTACTGAAGCCGGAATCAACGCCTTCCGGAATGCTCTGACCCAATCCGGAATTGAAAACTGCCGGGGGGAGGTTGGAGATGCCCAAAACAGTCTGGGGACTGAAAAGTATGATCGCCTGATATCATTTGAAGTTCTCGAGCATGTTCAGGACGATGTTCAAGCTGCCGGAAACATGTATTGCGCCCTGACACCCGGCGGGATGGCTGCCGTAACAGTCCCCAATAAATGGTGGATTTTTGAGACCCACGGAGCATATCTGCCGCTGCTGCCTTGGAACCGCGTACCTTTTTTTTCCTGGCTGCCGAAACCGGTTCATGAGCGTTTTGCCAAGGCCCGTATTTATACCCGGAAAAGGATAACGGGTGTTCTTGCCGAAGCGGGGTTTGAGATATTGCATGTCATGTACGTCACAGCCCCCATGGATGTAATTAAATGGCCACCTCTGCGGAAATTCCTGCGAAAAACACTGTTTAAACCTCATGCCACACCCATTCCCTTTCTGGCCACTGCCATTATGGTAATTGCCGGAAAAAAGGAGAATCAGGACCGCGGCTGATTCCGGCCGGTTTCTCAATCAAAGGACACCTTTGTCAGCCGCCTGAATGATACAGGCCGGTCAGTTTGAGTTCTTCAGCAAAAACGGACCCATACAAATGAATCAAAATCGAAACAGAATCCTCTTTTCTCTGGTTTTAACAGTCTTTCTTGGAGTGACGGGCTGCCAAAATGCACCAAGGGATCAGCTGCTGCTCCACGTGCCCTCACCGGCGTGGGAAGATCAGATCATCTATTTTATCCTTGTTGACCGTTTTAACGACGGCAATGCTGACAACAACAATCAGGGAGCTGGTGAATTCGATCCGGCAGATCACCGAAAATTCAGCGGCGGTGATATCCAGGGAATCATTGATCAGCTGGACTACATACAGGGATTGGGAGTTACCGCCTTGTGGCTGACACCGATTGTTGCCAACCAATGGTGGGATCCCAAACTTGGGTACGGCGGTTACCATGGATACTGGGCTGAGAATTTTTCTGAAGTGGATAAACATTTCGGTGTTCTGAATGATTATCAGCAGCTTTCTGATGCCCTGCACCGGCGCGGGATGGTTTTGATACAGGACATTGTCGTGAATCATACGGGCAATTTTTTTGATTACGGTCTGGAATACGATCCCGATGATCTGGATTCTCATTTTTATCCCAATTCTCATTCAATACCGGTCAGCAGACCAACCGAGCATCCATTCAGCCTGAATAATCCCCTGGATCCCAACCAGCGGTCACAGGCCATTTATCACTGGACACCTTCCATATCGGATTACAACGATCCGGTACAGAGGATCTACTATCAGCTGTCCGGACTGGATGACATCAATACCGAAAATCCCGTGGTGCGAGCGGCATTTCGTCAGATTTACGGCGGCTGGATACAAAAGGCCGGAGTGGATGGATTCAGGATTGACACCATTATTTACCTGGAACCGGATTTCTGGCATGATTTTCTCCATTCTGACAGTGAAGCCGCTCCCGGGATTGAAAACGTGGCCCGGGTGACCGGCCGGGAAAATTTTCTGACATTTGGTGAAGCCCTGCTGGGCTCTCCTGCCATGGATGACTCCGGAGACCGCCAAGTGGCATCGTATCAGGGCAGCAGCCAAAAACCGGGTGTCAAGTCCATGATCAATTTCCCGCTGTATTTTACTATCGGCCGGGTGCTGGGCCAGGGACAGCCCACATCGCATTTGACTTACCGTCTGAACGCTGCCAATAACAGCGATATCTATCGCAATCCTGAACTCCTGACCAATTTCATTGACAATCATGATGTCCCGCGCTTCCTCAGCAGCGCTTCAAGGCAGGCCAGAGATCAGGCTCTTGTACTGCTGATGACCATCCCCGGAATCCCCGTTATCTACCAGGGATCCGAGCAGGATTTTTCAGAACAGCGCAAGGCTTTGTTTTCAGGTGGTTGGAATTCAGGCGGAACGGATCACTTTGATTCTGAGAGACCAACCTATCAGCTGATTCGGGAGTTGGCTCAGCTTCGCAAAACCTGGCCGGTTTTCCGCCAGGGTCGATTCCGCGTTATCTGTGACACCGAGCAGGGACCGGGTGCATTTTTGTACAAGCGCAGCAGTCAGGATCAGGATGCCGTGATTGTCCTGAACACGGCTGATCAGCCGGTACTGATCAGCAATATCGCCACTGGGCTGGCTCCTGGATCTGTGCTGAAAAATCTTTATGGAATTGCAGTAAAGGATAACTGGCACTGCAGTGCGGAGGGCTCCCTCACCCAGATTCTTCCCTCCCGCTCAGCAGCTGTATTCATTGCAGACGGGGTGCATGACGCCGCGAAGCCTGATATGCAGATATCATTGAACCGGTGTCCTGACGGACAGCTGCTGACAGAGGATTTTCTGATCACAGGGACTGTGCGTCCTGCAGCGGATACACTGCTGCTGGTGATTGACGGGAAACTGACTGATGCTCTGGAGATACAGCCGCAGGCAGATGGTTCCTGGCAGGTCATCCTGCCTGTTGATCGATTTCCTTTCCGGGAAACCACACACAGTCTGAATATCTTTGATCCTGTGCATCTGATCTCATCCCGCACCTGTTTTTTCAAAACAGACGCATCCGCCAGGAGCATAACAGTGGGTATTGCTGATCCCGCCGGAGATGATCACGGTCCTCAGGGATCATACCGTCTTCCGGAAGATGTTTCTTTTGGCGGGCAGATGGACATTCTGAAACTGGAAGCTGCTGTAGCCGGAAATCATCTGCAGGTCAAACTCACCATGAAGGAAACTTCCCGAATCTGGATGCCGCCCAATGGATTTGACCACGTGGTTTTCCACGTTTTCATTGATCTGCCGGGACAAACGGGTGCCGATACCCTGCCGCTGCTGAACTCAAAATGTCCCGATGGATTTAACTGGGATTATATGTTTTATGCCGGCGGATGGCAGAAATCTCTTTACAGACCGTCAGGTTCCGGAACGTCCGGTTTTGGGATTCCCGTCACCCCCGCGCCGGATGTTTCCGTGGATTCGGAAACCCGAACAGTGACATTTCAGTTTTTACCCGGTGCACTGTCACAGGCAGACGGTCTCTCAGGCGCAGGGATATACGTCACGACCTGGGACGGCGGCGGATCAGAAGGATTTCACAGGCCGTTGACCAAAAGCGGCGGGATGTATGAATTCGGCGGTTCCGACGATCCAAATGCACCCCTGATAATGGATGACACCGATGTGCTTTTTCTTCCATAAACCCTCTTTTGGATTTCCAAATATTTGATTTAAAAACACCCGCAAAACCCGCTCTCAAAAATCAGCCGCTGCACACCGGGAAATGAAATTCCCCGCCACGCCAACTGGCAGATTCAAAGAGGGGGTCTGCGGCCGGCATGCCCTGCCGGTATGCAAATCTGGTTAATCGGAATTTTCTTTGATGCTTCCTGCAACCAGATGCAGATATGAGGTGAATTCTTTTTGAAGCCCCCGTACAACTGCACGGCTGCCCGGGGAATCATTCCCACCTGCGGCTTCACCCAGCTCTGAAACCGGAGCGATCAACCGTCCCGTGAACTGCTCCAGGAACTCCTTTTTCTTGAAGCTGCGGTCTCGCTCACGGCTGCGCTGAATGTACATTCCCACAATCCGGTTCTGATTGTCCACGCCCACCACAAATTCCACCGCACCGTATTCCCCCTTCTGGGATGCGGCAATGACCACACCCAGCTGGCGGCTGTCCTTATCGAGCATTTCAAAATACTGAAAGGATTCCTGCTGTCCGGGCAGGAGTTCAAACCCCATGGTTTTTTCAATCTCCGCCCGGGCTTCAGGTGAAATATCCACATTGACGGTACGGTAGTCATCCGCCTTTGGGAACAGCCGTGTCATGGTGCGCTCCGGATTGCGCCAGACACAAAGATAAACATTCTGGGCCGACAGTTCTGCGGCACTAAATATTAAAATTAACAAGACGATAAATCTGAATTGAAAGCCTTTCATACGATTCTCCAGCATGATGATTGTGATGATAAATTCCTGCCCCGAACGTAAACCACGGCAGTCGGTACTGCAGTCCGGCAAAAATGGATTTTTGCTCCTTGCCTGCCTGTCTCACAACTGAGCCGCTGAAGATCAGTTCACTGACGGGAGACAATGCCACATCGGTCAGCAGCACAAATCCGGTGAATGACTCTGAATCGATGCTGCCGGCATTCAGTTCAACGCGTCCCAGAACAGGCCCCCAGTAACCGGTGGCATCCATTCCGATCAGCTCACGCCGTACAAGGGATTCTGCATCACTGTGACGTGCCGTATGCCCTGCGGCTCCTGAAATTCCTACCAGAATTTCTTCCGTGTCGCTGAGAGCCAATCCCAACCGTCCCATGGCTAGGCCGTGCCTGGTCCACGTCGGATCATGATGGGCACCCAGACCCTGGGTGAAAGACAAAGCATATTCAAACCGACCGGTCACCCCGCTCAGCAGCAGTCCGTTATCCACATGGATGCCCAGCGTCTGGTGATCAATGGTCTCGCTGAGCAGACGCTTTGAACTGTATGAGCTCAGCAGTCCGTAAGGCAGTGTAAACCGTCCGGCAGTGAGATTCCATTTTCCAAGCGGGCCTTTGTACCGCCCGTATAATTCATGCAGTCCGATATCCTTCTGATCTTCCCCGGCTTCCGCCAGACCGGCGATCATAAACCGGTCCCCTCTGGAATCAGAGAAGGTTTTTCGAAATGACAGACTGACCACATTCACCTCTCCCTGAGGTTCCCTGCCTTTCTGCCAGTGAACCCGGCCGTCCGCATCCAGTGATACGTAAACTGATCCGAATCCCAATCCGAAAAACAGCAGGACGGCGAATGCCTTGTTATGCTTCAACAAGGCCGTCCTCGATATGAAGTTTTCGATGGCAGCGTTCTGCCAGTACCGGGTTGTGGGTGACCACCATGATGGTTATGCCGTCTGCGTTCAGCTGATCAAACAGCATCATGATGGTTTCAGAATTACGCGAATCCAGATTGCCTGTGGGCTCATCCGCAAGCAAAATGGGCGGAGAATTGATCAGGCTTCTGGCCACCGCTGCACGCTGCATTTCACCACCGGACAATTCCCTGGGAAAGTGATCCAGACGATGTTCCAGCCCCACCCTTTCCAGCAGTTCACGGGCTTTGGTTTCGGTTTGATGGTGCGTAAACAGACCGGGCAGCCGGACATTTTCCAGGACCGTAAGTGTCGGAATCAGAAAAAACTGCTGAAACACAAATCCGATAGAGCTTTGCCTCATGCGGGTTAACCGGCTTTCAGAAGCGGCTTCAACCTGCCGGCCGTTAATGGCAAGCCGACCGCTGGTGGGACGGTCCAGACATCCCATAAGGTTCATCAGCGTTGTTTTGCCGGATCCGGACGGGCCCACGACCGCACAGTATTCGCCCTTTGAAACGGACAAAGTTGCGTTGTCCACTGCCCGAACAGTTTCATTTCCGCGATGATACAGCTTTGTAATGTTTTCCAGTTGGATGACAGGTACGCTATTCATTTCTCAAAACCTCCATTGGAACAATCCGCGATGCCTGAATGGCGGGATACAGTGAGCAGCCCACACCCAGCATCAGACAAACTAAAAACGACATCGCCATTATGCCGGCATCCTGAGCGGCAATACTTCCGGAAGGAACGTATGCAGCGATGAATTTCCTCATAACATTTCCAAAGGCCGGACTTACCAGCGTTCCGGCGAGTGTGCCTGCACCGCTGCCTAGGATGCAGATCACAAGTGTTTCCAAAGCAATCAGACGAAGCAGATCCAGTGAACCGGCTCCCACGCATTTGAGATAGGCAATTTCGCGTCGACGCTCCAGAACGGCCATCAGCATTGTGTTGATTATGCTGAAAACCGATATCAGAATGGCTATTCCTGCCATGATGTAAAGCACCACTCTGGTGGAGCTGAAAAATTCTAGAATGCCTTCACTCAGTTCCTTTGAACCAATCACAAAATATTCAGGCGGCAGAGCGGCCCGAAGCTGATTACGGCTTTCATTCAACTGTGAAATATTCGAGAGCTTTATGGCCACTGCGGACAGCTTTCCCTCCCGTCCAACCAGCTTTTGGGCTGTGTCAAGCGGCAGGAAAAAGGTTCCGTCATCCTGACTGTAGGTGCGTGTGAGAATCCCGGAAACCGCAAATTCCCGGTCAAAATGTTCGCTGTACATCAGGTCGCCGATATCCAGATTTTCAATCCGTGCCATTTCGGCACCCAGAATGACAGAGGTATCACTTTCAAACCAGCCGCCGCGGGCATATTCCCAATCCGGTTTCACCTTTTCGACAGATTGAGTGATTCCCATGAAAATATCGGTCCTGAGTCCGTCATCCGTTGTGATCGCAAAAAGCTTGAAGGGCATCACGACATCCACACCGGGAACGGATTCCGCCGTGTCCAGAATATCTTCCGCCACGTACAGCGGACTCAGTCCGCCCTGAGCAATTACCGAGGCTGCTTCAATGGGGCACCCATCCTTGGTAATGTACATATGCACCCCGGTCTTCCCCACCAGTTCATCCTGCACTGCCGTGGAATACCCTCGGTCCAGCGCCAGTACAATAACCATGGTCGCAGCAGATATGGCCAGACTGAGTCCCGTCAGGATCGAACGAATCGGGTTCCGCTTTAGATTACTGCGGGCTACTTTCAAAAAGGTCATGAGGAAACACTCTCTATTCCAAGCGCTGAAAATACAATATTGGATTCTCCGCTGGTGACCAGGGCCAGTATCTTCAGTTTCAGGCCTTTATTAAGTTTGGGCATCTGGAATCCCTGCGGGAAAATGGTGGACTTGTGGGGACCGTCCTGCAGCATAAAATCACAGAGGGCTGCGCACTGGGAAGAAACTATCCCCTCAATAACGATGGTTTTGCCGTTGTACTCCATCGGGCTGTCCATTACCGCAGCGAGACGGGTAACGGATTCCTCAGACGGTACATCCTCTCCCAGTTTTAAACCGTTGTTTTGACTGCAGCCTGGCACAGACAAAATGGTCAATACGCCGATAATTCCAAATATTAAAGTTGTTTTCCAATTTTTGAATTTCATGTTTTTCTCCAATTTTATTAATCACATTTGAGATCTGTTTATGATCGTACTCATAGAGCAACCTGCCTGTGTGAAAACTGTTGAAATCCGACTGTCCGCCGCAAAATCGGTCGGCTTCAGCCGTTGGACCGTCTTTCTTGCGGTCCGCGATTTCCACTGCGCACTGCAAACTTTTAATCCCATTTAATACCAGACACAGCGCCTTGGCGGTAACCACGCTCAGAGGACGTGTGCTGTTAAATGCGATTCAATTGGATTTCAGGCAGATCACAATTGACCTGAATCAGGTATTTTGAAACTGGAGTAAACTCAGGAGAGAATAACGGTTGTGGCAATATGCAGGGGGCATACCGATGATTTCCAGTCCGGCTTGAACAATGCGATTGGCTTTATTCCGCATTGGGTCGGCAGCGAAATAGAATCCGATGTAAAATCGCATATTGATTTTGGACTGGAAAATTGAAAAACCTCAGACAGCAGCGCCGGAAGACTTTCGGTATTGTCACTGTCAGAATGCACAGTGCAGTTTTCGCAGCAGGGCATAACGGAACACGCGCCGGCATCACTGCAGCAGGGTGGCGTATCAGGTACCGGGGGCAGAGAGCAGCAGCTTTCTGACAGCTGTGCGGAACCAATTGAACTGCAGTCACAGCACAATTCAGTACCGGGAATGACCAGACTGAGAACAAGACTGAACACAGTTATCCAAGCCAGCAGGGGCCGACTTTTCCGGATTGGCCGTAAATCTGTTTTCGTCTGTTTCATATCATTCATCTGCATTTTTGAGGGCTTTCCAATACAGAAAATATAAAACGGTCTGATTGATACAGCCAGCCTTTTTTTTGAGTTTTTCACAGGATTTATGGACCGGAGTATCTGTTTATAATGCATTTAGCCCGAATATTTCATGAGAAATCTATTCCGATGATGGATCTGCTCAATTCTACAGCGTTATACTCGAAAAATGTTCTCAACGTACTGTCCAGTACGATTTCACTCATTTTTCTTCATATGCCTTGTAGAATCAATAATTTTCATCATCTCATTACGAAGTCTCATGAAATATCCGGATTAGCTGTGACGATATACCAGGCAGTATCTGCAGATGTCCCAAGACGGAATTGAGGGGTTTCGAGTCTTTGATGAAAATGCAACTGCGGCATTCAGTCAGTCACTGAACGGAAATTACAGTGGACAGGCCATATCATATGGTATTGCAGCCAAGGCCAGATATGGTCCCTGATACCATGTCACACCACGGGGAATTGAACCGGGAACATTTGTCTGTCGGCAGACGCGATGCACAATCTTGTGCAACCTGCACACGGAGTGCCGGTCTTGATTGATTGATCTGGTTGTTTGATTCGGAACCAAAGCCGCTTGACATGAGATACAGGTTAATTGATACAACTCACAGCTGTTTGACCATGACATAGGCATCCGTGAATCCGAACTGAGGATGCCGAAAAGCTTTGGGCAGACATCCCGCTATGTCATATCCCAGCGACTTCCACAGTCTGACGGCTCCGGTATTGGCAGAAACGACCAGATTGAACTGCATTGCAAGGTATCCCATATCCCGCGCGGTCATCTGCGAATGCTCACACATGGATGTTGCCACACCGCGGCACCTGGCATTCGCTGCGACCATGTATCCGCAATTGCAGACATGATCTCCGGGTCCGTCTTGATTGGTTTTGATGTAATAAGTCCCCAATACCCGTCCGTTTTCTTCTGCAATATACGTTTCACGGGGCTGATCCATCCACAGACGGCAGGCAGCGTCGAAGCCGATATCCTTCGGTATTGCATAGGAGGTTCCGGTGCGAACCACTTCCTGGAAAATGGGCCAAATTTTCTGAAAATCTTCTCTTTGCGCTTTTATGATTTTCATCGATCGATATTACTGGCAAACAGATTCGTTTATCACCGGACTGAAAGGGTTCACGGAAAAATGCATCAAACCACTTCCGATCGGTTAATTTGATATCTGTTCCAGCAGCAGCCGTGCCGGTTCATAGTCCGGCTCCCTGTTTTGAATATCTTCCAGGATCCGGCGGGCGGTGTCAAATTCCCGAGTATCAACGAGCAGAGATGCGTACAAGAAGTAGATGCCTGTGGCCTGCTCCCGGCTCAGGCTCGGTGATTTCATCGCGATCTGAACAGTTGCCAATGCTTGCTGAATCCTGCCGGTCATACGCTGGGCAACCGCCAGATGATAGTGGATCATTCCCTTTTCTTCCACCCAGTTCAATGCGCGATAGCAGGTGTGCTCCACCAGTGTCCAGGCCCCAATTGAACGGGCGCAGTCAATGAGCATGGGATAATACTCCGTTTTATCCGGATATTCAGTCAATATTGCCTGGTATTCTGCACATGCTTTTTCAGGAGCATTATTCTGCAGATGAACGGATGCCATCTCCGCATGTGCCCGGCCCCAGACATGATGGCTGAACAGGTATTCTTTGGCAATCCCTGCAGTTTCCAAGTTTACAAGCGGTGGATAGCTGTCATAATCCACGGGTTTGTTTTCAAAAGGCCAGTGATGTTTCAGTTTGAAAATACGGACCGCGCCGATCTCCCAGTCTAATTCCGTGACCATCAGAGGACGGATTCCATTCCATCGGTCATGTTCATTCCCCGGCAGAATCTTTTCTGCTGCCAGAACTTTCCGGAATTCATTGGCCATGATGCGGTATCCAATCGGATTGGGATGGAGGTGATCACAGAACAGGTTTTTCCCTGGGATGCTGAACCTGGAGTTTGCCCGGAATGCCCGGTCCATGTCCACCATCGGCACATCGAATTTTCGGGCCGTCTCTGATATAATGGCGTTCAGTCTGCTTCCGGCGCGAAACGGCACTGCGTCCCTGTCGCAGGCAGTCCTGAACGCTTCAAACGCCTGAACGCTGTCCATACTGCTTATGGCTGACAGTCCCTGCCGGTAAAATTTCAGGGCTTCAGTGATGCTGCTGTCTGGCTGACGGCTGGAATCCAGAGGGGGCTGATCTGCCAGATTGCTGACCAGATTGCTGACAACCACCGGAATGTTTTTCGCGGTACACAGGCCAAGAATGAGCTCCAGATTTCTTTCATAATTCGTATGCGTAACCTCACGGAGTCTGGAGTCTGCGGCAATAAACCGGTCATTGATCATTTTTTCCATTACTGTGGCGTCTTCCATAACGTCAGACTTCGGCGTCAGGGCTGACACCGCGGTGTTCAGCATCTGAACCAGCCGCAATTTCCGAATTTTCAGGATTGTCCGCACCAGCCAGCCCTGATGTCCAAAAGAAATCGTGGAGCCTGTTCCATATGCACCGTAAAACTCGTTGTGGCCCATGTAAATCAAGACGAGGTCGGGCTGCTGTTTCAGAATTTCCGGCAGCCAGTCCAGAACAGTGAAGCTGTTGATTGCGGAAAGACCCAGATTGATTACTTCAAATTTGCGGTTTGCATGTTCATTTTCCAGCAGAAACTGCAGCTGGCGGGGAAAGGGAACGGTCATTTCATAGGGAAATCCGGCAGTGGTGGAACCGCCCAGACAGAAAATCCGAAAAGTGCCTTCCGGTTTCTCCGTACTGAACGTCTGCGGATACAAATTGGGAACCGGGATGGTTTTTTTGTTAAAATACCGCTCACCAATTCTGGAATTTACAGCGGTTACTTTCCGGTCATCGCGGATCTGTTCCTCAAACAGCGGTGTCTGGGGAAACAAATTGAAAACCAGAAGCAGAACTTCCAGAAGCACCAGTGCAGCCAGCGGCAGCAGCCCTGCAGCAACGGAAAAAAAGAGGGTTTGTCTTTTCATCATGATATCCGGGTTCAGTGGTTCAGATTCGGTTAAAAAATCGTATAGATGAATGGCGCCAGCGCACTGCCCTGACTGACAACAATGATGAATCCCAGCAGCAGAAGCAGAACCACAATGGGTATCATCCATGTTTTCTTATGGGTTTTCAGAAAAATCAGAAATTCCTGTATTATGGATAGCTTACTCATTTTTTCTCTCAATTCAGATGCCAATCTACTGTAACCGCCGGATCAGAAAATCAATACTGTCTCTCGGTAAACTCAGGATGATAGTCGTCGGCAGATCTTTGTTTCCAATAGGTCTCTGCTTTCGGATCCGGCTTCAGTTCCAGCAGCGGCCGAATAGCCAGCCGACGGATCATGCCAATGGGTGTAAACACCAGGAAAAACACCAGCGAGAGCAGCACTCTTGTCACGATGAATCCAAGAACGACCGCCAGGCTCATCCAAGCAATATAAACCGGCTTCAGCAGTGACGGACTTATTCGCCCAATGATCAGTAAAGCCAGTCCGATCAACACAGGCAGCCAGTAATACGCCATCGAAAAAAAGAACATGGCGGCTCCCGCTGCCAATGCAAACACACCGATGGTCAGCCCGAATTTCCAGTAGTCCTCGGCATTTTTATTCAGCACATTCTGTTTAATATCTTCAATCAGCATAACAAGTGATCAATAATTTGATTTTTCCCTGCACACCAAACCATGTTTCACCCCTCGGAATTTTACTGAGTAATTCTTCGATCCGCATGACTGTTGAAACAAACCCGGTGCAGACCATACTCGCGTTCAACCAAATTTGTTAATCCAGAACATATTGTTTTCGCCAGTCTTCGTCCTGCGGAAGCGGAATCTGCTCGGATTTCTTCATCAGAAACCGACCCATTATCAGAACGTCCATATCGGTTCTCATAAAACAGCGAAAGGCCTCATCCGGTGTGCACACAATGGGCTCTCCCCGTACATTGAAAGAGGTGTTGATAATCACCGGACAGCCGGTTTTTTCATAAACCAGCTCAATCATCCGGTAATAGCGCGGGTGATCATCAGAACTGACGGTTTGAATTCTTGCGGAATAATCCACGTGGGTGACCGCAGGAATCACCGAGCGGACATCGTTGACAGTGTCGATGCCGGAACGGCCTGCGCCAGGCGTTTTCCGCAGGTTTTCGTGCACAGGAGCTGTCAGCAGCATGTACGGGCTCGCAACATCCATGTCAAAATACAAATCCGCTTTCTCCGCCAGTACGGACGGGGCGAAGGGACGAAAACTTTCGCGGAATTTTATCTTCAAATTCATGATCGACTGCATCCGGGGAGAGCGGGCATCACCGATGATGCTTCGGCTGCCAAGGGCGCGCGGACCAAATTCCATGCGGTCCTGAAACCAACCGATCACTTTGCCCTTCGCCAGGAAATCTGCTGCGGCATTGCATATATCCTCATTCGGATAATAGTGATACTGAATGTTTTTCTGTGAACAGAAAGACTTCAGATCCTCTTCTGAAAAAGACGGTCCCAGGACCGATGCTTTTTGAGAATCATGCACATTGTCTGCTGAGCGCTTATTGCCCAGATACGTGTACCAAGTAAACAACGCAGCGCCCAGTGCTCCGCCGGCATCTCCGGCAGCCGGCTGAATCCAGATATTTTCAAAGGGTCCTTCCCGAAGCAGCCGCCCGTTGCCTACACAATTCAGTGCCACACCGCCTGCCAAAACCAGATTTTTCATTCCGGTTTGTTTAAACACATGATGTGCCATTTTCAGAATGATTTCTTCGGTCACATCCTGAATTGACCGGGCCAGGTCCATTTCACGCCGGGTAATTTCTGACTCCGGTTTTCGCGGGGGACCGCCGAATAATTCGGCAAATTCGGGGCGCGTCATTCTCAGACCGGAACCGTATCCGAAATAATCCATATTCATCCTGAACGACCCGTCCGATTTCAAATCAATCAGTTTCTCACGGATCAGATCAGCATAGACCGGTTTGCCGTACGGAGCCAGTCCCATCAGTTTGTATTCTCCGGAATTCACTCGAAAACCGCAGAAGTAGGTAAATGCGGAGTACAGCAGACCCAGCGAATGCGGGAAATGCAGTTCACTGTGGATGTTAACCTTGTTTCCCGCGCCAGTTCCAAAACTGGTGGTGGTCCATTCCCCAACACCGTCCATGGTCAGAAAAGCAGCTTCTTCAAACGGAGAGGGGAAGAATGCAGAAGCGGCATGGGATTCATGGTGTTCCGGAAACAAGATGCTTCCTTCAAAGCCCAGTTCACGGGCAATGCTGTCCTTGATCCACAATTTCTGTTTCAGCCAGACCGGCATGGATTTCAAAAATGAAAACAGTCCGGCAGGCGCATACTGAAGATATGAATGCAGCAGCCGATCAAACTTTTGAAAAGGTTTCTCGTAAAAGACAATATAATCAATATCGGAGATGCCAAGGTCGTTGTCGTCAAGACAGAATTTAATTGCCTGCCTTGGAAATGCGGAATCATGCTTTATCCGGGAAAAACGTTCTTCCTGTGCAGCGGATTTAATTTCACCGTCGCAAATCAGCGCAGCGGCACTGTCATGATAAAAAGCGGATATTCCTAAAATATTCATTCAGATGGTATCAGCCTGCTGAGCAGCCCTCCGTTTTTGTTGTTCCGATTCATGGGGCAACCGGAGCAAAGGGGCAAATTCCATACCGCCCGATTTCCGGGCAAACGGGGTTGGCAGTCAACCTGCTGAGTATCAATAAAATATACAGGCTTATTAATTTGATAACCTTTAACAGAAACATCCTATGGAATCTGCCTTGAATACATTCGGGTTTCATACGGGTTGATGTTCAGCCACGAGGGCAGGTACTCCTCCGAATCGCTGTCCAATTCAGTCCATGGTGTTATTCTCAGCAGGGTGGGTACATCATACTGCACATCGGTATCCCGGACATTCACAAAAACCAGGAACTGTAGATCCGGCAGCGACCGGGTGAAGGCCACCACATCCTGATCATAATACCCTTCCATGGTACCCAACCGGAAAACATCCTCATCATGATACAGCGTCAGCAATTCCGTATAGGCTTGCAGCATCTCAGGATTTTGGTCCCAGTCAATGGGATCCTGGCTGAAAAAGGGGATGTTGCCGGCCGTTCCGACTTCCTGGCCGGTATAAATGAGCGGAACCCCTCCCAGGAATACGGAAATCACGGATGCACTGAGAGCCCCATCAATGCCGTTGAACAGAACGACAGGTGTGGCGTCCCAGGCGGACTCATCATGATTGGTGGTGAACCGCAGTTTGTGACAGCCGGGCGGAATACCAATGTACTCGGCAGAATGGACGGAAAATACCGATCCGGCCGCTGACCCGGTGTACACATTTTTCAGATTTCCATAAAAATCCCAGCCGTAATTCAGCTGGAATCCGGCAGTAAAATGATCACTGCGGGAACCTTCAGCCAAAAGGATCAGGTCTCTGTCAACGGATGCATACAAACTGTCTATGGCCTGTTCCCAAAAATCAAAGGGCACCATATCCGCGGCATCGCAGCGGAAACCGTCCACATCTGCTTCAGTGATCCAGTATCGCAGGGCATCAATCATTGCCAGCCGCATTTCCGGATTATCATAATTCAGATCCGCTACATCCATCCAGTTGGTGCCTGGCGGATGTATGATGTTTCCAAATTCGTCCTGGGAGTACCATTCCGGATTTTCAAAGATCCACGGGTGATCCCAGGCTGTGTGATTTGCAACCCAGTCCAAAACAACGGCCATGTCAATCTGATGAGCAGCCGCGACCAAAGCCTGAAAATCCTCAAAACTGCCATACTCTGAACTGACTTCCAGGTAATTCTGGACCGAGTAGGGAGAATTGACGGAATTGATGCTGCCGATGGGATGGATAGGCATCAGCCAGAGAGTGTTGATCTGAAGTGCAGCCAGCGAATCCAGCCGGGCTGTGACTCCTTCAAATGTGCCGGAACTGCTGAACGCCCGCAGATTCACCTCGTACATGATGACATCCTCTGCAGCTGGAATATTTTCAAACGGCGGGGTTGGATCAAAACAGTCATTTAAAATGCAGTCTGCGGCTATAACCAAATCAAGAATATCCAAGGCTCCGTCATCATTCCACTCGCATGGTGTACCATCCCAGCACTGTTCAAGGATACAGTCAACCATTTGAATCAAATCCTGGATATCCAGCAAACCGTCACCGGACCAGTCGCATTGGGCGGACAATCCGGAAAATACAAAAAAACCAATCAGAATTTTTGTTTTCATTAAGTCCTTGGAAGCAGTTGTGTTAATTCCATTCTGCCTGTTAATCCGCCAGCCGGCGGATTTTTAATCCGTCTCCTGACTGACGAGTGTGATAGGGTGAATTCCCCGCCGCTTGCGCCAGGGAACATTTTAACAGCTTCAGGTATCTGTTGGCAAATATGGTTTCAAATTGCCAAATTACAGCTGTTATTACAGTTCTATTTTAGCACTAAAATAGGAGGGACCTGCATGAAAAGTGACAGTAGCATAGCCATATTAAGCCCCGGAGGAACTCTCTAGGGCAAGGTTATCTGTACGGGTGATTTATCTGATTGCCCGTTGTAAAAAAAATCAAACACTGCTCTTTCACCCGACCGCCGGCGTTGCTCCGGGTCGAATTGTGAGAGACCAGTTTCCATTACTAAGCCGGCCTGATTCAGGTCGGCTTTTTTCTGCCGGTCGAATTTCTCCAGCACTGAAATTCCCAAAAATATTTAAACTGCCGACATTGACCCTCCATTGGCGTGCAGCAAAATAAACGGGATAAAACCGATATAGAAATTTGCCCATCCCGCCTGCAGCCAGTTCGGTTTGACAAGCCATTTTTAACCCTTCGCGCAACAATGTTTCAGAAACGTTGCAACACTGCATCATATGCAACGCCAAATGTTGCATGTCTGCAACATTGTTTCATTCAACAAAGAGTGCAATTTTGATTTGTCGCTTTTATATGACTGTTTAAATATGAGTTACTTTCCATCCTCAAAACTGGCATCATTCTTGGGTGTACTGTTGCATATCTGATGTTATTCAGATCGATCAGACTGAGTTATAAAAAGAAAGCATGAAGGAGCCCGTATGGCAGATATAAAGGATCAAAAATCCGAAAGCTGGGAAAACCTGTACTGGGAGCCCCATCAATACAATGACCGCGCACAGCTGAAAACGGGGACCTATCTCCGTACCTACTGCCCCTTCTGCGAAACCGAGCTGACCCGCGACGATGTGCTGACACTGGAAGTCATTGACCCACAGGGCAACCGCGGAAGTCTGGAATTAAATCCCCGTCTGAATGTATATCATTCCCGAACCCGTTTGAAAATTCCGGAAGGCATGGAAGTAAAGGATCTGATTTGTCCGGAATGTCATAAATCATTAATTGTCAAAGGCATGAAATGTGAGAACGGGGACGCCCGCGTTGCCGGCCTGCTGGTGGGTGTTTCCAATTTAAGGGTTCCCTTTTATATCTGTACCCGGGCCGGATGCCACTGGCATGCCATAGATCCAGCTGACAAAACCCGAATAATACTGGAAGACAGCAATGAATGGTAAATCATCTGAGACAAAAGGTCGAGTGATCACGCTTATCACCCTCGTACTGGCCGGAATTCTGCTGGTGGTCAGCACCTGCAGCCTGCCGGAATCTGTATCCGCACGGCGCAACTACTTTCAATCCACTGCCGGAAACATTATGTTCGATCATGATGCCCACGCGGCTTCCACCGAAGACTGTTCAACCTGTCATCACAGTCTCGTATCACTGGGAGAGCTGGTCACTTGTCTGGACTGTCATGATGATATTGAATCAGGTGCAGATTTTGAACATGAAGACCTGGTTGAAATCCATGAAGACGACTGCAGCAACTGTCACACTTTTGCTGATCCGTCCCAGGCTTCCAACTGCCGGACCTGCCATCCCGGTGAATCCCAAAAACAAGAGCGTACCTACTGCAGCGACTGTCATGATGATATGCTGGACTGCAGCGATGAAGCGGTAGAATGCACTGATGAAGAACGGTTGATTTCCCAGACACCTCATCCGGAACTGGTCGCCATCCATGATCAGGACTGCAGTTTCTGTCATTCGGCTCAATCGGTAAATCATGCCTATCATCAGCAGTGTATTGACTGTCACCGCAGCCGTCAGATCGGCACGCTGAGTGAAGAAGAACCTGCCTGCGGCAGTTGTCACTTGTCACGCTGATCTGAATCCGTAGTTTCGACCTGAAGAAATTCAAAACACATTTTAACACAGGAAATTGAAGTTGTGCTGCCATTCTCAAAACTGACGTCCCGCCTGCCCGGCAATATCACAGGTTCCCGCCAATGGGAAACTGAGCCGGAAATCAGGCAGCTCCCGGATCCGGAATATGTTGTTCTGCCTCTCGCCGGCCCTTGTGGAATTCTTTACAAACCCGTTACATCAGTGGGCGACACTGTCCGCGCCAATCAAATCATTGCACGCAGCCGGACCGGCTTGTGCCTGCATACTCCGGTCACGGGCATCGTGGAAGATCTGAAACCCATCTGGACCGAAACCGGAGAAAATGCTCCTGCCATGATGATTCGATCTCAGGAGGGAACTGCGTTCTCTCTCCAGGAACTGCTGGACCAGTACAAGCCCGGATCAGCTGATCTCCTGATCCAGGAGCGGCTGAATGCCATGGGGGTTATATGTCCCTGGACAACAGGCACCGAAGAACAGGTCAAGGAGAGAAAAAGTATTGATACCGTTATTGTCCGGGCTTATGATCCGGAACCGGGCATCCGAATTCAGCGACTCCTTCTTGAACAGCAGACAGAGAAAATTCTGCAGGGATTTCAGATTCTGAAGCAGCTGTCTCCTGCTGCAAAACTGATACTCACTCTTGATCAGTCCTTCAGCTTTGATGCTGCCGAAATGCCCTCCCGGTTTGAAACCCATCAGATCGGCAGGAAATATTCAGACCGTCTGGAAAACAAAATGATTGCCCGTCTGACAGGGGTGCAGGTGCCGACGGAAGATTCGCCGACAGATCACGGAATAGCTGTTCTGTCAATAGAAACGCTTCTGTCCATTGCGGATGCGGTTGAATCGGGGCACCTTAAAACGAAAAAATATATTTCAGTGATCAGCAGTCAGCTTCAAAAACCGGTTACGGTACAGTGCACCATAGGTACTGCGGTTTCCGATATTCTGGAAGCACTGAAAATTGACATCAACCGCACTGACCGTATTATTGTCGGAGGTTTGCTGCAGGGGGTTGCCCAGTACAGTGAACTGACACCCGTGACTTCCGATACGGACGGACTGGTTGCTATCGGAGCCGATGAAATTCCGGATGTCGGCAATGAGCCCTGCATCAACTGCGGACAATGTGTGCAGACCTGTCCGGTACATCTGCAGGTGAACCTTATCGCCCGGTTTACGGAATATCGTCTTTTTGAAAAAGCCCAAAGTCTCCATCCTGAAGCCTGCCTGGCGTGCGGCCTTTGTTCGGCTGTCTGTCCGGCACACAGACCCCTCGTCCAGTTAATTCAACTCAGCAATAAATACAGAAAAAACGAAGATGAATACCAACCACAGATTGAATGTAGCATCAAATCCCCACTGGCACAATGGAAACAGTATATTGAGAATCCACCTGCTGCTTCTGACAGCACTGATACCGGCGGTAATAGCCAGTCTGCTGCGGTACGGAACTGACAGCCTGCGCATAATTTCTCTGTCCGTTATATTTTCCGTTGTCTTTGATCAGCTGAGTCACCGTCTGATGGGCAACACCGATAATGTCCACAATATGCACAGTGTTCTTCTGGGTGTACTGCTGGGACTGATGCTGCCTCCTTCCACTTCATGGTGGATCATCCTGTGCGGCTGTTTTTTGATGGTTGTCCTTGGCAAAAACCTGTTCGGAGGACTGGGTTCCTATCCTGTGCATCCGGTAATTCTGAGTCTTGCCATGCTGCAGGTCAGCTGGCCCAAACGCTTTGATCTCACCCAGGCCCATCTGAATTTTGACTGGCCCGTAAAGATGATTGATCCGTTGCAGGCCGTCAAGTCGGCAGGTGCCTATGCAGAAGGATGGTATGACAAACTGGATCTGCTGCTGGGATCCCAGGTAGCCGAAATTGGAACAGGGATGACCCTTTATATCCTTGCGGGAGGACTGCTGCTTCTGGCCCTTCGCCAAATTCCCTGGCAGATTCCCGTCTCCTTCCTGGCGGGAGTTCTTCTGATGGGACTGCTGTTCTACAGTTTGAATCCCGATCAGTACGCCACACCGGTGTTCCATCTTTTGACCGGCGGAACGATGCTGGCTGCCTTTTTTCTGATTACGGATTCAACAACTTCACCGGTTAATCAGATTTCCATGCTGCTGTACGGATTTACCGGGGGAGTGCTGCTGGTGCTGATTCGCTCCCTTTCCAGCCATATCAACGGCCTGGCTTTCACGATTCTGCTGATCAACATCATTGCCCCTCTGCTGGATAAAATTAAACCGTCCGTAAAAGGCATTAAGGAGATCAGTCATGCATGAGATTCTGCGAATGTCCATTACACTTGCCGTCATCTGCTGTATTTCTGCCGGAACCCTGTCGGGACTGAAACACCACCTTGATCCGCAGATTACGGCCCAGGAAGATCTGAATATTCGAGGGCCGGCACTGGAAAAACTGTTTCAGCAGCCGCCTGATGCCCTGCTGAAGAACAAAACATTCATCGAGGACGGAGACCGGTCCGTTCCGGTGTTTTATCTTAAGGACAATGAAAACATTTCAGGAATTGCTATGGAAGTCACAGGTGCCGGGGGTTATGGTGGCGATGTGGTTATCATGCTGGGTATTGATCCTTTGAATGCGAATTTTACCGGTATGGAAATCATACAGCATCAGGAAACCCCCGGCGTGGGTTCCCGCATTGAAGAAGACGGGTTTCGAAGCCAGTGGCACAATGTTCCCCTGTCCGAGCCTGTCAAACTGGTATCCGACGGCGGACCTATTGACGGAATCAGCGGTGCCACCTATTCCACCCGTGCGGTACTGAACGGGACCGATCAGGCCAGAACCCTGTTTGAAAAGTATCATGAATCCCTAATCACAAAAATCCTGTCGCCGGATCAGCAGAATCCGGCAGAATGAAAGGCTGAACATGAAATATCTGAACATACTGCTGCGAGGATTCTGGCAGGATCTGCCGCCATTCAGACTGGTACTGGGACTCTGCCCGGCCTTGGCCGTGACGGCGTCTGCGGAAAACGGTCTGGGCATGGGACTGTCGGTGACATTTGTACTGCTCTTCTCAAATATGTTTATCAGCAGTCTGCGTAAACTGATCCCGGATAAAGTCCGGATCGCAAGTTACATTGTCATCATTGCCACTCTGGTGGTCATTGTTGAAATGATTCTGAAGGCCTATTTCTTCGGTCTGTCCCAACAGCTGGGGATTTACATCCCGCTGATCGTGGTAAACTGCATTATTCTGGGACGGGCAGAGGCATTTGCATCCAGAAATCCGGTGATTGCTTCTGGGCTGGACGGAATCGGAATCGGGCTGGGTTTCACCATGTCACTCACAGCAGTGGGCAGTATCCGTGAAATTCTGGGAGCCGGGACCTGGTTTGGTCATGCACTTTTTGGATCAGGATTTGAACCTTTTGCCTTTATGGTACGGGCACCGGGTGCCTTTATCTGTCTGGGACTGCTGCTGGGCTTTATGAACACGCTGCGCAAATCCGGCGGTATGATCCAGAGCTGACCGCAAACAATGTTAAAAACTTGAAAACCGGGAAATATTGAATATGGATTTAATTCTTCTGGCCGTCAGTGCGATTTTCGTCAACAACATTCTGCTGGCACAGTATCTGGGCAACTGTCCTTTCTGCGGTGTATCAAAAAGTATGGATACATCGATCGGGATGGGAACGGCGGTAATTTTTGTCACCGCCCTTTCCTCACTTTTCACCTGGCTGGCAACCCGTTTCATACTTGAACCCTTTCATCTGCAGTTCATCCAGACGCTGGTTTTCATTCTAATCATCGCGTCTGTGGTTCAGCTGGTTGAGATTTATCTGAAAAAACAGAGCCGCACCCTGTACAATGCGCTTGGGATTTACCTGCCCCTGATAACCACCAACTGCGCAGTGATGGGTGTGGCACTTCTGAATGTGCGCAACGGATTCAACTTTGCGGAGATGCTGGTGTATTCCGTTTCCAGTGCGGCCGGATTCACACTCGCTCTGCTGATTTTCGCCGGAATCAGGGAACGGCTGCAGATTGCACCGGTCCCGGGATTTATGAAAGGAACCGCGATTGCCCTTGTGACAGCAGGCATCATCTCGCTGTCATTCCTGGGATTTTCAGGCATGGTTTAGAAATGAATGAGTGATGGTTCTCAATTTTTCCAATCGATACTCCCAAAATATTAAAATTCAGTTTAAGGATCAGAGATGTTCATACCGGTAATTGTAATGACGGCTATTGGAACGGCGGCAGGAATCGGACTCGGAATTGCTGCTTGGGTATTCAGAGTGGATGAAGATCCCCGCATCAAGGGGGTTTTGGATATGCTGCCGGGAGCCAACTGCGGCGGATGCGGGTTTGCCGGGTGCGCAGCCTGTGCTGAAGCCATTGTGGCTGGCAACGCATCACCCAATGCCTGTGTGGCGGGTACCGCTGAAATGAAAGAGCAGGTGGCGGACTATCTGGGTATCAGTGCCGGATCCGCAGAACCTCAGATTGCTGAACCGGACTGCAGCGGAGGCAATCGTGCTCTTCGGAAATACGAATATGCCGGTTTCCAGGACTGCCGTGCCGCAATGATGCTGTACAACGGGCCTGTAAAATGTGATCATGGGTGTATCGGGCTGGGTACCTGTGTTGCAGCCTGTAAATTCAACGCCATTACCATGGGTCCGGACAGGCTTCCGATATTTCATCCGGAACGCTGTGTCGGGTGCGGGGAATGCGCCCGGGTTTGTCCCAAAGGCATCATATCCATTATTTCCGCTACGACCAAAATTCTGCACTGGAATCAGTACACGGAATGCCTGGCCCCCTGCCGCCAGAAATGTCCGGCCCAGATTAACATACCAAGATATATTCATTACATCAATGAAGGGAAATACCGGGAAGCCCTTCTGACCATCAAGGAACGCAATCCCCTACCGCTGAGCTGCGGACGGGTCTGTCCCGAACCCTGCGCACTGGCCTGCCGCCGGCAGATAAATGATGAGCCGGTGGCCATTAATTATCTGAAACGCTTTGTGGCAGATTGGGAGATGGAGCAGGAAGAACGCATTCCGGTTCCCGTTGCTCCCCCCAGCGGCAAGAAGGTGGCCATCATCGGGAGCGGTCCCGCCGGTCTTTCAGCGGCTTATTATCTGCGCCGGCTGGGACATGAAGTAGAAATTTTTGAACGCAAACCGGCCCTGGGCGGCATGCTGCGCTACGGAATTCCCGAATACCGTCTTCCGAAAAAGATTCTGGACTGGGAAATCCAGGGCATTCTTGATCTTGGGATTAATACTACGATCAATGTGGAATTCGGTAAAGATTTTACACTCGATTTCCTGCTTGCCGAAGGATTTGAAGCCGTGTTTCTCGGTGTCGGTGCCTGGAGTGAGCACAGTCTGAAAATTGACGGCCATGATCTGGACGGCATCACCAGCGGCATCAAGTTTCTGGAAGAATTTCATCGAGGCGAACTGGAAGAAATCAGTCGACGGGTCGTCGTCATCGGCGGTGGCAATACTGCGATTGATGCTGCCCGATGCTCCCTGCGCCTTGGGGCAGAAGAAGTGACCATCGTCTACCGACGGTCCCGGGATGAAATGCCCGCCAATCCCGCTGAAATTGTGGCTGCTGAAGAAGAAAACATTCGTTTCATGTTTCTCAGTGCACCCAATCGGTTCATTGGAGAAAACGGACATATCACCGGTATGGAAATCCTGCAGATGGAACTGGGTGAACCGGATCCCAGCGGCCGCCGCAGACCGGTTCCGATTCCGGGGTCGGAAAAAATCGTTCCCTGCGATCTTGCCATCGAAGCTGTCGGCCAGTTTCCGGATATGAACTTTCTCCCTAAGGCAGGCGCGGAAGTGGCGACAACATCCTGGAATACCATCGAAGCCCCGGAAACAACCCTGCAGACTGATCTGCCGTTTGTGTTTACGGCTGGTGACTGTTATACCGGTCCCGGACTGGTTGTTGAGGCGGTCGCCGGCGGTAGATACGCTGCACGGTCCATCCATTATTACCTGGAAGACGGCACCATTCCAGCCATCCAGGATCGACAGAAAGATTTTATTCCCGGATCACTGCATGACAGTATTGCCGGGATCACTGAACGGCCAAAGGTTCATGAACCGGTGGTCACACTGGCGGACAGGCTTGGAACCTTCAAGGAAGTGGAAGGGACAATTGACCGTCAGGATGCACAATATGAATCCGGCCGCTGCCTGAACTGCGGAGTATTCTGCTACAATAGTGAAGAGTAAATTTCTTATTTGCCGGAAATTCCCGGCTACAAACCAGGCCGGAGATAATTGCCCTTCGGCAGACTGAATTCAATGAAAGCTCATCGTGGATTCAGCCATGGGAAATTACCAGGTGCCTGGAGTCTGTCAATCTGCCTCTGCGGAATAACCATCAATGTCTGTAAGTAAAAACAAGGAAGTCCCCTCACCGGCCGGAACAGCTGAAGAAAACCTTGCTGTTACCGTGTTTGAAGGACATATCTCTCCCAGGTTTGACTGTTGTCAGGAAATTGAACTGATTACGCTTGACAGGGTCACGGGAGAATATCAGACGCATACCATCAGCCTTATGGATATGAATCCACCGGCCAGAATCGCACTGCTTGTCAGATATGGCGTTGGAACCCTGCTGTGCGGCGGTCTGACGTGCTGGGAATCTGCACAGCTGGATGCGGCGGGTATTCGAACCATACCCTGGCTTCAGGGCCTTGTGAAAGACATTATTACGGATTATGCCAATGGACGCCTGAATCCGGAACCCCCGAAACAATCATGATATTGAACCACCTATTCTATAACACATTCGAACTGCCCACTGCAGACCGGGAAGACATTTTGGCAAGGCATCACTTGATATCCTAATTTAACCAGTTCGGAAAGCAATCCGGCAGGACAAGGATCAACAAATGGAAACACAATCAACGAAAAAGGATTTTTTCAAAGAAATCTGGACGCATCCTGCCCAACTGCTCTCCCTGGTGCTCATTGCCATTGGGATTCATAGTATTATGGTGGGGATCGGTTTGATTATTCAACCGGAACCGGTGATGATTTTTGCAGGTTTTAATCATTGCAGCGAACGTTTTTTCCCCACACAGGGCGGAATCTTTCACATTCTGATGGCAGCGGCATATCTTATGGCGGCAAAAAACCCCCTGAAGAATGAATGCCTGATTCCCTTTACTATTCTTGTTAAAGGCTCTGCCGCTGTATTTCTCGGGATTTATTTTCTGATGGTAAATCAAATCTGGGTTGTTCTTTTATCCGGAATACTGGACGGATTAATGTGCATTGTGGTCATTTGGGTTTACGCACGCTTTAAGAAATGGCAGCGCAGAAATGACGGAGTTGCATCAGACCATCTGTAACGGACTGCATCACAGCAGATTGCAGGATATCAGATGATCTTTTGATACCCATCCCGTTTGCTTAATCATCAACACACACCAAAATGGGAGCAATCATGAACCAGAAACTGCCGGGGCTGGTTATCACCGGGGCCTCAGGATTTATTGGACGCCACGTCATAGAGGCGGCAAAAGGGAAATTTCGCCTTTTCTGCCTGGCCCGCAGATCGCAAAAAGAAGCGGGAATTCCCGAATATGACAATCTGCGCTGGACACAGGTGGATGTGAGCCGGTGGGAAACTATGAGAGAGGTGGTGCGATGCATAAAGGATCATGGCGGGGCAGATTTTGTACTCCACCTTGCCGGGTATTATGATTTCAGCAACCGTCCCAATCCGGAATACGAACGCACGAACGTCACCGGTACACGACACGCTCTCAAGCTGGCAAAGCAGCTGGGCATTCGACGCTTTCTTTTTGCAAGTTCGCTGGCCGGATGCAAGTTCAAGGGGACGTCCGAGCCTGTGACTGAAGAGACACCGCTGAATGCTGATTTCCCCTATGCCGTCAGCAAGCGCAAGGGCGAAGAAATGCTGAAGGAATACACGGAATGGTTTCCCTGCACAACCATCCGTTTTGCCGCTGTTTACAGTGACTGGTGTGAATACCCGCCCCTTTACATGTTCCTCAGTACATGGCTGGGCAGCAAGTGGAATGCCCGAATCCTGGGCGGGAAAGGCAATTCAGCCATCACTTATCTGCATATTCAGGATTTGATTAAACTGTTTTTCAGGATTTTCCAGATCAGCGACTCCCTCCCGCGGCTGTCCACCTGTCTGGCAAGCCCAAACGGGACGGTCAGTCATCTGGAACTGTACAAAACATCCACCCGGTATTTCATGGGTCATGATACCCCGCCGCCGGTCAAACTGCCAAAACCCGTTGCCGCACTGGGGATACTGGTCCGTCAATATTTGGGCGAATGGCTGAGCAATCCGCCGTTTGAACGACGCTGGATGATCGAGTATATCGATAAACAACTGGTGGTGGATGCCAGTCAAACCCATAAAACACTGAAGTGGCAGCCAGCTCCGCGCCTGGAAATAGTGCGAAGGCTGCTGTTTCTTATCGAAAAACTGAAAAACCATCCCGATGCATGGTATCTGAAAAACCATGCCGTCCTGCAGAGAGTGGCGCAGAGACCGAATCTGCTCATATACAATGCACTGGTTGATATTCGGGAAGAGCTGTGTGATAATCTGGTCGGCTATATGACCGATCCTCAGAATCAGCAGGAATTTGAACGGCTGAACAAAATGGATATGGATTTGCTGAAATGGAACATGGAGCTTGTGTACCAGGTGCTGATTACGACTGTCAGGACCCGAAACAGGAATCTGATGCTGAACTATGCCCGCGTCATCGCTTATCACCGCTTTATGGAAGGATTTGAATTCCAGGAAATCGGTCATTGTCTCAGCTCTATCGGCACCATCATCAGTGCAGCCCTTCATTCCCGTCCCGACATGCAGGAATTACAGGATCGGATCTATGACTATGTAGCGCTGACCATGCAAATGGCGGTAGATGAAGCGGAAGACACTTTCGAATACCTCTCCCGACGGTCACCTGAACTTCAGGGTCAGATGAGTCCGCATCACCTATTGAAGGACAGCACCGATCTGGAACGGATCGTTCATGATCTGGAAGATATCTGCAGCGATGAATCCCACAGCAGGCTGGACAGTGAACTGCACCGGCTGGGACTGAATGCGTAGTTGATCCCCCGGAAGAGGGGATGAACTTCCCCGCCCGTCAGCTGACGGGTGAGGTATCAGTAATCAATCGGGTCATTAACTATTTCCCCGCCACGCCAAATGGCGGATTCAGAGGATCACTGGAATGATTAATCTCATGCATAATCAGGCTGAGACTTCATTTGCCGCATTCTGAACAATTTAATCATTCCATCATTATCAAAATTATAACTTCACTCGGAATTTTCGATTCTGTTTCGTGAATCGTCCGAGATTCCCGTCTGTAACAACCCTTTTTATAATTTCGGCATCAATATTGACGATGTACTGATTTTATTTTAACCATCGGAAGGGTTGTTATGAAGCATTTCATTTCATGCTGGATTTTTATCCTGCTTTTCAACAGCTGCGCACCAGACGCAAAAACACGTCAATATTATCCAGATTCCATTCCAGCCGTCAAAGAAGTGACGGTTTACACCACTGCACAGGGAACCAACCAGCGTCTGACGCTGACTGAAACCAAGCAGTTTCAGAATACGGTTCAGCCACTGGAAACAGAGGTCTCGGTGTTTGTGAATCCCTATCAAACATTTCAGACCTTCTGGGGCATCGGGGGAGCCATTACGGATGCTGCTGCTGAAACGTTTGCAAAACTCCCGAAAGATACACAGGAGGAGCTGCTGAAAGCCTATTACGATCCGGCCGCAGGGATCGGCTATTCCCTGGCGCGAACGCCCATACACAGCTGTGATTTCAGCAGTGCCAGCCATACATACATTGATGAAAATGATAAAGCGCTGAATACATTCAGCATTGACCCGGACCGGCAGTACCGAATTCCTCTTATTAAAAAAGCAATCATGGCAGCCGGCGGGAAACTGCCATTGTATGCCAGCCCCTGGAGTCCTCCCGCTTTTATGAAAGACAACGGCAGTATGCTTCAGGGCGGTTCACTGCTGCCGGAGTACTACGAATCCTGGGCTTTGTACTATGCCCGATTCATTCAGGCCTATGAACGGGAAGGCATCCCCATCTGGGGAGTGACCATTCAAAACGAACCCATGGCCACACAGCGCTGGGAATCCTGTATCTACACAGCGGAACAGGAACGGGATTTCCTGAAAAACTATCTGGGTCCGGTTCTGGAAAAAGAAGGGCTGGGGGACAAAAACATAGTGGTCTGGGATCACAACCGCGATCTGATATGTCATCGGGTGAACACCATTTTTGAAGATCCGGAAGCTGCCCGGTATGCCTGGGGAACCGGCTTCCACTGGTATGAAGACTGGACCGGCAGTGAGAATATGTACGTCAATCTGGATAATGTGCAGGAGGCATATCCAGAAAAAAAACTGCTGTTCACCGAAGGATGCGCCGCCAATTTCGATCCGTCAAAGTATCAGCACTGGCCCAATGCCGAGCGCTACGGCACATCCATGATCAACGATTTCAATCAGGGCACGGTAGGCTGGACGGATTGGAATATTCTTCTGGATGAAACAGGCGGCCCCAATCATGTGCAAAATTTCTGCTTTGCGCCGATTCATGCCGATACCCGTTCCGGTGAACTGATTTACACTCCGACCTACTATTACATCGGGCATTTTTCAAAATTTATTCGTCCCGATGCACGGCGAATCAGTACCGCTGCCAGCCGCAGCCATCTGCTGTCAACGTCTTTTGTCAATACAGATGGTTCCGTGATTACGGTGGTAATGAACCATACCGATGATGCCATTGCCTACCGAATGTATTACGGCAGCCAGGTAGTTGATCTTCAGATCCGGCCGCATGCCATTCAGACACTGGTTTACTGATCTTCGTATTGAATGATGTTCCCCGCCGAGTGCGGCGGGGAATTCACCTGCTCATTATTGTCCGCCTGCCGGCGAATTAATCTTCCGTATCCGATCCTGTGGAAAGCCGGGGCGGTGTATCAGCAGGGCCGAGCTCAAAGGCACTGATTTCTTCCAGCGCAGAACCGATCAATCCCCGGAAATCCCCGTACATTCCGGAGGTGTTGGTGATAACGCGTTCTATCTGTTTTTCACGTTCCTTCCAGATGCGCTGCATGGCCCGCTTTTCCTTTTCCAGCTGCAGCGTCATATTTTCAAATGTGCCGACAATGGCTTCAATTTTCTGCTTGAACTCCGGACCAATGATATACTGATAAAGGATGGTCATTTTCTCGTTCATCCCCTCCGCTGATGACCGCGCAAAATTCAGTTTGATAAGACTTTCACGAAGAATTCCGGCCAAAGCAACCGCGTATGGACGGGTGGTCACCCATACCTGATCCACCTGTCCGAAATTCTCTATGTCCGGAGGCAGTACCTCGGATACGATAACAGCGATTTCAGCACCCACAGCAATCTGATCATCCTTTAATTTTTGAATCCACGATGCTGACCATGCCTTGGTCCGCTTAGATTCCCAGACAATCAACCCGCAGGGCCGCAGTGAATGATCTCTCACGGTCTGAATGACATCTGCCCCGCGAATTCCTTTCGGTACCGGTTCAATCTCATCCATGCGGAAACCATCCCGCAGCTTTTCTTCCAGATCCAATTCCTGAATCTCACCCTGACGTTCCTGAGAACCCTGAGCGGCGCTGCGCTGAGCTTCCTCCAGTTTTCGAGTGAGATCCGCCATTTTCTGTTCCTGTTCTTTAAGCTTCAGCTCATGAGCTTCCTGAAACTGCTTCAGGCTGTCACGACGGATAGTGTCCCGTTCTTCATTGAGCTTTCGTTCCAATTCCAGCGCCAGCGCTTCTTCCCGATCCTCCAGTTCACGTTTTTTCTTCAGAAGAGTCAGTTCCTGATCACGGGCTTCCTGCAGCTTTGCCGCTTTTTCATTCAGCTCAGCTTCCAGTCCGGAGATACGTACCGCGGACTCCTCCGCCAGTTCAGCACGGATCCGGATTTCCGCCGCTTTGGTCTTTTCCGTTACCAGTTCACGGGTTTTTTCTTCCAGTTTCTGCTTTTTTTCCGCCAGTTCTTTTTCTCTGACGGAATATTCCGATTCACGTTCGGCCAGCAGTTGATCCTTGTGCCTCAGCTGCTCCTGAAAATCTTTTGTCAGGGATTTTTTGAGGGATTCCTGCTGCACTGAAATTCGCCGTTCTACCTCCAGTTCAAGTGCTTTCTCACGATCCTCCAGCTCACGGGTTTTCTTCAGAAGAGATAGTTCCTGATCACGGGCTTCCTGCAGCTTTGCCGCTTTTTCATTCAGCTCAGCTTCCAGTCCGGAGATACGTACCGCGGACTCCTCCGCCAGTTCAGCACGGATCCGGATTTCCGCCGCTTTGGTCTTTTCCGTTACCAGTTCACGGGTTTTTTCTTCCAGTTTCTGCTTTTTTTCCGCCAGTTCTTTTTCTCTGACGGAATATTCCGATTCACGTTCGGCCAGCAGTTGATCCTTGTGCCTCAGCTGCTCCTGAAAATCTTTTGTCAGGGATTTTTTGAGGGATTCCTGCTGCACTGAAATTCGCCGTTCTACCTCCAGTTCAAGTGCTTTCTCACGATCCTCCAGCTCACGGGTTTTCTTCAGAAGACCAAGCTCTGATTTCTGTGAATCCGCCAGTTTGCGGGACTTCTCGGACAAAGCCTCCTGCAGGGCGGACAGCTCCTGCCGGGACTCTGACCGGATTCTATCTGCAAGTTTCTGCTCCAGTTCTTTTCCCAGAGATTCCCGAATCTGACGGGTCAGAACTTCCTCAACCGGGATTTCAAACGAGCATTGCGGACAAATTATAATATCGGTTTTCATCAAATCTCCTGTTTTAATCTGCTCTTGACCAGAATACGGTAAAATTACCAGTCAGCTGCATGTGATTTGCCGCAGGCTGAATGCCGCTGAAGGACTTCAGGACCCGCAGTATTACTGACTCCCGGCGACGGCTTGACGGTGTATGAATCCCTACCATATCACCACCGCCAATAATCCGTTTGACCCTTTTCTTAATCCACAGCCGCGGGAATCGGGAATTCGTCGTTTTTAAAATCCTTTGTCTTTCTCATTGCTCACAAATGTTGAAAGACGGTCAAGTTCAGGCATTTACGTGATTGGAAATAATCGGCTGATTCTGTGCCATTACCGCACCCAGTCACAAATCATTTCAAGTGCGGTCTGCGAGACCGATTCTCTGATCCCGGCCATTTCCCCCGGGTGACCGGTTTGACACTTCTGAAGATGATGGTTGTGATCCTCAAGCATTTTGATCTCATACCGTGAGGTGCATCCCGACTGCAATGCACCTTTAATGATTGGAAAATTGACATCAAAAGGCACAAACGGATCCTTGTCTCCCAATAGTACAAGGATCGGACAGGAAACAGCTTTCAGATGTTCCACCGGTTCATATGCCATTGCATTCCGGTACTCAGGCGCGGTAAAACAGCGGTAAGCCAAATCTGCCGGCCCGGGATAAAACATATTTCTCAAGTCCGTGCTGAGATTTCGGGCAATATTCTCATAGATCCGGCAAAAATCCTGCTGTTCCCGCTCTGACCCGGTCCCGGCACAAATGATGTCTGCCAGTTGGCTGCTCATTGATTTGATTTTTCCCTGTGCATCTTCTGACAACCCCGAATGCACTGCCCATGACAGATTCTGAGCCTCAATAATGTCTTTTCCCCAGATACCGCTGGGAGTCATCAGGATCAGGGACGATACGGAAGAATCAAGCTGTGCAATATTCAATGCAAAAAAAGCCCCTAGACTGTGACCGAGAATTCCAGTTTTATCCGGATCGGTGTCATCATGTCCCTTCAGTGCCTTAAATGCGTCATAGGAATCGTTTTTAAATATCTCAAAATCCATCAGCCGGTAGATGCCTTCTGATCTTCCGACTCCCCTGCGGTCCATTCTGAGCACCACACACCCCGCTGCCGCCAGGCTGTTGGAGATGTCTTTAAATGGCGCATGTCCGAAAACCGTTTCATCCCGATCCAATGGACCGGAACCCTGAATCAGCAGAACCGCGGGTTTGGGTTCGTCCGATTCTGGTACAGCCAGCGTTCCGGACAAAACAGCCCCGTCAATTGAGCTTCGGATTTCTACCTCTGTTTCATAAAATGGCTCCGCTCCCGATACACTGCATCTTGTCAGAAGCAAAACCATCGAGACCATGAAGAATAAGTCAAAGAGGAATTTCCTGTGATTTATATGGTTTTTTTCTATCAATGAAATTATTTCCCTGAATGCTTCCGTGTGGCTTTTTTAAAGTTCGGTTTTCATTACAGTTCGCGGTTAGGCCTGAATACGTTCCTACACGCTGCGGAAGATTTCACCGGCCAATGAATTTCCCCGCCCGTCAGCTGACGGGACGGGGTATCATCAGTGATGTAATCATTTTTCATTTCGCCGCCACGCCCACTGGCGGATTCAAATTGTGCGATTAATCGGAACGAGCCTGAAGGCGAGACCTGAATCCGGGATTTTGTGTCAAGGCATAACGAATGTAATCGAGTGCACTTGTACGACCGCAAACGGATTAAATTTAGGGAGAAAGAAGGTCCATTTCAGATGTCATTCCAATATTGAAATGAATGAAGTGGGTTTTCGACATGAAGAATATTCATGGTTCCAACTATCCTGCACGGTGTATTTTTACCAGTTGCTGAATGAAATTTATAACAAAAAAAATTCCGAAATCTGAATATCCATCAACAAAGGTGGTTGGTCTTTCATCCCGGACTGCCTGTTTGCAGTCTGCGATTTCTGCATAGCACCACAATTTTTTCTAACGCATTTAACACTTGGCAAAGCCATTTTTCCATTACCGCACCCTGACGACGTGGATTGTTAAATGCAATTCAAGCAGTCTTGAATAAATGGTGGAAATGACTCATTTCTATCTGTCCGGCCTGACTTTTTTATTGTGCTTGAACTGGACGATGTCCATGCAGAGAATGGAGAATCATTCCCGGTTTTTCTCTTCCAAGTGACTTCACCGGAAACCGGGGGTTTGCGTTCCTCCATATCCCACTGCCGCAGCAGATTCTGTCGGAGTCGATGATTGGAAATACAAATTTCAGAACCGGAGTTCAAAACCTTCCAATCATTCACCTGATACTTCATCAGATGTTTTTGAAGCATAGGCAAATAGAAAAAAAATAAGAGGAGCCGCCATGAAAAAAAACACCCCGAAACTGATATCTTCTGCTGTGATTCTGCTGACAGCCCTGCTTACCGCTCAGCCCGTAGTTTCCAACCATACCTGCACCGTTCTGGACGCGGTTCCATACTCCTGGATTGATCTGGCAAAAACCGAATGCCGGATCTGGTATGGTCATACCTCTCACGGCAGCCAGATTACGACCGGCATGGGCACTGTTTTCGACCTGTACGGCGATCAATACGGATACAGTTCATCCGGAGCAGACGGGTATCTGTCATATCAGGAAACCGGAGGTGATCTGGGACACAACGGCAGCCTGGCGTGGGAATCCGCTACCCGGACTCAGCTGGATAATCCTTCCAACGACCGGAATGTGGTGATGTGGTCCTGGTGCGGAGGATGTTCAGATAACACTGAAGCAGGAATCAATACCTACCTGGAAGCAATGAATCAACTGGAAGCGGATTATCCCGATGTGCAGTTTATCTACATGACCGGTCATCTGGATGGGTCAGGCGTAAACGGCAACCTGCATGCCCGGAATCAGCAGATTCGGGATTTCTGTCTGGCAAACGATAAGATACTGTTTGATTTTGCAGATATTGAAAGTTTTGATCCGGACGGGAACGGCTATCTTGAACTGTTTGCCAACGACAACTGTGATTACAACGGCGGCAACTGGGCCCAGGAATGGTGCGGCAGCCATCCGGATTCCGACCTCTGCGAACCCTGCGGCTGTGCTCATTCCCAGCCGCTGAACTGCAATTTAAAAGGACGGGCTTTCTGGTGGATGCTGGCTGAAATGCTTTCCCGAACGCACGCTCCGGTACTGGCAGATGGTGATACCAATTTTGATGACTCACTGGATGTTCTTGATATTATATTGGTAATCAACTTCATCCTGAACGCGTCAGAACCTACTGTATTTGAGGAAACTGCGGCAGACGTCAATTCGGACGGTGACATAAATGTGCTGGATGTGGTATCCATTGTCGGAATAATTCTGACCCTCAATCAGTAAATGAATTTCCGGTCACCTCGGATTCCTGACTGGATGAGCGAAAAAGGCAGCTCAGTGCCGAATTACAGGACCGGCAGTTCAAAACGCAGGATGGGTCCGCCCGCCCATTTGAATACAGCATTAAACTTATTCAGAATATGCTTCATTTTCAGATTGCCTTCAAGAAGATATCCGCTGAATTTTTGAAAACCCGCAAGTTTTCCGGCCTTCATGAGTATTTGTAAAAAACAGGTGCCCAATCCCTGATTCTGATACTCATCAATGATTGTGACTGCCATTTCCGCCTGACCGGGCTGCAGGCTGTCTTGATGATACTCGGCAACACCAATACTTTCACACAACCCGCCCTTGGTTCCAAAAGCGCCAAGGATCAGTTTCTGAGTACTATTTTGATCAAGCATGCCGTGCAGTTCATCCGGATTCAACCTTTTTTCCGGTGTCAGGAATCTCGAGAAAATGGAAGCTGCTGACAGTTTCTGAAATCCTTCCCGAAGTGACTTGATATCCTGCTGCTCCAGCACGCGGATTACAACCGGGTAAGATGACTTCAGACGGAAATGAATCTCATGTGGAATCCTCAGTGGCAGCACGGCAGTACCCCTCTTTCAGCTCATCAATCAATTTCTGCACTGGTATGATTTCCCTGATCCGCCAGGCCGATTCACCGCAGAAAGCAAACCCCCGGCTGAATCGCCCTTTCAAAGCATTGATCAATGCCAAGGCAATACAGTAGGGCGCAGATTGATATTCACAATTTTTCAGGCATTTATACGGACAGCGAAATGGTTTCCTGCTTCCGTTTCTCACATCTTTTAAAAATTTATTAATAATACCGCGACCAGGTAATCCAACCGGACTTTCAACAATCCCGATATCTTCTTTCCGGCAGTTTACATATTCTTCCTTAAACTCAATAGAAGCATCGCATTCATTGGTTGCGACAAAACGAGTACCCATCTGTACACCGTCTGCGCCCAACTGGATAAATTTAAATATATCCTTCCCGGAATAAATTCCCCCCGCGGCTATCAGCGGAATCTTCTGTTTGTATTTTTCAGCAAAGGGACGGATTGCTGTTTTTACCTGGGGTATCAGTTTTTCCAAGGTATTCAACGGATTTCTGATTTCATTTGCCTTAAAGCCAAGATGTCCCCCGGCGAGAGGACCTTCTACCACAACTGCATCAGGAACCCTGTTGTATTTCCGGTCCCAGCTCTTGAAAATGATATTCAATGCCCGGGAAGAAGATACGATCGGTACTATTTTGGACTTGAATTGGTCTAACAGATTGAAAGCCAGTTTTTTAGGCAGCCGGATCGGCAGTCCTGCACCGATAAAGATCAGATCGATCTCCTCCCTGAGTGCTGTCTGCAGGATTCGGTCAAAATCGGTGAGGGCATGCATAATGTTAATCCCAAGAATGCCATTGGTCAATTCCCGTGCTTTTCGGATTTCGTTTTTAACTGCAGCCAAACCGGATTCATCCGCACTCAATCCTTGCTGTGGGTACAGATATCCCAGTCCAATCGCCGAAATCACACCGATTCCACCTGCGTTGGCTACTGCAGATGACAGACCTGATAACGATATCCCAACTCCCATTCCACCCTGGATTATGGGAACCGGTACAGTGATATTGCCAATACTGAGTGAAGGGAAAGTCATCCTTTTCATTACGAATCTTCCGGAAAGTGATCTGCAAGCAGCACTGATATGGCCCGTTGGATAGGGCGAACATGTTTTTGCGTGAAAAGGTTGACGGCCTTGAGACCTGAATCCGTAATCGTATAATATTTTCTGGGTGGACCCTGGTATGATTTTCTAGTCTCAAAAGTGACAAGTTTGTTCTGACTGAGCCTTTTAAGAATCTGGTAGATTGCACTGTCCTGATAGGTAATTGAATTATCAGTGAGTTCTTCCAGCTTCTTCCGTATTTCATATCCGTACATGGTTTGGTTTTTCAGGAAAACCAGAACAATATATGCCGTGAATCCTTTTTTATATTCCTTTTCCCAATTTGCAATGGATTTCTGAATGTTTTTATCGTTACTCATATCATGCTCAATGTTATGAATTCAGAATAGCGGGTATCCAAACTGACCACCACAGTTATCCTACTACTATTAAATTTACTATACCATAATATACTATAGTTGTTTACACATATCCCAACATATTTCACTTCCGCCGGATTCGGTAGCTGCTGTGCAATTCCCGCTATCTGACAGATACTTTCAATCTCGTGCCGGAGTCAGTTCTGCTGGTCTCAGATCCAACCGGATTTCACTGCCCACCGGCGGGCAGTTACGGTTCAAAGTTCATGATTACACTGCCGGCGGTATCTATCTGACTGATCCGTACGTGACTTCGCCATACCGGGCCATCCTTCATGGACAATATTTTTAATTTTTCTCCGTCCCGCGTAGAAAATCCCTCAATTGGCCGACCGGACGAAATCAACTTGAGTGCGGCATCACGATTACCATGGGCATGGAAGGAAACTTTCAATGAATGATCACGAATCAGCTCTACCCGCAACACCTGACAGTTTGCTTCTGCAAGATAGGGTGCTTCCGGAACACCTCTGACAAGCCTGATATTTTTTGCCGGTTCCCATATCACTGCGGACGGGGAAGTTCTGCCGTCAACCTCAATTTTCCTGAAAAAGCTGCCGCTGCCCTGATATGCAGCCTTTGCCCTCTGGCCCGAGATCATCAGCTCATATTCACTCCCTGAAAGACAATCCGGAATATTCGGGCTGAATGAGATATTCCAGATATTTTCCCTGACTCCTGCCAGCTGATACAGGCATTGGAGAAACCATCCTCCGGCCCAAAGAAATGTGGGCTTGTCAATCCGGCCGTAGTCTGGCGACTGGGGATCCGTCATGCGGTATTCATAAAAAGAGGGCTGTCCGTTTGGACTGTTCTGAATGCCGGTAAGAGACATGTAGCGGATGAGCGCATCAGCGGCGGCTTCGGGAAAACCGCTGTAAATCTGAGCAAGAATGTACCAGGCATTGCCGTGCGGCCAGACGCCGCCGTTAAAATAGACATATGGCTCTCCTGACTCCATTCCATTAAAATGATACTGTTCAATCAGGGTATGGAAATCCGGCGGCATTGCATTCCGGATTCCAATTTTCACATCCAGCAGTTCTCTGCCGGCTGTTTCGATGAGTGTCTTTTTCCGTTTTTCATTCAGCAAATCAAAACGGGCAGCCAGAAGCGGGCCGGTATAATAGTGGCGATCAATGTTTTTATCGGTGAGATGATTCAACAGATAACCAGCATCCTCATCCCATAATTCCCGGTTGAGTGCCTGCTGCATTTCACCGGCCAGTTCCAGGTATTCCGCCCGGCCTCCCCCGTCAAGTCCCAGTCTGGCACACATAAAATGATATTCACGAAGAGCCCGGCTCATCAGTACAGTGATATATGCCCTGGCACCGTAAATATTTCCGGTATCCCACCAGTCCGGTCTGCGGGCATACATCAGTCCGTCATCCCCCAGATTGGTCAGCATGGTGTTCAGACTTTTGTGCAGAACTGGAAACAGTCTGTGCAGCAGTTCACGGTCTTCCGTGTGGCGCAGGTACGAGGCTGCAGTCAGAATAAACCACAAGTGATTCCAGTTGTCCGGCGTGCAGGTTTCAGTTACATACCGACTGTCTTTCCAGTAATAGGCATGGGCGAGAACTGAGTCCTCCTGAACTTTTGTCAGCAGAAAATCAAAACCGTTCCGGACATAATCCGGATCAAAGAAAACGGCTGCCAGAGATGTGAGGAGAAAGTCATGGGTAAAAAAGAAATTATACTCCGCCGGACAGGGCATCGGGAGAGTTTCCCCGTCGATGTAATGACGGTTGGCTGCCATTACCATGCGAGACCACAGGGCTGTTTCCTGCAGTTCCGGACTGTTGAATTTCATGGGGGGCGGTTCTCGTTTTCCGGCATGGTGCATTACCCGCTTTTCCCATGCAGCCACCAAGGACATCGGATCCCGTCTGATCACGTCTTTAACAACATCAGTTTCCGCAATTGGACATGCTGTATAGATCTGCCGCAGCAAAAGGGTTTCTCCCGGTTCCAGCCGCTTCTGATATTTGAAGCCGACTGAAACTGATCCATCCGGATTGTCTGTTTGCACACCCGAGTTCGCCGGACTGCCGGAATTCTTCACCAGTACCGCTGTGGAATCCGCTGCCGCATTCGGAAACTCGGCCCTAAAACACTGATCATTCCAATCCAAATCAATCCGGTCTGCTCTGATCCATGCATATGTATGGCTGGTCCGAAGCGTCATGTTCATCGCGGATTCCAGATCGATGTCCTTTGCGGTGCTGTCAGTGTTTTCCAGACTGATCTCAAAAATGAATCCGGGAATGCTGTCTTCGGTGAAATACTGGTACGTTCCTGTGACATTTCGGAATGTATCCGTAAAACAAATTCGCCAGGGAGTATACATGTACGTCAGGGAGCGGCTGCCGGGATCCAGGTCGTGCCCATCAATATTCAGGGCAATTTTCAGAGGCATGGACTGATCCCTCTTCCAGTAATCCGTACTCAAATCGATACTGTTGGCAACGGGGGTGTAAAAACTGATCCTGGACGGCAGCGGACGGCTGTGATGAAATTCGATGCCGGCATATTTTGCACCGATTTCAATCTGACCGTACCGTCCGCTGAAAACCTTGGCATTGCTCGAGAACCCATCATCCGTGAACGCGAATATCAGCCGGGAAAGCAATATCACTCCTGAGACGACTGATGAATATTGTTTTATGGATGTTTGATTGATTTGCCACATGATTTGTCTTTTATTTTAAGTTTACTGAATTCCAACCATCCTTTGCTGCAGCGACGTGCCATGCAGCAGTCAGCGGGTATGACGGAAATATTAAGACACTGCAGGATATTTTGAAATATTGATTCTGCTTGAGATACACACCATTTGCGAAACGATAAACTGCAATCTGAAGATCAGCTTTCAGGCTGTCAATTCTATTCTGAAAATGTTTTGAGTAATTTTAAAAACCTGGATGATCTTGATCTGCCGGTTGTGATTTTTTCAAATGCACCGTTTATGTAATTTTGACAATACCGGAGCAGACTGAATTCTGTGGATTATGTGGAGCTGTCGTTATTCTGCTTCAAGTGACCGACTGGAATGAAATGCAGGATTTCAAAAATCCGCTCTGGTGAGCAGAATACCAACCTTTTGTCTCCTTTGACACAAGTGTCAAGTTGATAAATCGAGACAAATCAAAATTCCGGACTGCCATGAAATATCGTATAATCACCTTCCTGCTTGCCTTGATTTTCATACCGGCCCTGCCTTCCTGCCGACCTGCTGAAACTGAAGACAATCCATTCACCGACAAATCTTTGCATGACGGCTGGCGAAGCCTGTCTCTGCGTGAAAAAATCGGACAGCTTGTATGCCTGAGATACAGCGAAGCACTCATTAATGAAGTGGGAAACGGATCACTTGAGAAGTTTCTGGAACAGTATCCTGTTGGTTCCGTCTTCATGGCCAATTGGGAGCTGAATGCCGGAACCGGACCGGGAGAACTGCGGGATAAATATATTCAGACAATTCAGGAATTCGCCGATGCCACTCAGCATCCGATGCTGTTTGTAGAGGATTTTGAAGCCGGTCTGGGGCATCTGATGCCGTCTTTCACCGCCTTCACCAGCGAGATGGGCCTGGGGGCAGCCTGTTCCGAGGATTATGCCCGTCAATACGGTGAGATCATCGCCAGGGAAGCCCGCAGTCTGGGAATCAACTGGCTGCTGCATCCTGTTGCGGACATGTGCATGAATCCGTCGAATTTTCTTACAAATGCCCGTACCATTTCCAACAATGCCGACCTGGCCGGTGAACTGCTCCCACCGCAGGTTCAGGGCATCCAGTCACAGCATGTGGCTGCCACCGCCAAGCATTTCCCCGGTGACGGGACGGATTTTATCAATCAGCATTTCAGCACCAGCGAAATGAAGCTGGACATGGACGAATGGAAATCGTCGTTTGGTCTGGTTTTCCAGGCCCTGATTGACGCCGGCGTGATGTCCATTATGCCGGGTCACATTACCCTGCCCGCGTATCAGGAAAAAAAACTGAATGATGAGTACCTTCCGGCAACACTTTCACATGAACTGCTTACCGGCCTGCTCAAGGAAAAAATGGGCTTTCAGGGTGTGATCATATCAGATGCCCTGAACATGGCCGGTATCTCAAATTTTTTTGATAATCTGCTGGAAACCGAAATCGAATGTTTTCTGGCCGGTGTGGATGTGCTGCTCTGGCTGTCCCTGACATTCATGGATACTCTGGAAGTCAGGATACAAAGGGGGGAGATCCCCATGTCCCGCCTGGATGATGCGGTTCGTCGGGTATGGAACATGAAATCAGCTCTGGGGCTGTTCGAGGAACAAATCAATCCTGCTGTTCCTGTTTCTCCTGATGAAATACAGCATCACAAGGCCATTGCGCGGGAAATCGCCGAATCTTCAATTACACTGCTCAGCAATAAAAATCAGATCATCCCCATTGATCCGCAAACCTCCCCCAATATTCTGCTGGTAAATATTTCGGCAGATGATCAGAGGGAACGGCTGGCACCCCTGCGGAATAAGCTGGAGAGTTTCGGATTTACAGTCGATTTTGAACACAACCTTTCCTTTTTTGCAGTGGAATCCCGGCTGGATCAGATTAATCAACAATACGACAAGCTCATTTTTGTGTTTTACAGTTATCCCCACAATCCGTGGGGTTCTTTGTCACTGGCTCAGGCACCGGCATTGACCATGTGGACTGCCAACATGCTGCCGTACGACAAAGTCATCAGCATTGCCGTGGGTGATCCGTTTAAAAACCTGATTTACATGCCACGGATCTGGGGCCGTCTGAACGCCTATCATTCGGACGAGAATTCTCTCGCTGCTCTGGCGGATGCCCTTACGGGTCGACTGGAATGCAGGGGAAAATCACCGGTGAACTGATTAGGTTTTTTATCGTGTCGGACGAAAGCCGGCAGCTTTGTGAATATGCAGTTGATTCAGCAGCGGCATTGGGTGGACAGTCGTTTTGAATGAATTTTCCCGCCCGTTGGCTGACGGGACGGGGGTTCAGTAATCGACCGGGTCGTTAATTATTATGCCGCCACGCCAAGCGGCGGGGAATGCACCCTGGTCCACTTGTCCGTCAGGAGACGGCTTAAAAATCCGCCAACTGGCGGATTCAACCGGCATGATCATTGACTGATTATTCAGGTTTACATAACATTCGATCAGTAACTTGGCAAATCAGGGGGGGAAAATGAAAAGATTTCTGCCGACCGTTATAATATTGATAATATCAGTAAATGCAATATTTCCGCAAATTGGTGATTTGCTCTGGGAAGACCAGTTTGATGATTTGGATCACTGGCTGACGGAAACCGGCAACGGTCAATGGGGCTGGGGCAACGGTGAACTCCAGTTTTATCAGGCGGAGAATGTGGATATAATGGAAATCCCCGGTGAGCCCGGAAACAATGCGCTGCATATTGAAGTCCGGGAAGAAAGCGGACCCGGAATCACTGATCAGTGGGGCAATCCACTAAACTATACATCCGGACGGATTGCAACCAAATCCAGAGTCTCGGTAAAATTCGGAATGATTGAAACACGGTTATGGATACCGGATCTGGATCTGGGCGGCTGGCCTGCCTTCTGGCTGTTGGGAACATCCAACCTGGGCTGGCCGAACTGCGGCGAACTGGACATCATGGAAATGGGCAGCACACAGGCGTTTCGCGATCTTCATGACACCCATAACGGCGGAAACGGACTGGATAATTCAAATGTGAATCAGGTGACCAGCGCCAACGCCATATTTTATTCGGAAGCTGCCGTAAACCCCGATAATCCCAGCGGAGCAGCCAGCATATCCTGGGATCCCGATGATGATTACTGCCGCCCTTATTACAACTATGAAAATCCCCTTGTGAACAGATTTGTGACGTATCGAATGTACTGGGACGAAAACCAGATTCGGTTTACGGTGACGGACAATGATGTTGAAATGGACCTCTACACTGCTCCATTTGATATCAGTGAAGAATCGGAGGAATTCCTGCAGCCGTTTTACCTGATCGCAAACCTTGCTGTCGGAGGTGCTTTTACCGACGCCTGGAACCTGGGCGATCCGGGCAGCGGTGCACCTGTCTCAATGCCGTTTCCGGCGCAGATGCTAATCGATTATGTAAAAGTTTTCGAGTGGAATGGGCAGGGCGAGGTACACCTGGGGCCCCCCGTGCCGGAGTGCGAATCCCTGGGACTCTTTACGGATACCACGCCTGTTCACCATCATCTGGCATTGGGTGAAGATGCGGAAATCTATGTTTGGGAAAGTACACTCACCGAAGGCGGTATTCCGCCTTATGAAGGTGAAAACGGAATAACCTGGACGACCACTGGTTCAGGGTGGTTCGGTGCCGGCATCATGTCCGTACAACCGGTAAACCTGTTTGATTTCGGTGACGGGTTTTTGAAATTCAGAATCCACATCCCGGCGCATATCACCTTCCAAATTGGTATTATTGATTCCTGGGGCAATCAGTCGTATGTGGATTTCCCGGGAAATATCACGACGTACGAATTGGTCCGGGACGGTCAATGGGGTCAGGCATCCATTCCGGTGAGCGAACTGCGGGGAGAACTGATTGATCTGCGGATGATGTCCTATGAATTTGTCATACTGGAAGTGAACGGTGCCGCCTGTGAGTTTGCACTGGATGACATCTACTGGGACGGCGGCATCTCATGTGATTTTTCTCCGGGAGACATTAACAGCGACAGCCAGCTTGATATTCTGGATGTGGTTCAGCTGGTCGCGATTATTCTGGAGTTCATGATTCCGAATGATATCCAGGCCGCCAACTCAGATATCAATGCCGACGGTAACATTGATGTACTGGATGTCCTGCTTCTGGTGGACATGATTCTGGATTGACACTTGATGTACTGGGTGAGAATAATCCGCGACTGACAGAAAAGTCCTTCACGGTTTTCCGTCGCCTGAAACCCCGCGGAATGCACTGAAACAGGAATACTGTCCATCTGCTTATCCAATCCGGCCGGGCAGACCACACCGCGATTCACCTCAGGCACAGAAAAACCGTACGCTGCCCTGTCTTACTTTCTGAAGGAAAAAGAACAGGCCCGTCATCCACCAGACGGGCCTGTTTAACAGATAGAGTGTTTCGAAGGTTATTTTTTCAGTACTTTGTTCAGCACTTCATCCTTATCCAGTTTCTTGGTGCAGAAAAACCAGTCCTGGCATTCCATTTCCTCTTTGCCGTCCATTCGGTCCTTTGCAACACCGCAGGAGCCAGCCGGCGCAACAATAACATCGTCACCGGGACGCCAGTCAGCCGGCGTTGCCACACCAAACTCATCCGAAGCCTGAAGTGCAATCAGGACACGGTAGAGCTCATCGAAATTCCGGCCCAGGCTCAGGGGATAGTAAATGATGGTTCGGATAATACCGTTGGGGTCAATAAAAAATACAGCCCGTACTGCTTTCGTTGTATCTTCACCCGGCTGAATCATGCCATATTTTTTGGCCACATTCATGGTGATGTCTTCAATCAGCGGGAAGTTGACTTCCACATCCTTCATCCCTTTGTATTCGATCTTCTCTTTGATGGTCCGCAGCCAGGCAATGTGACTGTAAAGCCCATCCACCGAGAGACCTACCAGCTGGCAGTTGGCTTCTGTAAACTTGTCTTCCATTGAAGCAAAAGTCATGAATTCAGAAGTACATACCGGTGTAAAATCAGCAGGGTGACTGAAAAGAATGGTCCACTTTCCGGCATAATCCTCGGGAAAATTGATTTCGCCCTGTGTCGTAACCGCTTTGAATTCCGGTGCTTTGTCACCGATTCTGGGCATTGAAACTGTCTGCATTTCATTATTTTCCATTTTGATACTCCTTATGGGTTTTTAGTCCGAATATTTCATGAGACTTCGTGATGAGATGATGAAAATGATTGATTCTACAAGGCATATGAAGAAAAATGAGTGAAATCGTACTGGACAGTACGTTGAGAACATTTTTCGAGTATAACGCTGTAGAATTGAGCAGATCCATCATCGGAATAGATTTTTCATGAAATATTCGGGTTAGATCTGAAATCTTCCGTTTTGATAATACCGGCAGATCACTCCAGCCGGCGAAGATTAGATGCTGAACCATTGAGGGAGTTACAAAATAAATGATAATTATTACTGCTTATGATTTCGGGGAATCGGTTTCGGAAGAAGACAAAGTGATAACGGGCGGCACCCGCCGGAGTTCTGTCTTTCAGAAATTATAAAGATTATGATTCAGTTTCAAAGACAGAGTCCTGGAACACGTTCGCAGGACTCTGCCTTTTTTCCCTGATCCTCTTGATCAATTTTCCTGAATACCCATTTCATCCTGACTGTCAGAAGGAAGTCGGCTGCGCATGGCACCCGCGATGTGTTTCAGCCATAGTTCTTCAACAACTTCGCTGCCTGCTCTGAATGCTCCTCCCATGTCACAGAGAAAAACGGGGTGCTGAATTTCTTGAAATGGCGGATTTGGCAGAGACACATTCTGCGAAACGGATCGAAATCCATAATTCTGAAGGATTTGCTGGATATCATCCGTCCAAAGGAATTCGAGAAATGCATGCACCAGTGACTCATTCCCGGAAGGAATGTTTTTATCAATCCCAACCACTAGGTTTTCGCTGATCACGGCAGCATCCGGATACACGATTTCACCGTCAATCCGACCGGTTTCTAGGTCTCGCAGAGCGGCTGCCTCATAGGTAATCAGCACATTGCCGACACCGGCTGCAAACAGTTCCGCTCCGTCACCCGCGTTGGACGGGGAAGCCGTGATATTATCGTAAACAGCCTTCAGGAATTCCTCCGCAGTGCTGCGTTCACTGCCAACGGCATGATTATGAGCACACACAACGGCCAACTCCCCCACACCAGATGTTATCGGATTGGGCAGAATAATTCGAATACCCTTCCGGGGAAGATCAGAAAAGCCGGTAATCCGCTCGGGATTTCCCGGCCGGACCAGAATGACAACGGGACTGGTACACAGGACACCATTGTTTGGCTGCTGAAGCCAGGATGACGGCTGGATTATCCCGCCCTTTGATAGCCTTAATGCATCTATCTCCGACGACAGAATGGCTACCTGTACCGGCATGGAGTTGAGTATTTCGCTGGTAATTAATCCGGATCCGGCATAGACCGCCACGAACTCCGCCCTGTGTCCTGTTTTTTCCTCCCAATTTTTCTGGAATACCGGAATAATGGCATCTTCAAGCATTTCTTCTGTGACACTGAATGAATACAGTGTAATAATATCCGGCATGCTGATTCGAATCATTCTGCTGCCCTGCCACAGCACAAGCATGAATACGGCTGCCAGAATCGCCAGAAAAATCATCCGACTGATGCTGATCCATTTATCAGACTGATGAATTCCGTCTAATTTATCAAATATCATCACCCCCCTCCTTCAGGCGACACCCATTCCGGACTGCCGGTCAATTTCAACACAAGTGTCAAAAAATCAGGGCAGCGATCCTGTCCGGTGTATGTTCAACAAATGCAGAAAAGCGGTTTTCATCATTTTCAGACCAGTCACGACCGACAGTACTCAGGGTATCAGTCAAGTATGTACTGGCAGGTTCGGGGCGAATTCCAAAAGCAGCAACAGACTAAAATCCCATTGGATTGTAGTCACCTGCAAACGGGCTGAACAGAAAATTACTGCCTGGAAATCGCCCCGTTTGAACCATCAGATTTCACGAATTATCAATAACCATCTACGATGTAATCCTTGAGTTCATTTGACTCAGGATGTCTGAAAAGCCTGGCTGGTTCTCCCTGCTCAATTATTTTTCCATAAAACATAAACACCACATGATCGGCCAGCCGCATAGCCTGCCGCAAAACGTGGGTGACCAGTATAATTGTATAGTGCTGTCTAAGATCCCTAAACAGGTTTTCAATAATCTTGCTTGATACCGGATCCAGTGCGGAGGTTGGTTCATCTGCAAGAATAAAACTGGGTTTGACGGCCAGGCCCCGGGCCAGACACAGTCGCTGCTGCTGTCCGATGGACAGTCTGGATGCCGGATGATGCAGCCGGTCTTTAACTTCTTCCCAGAGACCAACCTCTCTCAGGTTTTTTTCAACTTTATAGGAAATCACTCTTTTATTCCTGATTCCGGTCAGTCGAATTCCGTATGCGGCATTTCGAAATACCGAACCGGGAAGCGGACACGGGCGCTGGGAAAGAAGCCCCATTTTCTGACGGATAACAGGAAGCTGCCGGGTTGTGTGCAGGATGTCTTCATCCTCAATCATAATCTGCCCTGAAACATTCAGCTCCGGATACAAATCGGTAAGCCGGTTGAGACATTTCAAAAGAGTGGTTTTGCCGCATCCCGAGGGTCCCAGCAGGACCGTGATTCTGTTTTTTGGAATTTCCAGATTGATATCGTTCAGAATCAGGTGATCGTGCGCCTGAACACTTAAATGAGATATTCGCAAATTAACCGGTACTGTCTCCTTTTTTCCGGTCAGATGGAATCCCGGCAAGTCCATCGGCACTGGCTGCTTGATTGATGCCTGCATCGTTTTTCCCCCTTTTCTTAGTGACGTCTTCGCAGTAAACGCAAAAACAGTCTGCCCAGCCGTGACGGATTCAACCTGGAGTCACTCTGCTTTGTTTTAAAACTGACTTTTTGCATTTGCCCCATGTCCGAATGGATTATTGAAATCCGTCTTGCAGTCAGGCTCGTGATCAGGATAATTGTTGTGAGAATGGCAGCTGCTGCATACGCCCGTTCCTGTATTTCCGGAATGGGAGAGCTTAACTGAAAAAAAATCGCGAGCGGCAGTGTGGCCACCGGTTCATCCAGATATTTCGGAATCAGGTCGGAATATCCGGCTGTAAAGAGCACGGAGGCGGCATCCCCAATCCCGCGTCCGAACGCCAGCAGCACAGCAGTGACAAATCCTGATATTCCTCTTTTAAACAATATTTTCAACGCTAATTCAGATTTGGTAAATCCCATGGAATAGGCCGCTTCATGGAGTGATTTGGGAATGGTGCTGAGCACCTCGTCCAGTGCACGCACCACGATAGGGGTTATCAGCAGTGAAACTGCAATAATTCCGGCCAGAAGGGAAGCACTCATCCCGAAGAACAGCATCAGTGAAAATCCGAACGCCCCATAGACAATTGAGGGTATCCCCCAGAGCGCGTCCAGCAGATACCGGATAACCTGACAGGCATGCGGTTTCCATACCAGGTTCACATTGATAAACAATGCAGCAGGCAATCCGATGATCACGGCAATCAGACTGGCTCCGAAAGCAATATACAGTGATCCGCAAATAGCATTCAGAACACCCCCCTCCCCACCGTAATAGTAACCGCCGCTGGGGATACTCAAAACCATTTCAGGCGTAATGGCGCCATATCCCTTGATGAATACGATCAGTATGATGCCGCCCAGGATAACCACCAGTGACCCGGTCGCAGCCGCAGACAGAAATCGGACTAGTTTTTCTTCCATCCGCAATCCTCTCCGGTTCATTTTGCCACCTGGCTGATGAAAATTCTGAAAACAAGATTCATGAGCAGAATAATAATCAAGAGCAGCAGAGCGGCAAACATCAGAGCCGCATCATAGTCCGGAATCGACAGCATTTCTCCGTAATTATTTGCAATCAGCGCCGGCAGCGGGTACCCTGCCTGAAAGGGATTCCAACCCCTCTGAATCTGATTTCCAACCACCATCATCACAGCAAGCGTCTCACCAAAAGCTTTCGCCAGCCCCAGTCCGAAGGCGGATACTACCCCCGGAATGCTTTTCCGTATCACCACATGCTTTACTGCCTGCCAGTAGGTGGCACCCAGCGAAAGAGATGCCTCCTTCAGATTAACCGGCACGGTGCTGAATATTTCAATCAGCATGTTGAGCATGTACGGGATACACATGACAGCAAGCACAATCCCGCCTGCCAAAACCGTATATCCCGATGTGGGAATTCCCAGAGCCGGTGCCAGAAAATTCTTGATGAACGGTACGATAATAAGAACCCCGCACACACCGTATATCACTGACGGGAGACCGGCCAGAATGTCAATCACCGGATACATCATGTTCAGCAGTCTTCGTGACCCAAACTGTGTCAGATGCACGGCAGCCAGCAGGCAGATCGGCGCAGCAAACACAAAAGACAGGAGTGTGACATACATTGAACTTCGAATAAACGGCCAGAACCCAAACTGTCTTTCCGAAGGAAGCCATTCCGACGACAGAAGCAGATCTCCAAGGGCCTTGGTTTCAATCAGCGGTCGGGCTTTTGCATACAGCGCGAAGCCGATGATGACCGGCAGCGCCAGCACAAGAGCCAGAGCCGCACCCATCATGATTCTGCAGATCAAATCATTTAATAACCTTCGGTTAATGATTCGAACAGCCCACATTCTCGCGGTATCCTTCCAGTTTTTCCGGCGTGATGGGCACATACCCCGCTTCACGGACAAACTGCTGACCTTCCGTCAGCACCCAGCAGATGAAATCCAGCACTGATTGTTTTTCCGGTTTTCCGGCCGAAACAAAATACAGTTCGCGGGCCGGCGGAGACGGATAGCGGCCGTCTCCAATAGCCCCAAGGACATCATCAAACGTTTGATAAAAATCCTCATCCGCATCAATTTTCCCGTTGCCGTTCAGGTCAATGGGAATGACTTCAATCCCGGGCCGCTTTGATCCGGTTTTGATATCATACACGTAAATGGTATTGTTGTAGGCAATTCCCAGCGGATCTTTGCTGACGGCATCTGCCAGTCCCGGATCACTGAAAATTCCGATCCCGTTCAGGTTTTCCTGTTTTCCTCCCAGGTATTTCGCCCATGTGCCAGCCGCACCGCAGGCATCCGAACGGGTATAGACTGTTGGCTGCCGAAGTCCGCGTATTCCAACTGCTTCCCCCCATGTGACAATACTGGTTGAAAAAAATATGGACCTGAAATCATCTCGGGTCATTCCATACTGTTTGATTTGATCCAAAAACGGATTTCCACTGCTAATGGTCGGCAGTACCGCATCCGTGACCAATCCCACCCACCAGACCCCCTGGTCCAGTTCTTGGCGGGTGATTTCGCGGGAAAACATACCCAGATCCACCGTACCCGCCAGCGCATCCGCCATTCCCTTGCCGGCACCGCCCGCTGAAATATTGAACCGGATTTCCGGATGCAGTACTTTGTACTCCTCCGACCATTTGACCGCCATGGGATACAGCGCAAATGCACCGGACAAACTAATGGTGCTTTGCCGCTTCTGCTCTGACGTGCAGGCTAGCAATAAAAGCAGCGAAAAAAACGTAAACAGGCTGCAGAATCGTTTCATGGATATCTCCGGTTTCGAATTTCAGAAGAGCATGTCTGCCTTCGGCTTGATGGGATAGAGGTTCACCGATCGTACAGCATCAACTGCCCTCTGATTGGTCACGGACAAATTAGGAAGGAGGGGGATACATTATAAAGCAAATAATTACAATTATATATAAATACGTGTTACTACGAACTGATACGTATTATTACTTAACGAATATGTCCGGTCTCACTGGAATTGCTCTCAACCGCCGTCAGGCACCAGGTTAGATATCCCGGCTTTCCGCACGACCTGAATTTAAATATCGATAATGCCTCTTTTAATGGCGAAAATGACCAGTTCGGCAGTATTTCGTGTTTTTGTTTTTGTCATCAGGTTTTCCCGATGCTTTTCAACTGTCCGCCTGCTGATGAACAGGGAGCCGGCAATTTCCTGGTTTGACATGCCTTTGCAGATGTGGCAGAGAATTTCCACCTCCCGGGCACTTAATCCGCCAGGATATTTTGCACTCCGTGAATTTTGGATATTGCTGATCAACCCGGAGAAAATATCATCGGCAAAGTAGTTTTCACCCATATTTACCTGCCGAATGGCTTCTTCAACCTCCTCTATTCCGGTATTTTTCAATATGAATCCTTTTGCTCCGGCATTGATCATTTGAACCACGTAATCATTGTCTCCATGCATTGACAGCGCAATGACTTTCATTTCCGGGTGAATCTCAAGTGCCTTTCGGGTGGTTTCAATTCCGTTCAGTTTGGGCATGTCAATATCCATAAACACCAGATCCGGATGATGATCTGCCAGGAGCTGCAGAAACATCAATCCGTCAGCCGCTTCTGTCACATCCCCGATAAACGGGATTGTCTGCAGCAGCAATCTCAGACCTTCTCTGAACAGCCGGTGATCATCTACGACTGTGATCGATAACTGTCTCATAGTTTCCGGTATCAACATGAATGTTCACTCGAATCCCTTCTCCCGGAGCGGTGAACATATCAATGGATCCTCCAATGGATTTTACTCTGGATTGAATGTTTGAATGCCCCATACTCACCTTTTCTGTCTGCGTCAGTTCCGGTTCAAATCCCACTCCGTCATCTATGTACTGCAGACTGATCTCGTTCTCATGTTTCATCAGGTCAATGTACACATTATGGGCGCCGGCATGCTTCAATGTATTATTTAACAGTTCACAGAGCACACGATACAGAACGACTTCAATATTGAAAGGCAGCCTGGCATCATCCAGATTGCTGTTAATGGTGATCTTGGGTCCGTGGACTATATTGAGTTTCTGAATAAATGACCGGACGGCCTTCAACAGACCAAAATTATTCAGAACATGGGGACTGAGCTTGTTGGAAATTTCCCGCAGTGATGTTACGGATTCATCTATCAGGGTTTTCATATGGCTCATCATTTTATTCGGCTGATCGGATTTTCCATTTCTGCCGTTGACGGAGATAGCCATTTTCAGTGAAGACAGAAGCGGACCGAGCCCATCATGAAGCTCCTTGGCAAAATTCTGTCTTTCCTTTTCTTCGGTCTGAATGATCGCGGAGAACACCACGGTCTCCTGCTGCTTTTTCAGTTTATCCAGCCGTTTCTGTATATTGAAAATATGGCGGATAAACAACAGACTGAACAGCATTATCACGGAAATCAGGACGCCGATCCAGCTGTTGAACAGCAGCATGCCCATTCTGCCGTCCTGGGATGTGACTGTCAGTAATTCCAGGATTCTTCGAATGGCCATTAAAAGAAATCCGCCGGAAATCAGCCACCAGCCGGTGTTTTTTTTGGTACTCCTGATCAGGGTGATGGCAATAATTGCGGTGATAGACTGCAGCAGAACAGATAATATTAGAGCAATTTTCAGTGACATGAGGGTGATTGAATTCCCTGCCGAAGCAGGTGTTTATTGTGCAGAAACCTGTTGGTAAATTTAAGCATTCCAGTCATTTTTCAGCATGGGTCATTTATTATCTCAAATCTTTCGGAAAAATATTCAGTTTCGCTGCTTATTTCATACTGCCTCACAACAACGGCGTCTTCTGCTTATTGAGGGGTGCATCCTGCTGTTTCCGGGAAACGGAGAAACCTGTTAATTTACCGCGTGTGATAAATCAATCACATCACCGTGAACCCTGTTTCCGGCAGATACCGTTTGAGGGCTGGCCCACCAGGCAGTCAGGGCAAATTGATGTGACTGTATTGGAAACGGATTTATCTACACGAACCACTTCTCGTAAATAATTCAGAAGAACAGGGAGTAACAATGAAAAAGGTAGCTTTGGTTACAGGTGCATCTTCCGGGATCGGTGAATCCGCCGCCGTACTGCTGCATCAGAATGGGTTTATTGTTTACGGTGCCGCCAGACGGATTGAAAAAATGAAGGAACTGGAACGCCGCGGCATCTCAGTCATCGCCATGGATATCACTGAAGACGAATCCATTGTGAACTGTGTGAACACGATCATGAAAAATGAAGGCCGTTTGGATGTTCTGGTAAACAACGCCGGATACGGTTCCTACGGTGCAGTTGAGGATGTACCCATTGCTGAAGCCCGACGACAGTTTGAGGTTAATATTTTTGGCTTGGCTCGTCTCACACAGCTGGTACTTCCGGGAATGCGGGCCAATCAATTCGGCAAAATTGTTAACATCTCATCAATGGGCGGGAAGATATACACTCTGTTTGGGGCTTGGTACCATGCCACCAAGCATGCCCTTGAAGGATGGTCAGACTGTCTTCGAAATGAAGTCAAACCGTTTGGGATTGATGTCATCATTGTTGAACCCGGCGGGATTAAGACGCCCTGGGGGCAGATTGCCACGGAAAATCTGAAAAAAACTTCCGGAAGCGGTGCATATGCCGGACCGGCAGTGAAAATTGCCGACAACCTTGGAAAAATGTATGCTTCAGACCAGCTCACGAAACCGGAAGTTATCGGAAAGATCATCCTGAAATCGGTCACAACGTCCCGACCTAAAATCAGATATGCCAAAGGTTATATGGCAAAACCGGTTATATTCTTGCGGAAATGGCTGGGTGACCGGATATATGACAGAATACTGAATGCCGTGATGTAGATTTCTTCTGAATCCGCCAGTTGGCGTTGCGGCGACATATATAATGATCCGATCGCTGACTGATGCACCGTCCCGTCAGCTGACGGACAGGGAAAATCATTGCAGCAACGCATCTTTAAGTCTTCATCAAGGAATGAGATTTTGCCGGAAAACCGGACCGCGGACCGGCCTTTCAGCTGCCGATCAGTTTATCCTGCATTAACCAGCCGGTTCATTGGGAAATGAACCGCAGTTGAGCGCATCCTCTATGCTTTCTGCCATTTTTTTCAAAGCCGGCAGAATCAACCGGTATTTTTCCGGAATCACTGCTCCGGTCCACTCATCCATAAAAAATTTTCTGAACTCAATTGCCAAAACGCAACCTCTGCTGCCATAACGGGCCTGAACCCAGCGGCAGATATGTCCGCCGGGAAATCTGACGTTCTCCCGAACATCCAGATGCCTGCCGTTGAATGATAATCGACGAAGTTCGGACATTGCGCGATCCACGACATTTTCCCAGCAAGTCCGGTCCATTGCCCGGGTCCCGAAATTGACATCCGGATTGTGATTTCTGTCTGCCGGTGGGCCGGCGGGTCCGTTTCTCCGGTAATTATAGGAATGAAGATCCAGCAGGATAAAACGGGGATGGGTGCGCAGAATCCCATCCAGCAATTTCTGTAAAGTCAGGTAAAAGGCATCATACTCGCTCAGTGCAGCCTCAATAACATCGTCTGAAGGCGGCTTCTTCCAAATATTCAGACCCCAGGCATCTTTCGGGCAAAGATAGACCGCCCGGTTGCGGCTTCGGTTTACGTCAACACTGAATCGGGATCGGTTCACGACTATCCTGGTCGGTGCACACCGGGTCCAGTTGCCGGTAAACGGATCTTCCTCACGCAGCCGGTCTTCCTCGCCAATACACATCAGCGGCAGAATTTCCTTCGGAATGTGATGTCCGTTATGGAGTGCACAGGCTGCAATCGGACCTGTACCCGCAGAAAAATCTGCAAACGGAATTCGAAAGTCACAATCAGTCATTTTTACGCCGGACGCACTTGGATTCCCAAATCAGAATCCAAGGGTCTCCCTGGCTTTGCCGTGATCGAAATTTTTTCGTTGAAAGGGATGCGCCTCGGTACTGAATATGACATCTCCGAATTGACAGCCATGGTCACTCTGCGAAAATGTCAAATACAGATATTTCAGGGTTTCTGCAAAGAAAAAGGTCGGCATAGTGTCTTTACTTTTTTTGGTTACAACATTTTCAATGGATGTGAATCCCACCTCTGTCCGGCAGTGTTTTTTGATGTCTTTCCAGAACCGCTCATTCATTCGGTGATATTCCAGGTCTCCGGAGATACTGTAAAGATAATAGGCAGATTCCATAATCTCCGGATTCAAATCATAAACCGGATGATTGAGGCTCCTGCTTTTGTAATCATAAATCATGGGCTCCAGCTCGTACTGACTCCACAGCCAATTCCATGTTTTCTCGTATTCGGCAGCGTTCCCTATATCACCCGATAACGCCATTACAGCAGGGAAAAAGGCGTCATACAGCGTGACCACTGAGCTGACCCGCTCTCCGGTATTCATATCCACCCGTGCGTACCATAAATGATCCTCAAACCACTCCCTGAGATATTGCTGAATCGCTTTGATACTGACATCCCACATGCGATGCAATTCCTCATCTCCCAGCAGCAGTGCGCTTTTAAGGAGATATTCATAGTATGAATCAACACCGGCACAAATATGGCTGTGCGGTGACAGCCATTCTCCGGATTCCACATTGATCATTTCACCCACCAGATCGAGATCGAACCTTCGGCTGAACACGGCGCGCGTGGCCTTCTTTGCGGCCTGATAGTATTTCGGATTCCGGGTGTAATAACTCAAGATTCCCATTTCAAAAACATAGGATGCTGCTTCAGCCGTATTGACCTGGCTGCCTCTGGATTCTCCGGTTTTCAGATTGACCCAGAACCTCGGAATACCGGTCGGGGTGTCAAAGGCGGGAAGCATACGGTCGGCAAAGTCCCGGGCTTTTTCAAGAATCCGCTCATTGGCTGACATTTCATACATGGACAGCAATCCGCCCAGAATCCGAATGTTTACCTCAAATATTTTTGCATCCAGATTCTTGTCGAAGTCCAGATTGTGTACAACATATTCTTCAATTTCAGCGGCCTCCCTGCGTAATCCCATGATAAACAGCGTACTGTACGCATCAATGGGAGAAATGTAAAGGGGCTCTTCATACCAGTCTTTAAAAGATTTTGACAGCGGAGCCAGTACGTCATGTCCCCAGGCGTATTTTCGGTAGGAATCCCAGGTTCGTTTTGTTTCATGCACAATCTCTTCAGCCAGCGGCGTATCAGATTTCCTGAGATTCTGTTGATTCACATCCGAATTGATAAATATTGAGAGCACTGTATATTCCTTTTTCTCTGTCCGATTCGGCTGCAAATTTACATCGTAAATGGATTAACCCGGTTCTGCTGTCAGGATAATAGTCAAAAGTCGTATATTTCGCGGTCCACCGGCATCGGGGAACTCAATGTATGAAACTGGTATATATCTTGTTTTCTATTCAGTCCGAGGTGAAATAGGGTAAGTTCTTTGTCCGCCCGCTCTTCGAACCTGGTGACCTTCCAGTATGCGCTGGACCGACACACGGCAGCGATGAGCGATTTTATTGTGCACATTGATGCGCGGTAAACTTTCGTCAAGCGAAATGAATCCCAGGGCAAACCCTGATTCCGGGAGTTCATATCAGTTCGTGCGGAATGTACCCGGACACACATGTCTGTTCTGTCTCCGGATTTATGTGTCTTCGGCTTACAGACAGGCAGACGACGGAAAAAAAGAATATGACTAAACTTAAATATAACAGTATCCTGATTGTAGAGGATGAGTTGCTCATTGCCGAGTGCATTCGACTTGAGCTCAAGAGACTGAACGTTCATGTGCTGGGTCCTGTTGCCACTGGTGAAGACGCGGTCTCTACTGCATTGGAGAAACACCCTGACTTGATTTTAATGGATGTCGGACTGGCCGGAAAACTGGACGGGATCGCTGCTGCAGAACAGATTAATCGTCAGCAGCCTATCCCAATCATGTTTATGACAGGACATGATCCGAAATTACTGAGAAAGAATCTTGGGAATATCAAACTGGCAGGGATTCTTCAGAAACCGGTGCGAGTGGATGAAATATTCCGTGATATGGAATTGGCATAAACAGGCTGAAACCTGATTTCATCAATGAATTTCCGCGCCCGTCAGCTAGCGGATTAAAAACCCGCCAAATGGCGGATTATCAACAAGCGGCGGGGAATGCACCCAGTTACACTCGTCAGTCAGGAGACGGATTAAAAATCCGCCCACTGGCGGATTCAATAAATTCTTAGCCGCAGTGCAAAGCGGCAATCCCGTTCAGGCATTGTATCGCTTCCGGCGAAAACACCCCATTGGGATCGGGTCCGACACCCAGCAGAAGATTCCCGCCCTTGGACAGTACATCTTCCTTCATCCGGACAATCTCCGACACGGATTTATAACAGTCATTCGTTACAAATTTCCAGGAGTTTCCAAGACTCACGCAGGACTCCCACGGCACATCCAGGGACTTTTCAGGGATGACCTGCTCCGGAGTGACAAAGTTTTCATAGGGACCGCCCACCGTGCGATCGACGATTATAAGCCCCGGCTGGAATGCTCTTGCCATGGCAGCAAGCTCAGGCATCCTAATATCCTGATCCGGCGGACGAACTTGTCCGCCATCCAGCCAAAGGATATCAATCCTCCCGTATTGCGTCATCAGTTCCTGAATCTGTTGGTGCACAAACTCAACAAACCGATCCCATCGTGCCGGTTCAGTTACAGGATCGTAATTTGGATTCCGGTCAACCACCCGCCTGTCAGGAGACCAGTAATACGGACTGTGCCAGTCGGATTTTGAAAAATAGCAGCTTATGGCCATTCCCTGTTTTCTGAAAGCGTCAAAAACCTCCCTGGCAATATTGGCTCTGGGATGGTCGTGAAAGGGACAGCTGTGATGGGTAACTCTGTAATCAGTCGTGGCGGTATCAAACATACAGAATCCATCGTGATGTTTCACGGTGAAATTGACATAGCGCATGCCCGCGCCTGCCGCCAGTTCCGCCCAGCGGTTCGGATCAAATTTAACCGGATTGAATGTTCTGTTTAAATTCACATAGTCACGCGTAAACCGGTTCAAGTCCCGACCCCGTTCGGTCCAGCACTTCATTGAGCGGGGGCGTGCCCATGTGTCCTCGGGAACAAGCGGCCATGACTCACAGCAGTCCCACTGACAGTATGGACCCCAATGGATGAAAAGTCCAAACTGCAGTTCCTTAAACCATTCAAGCCGCCGCTGAAGCCATTCAGGCTGATCGGGATTTTCAATGTCCTGCGCCTGACTGTGCACAATAATGTCTTCCCGTTCCGCAGTCACCTGAATTGTTTCCCCTTTTGGTGTTTAAGATTGGCCGATGTACTGTTCGCATACCGATAGCGGGCATGTTGCAGTCGAAAACCGCGTTTCATCCGCGCCATCAGCAGAAAGCCTGTTTTTGATCAAAAACCCTGCAAGCCATCCAGACCGAAAATTCGGTTCACTTTTTTCCGATAGCTTTTCCCTACCGGCAGGCAGCGGTTATGAATTTCAATATCGCTTCCATCCAGTGATCGGATTCGTTTAATCGACACAATATAGGATTTATGTATTCGGATAAACTGCTTTTCGGGCAGTTTGTCTTCAAGTTCCCTGAGGGAAGCCAGCGCAGTGATTTTTTTGCCTGTGGTATGAAACGTCACGTAGGCTTTCTGTCCCTCAATCAGGATTAGGTCATCATAATTGATTTTATAATACTTCCGGTCAGCGCGAATAATCAGATACTCGTCATGCAGTTCCGGCGAGGTTGACTCATTCTGCATGGTCTCCGGGAGCAACTGTTTTTCCTGATGAATCAGATCCGATACCTTGTTGACGGCTTTTAGGAAACGGTCAAAAGAAAAGGGCTTCAGCAGATAATCAGATACATCCAGCTCATATCCTTCCAGGGCATATTCCCGGTAGGCGGTGGTGAGAATCACGCGGGGCTGGCGGTCAAGGGTTTTCAAAAAATCAATACCGCTGATTTCAGGCATTTCAATATCCAGAAACATGAGGTCGATCTGATTGCTTTTCAGCAGATCAAGGGCTTTCAGGGGCGAATTGAAATCCCCTTTCAGTTCCAGAAACGGCACTTTACTCACATAATCCTTGAGATACTGACGAGCCAGATGTTCATCATCAATGATAACACAACCCAGTTTCATTGCAGAGATATTCCCAGTTTGACGCTGAACTCTGAATTTTCTTTTCTGATATCCAGTTTGTAGCTGTCCCCATAGATAATGTCCAGCCTCTGTCTGACATTTTCGATTCCCATCCCGCCGCCATGGGGTTTCCGGGCAGATTCCGGATAGGAATTCCGAATGCGGAAATTGAGATGTCCGGAATCCAGGTACATTCGAATATTCACATAAGCATCTGCTGAATCCTCAATTTTACTGTATTTAAATCCGTTTTCAATGAACGGGATAAACAGCATGGGGGCAATCATGATATCTGTTGGAATCATGTCATGCTCAAACGTGATATTCTGTTCAGCCTCTGACTTCATTCGCTGAAACGCGATATAATTATCTATGTATTCAATTTCAGATTTCAGTGTAACCCGTTCATGAGCACAGTCATCTATCACATATCTCAGCATCTGTGAAAGTTTCAGGACACTCTCCGGCGCTGTTTCTGATTTTGAATAGGTCAGCGAGTAAATATTATTCAGTGCATTAAAAAGAAAATGAGGATTGATCTGAGCTTTCAGGAGCTTCAGTTCCGTATTCAGTTTTTCTTCTTTCATTTTTCGTGCCTGTTCCATCTGTTCCCGGATATGGTCGTTGAGCCGAAAGACAATGCTGATCAAATTCACCAGCCATAACCAGAAAAACGCTTTGAAAAATATAAACATATGACGGAATTCCCCATGCGGCGGCGGATGGGTGGAATATTTCACAAAAAAGAATGTATTGGTGAAAAACTGGATGCAGGAAACAAACAGGATAAACAGAAGCGCTCTCAGGAAAAACCCATGATTGCTCTGCAGGTTGAAGTATCTGGGAAAAATATAGAAGTAATTGCCGTAAAACACCAGAGCCAGAAATGCAATATCCGTCAGAGTGGCCGGAACCGCAACTTTCAAAGGCAGCGTATTGACTGAAAATCCGAAACTGACCCCGGTCAGAAGAATCCACAGTATGATTTGAATTCGGCTTCTTTTGTACAAATTCATCCCCTTTTTCCGGCCGCAATCTACAATTCTGAAATACAATAATCTGCAAAGGATTGAACGAAAACGTCAATCTGATAAACCAAATACGGGCCATTTCCAAAAACAGGCATGAATGACACATTTTCATTCAGGAGTGATTTTGGTTCACCAACCTGCGGCATTGGTTCAGAATGATCCAAGCCGTGTTTTCATCCCAATGTAATTTTTGCTGAACAAATGATGATCAGAATTTCACTGAAAAGGAAAAATCAATCATGAGTAGAAAACTGACCTCTGTTGTAACCGGTGTTCTTGTACTGGTTCTGTCAACAGCTGTAACAACCGCACTGATCCATTCGAAACCCAAACCCCGGAAGGAAGAGAAAATTGACGATTTTCTGGTCGTGAAAGCAGCCGAGGTTGGATATAAAAACATTGCAGCAGTGTTCACCGGTTCCGGTCGCGTTGAACCGCTGGAAAGTATTTTGCTCTCAGCTGAAGTCAATGGAAAAATCCTGGCCGGCGATGTTCCGCTCAGAGAAGGACAAAGTTTCAACCAGGGAGATTTACTGCTGGAAATTTTCAGCGAATCAGCAGAAGCCGCTCTTAGAGCTGCCCGCAGCAGTTTTCTCAGAACACTGTCTCAGATTCTGCCGGATATGCAGGTGGATTTTCCGAAGAGCTATTCAGCATGGGCTGTTTTCTTTAACTCCATTGATATTCAACAGCCGCTGCCTGAGATGCCTGAACTGACCCAGGATAAAGAAAAAATCTTTCTGGCTTCAGCCAATGTGCTGTCTGAGTATTTCAGCTTGAGACAGCAGGAAATTACTTTTGAAAAATACAGGATTTATGCCCCGTTTGACGGGTATTTCAAACAGGTCAGCCGTGAAACAGGTTCCATTGCCGCCAACGGTATTGAACTGGCACTGATTGTCCGTTCGGACGCTATGGAGATTGTCACCCCCATTCCCCCGGCGGATGCTGAATTGATTGCTGCCGGTCAGACAGTCGACATCATTCGGCAAAGCGGCGGCGTGACCAGCGGCAGGATTTCCAGGATTGCCCGGTTTGTTGATTCGTCCACTCAATCGGTTAATGTGTACATACGTCATGAACAGCAGATGGATGATCCCCTTCTGGAGGGTGAATTTGTTGCTGTGGAATTTCAGGCTGACAGACCGGTCATGGCGATGCAAATTCCCCGCGAAGCCATTGTTGATGACAGCTGGGTGTATCTGGTTCAGAATCAGACCATTGAAAAGTCACCGGTTGCCATTCACTACCTCATGGCGGATTTTGCTGTTGTCAGCGGACTGCCTGAAGGCTCCCTAGTGATAACCGAATCATTGATTGATGTGAGCGACGGCATGCCCGTACAGGTTCGCAGTTGATACTGGATTAAAATGCTGAGAAGGAACCCGGAGTAAACGCATGAAAAAGATAGTATCCGCATTTGTCAAATACCCGTTTTACGGCAAAATTGTCATTGCCGTTTTGCTGGTGATCGGCGGCATGGCTGCAGTCGGTATGAAAAAGGCCACCTTCCCCATTGTCGAATCGAGGATGGTCTCCATCACGGTGGCCTATCAGGGAGCCACCCCAAAGGAAATGGAGGAAGGTGTAACCACACTGATCGAAGAATCGATTCGCGGAATCCCGGGGATCAAGGAGTTCTCATCGAAGTCGCTTGAAAACATTGCCATGGTCACTGTGGAAATTCGCACAGGATATGATATTGATGAACTGCTCATCGATATCAAGAACGCTGTGGACAGCATCTCAAACTTTCCATCCGGTGCTGAAAAACCAATCGTTTCGAAAAACCGGACGACGGATATGGCCATGTTTTTTTCTCTGAACTATGAAACAGACGATATTCTGAAGCTGAATGAACTTGCCCACCGAATAGAAGACGATCTCCTGAGCTCCGGCGTTATTTCCCAGATTGCCGTCCACGGCATTCCTGGTCAGATGGAAATTGCAGTGGAAATTGATGAAGAACAGCTGCAGCGCTTTGAGCTGAGTATCGGGGAACTGCAAAATGCCATTTCCGGCAACAATATTGATATTTCGGCAGGCGTTATTCAGAATCCCCGCGAAGAAATCAACGTGCTGGCCCGCAACCGCAGCGTCGATGCTGATGCAATTCGGAGCATCGTTGTAAAAGCGGGCAGCTCCGGTAATCCGGTAACGGTCGGAGATGTTGCGAATGTCACCCTGAAGTTTGAAGATACCCCTGATGCCAGTTACGTTGACGGCAGACGGAATGTGGTATTTATGATCAACAAGCTTGCGGATGAAGATCTGGAATCCATTTCCGTGTTCCTGAATGACTACATTGATGAATTTAACCGGAACCAAGATGATGCATCCATTACCATCCTGATGGATTTTCTGGAGTTAATTGACGGCCAGCTTTCGATCTTATTCAGCAACGGCATCCTGGGTGCATTTCTCGTCATTCTGTCCCTTTCACTGCTGCTTAATTTCAGGCTGAGTCTCTGGGTGGCATGGGGCATTCCGGCCTCATTTCTCGGAATGTTCATCCTTGCAAATATGTTGGGGTACACCATCAATATGATTTCTCTGTTTGGAATGATCCTGATCATTGGAATTCTGGTGGATGACGGAATTGTTATTGGTGAAAATATTTTCACCCATTTTGAAAGGGGTAAATCACCCCGCATATCTGCCATAGACGGTACGATGGAAGTACTGCCGGCGGTATTCACTTCAATTGCAACCACGATGATTGCCTTCATGCCCTTGTTTTTTATTGAAGGCAACATGGAATTCATGTATGAAATGGCATTTGTCGTGGTGGCTGCCCTGGGCTTTTCACTGGCGGAAGCCCTGTTTGTCCTGCCGGGTCACCTGGCCAGTCCGAAAGTGCTGAAACCCTTCAACAGCAAAGCGCTGTACAGTAAAGTCAGGCAGGCAACCGACCGACTGATTATGCGAATGCGGGACAACTTGTACATTCCGCTCCTGCGGCGGGTGATCAGACATAAACGGCTCAGTGCCGCCGTAACAACGGCTCTGTTCATCCTGACCTACGGTCTGGTCAGCGGCGGGCGGATTCCAGTGACATTTTTCCCTTCATCGCCTTCGGACATGTTTTCCATAGACCTTGCTCTCAAACCGGGAACCAATGAGTCACTTACCCTGACACAGCTGAACAGGATTGATGATGCCATCTGGGCAGTAAACAGTGAACTGCGGGATGAATACGGCGACACGCTTTCATATGTCAAGGAAACCATGGTTCAGGTGGGCACCGCCTTTAACAATTCCGAAACCGGCAGTCATGCCGGAATGATTCGGGTCTTCCTTAACTCCCTGGAAAGCACGGATATGTCCGATCAGATCATCAAACGATCGCTGTCCCAAAAAATCGGAAAAATACCGGAAGCCTATAAATTCGGAGTGGGCGCTTCAAATCGATTTGGTGCACCGGTTGCAGTCAGTCTTCTTGGATATGATCTGGATGAACTTGAACTGGCGAAAAACGATCTGAAGGATGAGTTGAGTAAAATCAGCTCCCTGTACAACATTATCGACAACAGTCAGTTGGGCAACCAGGAAATCCATATTGTACTTAAACCGGAAGCGTACACACTGGGGTTGACCTACAGCAGCCTGATGCAGCAGGTCAGACAGGCATACTTTGGCGGATTGGCACAGAGGATTCAGCACGGCAAGGATGAAATCTGGATATATGTGCGCTATCCACTGGAGAATCGGCAGACCATCGGTGAGTTAGAAAACCTCAAAATCCGTACAGCGCAGGGTGAATTCCCGCTGGTCCAGCTGGCCGACCTAGGATTCAGCAGAAGTCTGAATCAGATCAACCGGTACAACGGCCGCCGGGAAATACAGGTGGAAGCCTATCTGCTTGATCCCACAGAGCCGGTTCCGCCGATTCTGGAATATGTGGATGATGTGATCATGCCGGAAATCATGGAAAAATATCCCAACGTGGATTACATCCATCAGGGACAGCAAAAGGATACCAGTGAACAGATGGACAGCCTGGTAACCTACTTCGGGATCGCCTTCATGGTCATGGTGATCATCATCATGATTTACTTTAAATCTTTTCTCCAGGGGCTGATGATCATCATGATGGTGCCGATCGGATGCATGGGTGCAATCTGGGGACACGGCATCCACAGCGAGCCGTTTTCAATGCTCAGCCTGTGGGGTCTGGTTGCCCTGTCCGGAACCATCATCAATGATGCAATTGTGTTTCTCTCCCGCTATAACCAGAATGTCGTTCAGGGCCTGAAGGTGACTGAGGCGGTTTTTGAGGCCGGAAAATCCCGCTTCAGACCAATTGTTCTGACCACCGTCACCACCACGGCAGGACTGATGCCCCTGATTCTTGAATCCAGTACGGATGCTCAGATGGTTATTCCGATGGCAATATCCGTGGCCTACGGAATTTTCTTCGGAACGTTTTTTATCCTTACTATGCTGCCCGTCCTGATTCTGGTTTTCAATCGGGTCAAACTGGCTGTAAAACGGTTCCGGTCGAATGAAAACGTCGCACCTGAAATGGTGGAGGTCGCGATGGTTAATGCCATGATCGATGCAGGACTGCAGCAGTCAATGGAACTGGATATTGACTGAGCGGGGTTTTAAAAAGCCCCGGCCCGGACCAGGTTTGATGTACACAAAAAATGAGAGATGAATGAAGAAATTATGTATTGCCTTTGGTCTTTTGCTGCCGTTGGCAGTTTTCGGACAGCCTGGACAATCCCTGTCGCTTGAGCAGTCCATTGTAACCGCGTTAAGAAACAATTACGGCATCATTATCCAGGATAAAAATCTTGGAATATCAAAATCAGCCAATACCTGGGGGTATGTCGGCGCACTGCCGGGCATCAGCCTTAGCGGTACCGCATCCAACATCCTCACCGATAACGACAGCGACAGTTTTACCACTGAAAGCTATGGAGGAACCGTCAGTCTGAACTGGGTGCTGTTCCGGGGATTTGGAGCTTTGATTGAGAAATCAAAAATGGAAGAACTGGAAAAATTGAGCCAGGGGAATCTGGAAATCGTCGTGGAGAATACCCTTTCCAGTGTCATTCTCTCTTATTACAATGTGCTCCTGCAGGAAGAAAACATGAAAATCACGGAAGAGCTGATGTCTCTTTCCAAAGACCGGTACAGCAGTGAGCAGCTGAAAACGGAATTGGGGACATCGGTATCCACCGACCTTCTTCTGGCTCAGAATGCCTGGCTGGAAGATAAATCCGCGTATCTCTCTGCTCAGGCGAGCTATAACAATGCGGTGCGTCAGCTGAATTTTCTGATGGCCGAACCGCTGGACAGACAATATCAATTTTCCGCTTCCTTTTCAGCCGATACCACTTCATTTTCGAAATCCGAACTGCTGGAGCGGATGCTGTCCGGCAATCAGACGCTGGAAAACCAGTATGTGAATCTGGAAATGGCGAAACTGAATGTTCAGTCCGCACGCAGCGATTTTCTGCCGACAGTCACTGCCGGAATTTCGCACGGGTATTCAGATACGGAAACTGCATATGACATCAATACAATGATGGATATTGAATCATCGGGCAGCAGTACTGCCTTTTCGCTGGGGGTTTCATTTTCCCTGTTTGACGGCGGCAGGAAGCGTCAGGCGCTCAAGGCCGCAAAACTGGAGGAGGAAATTGCCGAAGTGGAAGCCGAAGAAATGAGGGCTGAGCTGGAAAACGAATTGTCTCAGGAGCTTGAACTGTATCGGGTGCGAAAGGAAATGCTCAGGCTTGCGGATGAGAACCTGAATGCGGCTGAGCTGAATATGACCATTTCCAGGCAGAAATTCGAATCGGGGGCCATCAATTCTTTTGACTTTCGCGATATCCAGCAGATATATCTGAATGCATCCCTGAGCCGTCACAATACCATATACGGTGTCATACAAAGTTATCACACCCTGCTTCGGCTGACCTGCGGACTGATCGAAGCTTATCATTAATCGATTTTGAGCAGATCTGACTGGCGGAATCTTCAACCGCAGCAATCAAAAGGGATTTTGGGGATCGTCAGCTGAATAAACAAACAGGTTATTACAGGAGACAATTATGAGCGATTCAATCCAGGGAATCAGCGGCAGTGCCGTCCGTTCGGAAATGACGCGGTTTTCCATGAATGCCGAACAGAAAACATCCGTTCAGGAGATTATCTCAAATTATGATCCGGAGCATTTTTCAAAGGATGAGTTCATGGCCATGGGCAGGGAATTCCGTGATGCCGGCATTCGGCCTTCCGAAGAATTGAAATCCATGCTTGAAGAACACGGGTTTCAGGTGGATCCGTTTGTGATGGAAGGACATGGTCCCAAGCCTCCCGAAGGTCCGGCTGGGCTGAAGCAGGGACCGCCGCCGAGAAATCTGCTTGAAGGCCTGCAGCAGCTGCTGACGATCAGTGAAGACATCAGGGATGATGAACTGAAAACCATGGTTGAAGAATTAATGGAAAAGCAGGAAAGTGATGAAGTAACAGCGGAAGACATGGACGACCTGCACTCCTATCTGAGGGAAAATGTCCCGCTGGTCAGCCTATACGTTGAGACTGAAGCATAGATCTTTTTCACCCCTATCCTCTGTAAATGGCGTTATCCCCAATATTTCATGAGGTTTTGAAATGAGATGGTGAAACTGATTGATTATGCATGGCTTGCGAAAAGATTTGAATCCGCCAGCTGGCGTGGCGGCGAAACAGTTAATGACCCGATGGATTACTGATGCCTCACCCGTCAGCTGACGGGCGGGGAAATTCATCGACATTGTTCCGGACAGTGCAATGTGAACCAATATCGAATGTAATTGAAACGGAGAACATTGAATGCGGGAATCACCTTTGAACCATAAACAAAAAATCCCGAAAAAGATCGGGATTTTTTGTTCATTGAATTCGTTCAGAATCTTACAGAAGTTTCAACTCTTCCAAGCATGAAAGAATCAGATTATATGTGTTTTCGATATCATGATCCAGGCCAACGGAAAAACGCACCAGTCCCGGTGACATTCCCATTTCAAGCTGTACGTTTTCCGGTACTTCACTGCTGGTGGATTTACCTGAATTACTGAACAGGGTTTTAAAATACCCCAGGCTGACCGCATGATAACCCACACCCTTCACCTGCATTAACTCCATAAAAGCAGCCGCTTTTTCCGGAGTGTCCATATCGATGGCAATCATACCGCCATAGCCGAAATCCTTGTTGCGCAGCTGGTTGTACAATTCATAATCCGGATGCTCCGGCATTCCCGGATAATTGTAACTCAAACCGATTTCCTTGAATTTTTCAGCCAGATACATGGCATTTTTACTGTGCTGCACCATTCGAATATGAAGTGTGTGGAGATTTTTCAGGATACTTGATGAACGCATTGGATCCAGAACCGGCCCCAGCAGCATGGCGGTGCCGTCGTTGACATTGCTGATTGCTTCGATGAACTCGTTGTCGGCACAAATCGCACCGGCCACAGCATCGTTTTTACCGTTAATGAACTTGGTCATGGAGTACACAACAATATCAGCACCGGACAAATACGGTGACATGATCATGGGAGTAAATGTATTGTCAATCACCAGCTTTGCACCATGCGCGCGGGCTATTTTGCTCAGCTTTGGAATATCGGAAACCCGCAGCATGGGATTGGTGACACTCTCTGAATAAATCAATTTTGTATTGGGTTGGATGGCAGCTTCAACGGATTCAAGATCGGATATATTGACAAATGTCACTTCAATATTGAATTTGGGCAGATAGTTTTTGAAAAATGCATATGTCCCGCCGTAGGTGGTCACACTGGTAACAATGTGATCTCCGGTATTGCACAGCTGCAGAATGGTGGTTGTAATGGCAGCCATCCCCGAACCGGTCACCCAGGCGCCTTCCGTTCCTTCCATGGCCGCAAGTGCGTCAGACAGATATTTGTTACTGGGATTCCAGTGACGCGAATACAGGAAGCAGCCTTCGGCTTCTCCGTGAAATGTATCAAGCATGGTTTGGGCTGTCATGAAAGTAAACGTACTGCTGTCAGTCACTGAGGGATTGACACCCCCAAATTCACCGAACTGTTCCAGTTTTTGGATTTGAGTTGCCGGATCAATCCTCTTCTGTTCACCATTACTTTTCTTTGCTTCCCCTGTACTTTGTTTGCTGTCCTTCATAGAGGGATTCCTTTCACATTATTCTTCCAAATTTTGTAAATCGACCAATCATACGACCCCGATAGTTTATGGAGGATTCCAATCTTAAACATAGATCATCTTCAATTAAAAAATATTGATATTATGTATTTTGAAATTGGAGATTCCCCGATTTCTGAATTTAGCGGACTGATCAGTTCCGTCATGCATGTTTGCTTTTATCAATACGGACAGAGTGTGTGTAATTTCGATTCCGGAACCAAAAGAAAAAATAAGTGACTTCGCCAGTAATAAAATCCAAATCAGCCGCGTCCGGTTACTGCAGAACATGCGGAACAACCCACGCCATCGAACAGGGCAGAGCCAGGGGCTGCTGTCTTGATTTGATGCGGACACTGATCAAACATGGCCGAATTGATTTCCACTGTTCGAATGAGGAGTCGGATCCCCGCTTGACCCTGGATATCCTTTACGGCGAAGCCAGGGGGCAGATGTTCGGGATTCTGGAATGTACCGACGGCAACGGCCGCACAGTGAACTTAAAGGCTTTTTCCTGTCAGTACAATGGGGTCTGGCTGGTGGACGGCTGGGTTCCGCCGCTCTTTGATATCGAAGAATATAATTTAATATCTGACAAAGCCGACAGGGAGATAAAAGCGCTGGGAGCCGCAATCAACTCCCTGCCGCCCGGCCCGGAACAACAGAAACTGATTCATAAGCGGAAAAAAATTTCCCAGAATGCCATGAAAGCAATCCATGCCCTGTACCGTGTTCATAATTTCAGGGGTCAGGTCAGTCCGCTTTCTGTCTTTTTCCCAAACGGGATTCCCACCGGTGCCGGCGACTGCTGTGCTCCGAAACTGCTGAATGAAGCTGCAAAACAGAATTTGACGCCGGTCGGACTTGCAGAATTCTACTGGGGCAGAACCAACCGGTCCGGCACCCGCGTGGAAGGCGTATTTTATCCAGCCTGCACCGCAAAGTGTCAGCCTATAATGGGATTTATGCTGTGCGGCCTGAAGTAACCGTCATTTATCAGGATTCGTCTGTCGTTGTGGTTAATAAGCCGCCGGGATTTTTGTCGGTTCCGGGACGGGGACCGGACAAGCAGGACTGCGTGGTGCGCAGAATTCGGGATCATTTCAGGGACTGTATTGCCCAACCGTCCGTTCACCGGCTGGATATGGATACCTCCGGCCTGATGGTTCTGGCACTGACGGCCGACGCCCACCGGCATCTTTCGATCCAGTTTCAGGACAGAAGCATACAGAAGGAGTATGTTGCTGTTCTGGAAGGAATTATTAAAGGGAATTCGGGAGAAATCAGACTGTCGTTCCGCCTTGATCCGGACAACCGGCCGGTTCAGATCTATGATCCGGTGCATGGCAAACCGGGCATTACGCTCTGGAAGAAAACAGCTGTCGAAGACAACCGGACTCGAATGCTCTTCACCCCCCTGACTGGCCGGACTCATCAGCTGCGGGTACATTCTGCCCACCCTTTGGGACTGGGCTGTCCCATCGTGGGAGACCGTCTGTACGGAAACGGCCGGGCGGGAAGCCGTCTGCTCCTCCACGCTTCCAGATTGAGCTTTACGCATCCGGTCAGTGCAGAGCGGCTTGAGTTCGATCAGGCACCGGAGTTTTAATCCGAATATTTCATGAAACTTCGTGGTGAGATGATGAAAATGTATTGATGGGAAAAAAGCAAAAAATCAACACAATTCAGTGCTGACTGTCAATGAAGCTTTTTCCGATAAAGAACCCTTGGGTTCTCAATGAATTTCCCATCCCGTCAGCTGACGGATTAAAAACCCGCCCACTGGCGGATTCACCAAGGCATATGAAGAAAAATGAGTGAAATCGTACTGGACAGTACGTTGAAAACATTTATCGAGTAGAATTGAGCGAATCCGTCATCGTCCGGAAAATGCGAAGCATTTAACGCATAGATATTCTCATGAAATATTCGAGTTAATCCGTCGGAACACGGAAAGGAAAATGATGAGAAAACTGATAATGACTGGACTGATCATGATAACCGCCACTGCACAATCACTGGATCCAAATTTTCACATATACCTCTGTTTCGGCCAATCCAATATGGAGGGCCAGGGAATTATTGAAACACAGGACCAAAAGGTTCATGAGCGTTTCCTGGTGCTGCAGGCGGTTGACTGTCCCAATCTTGGCCGGGAGAAGGGCTGCTGGTATCCTGCGGTTCCGCCGCTGTGCCGCTGCTGGAGCGGTCTGTCCCCTGCTGACTATTTCGGCCGGACATTGATTGAAAACCTGCCGGACAGCATCCGGGTAGGCATCATCAATGTCTCCATCGGCGGATGTTTCATTGAGTTGTTTGACAAGGATATCTATCAGGATTATGATTCCACCTACAATGAAGACTGGTTTCTGGATATCATCAAAGGCTACGGTCACAATCCCTATCAGCATCTTGTACAACTGGCCAGAACGGCTTCGAAGGATGGTAACATCAAAGGGATCCTGCTGCATCAGGGAGAGTCCAATACGGGAGACAGAGAATGGCCCGAAAAGGTCGGAAAAATATACATTGATCTCCTTGCAGATCTGAATCTCGAACCGGATTCAGTTCCGCTGCTGGCGGGAGAAGTCGTCCATGCCGATCAGGACGGCGTGTGTTCTGCCATGAATCCCATTATTGCAACCCTGCCGCAAACCATTCCCAATTCCAGGGTGATTTCTTCAAAAGGCTGCACGGCCATGGAAGACAAGGCGCATTTTGACTCGGCAGGATACCGGGAGCTTGGCAGACGATATGCTCGTCAGATGCTGACGCTGCTGAAAAAAACAGATAAGGAGGTTGGTAAATGATACAGAACGATCTGATTTCAAAAACGGTGTATTGTCGAAAAGGCCGAATGCATTCGTTCTCCCGCAGCCTGACATCCCTGCGACTTTTTCTTCTGGCCATTGTGGTCGGTGTGCTGCTGCTGGCTGCCTGCAGTAAAAAACACCAGCTTCCTCCGAACATCATTCTTATCACGACTGATGACATGGGGCATGATGATCTGGCTGGACGTGGAAACATTTTTCTGGAGACGCCCAATTTGAATCAGCTGGAAAGTCAAAGCGTGCGGTTTTCAAATTTCTGCGTCAGTTCGGTCTGTGCCCCTACCCGGGCCAGCCTGCTGACCGGCCGGCAGTTTTTCCGGACTGGGGTCTCCGGTGTGCATGGCGGTCGTGATTTTATGAATCTGGATGAAACCACCGTGGCAGAAGTACTCAGGGATAATGGATACTCCACCGGCATGTGGGGAAAATGGCATTCCGGTAAAGCACCGGGGTATTTCCCTTGGGACCGCGGCTTTGATGAGGCCTATTATGCTGAACTCTATCATCATGAAAACAACGAGGGTTGGCTGAATGGCCAGTATGTTGAGCATGACCAATGGGCATCTGCCGTTGTTACTGATTATGCTTTGGATTTCATCAGGAATCAGAAGGACCGGCCGTTTTTTGCCTACCTCAGCTATCTGGCTCCCCATGAACCCTGGGAGGCACCCGAGAAATACGTTCAGCCCTATCTGGATCAGGGGCTGTCTCTGCCGATATCCAGAATCATGGGAATGCTTACAGAGGTTGATTTCGAAATTGGCAGACTGCTTCGTTATCTGGAAAACAACGGACTCGATAACAATACGATTATCATTTTCATGAGTGACAACGGCCCCTGGTGGTCATGTTCTAAAAACGGCCGGTTGAGCATGGAGGACTGGCAGATGCGTAATCCTTCGGGTCTGCGGGGACATAAAGGACAGAACTGGCAGAACGGAATTCAGGTCCCCATGTTTATGCGCTGGCCGGGACAGTGGCAGCCTGCAGATATCCCTGCGCTGGCTGATGTCACGGACATATTCCCCACCGTACTGGATATTGCCGGTATCCCCATTCCTTCCAGAGGTCATCTGCTGGATGGTATCAGTCTTATTCCATTGGCCGAAAACAGCGCCGCGGTCACTCCGGACAGACAGGTGTTTTTCGCAAAATGGCACCCGCTGGTTAACAATGATTGGTCCGCCAGCTATAACCCGGTTTCACCGGAAGAAAAACAGCAGCTTGTTTTTATGGAACAGCCTGTCGGCATCCGTGACAACCGCTTTAAACTCATACTCAATCCGCCGGTTGAATCAGCGGATGATCCCCGACCGCTGGAACGCTGGGCACTGTTTGATCTGGAAAATGACCCAAGGGAAACGGTTAATATCGTACTTGACAAGCCGGAGATTGCCGCACAGCTGAAATCCGATCTTCGGGAAACTTATGGCAGCATACAGGCCGATGCGGGAAGTTTCACCTCTCCAGTTTTTGTCATCGATACACAGCCCTTTGCTACATCATGGGTGAATGCCTATGGTCCAGCTCAACTGTATGGAAATGCCTGGAACAGCGCTCATTACCTGAAAAAACTGGAAAAACCCGGTGATGGTGCCAAGTATCAGCTGGATGTCCGCCAGCCGGGGAACTATATCCTTTCTGTTGAGCAGCTTGATGAAAATTCAGCGGGAATTTCCGTCCGGATCAGTATTGATCAGCAGGAGGTAGAATGTGTGCTGAATGGTGACAGATTTCAGGATGTAGGTGAATTCAACCTGCAGCCCGGACGCCAGACACTGGAATTCCGCATCAGCAGCAGTCTGGATCACTCATCCGGCTTGAACAGGATGCGTCGTTTTCATTTCCGAAATGCCGGATTGGATTCCGATGTGCTTGATAATCCTCTTCCATGGTAATCCGGAATGATGAAACCGATAAATTCACTGCTGATAAAACCAGCAGGACCGGATTGCAATTACGCCTGCCGATACTGCTTCTACCTGAAAAAATCTGATTTTTTTTCGAATCAGACCATTCATCGAATGTCAACGGGGACCCTGGAAGAATTGATCCGCCAGGCCATGATTCAGTCATCAGGTCCGATTAATTTCTGCTGGCAGGGAGGTGAGCCCACTCTGATGGGACTGGCTTTCTTTGAAAAGGCAATTGAATTCCAGAAAAAATACGGCCCAGGGAAGCAGGTCGGCAATGGGCTGCAGACCAATGGTCTTCTTCTGGATGGTGAATGGCTGTCTTTTTTGAAACGGTATCGGTTTCTGGTCGGCCTGTCACTGGACGGCCCTGAGCATGTGCATGATCGCTTCCGCACGACCAAATCCGGTGCAGGCACCTGGAAGCAGACGGCAGCACAGGCCTCCCGACTTTTGGAATATGGTGTTTCAACCAATGCAATGGCAGTGGTGAACCCGTATTCGGTCCGGTTTCCGGAGGAAATCTACAACTATATTAAATCCCTGGGATTTTCTCACATGCAGTTCATTCCGGCGGTTCAAAACCCTGGAACGGATAATCAAATGAACCCGGATCTCTTCGGAAATTTTCTGATCACTCTCTATCAGCTATGGCGGAATGATTTCCAGAACGGCAGCCCGTCAATATCCGTACGGTTTTTTGATTCACTGTTTTTTACCTATGTGGATATGACAGCTCCCGACTGCACACTTATGGAGGAATGCGGCAGATATCTGGTGATTGAACATGACGGCAGTGTTTTTTCCTGTGATTTTTTTGTTGAACCGGCCTGGAAACTGGGGAATGTCCGGGACAACACTCTCCTCCAGATGATCAACTCGGAGAAGCAGCAGACCTTTGGCAAACTGAAAACCCGTTTACATCAAAACTGCCGAAGCTGCCCCTGGCTCCGTCACTGTTTTGGAGGCTGTCCTGCTGAACGCACTGTCGGAGACGGTCCATGCAGACTGAGTCATCTGTGTGAAGGATATAAATTATTTTTTAATTATGCTGACGGTGATCTGAAAAAACTGGCGGAAAACTGGAAAAATCGTCAATTCTACTGCGGGGCGGACAATCAGATCATTTAGCAATATTGATCAGGATTGGGGGGGTCCCTATCTCTGAAATGGATGCAGTGACATCCTGGAGCCAGAAGACAACCAGATCCGGATTATGCACTGTTTTGTAAATATTTTTCACCAGCTGGTTTTCTTCCAGTATCTGTTTTTTGATATCAGCATCATCTGAAAATACAACCTTCCCGGACAGACGCAGCCATGACAGATCGGTCCCGGATGCGCACAACTCGAGATAAGGCAGTTTGTGCAGTTCCCGGTAAACCTCCTTTTTTCTGGAAGTACAAAACCAAAATTTTCCATTTTTTTCAAACATTAACTGAAACGGCCGCACCTTGGGTTTCCCGTCCAGGCCGACAGTGGCGGCATACTGTACATTGTTCTGACGCAGATATTTAATTACTTTGTCCATACCATTTTAAGAAAACGAGGATGCATCCCCGCTTCGTGACCTTTCATTTATTGAAGGGAAGATTCATGATCTTATCCATACACATGATTTTACAATCACAAAACTTCAGGAAAATATACGCCGAATCGGCAGTGCAAAAGATTCCTGTCTGCAGACGGTATCACAAGCAGGGAAGACAGAAAAACCACGTGCTGCTAACCCGGATATTTCATGAGACTTCGTAGTGAGATGATGAAAATGTATTGATGCGGAAAAAGCAAAAATTCAACACATTTTAGTGCTGACTGTCAATGAAGCTTTTTCCGTTAAAGAACCCATGGGTTCTCATTCACCAAGGCATATGAAGAAAAATGAGTGAAATCGTACTGGACAGTACGTTGAGAACATTTTTCGAGTAGAATTGAAAATCCGTCTCCTGACGGACGCTGTAGAATTGAGCAGATCCATCATCGTCCGGAAAATGCGAAGCATTTTACGCATAGATATTCTCATGAAATATTCGGGCTAATCCGGTAAATGCACATACCGATTATTGATCAATGAATTTCCCCGCCCGTCAGCTGAGCGGTGATTAACATATCGTACCGGTGGCTGAAGCCACCGGCTATCCCGCCCTGATCCCTGCCGGGATTGTCATCGTTCGCATTATCGTAATCAGGTGGTACGATAAATATCGGCTGTGTTTAATACTGCCGTTGGAGTTTCTCAATTTGATTCGTTAAATATTCATACAACTCGTTGAAAATTATACTGGTTGTAAAAGAGATCAGCTTTCCGGATACGCACCGCCTGAAAACCAAGGAATTAACTTTTACCCCGGATGGGGAATGGTTGTTGTGCCGGTGGCTTCAGCCGCCGGAGAAACACCGTCGGGTTCCAAGTCCTGACGGGACGCGGTTTTTGACCCGGGTCAGCATTTCAGCGACAAGATTACCAGAATTTATTAACGCCCTGGCAGTTGTAACTGAAGACATTATCGGTTTAGCAAGTGGTGTAATATTCGTTTTGGACGGCTGCGTTGTCGGATAACGATCTGAGTACTCCATTGCCGGGATGCCGGAAAAGATTTAAATTTATGTTTCTGGTTACTTCAAACCGAAATAAGGACAGGATTTGACGCCTCCCCAGAGTGATTTCGATATTGCCTTTAAACGCCTTGTACAGACACATCAGGAAAAAGTGCGCAATACCTGCTACCGGTTTGTGAACAATCCCGAAGATGCCGACGATCTGGCCCAGGATGTCTTCATCCAGATCTATCATTCCATTACAGATTTTCGGGAAGAGTCGAAGCTCTCCACCTGGATTTACCGTATTGCAGTAAACAAATCACTGGACTTCCTTCGCAGGAACAAACGGAAAAAGCGGTTTGCCAGACTCCTTTCGCTGAACAGTCCGAATGGAGATCATCAGGAACTTGAAATCACGACAGATGCAACTGCGGAAAGTGAATTTGAACGGCAGGAGCGTAAAAGAATCCTGGAAACTGCCCTGGAAAAATTACCGGAAAATCAAAAAACCGCCATTACACTCAGCAAAATCGACGGATTCGGCAATAAGGAAATCGCAGACATCCTGAATACATCCGTATCGTCTGTGGAAGGGCTTATCCATCGCGCCAAAAAGAATCTGCACAAACGTTTATCCAATTACTACAAAAATCAGTAGATGAGCACAAGGTTTTCAGAATTACGACGTCCAATAAATGCGGGAATGATCAAATGAGGAAAAATTCAGAAATTGAAAAAGATGTTCAGCAGACCCTGGCTGCGTTGGACAATGTGGAAAACCTGCCGCCGGATCCGGATTTCTACACCCATCTGAAAGGCAGACTGCGGGAACCGGTCCCGAACCGGCCGCTGACGGAAATACTCAAGCCAGTCATGTTTGCTGCTCTGTTGATGCTGAATCTGGTCACGGGAGTGCGTTATCTTACAGCAGACAATACCGGGTCTGGCATGAACTCCAGGCAAACGCTGGTGAATCTGGTTGCTGAAGATCTGGATATCACCGCCACTCATTCAGACATCTTACCATTTTAGCAGGAAAAACCATGGATAGATTTTCCCAAAGCAAATATCTTTCAATCGTCATTGCCGTATTGGTCCTTATTAATCTGGGGACGCTTACTATGCTCTGGATTGGCCGTCCCTCAAATATGATGCATCCCGAACGAAAGAAGGGCCCCCGCCACGAACAAAAACCGATTCACCAGCTGCTTCAGAACGAGTTGGGGTTTGATGCCGCACAAATCGAATCCTATTTGAGGCTGAGGAAACAACACCAGCGGGCCACACTTCTGATTGAACGTGAAATCATGGATTTGAAAAGACAAATGTTCGATGATGTACTCACCGGCGACCAGCATGCAGTTCTGTCAGAAACACTGCTCTCTGAAATTCAGGATCGAAACGCAGCGCTGGATCGCCTCACCTTTAAGCACTTGATGGATTTAAAGAAACTGTGCCGTCCTGACCAGCAGAATGAACTTCAGATTCTCATTCATGAACTGTTCCAGAAATCCAAGCCGCGCGGTGCACCGCCTCCGGACAGACCCTGATTCATTTGACTGATCCTTCATTTTCAGGCCCTTCCATATACAGCGGAAGGGCTTTTTTATTCACCATAAAAAATCACACAGCTGCACAAGGTATTCCTTAAAAGAACGTCTCAATATCAGAAACAGTAAAACTCATATCCGGAGATACACATGAAAAACAAAATACGATCTGAATTCAAATTGGCAATGATCATAACGGGCATTTTGCTGATGACGGGTCTGCAGGCCCAGCCCCAGCATCCCGGTCCGCCGCCTGCAAAGCCGGACTCGGATCAGATACAGAAAATGCTGACTGATTTAACGACCGCGCTTTCTCTGACTGATATGCAAACAAAAGAGATTTCAAGACTGTACGAGAATCATTTCAACGAAATGGAAAACAGTATGGAAAACCGGAAAGACCGCCGGGGACAGCACCACCGTGTAATGGAAGAATCCAGACGAAAGCTGGAAACAGACGTGGCTGCTGTTCTCAATGAAAAGCAGAAGGTATTATATGATGAATTCTTGGAGAAGCGGTCTCTGGATTCCAAACAAGGAGAGCAAGGAATATCCATAAAGAGGGAAAGGAAATAGGCCAATGAGAACATCTCAAATGGCAGCGCTGATCATAATGACCACAGCCGTGATTCAGGCACAGAATTACAGGATCGTTGACACGGGTCAGAGTATTTTTTACGACAATATGGATGAGATTGTCGAACCGGCACCGGGTGAAGCCTTTCACGGGCAGGATGCTCAGGTGGACGGCCACCTCCCTTCCTATACGGACAACGGGGACGGAACGGTGACGGATAATGTTACCGGGCTGATGTGGACAAAAAGCCCCGATTTGGACGGCGACGGCGATATCGATGTGAGTGACAAATTATCCTGGAATGAAGCGCTGGCCGGAGCGGAAACCTTTGATTTGGCGGGGTATGATGACTGGCGGCTGCCCGGCATCAAGGAACAGTATTCCCTGATCATGTTCAGCGGCGTCGATCCCAGCGGATATGATGGGTCGGACGAAGGATTGATCCCCTTTATAAATACTGATTTTTTCGATTTCGGATATGGGGATGTAAATGCCGGAGAAAGGTTGATAGATGCCCAGTTCGCATCGACTTCCATCTATGTTGGGTTGACGATGGGGGGTGATGAAACAATGTTCGGAGTTAATCTGGCCGACGGACGCATAAAGGGCTATCCCACCGGTCCCATGCCGGGTCAGACAGAAGACAAACAATTTTATGTCATGTATGTCCGCGGCAATACGGAATACGGCAACAACGCGTTTGAGGATAACGGAGACGGCACCGTTACAGATCACGCCACCGGTCTGATGTGGATGCAGGAGGACAGCCAGACCGGATTGAACTGGGAAGATGCCCTGACCTGGGCCCAGCAGTGCAATGCGGATAACTTTCTGGGGTACAGTGACTGGCGGCTGCCCAATGTAAAGGAGCTGCAGAGTATTGTGGATTACTCACGGGCACCTTCCGTAACCGATTCACCGGCCATCGACCCCATATTCAGCTGCACTCCTATTGTTGATGAGGGCGGAGCAGACAACTACCCCTTCTACTGGAGCGGGACCACCCATGCCAACATGCAGAATGGCGGATTCGGGGCGTATGTGTGTTTCGGGGAAGCGTTGGGGTGGATGGAGGAACCGCCATTCTCCGAAAATTATCAGCTGATGGATGTGCATGGTGCCGGTGCTCAGCGCAGCGATCCGAAAATGGGCGATCCAGATGAATATCCCTACGGAAACGGCCCCCAGGGCGACGTTGTGCGCATAACCAATTTTGCCCGGCTCGTCAGAGATGCCGCGGACTGCAGCACCGGCGATGTGAATGACGACGGTGAGGTTGATGTTCTGGATATCATTCAGACGGTCAATTTCATCCTGAATCTGGCAGTTCCCACTGATCAGCAGATGTGTGCCTCCGATATCAATCAGGACGGAATGCTGGATATCACTGATCTGGTGATGATGGTGAATATGATCCTCGCGGAAAAGAGCACCTTCACCCCCGCATCTGCACTTCTCCGCGGGAACATTTTGACATTATCGGGAGATGTCGGCGGCCTGCAGGCGAAAGGTCAACTCAAATCCGAAGTGCAGGGCAGTGACAGAGCCATGTCATTTGACGGTCAAGTGGTGATTTTTAATCCGAACGGAGCACTGGAGACACGCAGCTTTGAATTTCTGTCCCGGCCGAAAGCACTGCTTGTAGCAGATGCCAATGCCGATGCGGTTCAGGTGAATACGGCATTGCCTGAGCTGCCGGTCCGAAGCTTTCCCAATCCATTCAACCCGGTGACAGCGATCACTTTTGATTTACCGAAGGAAGGCATGACGGAAATCAGTGTTTACAATCTGCAGGGGCAGCTGGTAGAAGAACTTCAGTCCGGATACTTTGATGCAGGTACTCATCAGGTGACCTGGAATGCATCCGCCCATCCAAGCGGAATCTACCTGGTCCGGATTCACGGCGAATCCTGCACCGGCGAACAAAAACTGGTTCTTCTGAAATAATGACTTTGGCGAAAATGGTATACGGGACTGCCATTTTCAGATACTCAAAACGTCGAATGTTTAGACATGCTCTGGAAACGCCGGGAGGAGGTCGAAAGGCTTTCTCCCGGCTTGTTCATTTCAGGACTTCCACGGCTGCACATTTCTGTTAGCAAAATGGTATTCTCAAACATAGCCGATGATACTGCCCGCTGATCTGCAGTCTATATTTTTTCACATACCTGTCCAGATGAATTTCCCCGCCCGTCAGCTGACGGGATGGTTCAGTAATCGATCGGGTCATTAACGATTTCGCCGCCGCGCCAAATGGCGGATTCAACCGTATAAAAACAACCGAATACGCAATATTGACATGGGTAATTTTTACGGTCCAAATCAGATCAACAATCCAATGATTTGGATCCCAATCACCGATTAAAAAAACAAATGCCTGCTCACATGGGGACCGAATTGAAATTCAGTGTTGAATTCCTTCCATGATCGAGAGTGTGCCAGTCGGTGTCGTACCGGATTGGATTTATCTGACAGCTGTGAGGGCCAAAGGACAGGCCTGATGTGATCGATATTGGTATAGGGTATGCTGAGTACGTCACCTTTTTCGAATCCCGATTATGTCAAAGCAGGAATTGTTGCCCTTGTATCTGATTTGTGTTATTTCAAACGAATGGTATTGCTGTAAATTCATTGTGCGCTTCATATCATTAGAAACGTGAAAACCATATTTTCAATATATTCAGTACTCATATTATTTACAGCCTTCCTTCTGGCAGATGGAATCCGGGTTCCCTCGGCTGTACGATTTACACATCTGACCCCCAATGAGGGCCTCTCTACCAATATGATTACTTGTATTGCCCAGGATCGGGACGGTTTTATCTGGGTTGGCACCCGCTATGGATTGAACCGCTACGACGGATATGAATTCAAGGGATATCTGCATGATCCTGATTCACAAAAGTATACCGGGGCAAACACCATCACTGCGCTTCACCTGGACGGACGGAAACATCTGTGGATCGGGACAAATGGGAGCGGGTTGTATGAATATGATCCCATTCATGACAAGGTACAACACCGTGAGCCAAACATCATCGGCAGCGATGTCATTGATCGTTTTTTTATCACTGCCATCCAGCATGATCATGATAATCAACTCTGGATTGGAACGCTGCATCAGGGTCTGTTTCGCTTTCAGCCGGAAACGAATACTGCCGTCTGTTTCAAAAACATCGCAGGAAATTCGAACGGGATTGCTGATGATCATATCACCGCTCTGGCCGTTACTCCGGACAATCAGGTATGGATTGGGACAAACACGATGGGTTTGTACGGCTACGACCAGGCAGCGGACAGGCTGCAGCATTATCATCCCAATTCGGAGAACCCGAATCACCAGGTGAGTTTCATGATTCAGGGGTTACGGACAGATCGCCAGGATCCGGCCAAATTGTGGATTGCTACCTTTTTTGACGGATTGTGCATGATGAATACGGATGAGGATATAATTACCAGTTATCGGGATTACGGCAGTGACGAAATGATCGTCCCCTTGAACCATTTCTTTGACATTGATCAGGACCGGAGCGGAAAAATATGGCTCCCCAATCCGGTGGGACTGACCCTGTTTGATCCAGCAGAGGAATCCTTTGCGGTTTTTCAAAATGCGACGGAAGATCCCAGGAGCTTATCGGGGACATCTGCCTCCTGCGTGTTTGCGGATCAACAGAATATTGTCTGGGTGGGAACGCATAACAGCGGACTGAATAAATATGACCGGACTGTCAACCGGTTTGGATTTTACGGATTCAACAGCGGAATTACGGATGATTTTCTAATTCAGCGCATCACTGGAATTCAAGAAGACAGCGATGGAAATCTTTGGTTTGCATCAAACGGAAACGGAACGCTGCATCTGGATTTGGAAAAGCGCTCACTGGCAGTATACCAGACGGATGATACCGCTCCGGATGCTTACAGCAATCATTATCCTCTGTCTGTTCAGGTGGGTTCCGACGGGATGGTATGGACCGGTTCATATATCGCCGGACTTTTTTCCATGAATCCGAAAACAGGTGATATTACAAATTGGCACGCTGATATACACAATCCGGAAAGTCTGTCCAATGATATCGTGTATTCCATCCTGGAGGATTCACAGGGTGCAATTTGGATTGGGACTGATCACGGTCTCAACCGGTTTGACCGGTTGACTGAATCGTTCAGGCGATTTTATCAAGATCCCGATTCAGACAACAGCCTATCCGGAGATAAGGTGTACGCACTCCTGGAGGATGACAGTCTTAACATCTGGATTGGCCTGCAGGACGGGACACTCTGCCAGTATCTGCCAAAACATGATTTAATTATTCGTCACCGGGACGAAACCGGGAACGGACCTGTTCACTGCCGGGAAGTACTGGATTTGTGCCAGGATTCAAAGGGGGTAATATGGATCGGCACCCGGGGAAACGGGCTGAAATCCTTTCATCCTGGAACGGGTCTGTTTCAGTCATTTACCACTGAAGACGGCCTGCCAAGCAATGTCATCAACGGGATTCTGGAGGACAGCCATGGCAGGCTCTGGCTAAGCACTGTCAGGGGAATTTGCTCAATTCAACCCGAAAGCGGCTCGGTCCGCACATTCACCGTGGCGGATGGGCTTCAGGCCAATGAATTTCTGTTCGGTTCCCGCTTGAAAACCACGGACGGGGAAATGCTGTTTGGCGGTCCGAGAGGAATCAGTTTCTTCCATCCAGACAGTATCCGCAATAATTCTCATGTACCGGAATTGATCATTGCAGATTTGAAAATCAACTATCAGTCCATCACTCAGCTTCCCCAATCCCGACGGGAAAAAATTATTGATCAGTCTGTGAACTCCGCCTCGGAGATATATATGACCTGGCGCGATCGCGTATTTTCATTTCATTTTGCTGCCCTGAATTTCAGTAATCCGGTACAAAACAGATATGCTTACAGACTTGCCGGTTATCAGGATGACTGGGTTCAATGCGGTGGGCAGCGCCAGGCTCAGTTTATGAATATCCCACCAGGCTCCTACATCTTCCAGGTTCGAGGATCCAATAATGACGGAATCTGGAACGATACAGGAAAATCAGTACGGGTTATCATCAGGCCGCCATTCTGGAATACAGTCTGGTTCAAAACCGTTTCGGTTGTACTGCTGATAACAGCAGTAACTGCATTGCTGCGGCTGCGAATTCGCGCCTATAAGCGTCAAAGCATTCGTCTTGAGCAGGACGTTGCTCAGCGCACGGTTGAACTGAGTGAAGAAATCGTCCAGCGGAAAAAGGCGGAAAAGGAAGCAGTCCGCGCCAATCAGGCAAAAAGCGATTTTCTGGCCGGCATCAGTCATGAAATCCGGACACCCCTGAATGCAGTTCTGGGATTTTCCGAACTGCTCAGTACTGAAGTCCGCGACCACCGCCACCAGTCCTATCTCCACTCAATCCATACAGCCGGAAAAAACCTTCTGGCCCTCATCAACAACATACTGGATCTGGCAAAAATCGAAGCCGGCCGAATGGTGTCAACTCCCGGTCCGGTACTCATTAAATCATTCGTTCGGGACGCAATGGCTGTATTCCAAAACGCTGCGCAGAAGAAAGGTCTGCAGAGTGAGGTGATCATCAAAGATACCGTTCCGGACGCTGTCATTACCGATGAGTTGTGGCTGCGTCAAATCATTTTTAATCTGGTGGGCAATGCAGTGAAGTTCACCGAGCAGGGCCGAATTGAATTAATTACCGACGTTGTAGAAAAGACAGACAGTGATAGGATTCATTTGAAATTGGCCGTTAGAGATACCGGGATCGGGATACCGCAGCATCAGCAGGAGCATATTTTCGACTCGTTTAACCAAGTCCGAAGCCGTTCCAGACTCCCGACCGGGACAGGCCTGGGGCTGACCCTCAGCCGCCGAATGACGGAATTGATGGGCGGGACACTCACCGTCAGCAGCCAACCCGATCAAGGATCAATATTTACAGTGGATATTCCCGTAATCCCCATTGCGTCTGATCTGGAGATGAACGCCGGACTGGAGACCAGGGCGGCAGTTTCCCGGTACGCCGGGGGACATGTGCTGATCGCCGATGATGATGAATCAAACCGCTTTCTGCTGCGGGAACTTCTTCTCCGCGCCGGTCTCACCGTATTGGAAGCGGAAGGCGGCACTGAAGCGGTCCGGATCGCAGCATCCCAGGCAGTAGATTTAATCCTGATGGATATTCACATGCCGGATTTCGATGGGATTGACGCCATAACTGAAATCCGGAAAAACCCCCGGTACCGGTTTGCACCGGCATATGCAGTCACGGCATCAAGCATGAGCGGCACAAGGGAGAAAATCAAAAAAAGCGGATTATTCCAGGGACTCCTCACAAAACCGGTTTCCATTTCTCATCTTAATTTGATTTTGCAGAAGCACTTTGAAGAAGTCCCGGTGCCGGAAACCGGTTCAGATGATGGTAAAGATTCGAAGATTACGGAAACGGGATCACAGGGAAATAATGAAAATGATCTGCTGCCAAAAAATCTGCTTGTTCAATGGAAGCATGTCAGAGATCTGGGATCAGTCGAAGAAATCGGTGAATTCGGACAAATGATAACAGATCATGGCAGGAAGTCAGGAAATCCGGTTCTGACAGACTTCGGCAGCCGCCTGGCCGAATTGACTGAGTCCTTTGATGCAGATAGAATTTACCGGCATCTGGATCAGTTTCCGCAATTTTTCCCAAACCAAAGCAACACCAGGGAGGATCGCTGATTGGATTCTGATATTCGTATATTAATAGTGGATGACGATACCGCCAGCCTTCAGGTGGTGGGCGGGATTCTCAAGGATATGCCGGTTAAAATTCATATTGCCCGCAATGGTGCTGAGGCTGTGCAGCGATGCTCCAAGACTGTATTCGAAGTGATTCTGCTTGACATAGAAATGCCGGTGATGGACGGCTATGAGGCGTGTAGAATTATCCAGAGAAAAGGATTGAACCTTGACACACCCGTGATTTTTTTTACCGTCCACACGGATGAACAGAGCATCCTGAAAGCCTTTGAATTGGGAGCGGTCGATTATGTAACCAAACCGTTCAGGCATGCTGAATTGAAAGCCAGACTGAACACGCAAATTCATCTAAGAATGGCTGAACGGGAGAAAATTGCATTAAGGACAGAGCATCTGAAGCGCAAACTGATCACCGCCTCACTGCATCTTCACGAGAAACAGGAACTGCTCAATTCCGTTTATGATCAATTAAAAGAACTGGTTAAGAAAAACCACATTGATCTGATAGACCGCATTGATCGGGTACTGAAAAGGTTTGGCGGCAATTTGACGGATAAACCGGACTGGGAGGAATTCGATCAGTGGTTCGGTGAAATTCACAGTCGGTTTTATCCCCGGCTGCTGGAGCAGTTTCCGGACCTCACACAGCGGGAGCTGAAAGTGTGCGCCATGATCAGATTGAATTTTCAGTCGAAAGATATAGCTGCCATATTTTACCTCGAACCGTCAACCATAGAAATTTATCGTCACCGAATTCGAAAAAAGATGTCCCTTCCCCCTGGGGAAAATTTGTACAAGGCATTGTGCCGATTCTGAAGTGAAATCGGCACCTGACCGATTCATCTGAAGCTTCTGTCGGGACCAATACGGACGCTTACTGCAGACAGTGCCGAGTCCGATGAATTTCCCCGCCCGTCAGCTGACGGGATGGGTATCGTTAGTCCGGATATTTCATGAGATTTCGTAATGAGATGATGAAAATGATTGACTCTACAAGGCATATGAAGAAAAATGAGTGAAATCGTACTGGACAGTACGTTGAAAACATTTTTCGAGTATAACGCTGTAGAATTGAGCAGATCCATCATCGGAATAGATTTCTCATGAAATATTCGGGTTAGTGATATAATCATTTTTTATTTCGCCGCCGCGCCAAATGGCGGATTTCCAACAAGCGGCGGGGAATGCACCCAGTTACACTCGTCCCTCAGTAGACGGATTAAAAATCCGCCCACTGGCGGATTCAAGCCGAATCCATATCCTTGACCATTCTCACCTGGAAAACGCTCCATCCAGTAATCATATCGCGGAAATATTTTAATCACCCCGGCGTCATGTAAAGGTTTCGTAGGGTTGCCCATACGAATGAGCAGCCTGTAAGATTTCATTGCGGCCCCAATGAAATTATCAGAATTCCACACCTCCGATCCACAGTATGGCCGCAATACATGCACCCAAAAACAAAGGATATTTTACATGATTAAAATATGTCGAATTACAATGACCGTCCTCCTGTTGCTTATGGGCTGGCTAAATGCTGCCACCTATCATGTACCGGATGATTTTGCCACCATTCAGGAAGCCATTGACATTGCGGTAAATGGTGATGAAATTCTGGCCGGACCCGGAACACATTACGGGCAAGTCAACTTTCACGGTAAATCTATCACCATCCACAGTACCGATGGTCCTGAGTTGACCACCATTCATGGTCAGTTTGCCGGATCGGCGGTACTGGCCGTCAGCGGAGAATCGGAACTGGCTGTGCTTGATGGGTTTACAATAACCGGCGGAAACGGATACGATACCGGAAGTTCCGTAATCGGCGGCGGGGTGGTTGTTCGCGATACCAGCAGTCCGACACTGAGAAATCTCATAATCACCGGCAATAATGCCGAAGCTGCAGACCACAGCGGCATTGGCGGCGGGATCGCAATCTCAATGGGGGCTAATCCCATTCTGGAAAACTGCATCGTTGAATACAATACTTCCAATTTTGGAGGTGGTATAGGAATCTATCAATCACAAATTCCGATCCTTCGCAACGTGATATTCCGAATGAACAATGCCAACTACGGCGGCGGCGGCGGTCTGTTTATTGAAAATTCCAATCCGGAGATTCATAACTGCACCTTCCATGACAATGAGGCTGTTTCAGGCGGCGGAGCGATACATCTTCATAATGAAGGTCATGCCGTTATGAATAAAATTACAGTGGTGAACAACGAGTCCTCCTATAACAACTCAGCCCTGATCCTGTCCGACAACTCATCATGCTTCATATACAACTCCATATTTTGGGACAATCCAGGTGCAGAGATTGAATTGTTCTGGATGAATGGATTTGGTGACTGCAGCGTCACCATCGGAACCTCCAATATAGAAGACGGAGAGAACGGAATTGTCAGCGACGAACATGGCAGCTGCTATCTTTATCCCGATTGGATCAATGAACCACCCTGCTTTCTGGACTCGGAGAATGCCGACTTTGCGCTGCTGCCGGACTCACCCTGCATTGACTCAGGAATCAACATTCTGCCGCTGGATGAAAGTTTTTATTATCTTCCTGATGATACATGGGCCGGTGATGCACCGGATATGGGCAGCTGGGAGTTTACTTATCTCCTTGGAGATCCGAACGCTGATGATGCCCTGAACGTTCTGGATGTGGTCCAGATTGTCAATTATATCTTGAATACCGAACCTGAAGACCCATACGTCTTCTGGTGCAGTGACATGAACGGCGATGCAGCACTGGATGTGCTGGATGTTATCCAGCTTATCAATATCATTCTGGAACTGCCCGCACGCTCTTCAGCCACTGATTCCGGAACAGCCAGAATCCACAGCGATGACGGGCTAATATATCTGGAATCAGACACTCCCATCGCCGGGATACAGATTACGCTGAAAGATCCCGCCACCATCCACCCTCATTGTCCTTCCGGGTGGGAGTGCAGAACCAACGATCATATGCTGTTGGCCTACAACCTCAGCGGTTCGCCCCTGTCAGATGCCCTGATTGCCCAAATCACAGCTGATGTTCAACTTGCTGATTTCATCGCAGCTGATCTCAGCGGACAGGCAGTGTCAGTGCATTACGCAGACCATCCAACTCAGTATGGATTGGGAGAACCCTACCCCAATCCATTCAATCCAGTGCTGACCATCCCGTTTTCACTGGCGCAAGCCGGACCAGTCACGTTGAAAGTATTTGATATCACAGGACGCGAAGTTGCTACACTGGCTGACAGTCAGCTGCTCTCGGGAAACCACAGGATTTCCTGGAACGCGGCCGAATATGCAAGCGGTTTTTACCTTGTCCAGCTCCAGACTGCCAATCAGGAGTGCATACGGAAAATTCAGCTGGTGAAGTAATTTCCTAAACAGGGCGCTGACACAGACATCAAGGGTGTGATGGTCTGTCAGCGTCCTTTCTATATCTGCCAAATCAATCGATCCGCTGCTCAACGGCGGACAACACACCTCTATCCTTCATGATGCCCAAACCATTCATTTCATTTGATTCACCATTGCTGAAATCTGGCTGTTGACCATCAACCTCTGCCCCTTGGCTCTCTCAACATCCTGTGTGCGCAGTTATTCACCCGGATATTTCATGAGGCTTCGTAATGAGATGCTGGAGCTGGTTGATTATGCAGGGCGAGGCAAGATATTTCAATCTGCCAGATGGCGTGGCGGCGAAATAGTTAATGACCCGATCGATTACTGAAACCTCACCCGTCAGCTGACGGACGGAGCAGATTCAACCAGATATGTCATCGTCCGGAAAATGCGAACATTTTACACCTGGATTTTCTCATGAAATATGCGGGTTAAATGCAGCTTCTGGGTCGATTTCAGCTGATGATATCATACATCATCCTGCCGCAGATGAGAGCATACACGGCAGGAAGTACGATGAACAAGATATTTTACACTCTACTTATTGGGATCGGTCCCGGAATCCTTCTGCGTTTTGAAATCCTCAAGGATTTGAGCCCCATGGGTGGTGACGTCCACATCATTATAAATTTTAAACAGGATCCCCTGTTCATCAATCAGGAATGTTTTTCTTTTGGGTGTGAAAAATCCATCTGATCCGTATGCTTTGGCAGTTGATTTATCGGTATCACTGAGCAGTGAGAAGGGCAGTTGATATTTATCTGCAAATTTCTTGTGGCTTTCCGGTGAATCATAACTGATCCCGAACACCTGAATACCTGCTTTTTCGAAAGTGGAGAAATTATCCCTGATTGAACAGGCTTCTTTTGTACAGCCTGGCGTATCATCTTTGGGATAAAAATAAACGGCAACTTTCTGACCCTCGTAGTCTGACAGACGCTGAATCACGCTGTCCTGGTCTGTTAACTCAAAATCCGGTGCTGGATCACCCACTTTGAGTGATACGTCGGACCCTGCTGCGAGTCCCAGCAAAATAATTCCTGTGAGCAATACTTTCATTAAATTTCCTTTCATGAATGGTAAACATCTTCAAATGTGTTCAGTCTCTGATATCCGTCATTCGGTTCGGTCTTCAGATGTGACATTCCCTGTCCGCCGACAAACAGGGGAATCTTATGTCTGCTGCAGATTTCCACTGCAGACTCAAATTTCTGCGCCATCTCCTTCTGTTTTTCAATAAATGTCGCGGAAATATAGATTTTCCCCGGTTTATATCGCTGAATAGCCCGTTCAAGTTCACCCACGGGAGTGCGATGTCCGGTACTGATGACTGACGTTCCTGTACTCAGCAGCACAACCTGCACCATCTTTATCGCGATATCATGCTGATCGTCTTCAAAGCTTAAACAAAGGGCCGGATTAGATGACGTAACGGGTACAGCGGCAATGTCCTGCAGTTCGACCACACAGTCCCGAATCAGCTGGGATGCGACATGTTCTTCCATGATACTGAGTTTTCCCTGATCCCACAGATCACCAAGTGAGTGCAGTACAGGTGTCAGCAATTTGTCAAAAATCACATATATCGGATATTGGACCAGAACCAGACCGTTTAAGATCAACTGGATCTCATCCCGGTCTGCGGACAGCGCGGCATGCTGCAGGATCGGCTGCAGTTCTTCAAAATCACCGGATTGGATGAGGTGGTTGGTCCGTTCTGCAAATGTTCCTATACCCAGCGGCATGGACACGTTTCCTGCATGACGCGGCTGAGCCTTTAAAAAGGCATCAAAGTGTTTCATCAGGAATTTTCTGTGACCCCCCGGTGTCTGCATACAGTCCAGCTTTCCGCTGTCCGTCCATCGTTTGACTGTGGAAACATTTACCCCGAGAATCCGGGCGGCTTCAATTGAATTGAAAACTTTTTTTACAGGCATGTCCATCTATCCATTAATTTGACATAATGCCAATTCCGACAACACCGATCCCATTGTGCGCCCCTACAACAGGGGAAATTTCCTGTATATAGGCTGGGGGTTTTCCAATTTCCTTTTCCAATAAACCGGCGTACGTCTGTGCCCGTTCTTTTGATTTGGCATGCACAATTGCATACGACCAGACGGGATTTTCAGCAGCAAAATCCGAAGCAAGACCAATGATCTTTTTCATGTTTGCCTTTCGGCTGAATGATTTCCCGCTTGCGACCCCTTTTCCATTTTCATCCAGGGATATGATGGGCTTTAAATTCAGCAGCTGCGCCATTGCCCCTTTCATAGGGCTGACCCGGCCGCCGCGCACCATGTATTTCAGGGTGGCTATATCCACAAACACTTTTGTTTTTTCAAGCCAGCCCGGCACCAGCGACTGTATTTCATCCATCGATTTCCCTGACTCTACCGCCTGCGCAATCCGATATACTATCAATCCCTCCGACACAGAAAGCTGGCGGGAATCGATCACAAGGACCTTATTCTCATCAAATTCCCTGGCAGCCTGCACGGCCAGATTGTACACACCGCTCAGGCCGCTGGAGATATGCACACAAATCACGGATTTATAATGCGTCATTAAAAATTCAAGCATGTTATTGACAAGTGCAGGGGCAGGCTGAGCTGTGGTGGGATGAACGGATTCTGTCTCAAGCAGCTGATAGAATTTTTCAGGCGTTATCGTTACCTTGTCCAAATAGCTGTTTTCACCAAAATTCAGGGTGAACGGGATGACGTTGATCTGGTATTTTTCCAGAATCTCTGAAGGCAAATCACAGGCCGAATCTGTCACTAGGGCTACTGGAAATTTACGTTTGTGACTTACTTCAAACTGCCGCTGCATGTCTTCGGCTTTCAGGCTGTTCAGATTCCCCAGGTTTCTCAGCCAGTCAAAGAGTTCATCCGGTCGGTTTGTATGGACGTGCAGCCGCAGTTTTTTTGGGGAACCCGCAACAACCACGGAATCTCCAAATGTCTCTGCCTTCCGTTTTATTTTCACAAAATCCAGTTTACTGTCACTTAGAAGGGCTTCGGTACAAAATCGATAGTGAATAATCTCTTCGCCGTTGAAATGATGGATTTCAGATTCACTTTCCGGCTGGTCAAACTCGGGAACCTCACGCAGATCCCCTTCAGTCATGAAATTTTTGATGCCTGTCAGTAAATCCACAAATCCTTTCGCCCCGGAGTCAACCACACCTGCTTTTTTCAAAACATCCAGCTGTTCCGGGGTATTCTCCAGCGCCCTGACTGCCGTCTGATGCGATAGAGTCAGCACCTGTTCAAAATCATCCGCATCTGCACACAGATCGGAAATCTTATCCGACCAGACCCGCATGACTGTTAAAATGGTCCCTTCTACCGGATGGGTCAATGACGAATACGCATGGTTTACGCTGTCTTTCACTGCTTTTGAAAACTGCTTGACAGTAATTGCTTTGGATGCTCCAAGTGCCGCTGATAATCCAAATATGAACTGCGCAAAAATTATCCCTGAATTCCCCCGGCTGTTCATCAGCGCAGAATCTGAAGCTGCCTTTAAAACTTTGCCAAGATTGTGATCTTCCGGCAGATCCGCAGCCACCGCCTGAACCGTTGACGCCAGATTGGTACCGGTATCTGCATCAGGGACAGGAAAAACATTGATTCGGTTCAGAAATGCCTTATCCCTGATAATTTCCTGTGCCCCGGCAATAAATGCCACTCTGAACCGTATCCCGTCCAGGTATTGTATTTTATGCTTGATTCCGACTTTAATCATGGCAGCTCCTTTGAATCCGCCAGTTGGCGGATTTTTAATCCGTCTCCTGACGGAAAAGTGTAACAAGGTGCATTCCCCGCCGCTTGTTGAAAATCCGTCACTTGGCGCGGCGGTGAAACAGTTAATGACCCGATCGCTTACTGAACCCCCGTCCCGTCGGCTGACGGGCGGGGAAATTTATTCATCTTGAAAGAATTCCGTTTACCAGATTTGAGGGACCTTTTGAATCATTTGGATATCGTAGCCCTGCTGTTCAAGGCGGGCCAATATTTCCTCATAGATATGAGATTCAATCTGGTTTTCCCTTGCCATTATCCAGACATATTTCCGATTGGGCACACCAATGACAGTATAACTGTATTCATCATCCAGGTCAATGACCAGATAGCCAAACCTGAAGGGCCAAATCGGCTGGATTCTCCATTCTGCATTTGTGACAGTATCAAATATGAACCCTTTTTGAGTCATGGATTTCAACTTGCCGTCTGGTTTGTCTTTTCGATATGTGAATGTTACATCAACATAACCCTTTTCATTCCATGAATAATTTTCGACAGCATTGACGGCACCCTTCTCGAACATCGTTGGAATATTTGCAATGACGTACCAGTCACCCATAAATCGCTCAAGGTCCACAAACTGAACGGTCTTCAGCGGTGTCTGTTTATCAGAAGCCGTCAGGATTTGAAGAGAACTAAATATCATTATCAGAGCCCATTTCACATTCAGATTTAATTTCATTTTTTCCTTCCCGGCAAAAAAGCATTTGTGTTGCGGATGTAGTCTGCATATTCCGGTTTTGTGCGGATCAGCAGCTCGTCCAGCATCTTAACCCCGGAAACCTTAAGAAGCAGAAAGGTCATCAATATCGGACTGATCAAAATCCAGAGTGTTGTTCCCTGAACGGCGATCAGTGTAAATCCCCACCATATGAGGGATTCCCCAAAATAGTTTGGATGCCTTGTGTATCCCCATAATCCTTCTTTGAACACTTTTCCTTTATTTTCCGGTTTTTTCTTAAACTGAAGCAGCTGCCAGTCACCGACCGTCTCAAAAAACATCCCGGCAGTCCATAATAAAATTCCTGCATAGTCTAAAAATCCTGGAGCCGACTGATCCTGCAGCCCTGTAAGAAGCGGCAGGGAGACGATCCACATGACTGTGCCCTGAAGAAGAAAAACCTTCAGATAGCTGAACCACCACCAGTTTTTCCCACTGGCGGCCCGCCAAGCCGCATATCTGGCATCTTCGGGATGACCCGCATTTCGAATGCCGATGTGCACCGCAAGTCTTAATCCCCAGATCAGCACCAGCAAATACAGCAGACGCGGCTGAGCTGCAGAACTGTAATCCGCACTGATGTAGAAATATCCGGCGATGATAAAACCGATTCCCCAGAAAATGTCCATAATTCCGGAGTCTTTTTTCGCCAGACTGATCAGCCAGATCACTGTAACGAAAACCAAAATGGCGAGTCCGCCGCTAATCATGAGTGGTCCGTAATTCATTTATCCATCATCCTTCCTGCTGCGCTTTGACGCTTCAGCTACTGCATCCTTGAAAATATTTAAAACGGATATCCGATTAAAGTAATCGCTGACACCGTTGGGTATCCAGCCGCCGGGATCCATTATCAGACGGTAGGAAACCTGATAGACACCGTCACTGACCTGTTCCGATGACCATGAGCCAACCCCCACATCAATATACACGGTATCATCATGGTGAAGACCGTCCGGAATATCCTTTAGCGACAGTTCTTTTTCAGGAATCAGCTGCCAGTCCACCCGGGACCCTGCGGGATCCGGCCTGAACATTTTAAACGCATATGATCTGTCGGATATCATCGGTATACCCACATGCTGATACCCAATCAGAGAAGCTTCCTGTTTTTCGATAAGAGTGCACTGCATTGCGCCTGCACTGTGGAGAAAACTTCCGTAATTGGATATATCCTCAACGACGGATGCGATGATGCCTGGTTCAATTTCAATTTCCTGACTCACACACACCGCCTTCACGGATATCCCCGGAATTTTTTTCTCGGATATTTTTATACCATCCTCCGTCGTTTTGACTTCTTTCCAAGCATCTTCGGTGTATAACTGGTCCATTATATCCGGCGGTGCTATCGCCAGGAGGGTGGATATCAGCAAAGCTGCCAGGCCAGTAAGTTTTGCAGTGATCATCTTACGTTCCTGTTCAGTATGGACTGCAGCCAGATCAATCCCGTAACGGCAGCTCCCCAAAACAGAGCCAGGACCACTACTGTGAATAAAAAACCGTAATTGAATTGAATCGCGCCGAATTTGACACCGGCCAGATATGACATTGGACCGGATATCCCGCCCAATACGGCGGCCAGAATCCACCGCTCTGAAAGCCAGCCGAGAGAATGATTCAATGTTGCGGCGAATCCGCCCCACATGGCTGTGATCCACAGGGGAGCCAGAAAACTTAAGGAAGGATACCCGCCCATATATGTCAGCAGCCCCGTGACAGCAAAGATGCTGTCTGAAAATGTGCCGATCAGCATCGCGGAACCAATGAGATAAATTTCTGCTCTCCCTTTGGACAGTGCTCTGTGGTGTATGAACAGATAAATTCCCATAGCAACCGGACCGAGAAGGGGAAATCCGGCAATCACACCCACAACACATAGCCACCATACACTTTGAAATCCAATTGCATTAAACCCAATTCTAAATGCAGCTGCTCTGGTATTCATGAAACTCACGTCTCCTTTTGTTAATATCGCTCATAACGCTCACATAGAAATATAAAACGCTTATATCGCTCAATACAATCTTTTTCTTTCAATTTTATTTCATCTGCAGTATCCGACACGATTGGGAATAATTGACCGTTCCGAAATTACTATGAAAATGGAGGGGCGCAATTGTATTTCTGCGAAGGAAGCAGACCGGATTTTCACACCGGCAGAAACCAAATCGGATATCAACCAGAATCCCGGCTTTCGGGTGGTGCACAACAGCAAATTTTCTCCGCTGCCGGGTGATATCCGGAATTCATGTCCCCGAAATATCTCCGGACGGTGATGCATTGATCACACCCGTCTTTGGCGACAGTTCCCCTGAATAAGCTCCTTATGTTGTTCTGTAACCGCAAACTCATCACAGGGTAAATCCATAAATAATAATATATTACTATATATGAAAATACTTGTTGAACTGACATGGCACAGACTATTATCTTATATAACAGGCAGTCCACAGCATGTAATACTTTTGTAATGAAACCACTGAATCATATGAACTACGGCAGTCCGGAGCGAAAACACCTGTAAGTGTAATTATTTAAAGTTTGAATTCTGGAGACCCATTTAACCAATGCAGTCCAGGTTGATTGACACACTCCAAATTCATGAAAACGTTAGGAGGATCATTTATGAATGACACCGAAAAAAGTCATGGCACGGGTCATATGAAGATGCGGCCAGCCGTAAGCGGCACATCGAACCGGGACTGGTGGCCGGACCAGCTTAACCTGAAAATTCTGCATCAGCACTCCAATTTGTCCAATCCGATGAATGACGATTTCTGCTATGCGGAAGAGTTCAGAAAGCTCAATCTTGAGGCTGTTAAAAAAGATCTTTTTGCTTTGATGACAGATACCCAGGACTGGTGGCCGGCAGACTACGGTCACTATGGCGGTCTTTTTATCAGAATGGCCTGGCATAGCGCAGGCACCTATCGCACAGGTGACGGCCGGGGCGGTGCCGGATCGGGAACACAGCGCTTTTCACCATTAAACAGCTGGCCGGACAATGTCAATCTGGACAAGGCCCGCAGACTTCTTTGGCCCATTAAACAGAAGTATGGTAACAAGATATCATGGGCTGATCTCATGATCCTTGCCGGCAATTGTGCCTTGGAATCCATGGGATTCAAACCATTTGGATTCGGGGGAGGCCGGGAGGACGTTTGGGAACCGGAGGAAGATATATACTGGGGCACGGAAACCGAGTGGCTGGGGGATAACCGCTACAGCGGAGAACGGGATTTGGAAAACCCCCTCGCCGCGGTGCAGATGGGATTGATTTATGTGAACCCAGAAGGACCCAACGGTGAACCGGATCCGATTAAATCCGGCCTTGATATTCGTGAAACCTTCGCCAGAATGGCAATGAATGATGAAGAAACAGTGGCCCTGGTGGCAGGCGGTCATACCTTTGGGAAGTGTCATGGTGCCGGAGATGCGGGGCTGGTTGGTCCCGAGCCTGAAGCAGCAGGAATCGAGGAGCAGGGTCTGGGATGGAAGAGCCGTTTCGGCTCAGGGACAGGCGACGACACAATTACCAGTGGTATTGAAGGTGCCTGGACTCCCGATCCTGTTCGCTGGGATATGGGGTATTTCAAGCTGCTCTTTGGATACGAGTGGAAAAAAGTAAAAAGCCCTGCCGGTGCCTGGCAGTGGATTCCCGTTGATGTGTTGGATGAGGACATGGCTCCTGCTGCACATGATCCGTCCAAAAAGGTGACAACAATCATGACCACAGCAGATATGGCTCTGCGGATGGATCCCGTCTATGAACCGATATCGCGCCGTTTTTCTGAGAATCCAGATGAGTTTGCCGATGCGTTCGCACGTGCCTGGTTCAAGCTGACACACCGGGATATGGGTCCGCGCTCACGCTATCTTGGACCTGATGTCCCTTCGGAAGTGCTGATCTGGCAGGATCCGGTTCCGGTTGTTGATCATGACTTGATCGATGTGAAAGACATTGCAGAGCTTAAGAGCCGCATCATTGCTTCTGACCTGTCCGTCTCCCAACTGGCGTATACAGCCTGGTCCTCTGCATCCACATTTCGCGGTTCCGATATGAGGGGGGGTGCCAATGGCGCGCGGATTCGTCTTGCTCCTCAGAATGACTGGATGGTCAATCGGAAAGCACAGGTTTCACACATCATCGACAGATTAAACAACATTCGGCAGGATTTCAACGACTCACAGTCCGGACCTAAAAAAATATCACTGGCCGACATGATTGTACTGGGCGGATGTGCTGCAATAGAAGAAGCCTCGCACAATGCCGGGTTTGATGTGGAAGTGCCGTTTGCAGCGGGACGGACAGACGCGTCGCAGGAGCATACAGACGCGGAATCTTTTGCTGTACTGGAGCCGGCGGCAGACGGGTTTCGAAATTATCTCAAGGGCAAGTACTCGGTACCGGCTGAGGAACTGCTGCTGGATAAAGCCAGTCTGCTAAGACTCACTGCACCGGAGATGACGGTTCTCATTGGCGGCATGCGGGTCCTGGACACCAACTATGATCAAAGCAGACACGGCGTATTTACTGAACGTAAGGAACAGCTTACAAATGACTTTTTTGTTAATCTGCTGGATATGAATACTGTCTGGCAGCCCTCTGCTGCGGATTCAGACATATTTGACGGCCGCGACCGTTTTTCAGGTGAACGGAAGTGGACCGCAACCCGGGTTGATTTGATTTTCGGTTCCAATTCCCAGCTTCGGGCGCTGGCAGAAGTTTATGCTCAGGATGACGCAAAAGAGAAGTTTGTTGAGGATTTCATTGCTGCCTGGAACAAGGTGATGAACGCAGACCGCTTTGATCTTGCATGACGAATGCAATGTGTCTGTCATGGTTTACTCATTGATCCGCCGTGATCAACTTTCGGGACTTCAACGACGTGGTATACTGATCCAGCTGGGAGTGTATGTAGGAAATGTATCCCTCTTCATTGTCGTAATAATCCCAGATATCCTCACAGTTCACCCATGGTGCTGACGGCTCTTCTGCCTGAACCGTCAGAATTACTGCAGACCCGTAAAGTCCGTAAATTTTTACGAACTTCTGATTTTCAGCAAAATCGATATTTACTGCTTCGAGTGCAATTTTCATTTGATTCGGCCGGGAATATGTCTGCACTGCCGTTTTCGTAAAATCCTCCATTGCCAGACAGGTTTCACAGCGCTCAGTGGCATGAAAATAATACACGACTATTGAATTTTCCTGGTCTGCCTTCGAACCAAAGTTCAAATCTGACACTTGTTCTTCTATTGTCTGCTGGCATCCTGCTGCCAAAAACAGCGAGATGCAGATGAGAGATTTCCATCCTGAAAATTCATTTCCCGGTTTCATGATACCTGCCTATAATGTAATGTAAATGAAGTATATACCCCCAAGAATCACCAGAAACCCTGCAGTTCGTTTTATCCAGGTACTCACCATGGATTCTTCTGTCCAGTTCAGATACTTCTGCACGATTGTAGTCAGGCTGCCGGCCAGCGTAATGACGGCACAATGCCCCACTCCGAATGCACTGATCATTAGGATACCCTTAATCATATCCGTCTGAGAGGTCTGGAACACCACACCCAGAACCGGTGCCATGTAAGCAAACGTGCAGGGACCCAGTCCGACTCCAAACAGCAGGCCCAATACAAACGCGCCGGCATATCCGCCTTTTTTATCCCGAGTCAGTCCAAATCCATCCCATGGAAGACGTATGACATCCATCAGATAGAGTCCTACAGCAAAGAAAACCAGGGCAACGAAGTAGTTTCCGTAAACACCTACGTCTCCCATCAACCGTCCCAGAGATGCCGTAATAAGTCCAATCGCGGCGATTGTGATAAGAATACCAACTGAAAAGACCAGTGACAGCAAAAATGACTGCCGTGTGTTTCTTGCCGACTTCGCGGAAATATAGCCTATGATCAGTGGAATGCTGGATAAATGACATGGGCTGAGGAGAATGCTTAAAATTCCCCAGCCAAAAGCCGCCGTCAGCGCAATAAAGGTCCCGCCGGAAAGGGCTGTTGAAAGCGCATTGAACCAGTGTTCAACCATCTTACTGCACCGGGTTTAATCCGTGTGACTGCAGGAACTTATCTATTTCTTCTTCAGGATAAAATCCAATATGCCGGGCAATTTCCACTCCCTTGGAATCAAGAAATACCTGTGTCGGAATCGAGATGACATTGTATTCCCGGGCATATTTTTTCTGATCAGGTTTCCAGACATCATGGAATATCACTTCCACCTGTCCGGAATATTTCTCTTCAATCGATTTCATCACCGGCTGCATTTTTTTACAGGGAATGCAGTTCAAGGATCCAAGTTCGACAAATGTGATCAGTGGTTGTTCATGACCTTTTGATGCTTCACCAGATGACGGCTCGACAGCCGCCCGTTCAGCTGTTTTCAAACCAGCGCCTGAATTCTCTGTGCTCTGAAGGCTCTGAGATGCAATGAACGCCGCAATAATTACCGCCGCGGTTCCCAGTAAATAAATATATTTTTTCATTCAGCACCCAGCCATTTGAGTATCTCTTTATCCTTGGGAATACTTCCGGCACTCTTGATTTCATCATCAATCACAAGCGCTGGAGTCATCATCACACCATGCTCCATTATTTCATTCAGTTCAGTTATTTTCTGTACTTCATAATCCAGATCATGCTTATCCCGGATATCCAGCATCTTTTTTTCAAGATTGCTGCACTTCGGACAGCCCACACCCAAAACTTTGACGATCATCATCTACCTCATTGATTTGTTGATTACGGACAAACATCCGGGGCTTTTACGGTCCCCTCATGAACAGTATTAAAATATCGACGCTGGAACCATAAAGCCACATTCACCAAAGCAATCAGTACCGGCACTTCCACAAGGGGACCGATCACTGCTGCAAAGGCCTCTCCAGAATTGATTCCAAACACGGCGACGGCGACGGCAATCGCCAGTTCAAAGTTGTTGCTGGCTGCCGTAAAAGACAGCGTTGCTGATTTTGAATAGTCTGCCCCCACTTTGCGTCCCATGTAAAATGATACCAGAAACATGATCACGAAGTATATCAGCAGGGGTATTGCAATTCTCACCACATCCAGCGGAAGCTGTACAATGTACTCACCCTTCAATGAGAACATTACGATAATGGTGAACAGCAGGGCGATCAGTGTGACGGGACTTATCACGGGAATAAACGTCTCATGATACCACTGTTTGGTTTTTACCCGGATCAGCGTAAACCGCGTCAGCAATCCTGCCAGAAACGGAATCCCCAGATAGATGAACACAGACCCGGCAATTTGTCCGATGGTTATATTGACAGCGGCACCTTCGATGCCAAACCAGGGCGGCAGAACGGTGATGAAAACGTAGGCATACACCGAAAAAAACAGGACCTGGAAAATTGAGTTGAACGCAACCAGACCGGCAGCATACTCCGTATCACCCTTTGCCAGCTCATTCCAGACAATTACCATGGCGATGCATCGCGCCAGCCCGATCATGATCAAACCGACCATGTATTCCGGATATCCGCGCAGGAAAATGACAGCCAGTACAAACATCAGAATGGGTCCAACAATCCAGTTCTGGACGAGTGAGAGTACCAGGATTTTCCAGTTCCTGAAAACTTTCCCCAATTCTTCGTAACGCACTTTCGCCAGCGGCGGATACATCATCAGTATCAGTCCAACGGCAATGGGAATATTTGTGGTGCCGACCCGGAATGAATTCCAGAAGTTCACAATCCCCGGAAACAAATATCCTGACAGGACTCCTGCAAACATGGCCAGAAAAATCCACAGTGTGAGATACCTGTCCAGTAAATTTAACTTCCTGGCGACCCGGCTCACTTGGCCTCTGTACTGAACGTTACTGAATATTTCTCTGCGGTTTTCATGTTTGTTGCTTTCTCCTCAGCTTGTCATGCAAACCGGACAGTTTTGTCTGAAACGCTTCACAAATTTGCTCGACCTCATTCTCCATTGGTTTTACCGGTATCAAATCCGATATCTGATCATATGACAGGGATTCTTGAAACCATAAATCACCTGCGCCAGCCAGCATTGACTGCATGCTGATATCAGTTTCCTTCTTCGTCAATCCAAATTTGCACCCTAATTCTGTCAGTGCCCGAAACTGCGGCCACAGGTATGTGGGACCCATTGCGGTAAGTATCGCATAGGCTTCAAGTTTGTCTTCATCAACCTCCGGACAGTCTCCCAGCACCTTCAGAAACTGGATTAGTTCTGAACGGGTATGATTGTCCAGATTCCTGCCTGCCGCCAGGGGATTGAAGCCCTTGCCTATAATGCTTGCCGCATTGGGGATCATGCGCACTATGTTCTCATGTCCTCCAAGAGCATCAGATATTTCAGCAATTGTATAAACAGGCAGCAGGGATATGATCACTGTTTCGGGTCTGACTGCCGATTTAAGCTCATTAAAAACCGTCTTCATGACAGGAGGATGAACCGCCAGAAATACCCAGTCCTGTTGACCGGCTTCTTCTTCAGTTCCTATGACTGTGTGATGCTGTGTTCCCGCTGCCTGGAGTTGTTTCACCGCATTTTGATCCGGTTCGCAAATGATCAGGTCATCCAGTTTTACCTGGCTGCAATGAAGCCCCTGGAGAATTATCCGGGTGATTCTTCCGCCGCCAATAAATCCAACAGACTTCATTTTTGCTCTCCTTCTTCAACCCAGTTCAGAATCTGGTCTTCTGTCGGTATCCGACCGCTGCTGACACATTTTCCATTGATGATAAGGCCAGGGGTCATTGTGACACCCAGTGCGGTAATCTGATTCAGGTCCGTGATTTTACCGACACTGCCATTGATCTGATGTTTATCCAGCACCGATTGGCAGCGCTCTGCCAGTCTCACACATTTTGGGCAGCCGGAACCCAAAACCAAAATACTGATCATTGCAATTCTCCTATCACTCTGGTCTGATAAAATTCCAGGAACTGCTCCCTGATCTGATCCCTGACAGTCCGGAACTGCTTCAGCACTTCCGCATCCGTTCCCGTCGCTGCAGCCGGGTCTTCAAAGCCCATGTGCAGCCGGTGGATGACAGTCCCGGTAAACATGGGACAGGTCTCATTGGCATGGTCACACACCGTAATCACATAATCAAACTCCTGATCCAGATACGGATCCACCAGCCTTGGATGATGGTGAGACAGATCCCTGCCAACTTCTTTCATGACATGGACAGCCAGGGGGTGAACCATATCAGCCGGTTCCGTACCTGCGGAGTGTATTTCAATATTGCTGTCAAAAGATTTTAGAAATCCTTCCGCCATCTGACTGCGGCAGGAATTACCTGTACATAAAATCAAGATTTTCATTTCACCCTATTCTAAAACAGAGACCCATACAACATCCCGGTAATGGTTGCCATAATCACCACCAGCGCCACAAAAACCACGGTTTTCCCTGTCCCCATCACCCCCCTGATCACCAGCATGTTGGGAAGGGACAGCGCCGGTCCTGCCAGCAACAATGCCAATGCCGGTCCTTTGCCCATTCCATTGTTCATCAGTCCCTGCAGAATAGGCACTTCAGTTAATGTGGCGAAGTACATGAACGCACCTATAATTGATGCAAAAAAATTGGCAAAAAGTGAATTACCGCCAACCAGCGAAGAAATCCATCTGTCCGGGATGATGCCCGTTCCACCATCCGGTGTGCCCAGCAGGAATCCAGCGATCAGGACACCTGCTGCCAACAGCGGCAGGATTTGCTTGGCAAAACCCCATGTCTCGCTCATCCAGTCCTGAGGTTCACCGGGAGTGATTGAAATGGAAATACTGATGCCGATTACGGCAATGAGGAAGGCTGCCAGCGGAAACACCGGAAACAACAAGGCAGTGACAACCACGGCAATACCCGTAAACACAATGTACAATGGTTTAATTCGAATGATGAACACCAGGGTAAAGGCCAGGATCAATCCAAAAAAGCCCGTAATCAGCCATTTATTATTGAAGATGAACGCCCACAGTCCCTGATCGCCGGCGGGTTTTCCCCAGTTCACAAAGACAAGAATCAGGATCAGTGTAAAGAAATGGGCCGCCGTCTGCCAGATGGGTCGGGGTTCCTCAATTTCAGGCATGGCTGACTGAGCGGCAATTTTCTCCTGCTCTTCGCGGCGGTAAATAAAAGCCATTATCAGTCCGATGATGACGGAGAACACCACAGCTCCAATCACTCTGGCAATGCCGATTTCAGCACCCAGAATCCGTGCCGTGAGGATAATGGCAAGTATATTAATGGCAGGGCCGGAATAGAGAAAGGCAACCGCCGGACCGATACCGGCACCCCGTTTGTAAATCCCTGAAAACAGCGGCAGAATTGTACAGGAGCAAACCGCCAGAACCGTACCGGATACGGAAGCCACCAGATAGGATATCCACTTCTTTGTGGCGGCTCCGAAATATTTTATCACCGAGGCCTGACTGACAAATACCGCAATAACACCAGCGATGAAAAAGGCCGGCACCAGACAAAGCAGCACATGCTCCCTGGCATACCATTTGGTCAATGTCAGCGAGGACATAACGGCCTGATTGAACCGTTCAAGATCGACCGGCAGAAAATAGGCCAGCAGAAAGACCGCAAGAAAACCGATCAGTATTTTTAATTCACCCTTCCAGTTCATTGTTTTCCCTTATCCAATCAGCCGTGACATAACTGATTTCGATTAACTGTCTCTGACGCATTCCGGTCCTGTACGACAATCTCAGTACTCCTTACCCAGTTCTTCAGCAGAAAAAGCAGGTGCTGGACATACTCGTTATCAGCAGGTGTCTTCAACTGATAGTTCACCCATTTGCCATCCTTTTCATCGGTAATAATCCCGGCATCCCTCAGGATTGACAGATGTTTTGACACCGTGCTGGTTGCCAGCCCGAGTACCGCCCTGATTTCACAGACACACATGGCTTTTTCGGATAACATTTCGATAATTCTAATACGGTTTGAATCCGAAAGTGCCTTAAATACCTTCGTAACATCATCCATCATATATTCCTCATTTCGTCATCTGGCGAAATTTATAGCAGTGTTGAATGATGCACCAAGGAAAATTTACTGATTCTCCGGATGTGGTGAACTGCGGCTGTAAGTTTCCGGAGGAGAGCGTGAAACGGCTGGATAAGCGGTTCTAAAATGGTTGGTTTGCTGGCAGGATTCGGGAACCGGAGTGCCATTCCCAGGGAAGATTAAAGTGACTCGGAAGAAACAAATGGGCATCCGGGACAGCTCATCAGATGATTCGATAACCCGTTTGACTGTCAGCAGTTATTTTTAACGAACCGCCGGAAAAAGATTTTCGAATACTCAGATTCCATCCTAATTTTAGCAACCAATATACAAGGCAAACCATATTATCATAACGGATGTGCGGTTGTACCCGCAGAAAATTCCATGTATCGAAAACTGCATTCACCCCTGTTTCATGTTATTCTCTACATTGCCATGCTTGCGGCCACCCCGTTCCTGCTGCTTCAGAATTACCTGCAGTCGGCGATCGGTGTTGTATCAGAATTCAAGTTCCCAGTCGGCAGCCTGAATTTTCCGTATGTCCTGCTGGCAGCTATCCTGGTGTTATCAGCTATTCTCATCCTGGTACGGAAAAATCTTAAAGGCTTTCATTTCATTCTGATTCTTGTTCTGCTGATAATGATCAGTCTGGGGCAGTTCGTTGCTGATTTCTATTTCAATCACAATTTCTGGGACCTTCAGCACAACTGGCACTATTTTGCTTATGGACTGTTCGCCTATATATGCTACAGATATTTCAATTCGATTGATTTATCGCCGGCAAGGACTATTCTGTACAGTCTGCTGCTGGCGCTTCTGGTTTCCGCATTTGATGAAGGGCTTCAGGTTTTCATCTCCAGCAGGATATTTGATATCGGAGATATTGCCAAGGATGCCTGGGGAATGATGATGGGACAGGTTCTGGTTCAATTCTCCCTGAACGGGGGTGCCCTTCTAAAACAGGGCTGGGTACTTCGGCACAGGCGGATCAGGGATTATTTCAATCATCCAATATCGCTTTTACTGCTGGAAATTCTTTTTGTCTATCTGCTGCTGATTGTCAGTTCACTGCTTACGGATATTGAATACTGGAAACACATCATCCTCTTGACAACAGGCATTTCCCTGATCATCTTTTTTGCAATTTACTTTTCACAGTTTAAAATTTTCCGGTATATATTGATCGGCGCAGTCACTGCCGCACTTGCCGTTCAGCTGTTCTTCTTCATTCGATATAAAGATGAAAACATCATTCATAATTCATACGGACTGACCGTTTACAAAGGGATTCCGATTCCATTTTTCGATGTGATGATTTTTGAAAACGGTTTTTTCAGACTGGTCGACAAGAAACGTTTCTTTAATAAGCGGGACCAGGTGACCATCAAGGAGTATACCACCAATATTCTTCTGATTGGCACCGGTTCGAAAGGGCTTGGCGGAAATGGATTTCCCAAAGATGAAGTGTTGCAGTTTGTTTATAATACCTTTAAAAAAAGAGGGATGCAGGTGATTGCTCTGCCGACTCCGCAGGCCTGTCGGGAATATAACCGTATGAAGGAAGAAGGGAAAAAAATTGTATTTATCATTCACAACACCTTCTGACAGTTATTGATGAACAAAGCTTCCTACACTCCAGAAGACAAAATTGTAACCGCAGGACTACTTGGTCTGTGGGCATTGCTGATTCTGTTTGCCCTTGTCTCCTGGATGCAGCCGAAATGGCTCATGCAGCTGTCCAATCCCGGAAAGGATGTCGAGGTTTCCACATTGATACAGCATGGTGATGAGCTGCTGAGAAAAAACAGTTTCAACGCCGCAATCAGAAATTATCGGGAAGCACTGAAGATACTGCCTGATAATGAGGTTGCTCTCGGAAATCTCGGTATCGTCTACTTCAACCTGAAGCGATACGATGAAGCAATTTCGACATTCAAGTATCTCCTGCAGAGACTGCCGGAAAAGGCCAATACCGCTCATTACAACCTGGCTGAATGCTATGAGAAAAAGGGAGATATTCAGACGGCTGCAGGCCATTACACAGAAGCAGTCAAAACTGCCCCGAATCCATTACAGGGGTACAGAAAAATCGGGCTGCTGCAAATGAAATTAAAAAACCTGGAGAAATCCAAGTACTACTCGAGAAAAGCTCTGGAATTCAATTCCGATATGGGATCAATCTACATGGCCATGCTCAAATCAGCATTGCAGACAATCGACGTTGAACACAATGAATACGGTACTCTCACCGAACTGATTTCCGGCTTCGACCGGACTGAAATGTCTGAACGGTATGACAACAGCATATTCCAGCGTCTCCTGCTGAGGGATCGCGAACATGCCAAAAACTATTATGTGCTGGCCAATGCCCATGCATTGGATGGTGAATATTCGGAAGCAGCTGACAATTATGAAGCCGCTCTGAAGATTTGGCCTGAATTTTCGGATGCAAAAAAAAATCTGGCCAATGTTCGGGCCACCATGAAGTAAATGAGAATGAATTTCCCCGCCAAAGCCGGTTGGTTTTCTGCTTGAAGCCGCGGACCGTTTTTCCCGCATTTCGTTTTTTTAAACGCATTACTTAACAGATACCGCCCACCAGCCATTGCCACGCCCTAACCCGGATATTTCATGAGACTTAGTAATGAGATGATGAAAATGTATTGATGCGGAAAAAGCAAAAATTCAACACAATTTAGTGCTGACTGTCAATGAAGCTTTTTCCGTTAAAGAACCCATGGGTTCTCATTCACCAAGGCATATGAAGAAAAATGAGTGAAATCGTACTGGACAGTACGTTGAGAACATTTTTCGATTAGAATTGAAAATCCGTCTCCTGACGGACGCTGTAGAATTGAGCAGATCCATCATCGTCCGGAAAATGCGAAGCATTTTACGCATAGATATTCTCATGAAATATTCGCCCTAAACGCAGACTATTCCAGGCGACTCCATTCAGATTCTGGTGATAATCCCAGCATTGATTCAGGCAAACCTCATATCAGCGGAATCTCGAGGTTCAGGCTGAAATCAATTCCCGGATTAAGGGCAATGCCTTTGTAATTGCTCAGATGGCTTGTGTATTCCTGATTGGTCAGGTTTAAAATCGAAATATGTATGCCCAGTTTCCGATTCAGCAAACTCAGGTCTGAATTCATCGACAGATTGACCAGGGTATAATCCTCGGAAGAAAACTCGATTCCATGATTGATATCCATAATGTTTTCATATTCCGCAAGACGATCCTGTTCAAAGAAATGCTCCGCTCCCACAGATATGTGCCCTTCCTCCAGCCAGGAAGAAAATTCGAAACAATAGGTTAAGCCGACTGAAATGTTGTCGGCCGGCTGAAACGGCAGGTATTGTTCAATACGCCCGTCACCATCCGCATCCGTCAGTGTATTCAGAATCCTGCTTCGAATGACCTCACAGCTTCCGTCAAACCGCATGCTGCTGAACAGACGGTACTGGATCAATATTTCGAAACCCTGCAGCACTGCATCGCTCTGATCAATCTGGTAGAGGGGAATCTCAGCCCCCAGCAAGGTGGTAATGGTGGTGCCCGTGGGATTTGTAAATACAAAACTGTTAATGCGGTTATGGAACATGGTAATCTCCAGGTCAGTGTCCGAGTCAACCCATCGGGCGATGATTTCCGAACTCAGGCTGTTTTCCTCCTTTAAATCCGGATCGCCAAGTTCATACCGGTTGGCCGCATGGTGAATGCCGTTGATGTAAAGTTCCACCGGGGTGGGTCTGCGGAACCCGCTTCCCAGATTCAGTGCCAGGGAATAAGGTGTCTCAGCCGGATGCCAGACTATCCCCAACCCGCCGCTGATGGTGCCGTTAAACCTTTTCGTCTCTGGACCAACAATCTCATTCGGCGTCATTTCCGTCGCCGACACTTTGAGCTCATGCCAGTCACTGCGCAGACCAGCTGACAGGAAAATATCCGAGTTGAACTGATACCATTGGTGCCAGAACAGCGCAGTTTCCCGTGAATCATAGTCAGGCAGCAGCACTTCAGATCCATAGGTCCTGTTTCTGTTTGTTCCAGCAGAAAAACCGGCCGTAAAAGGTGAATTCTTGAGGATAAGTCCTTTCCAGCGCGCTTCCACTGACCACACTTGATTTTTCAGATCAACCGCAGACGGCATATCTTCCGGGATACCTTCCCGATGATCATCCTGAACAGCCGTGATCAATTCGAATCTGTGCGCCTTTTTCTTCAAATTCCAGCTCAGCTGGTACTTACGATGATGTGTCGGGGAACTTATTGCACCCCCCTCATGATACCAAGGCTCAGTGCCATCGGGTCCGCCTCCAGAATTGTGCCAGTGTCCCTGTCCGATAAGTATTTGTTCTTCTTTATAATCAGAAAAACTGATGTTAAACTGTCCAACGGCGGAAACCAGCCGCAGGCGACTGTCGAGGGAATGATTGGAGAACCCGGTGTCATCAACTTTCACCAGATACTGATCATCATCGTGTACCGAGTATTCATCCGTCATTCTGCCGCTGAGGGCAACTTTCCAGCCCAGATTTGAGCCGGCTCCGTAGAACTCCAGTTTTGCACCTCTCGCGGCTGCATTGGTTGCGGTGTACAGATTCAGATTTGACCCGAAGGCGGATGCACCCGATTCTCTTGTCGGTAGTTCTGCATTGATAATATTGACAACGCCGCCGATTGCCCCGCTGCCGTAGAGCAGGCTGCTTGGTCCGCGCAGAACCTCAACCCGGTCGTCCTCATTAATCTCAAGTTCCGGGGTATGATGATCGCCCCATTGCTGGGCTTCATGCTGAATACCGTTTTCCACTATCACAATACGATCGTTCGTCAGGCCGCGGATAACCGGTTTTGAAATGGCCGGACCCTGTGATAATGACTGCACTCCCGGCATCTTTCCGAGCAAATTTCCCATCGACTGACCCTGACCCATACCCAGATCATTGGAAGTTAATGTTTCCACCACCCGATTGGACATTAATCGCGATGTCGGCTGAGATGATCCTGTTACAGTCACTTCCTGCTGTTCTATGAAAGCTTTTTTGAGGGTTACATCAAGGTGGATACTGGAAGAGGAAAGCTGAATCTGCCTATGAACCGTTTCAAAGCCGATGTGGCTGACGACAAGCGTAAACTCACCATCCGGCAGGTTCAGTATTTCATAATGTCCGCGGTGATCCGTGACAGTGCCGAGTTTCAGCTGTTCAATCAGGACAGATACACCCGGTTTGACATAGCCGTCTGCTGTGACCATCCCGTATATACCGCCGGTTCCATAGGCTTCTGCCTTCAGCACTGGTATCAGGGACGGGACAAATAGCAGACTCATCCACAGGACAAGTCTGCTGAAACGATTAGTGGTCATGATCCGATTCTTCTGATAAAGGAGGAATGATCATTGACACGGTCGGATAGCTGTCGGTCGGTCCCAGCTTAATGACATATCGGTGACCGGCAAGGAATTCGAAGATGCCTTTGTAAGCCACCGGGGCACAGTCATCGGAGTGATCGTGGACGTCCTCTGCTTCAATGATGCTGTCTGCATTTGTATGATCATAAACCGTAATCGCGATGTTTGCATCCATGTATATGACATAATCGCCGTCTTCGGCAATCGGGTCATAAACCACAAACCCGGTGTAACTGCCGGGAGTTGTTTCCGGAAGTGTTACATCATAGCGGGTATGCAGCACGTGCATGATCACCGTTTCCGGATCAGCAGCTGCCTGAGCCACGGCATCATCAATGGAAGCTGCCGCATTGACGTCCGCATCCGGCCCGTTGATAAAATGTTCGCATACATGCTGGTCCTGGGATTCCTCAGCAGTATCGTCATCGTCTTCTGCGCACCCGCTGAACACAAACAGGGATGCTGCAGTAAAATAAATAAAAATGTTTTTGAATTTGAATTCCATGATTCCTCAATTCTTTATTGATCAAGTCAAAATCCAATGTGATTTTCATGGCGATTTTTTATATCCGCAGCCTCATATGTGGGCTGGATGAACCATGAACCGACACAGAATGGCCCCCATTTATATACCAAGGCCAAATAAATTTTATAAAATATATGAACGGCTGGAACGATTTTTTTCAGAATCGGAATCCAGATACCGGTTGGTCGATTAGTCCGGATATTTCATGAGACTTCGTATTGAGATGATGAAAATGTATTGATGCGGAAAAAGCAGAAATTCAACACAATTTAGTGCTGACTGTCAATGAAGCATTTTACGCATAGATATTCTCATGAAATATTCGGGTTAGAAGTTGAAAAACCAAAATGTCTTTCGCAGTGACTGATCCTATTCAAAAGACTTGACCAGATATCACATGCGTTTGCAATGGTGATGCACAAAATAAATTCGATTTAATCCAACCGCCTGAAGCAGGACAGCTGAATTTCAGCAATTCATTTTATAAGCTGCCGTTCAGGAAAGTTTTGGGGGGAGATCGTCCATTTTGCTGTACTGCGGAGTGTGTATTCAGTTGATCAAAGGAGACCTTCGCCAGCGGCCATATCAACAGTGTCATGGGAATCGAAGGAACATCCGATTCAACTGACACGAACTTTCTTACCTGCTCATACCATTTGCAGGTTTTGACATCATGGCGGCTGGATTCTTCAGATTGTGCTTCGCAGCAGTTGGATTTTATATCCGTGTGAATGAATGGATGGAGATGGGACAGGTAGTGCAGCCAGGGTCCCGGCACAAGCATGAGAATCAATAATGTGGTGAGACCCCTTTTCAGCATGTACTATATTAAATACACTCCGAAAATCCAGACAACGGAATTCAACGCCTGTTTAATTGGTCAGCGGTCCAAAATCAATTTTATCCAGTACAAGACCGGCTGACCACCCCATGATCATGGATGGATTTCAGCTGCTTTTGAACAGCCTTTCCATCGTTATTATCCCGTCCTTCAGCTGGTCTCCTGTGAGACAGGATCAGGATTCCGGTCACCAGACCAGTCGGAGCAGTATATGTGTTTGTTGCGGGGATATAACATTATCAGAAGAAAAATAAACATCACACCCATTTCCATGATTTCAGACTTCTTTGTCTCAGCCGGGAACAGCTGAATAATCAAAAAAAACAGGAAAATCATTATCACATGCACCGGTCGCGGTATTGGAATTCCGAGCTTATTGATTCGTGTTCTGAGTCTCTCGTTTCTGTGATACATTCGGGGAAGAATAAAAAGGCTGAAGAGCAAAAATATCCCGGCCAGGATGCTCAGAACCGCCCTGTCCATTCTGACTCCGCATACAATCATGTTGTGCAGTGTGGTTTCCTGCTGCGTGTTATGATTTAAGAAAAATCCGGAACTGTCAATATCAAAAATTCTCTGTCCCCAGGATATTTCTTCACCCGCTCCAAATATAAACAGAAAAGACAGGGCCAGCAAACCGGTCAGGAATTTCCAGTTGCGCATGCGAAGCAGTCTGAAGAACCTAACCAGACAAACACCGGAAATCAGTATCAGGGCCGCGAACGTCAGCCATTCTATCAAGCCGTCTTCCGCAATGTACTTTAAATACTGCGAAAAACTGGTATAGTGGAGAAAAATACCGTAAAACAGCAGCCCGAAAACAATAATGCACACTGTTTTTTCAACGGGATTCAAATCTTTAACTGCAGATTTGATGTATGATGAGAACAAGTTTCCATTTTCTTTCTTCAGCCTGAATACTGATCGTAAGGGATTTTTTTTGATTTTCATTTATCTTTTCACAGCTCTATTTTAACTTCATGAATACATGACCTGGCAGAGGTCATAATATTTACGAATTTCCAACGATAATCAGCGCTGATTTTTTTCGAATGTACAAGATTCTGTTCCGGGTAGCCGGGTATGAATGCATATCGGACCGAAATCTCATCATCGGCCTGTCAGTGATTATTACGTATGTTGAATCTGACGATCCTGCTCTCATACTTGTCCTAGCACGGAAACATAATTTGAACACAAACGCAAAATCTCAGATTCGTATATATTTTTCAGATAATTTTTATTGAGCCACACTAATATGTTCATGGTGCGTCATGTACACCTATTATGCAATCTTTTTAACCCGGATATTTCATGTGACATCGTCATGAGATGATGAAACGGTGTTGATACGGAAAAAACAAGAATTCTACGCAGTTTATGCGCGGCGATCATTGAAGCTTTTTCCGTTACAGAACCCATTGGGTTCTTATACTCCAAGACTTATGAAGAAGAATGTGTGAAATTGTACTGAACAGTCCGATGAGACCTTTTTTCGAATAGAATCCGCCAGTCGGCGGGTTTTTATCCGTCTCCTGACGGATTCTGGAGAACTGTCCAGATCCAATATCGTACGGAAAATGCGAAACATTTACCGCATAGATATTCACATGAAATATTCAGGCCAATCTATTTATCAGAGCCCGCACGTCTGCGTCCGATCACTGCTTTCTGAAATCCCAGGCCCGATACGGAGACCATTCAGGTTCACCAAACCACAGATGAAACTCATTGACGACATTGTTTTCATCTCTTCTGAAATACACCTGCCCTTCCATATCCATAATTTCAAGCGTGTCCGGTTTTGTCGGGATGAGCTGCCACTTTAGCCCGGCCCCCTCAAAACTGATCCCTGATGATTCCGAACGGATCTTTACTTCCAGACCGTTCATGGCATAGTTACCCGTATATTCCCGGATCTGGTTTTCTGTAAGTTCAATCGATTCAATGGATTTTGGTTCTAAGATCGGCCATTCGAGAAGATGGGCAACTGACCTTTCTATTTCTGGCCAAAGCACCCAGCCATTGGAGCCATTTGTCATTACGACCACCGCCTGTCCTTTCTCAGGTAAAGCAATAAAATTGCAGTGCCATCCGGTGGTGGCTCCTCCGTGACTGAATCTGAAATCTTCTCCCTCTCCATTTACTTTGAAACCCAGTCCGTACCCCCAATAAACCGGTTTCATCATTGACCGCAAAGCTGCCTGATCCATTATCCCCGATTCCTGATTTGTGTATGCCTTCATCAGATCAATCAAAAGCAGCCCCAGGTCGGACGGAGTTGTCCAAAGTCCGCCAGCTGCGGATTCGGCATGGATGGGGGCATAATCGGGAATGCAGTCGTCCAGGGTATGGCCGAATGAAACATTTCCATGATAGGCGGAATCGAGAGGTGCATAATGACTGTTTGCCATCTCTAAGGGTCCAAACACATGCTCTTTCATCACATCCTGAAAACGGCTCCCGGTAACATCTTCAATAATTTTCTGCATCACCTGGTATCCCCCTCCCGAATACCTGAATTTGATCCCGGGCTCTTTTACGATCTTAACGGGAGGAGAGTTGGCAGGGGGGGTTCCCTCTAAAATATCTATTAATTCGGGCAGCAGATCTTCTGACATGTAACCGGAAAATCCCCCGACATTCAATCCTGCTGTATGGGACAATATCTGCCTGACGGTCACCTCCTGCTGATACCCGTTTCCGGACAGCTGCCAGCCCTTCAGCAGCTCGTTCACGTTTGTGTCCAGTTCGAGAATATTTTTATAGGCCAGTGTCATCGCACCGACAGCCGCGACAGGTTTACTGACAGAGGCAGCTTGAAACAGTGTATTCACATCTGCCGGTGAGTTCTCCCCCATTTTTTTGTTTCCAAAAGCTCCCGCATACACAATCTGCATGTTGTCGATTACGACCATAGATACGCCGGGGACATTCCATTGCTTCATCCGGTCCGTGAGATTATAGGTCACTTCCCTTCCGTCTATGAACACCGCCGGTCTCAATCCATTAAGTATGTCTGTTTCACCAATGCTGGTTCTGTCGTTGGCGGGTCTGCAGCTGAATAACATTAATAATGCTGGGATACAGCAAAAAAACCATTGTGTTTTTCTCATCATTTTTCAAAATTCCGCTTTGTTGTCATTGTTCACAACCATTTGCACCGAAAAGCCAAATCCCGGTATTGATCCTGTGTCCGGTCTGCCATTTATGTCTGACAGGTTGATTTTCATCAGAAAATGTCCACTGTCCCCGAACCGACTGCAGAGCAATGACCAATCATTCGAAAGCCGGCATGCAGTGTGTTTGAACAGGGCTCTTCGGCTTTCCGGCCATTATTGAGGTGTTGCAGCGGAATGGGTATTATTCATGAATAGTGTTCACAGATACCGTTGTAAATTATTATCGCTCTGTCGAGATAATGCAGGAAAATGAATATAGAATTAACAGATATCACAGAGACATTGAATCGACCTTTACCCGGACATCCCATGCAGAGAATTAAAAAACAAAGAAGGGAAACCGAATCAAATGAAATGAACCATGGGGCAAATCCCGGCATCAGGATATCGAGTCAGATCATTGGGAAATGAATTTCCCCGCCCGTCAGCTGACGGGACAGGGTATCATTAGTGATATAATCATTTTTTATTTCGCCGCCGCGCCAAATGGCGGATTTTCAACAAGCGGCGGGGAATGCACCCAGTTACACTCGTCCCTCAGTAGACGGATTAAAAATCCGCCCACTGGCGGATTCAACCGGGCACCGCTGTCCGACCTGTCAGCCGATTTATGCGCCTCTGGCGTGGACACCGGCGTCTGACGGAAAAATTTGATCCTATATCCTTTCTATCAGTCCGAGCGCTCTTTATTTTTTGGGTCCTCAAATTGATTTTTGGATATCCGACTCCTAAAATAAATTTTAATTCTGCGGATAATTCTCGTTCGTATTTCCGAGGTACATGTAAATTTTGCAGTTTGATTTCAGGACAAATTTGTATGATTTAGAAACGAATGGTGCGTATGAACGAAACCATTCCTGCAAAGTGCGGGACGAGTTGTCAGCAATCTTACTGTTTAAAAGAATGAAGGATTAAAATGGCTACTACAGAATACAATGCATTTCAGATGGCACAGGAGCAGTTTGACCGTGTGGCAAAGATTCTTGAACTGGATCAGGGGGTCAAAGATCTTCTGCGAAACCCGATGAGGGAATATCATTTCAGCATACCCATTAGAATGGATGACGGGACTCCCAGGGTTTTCCGGGGATTTCGTGTCCAGCATAACGATGCACGCGGGCCCGGGAAAGGCGGCATTCGCTTTCATCCCCTTGAGACCATTGATACCGTCCGCGCACTCTCCATGTGGATGACCTGGAAAACAGCGGTTGTCGATATTCCGCTGGGCGGATCCAAGGGCGGCGTGATCTGCGATCCGCACAATCTGAGTGACCGTGAACTGGAGCGCATTTCCCGAGGATGGGTCCGGCAGATCTCACAAAATGTGGGTCCTCTGTCCGATATTCCGGCACCTGATGTGATGACCAGTCCGCAAATAATGCTCTGGATGCTGGATGAATTCGAGACCCTGAACCGCGGAAAGTATCCCGGTTTCATCACCGGTAAGCCGGTTGAGCTCGGCGGATCTCTTGGGCGTACAGAAGCCACGGGATACGGAGTAGTTTTCACTATTCGTGAAGCCTTGAAAGATCTGGATATTGAGGCATCCCAGACCACGGCCAGTGTTCAGGGCTTTGGGAATGTGGCACAATACGCCATCCAGCTTTACACACAGATCGGCGGAACCGTGCTTGCCGTTTCCAGCTGGGACCAGAAAGAACAGGCCTCCTTCACATTCAGAAAGAATGACGGCATTGATCTGGAACAGCTTCGGAAGATTACGGATCGTTTCGGGGGTATCGACAAAGACAAGGCGATGGATTTGGGGTATGCCGTTCTGCCGGGTGATGAATGGCTGCAGCAGGATGTTGACATTCTCATTCCGGCTGCGCTGGAAAACCAGATCACCGAAAACAATTCTGATCTGATCAGCAATAATGTGAAGATCATCGCTGAAGGTGCAAACGGACCCACAACACCTGCTGCAGACGCCGCCATTGAATCCAGAGGGATTTTCCTGATTCCCGATCTGCTGGCCAATGCGGGAGGTGTGACCACCAGTTATTTTGAACAGGTCCAGAGCAATTCGAACTACTACTGGGACAAGGATGAGGTTCTGGGAAAACTGGATACGAAAATGACTTCTGCATACCGTGCAGTGAGCAGCCTTTCCGCTCGCAGGAGACTTTACATGCGTGACGCGGCATTTATTACGGCTGTGAACAGAGTGGTCCAGGCCTGCCATGAACGAGGCTGGATTTAAAATGTCCGGATATATGCAGCGGTTGGATACCTTCGTTTTGACAGAGGGGTCGGTGGAACCGCAAACCGGGGAAATACCGAAGTAATCATGGGAAACGGAAACATACCTGCATTCAACAGGGCGTTTTTCCAATCCTCTGATGCATTCATGAGCATCGGGCGGGGAGATATTGGCGGAAAAGCTCAGGGACTGGCATTTATCAAAAAATTGATTGAGGATGAATTTGGTCCTGAACCTGTACCTGGAATCACGCTGAATATTCCCCGCCTTGCAGTTGTAACCACCGATGTATATGACCTGTTTATCCAGCGGAATGATCTGGCAGAACTGAGGACATCCGGTTTAAAGGATCATCAGATTGTCCATGAATTCCTGGCAGCAGACTTTCCCGGCGAATACGTGGGGGATCTCATGTCGCTCATTGCCGAAGTGAAGCAGCCGCTGGCGATTCGGTCATCCAGCCTGCTTGAAGATGCGCTGCAGCATCCCTTTGCAGGTGTGTACGCGACCAAGATGATTCCCAACAATCAGCTTGAACCCACGACAAGGTTCCACAAACTGCTTGAAGCCATCAAGCTGATCTGGGCTTCCGTCTATTTTGAAGAAGCCCAGGCGTATATCAACACAGCCGATGCCGATCCCGGTGATGAAAAAATGGCGGTGATCATCCAGGAAGTGGTAGGGCAGCGGTGCGGTGACCGGTTTTATCCGCTGATTTCCGGGGTGGGCCGGTCTTATACTTTCTACCGGTTTGGAAACAACCTTCCGGAAGAAGGGGTGGTTGATCTGGCTCTGGGACTGGGCAAAACCATCGTGGACGGTGGTATCTGCTGGTCCTACTGTCCTTCCGCTCCTGCATCCGGAACACCGTTCAACTCGATCAGGGATCTGCTGCAGAATACACAACTGAAATTCTGGTCTGTAAACATGGGCAAACCCCCTGCATATGACCCTGTAAAGGAAATCGAGTATATGCGGGAGGATGATCTGGAAGCAGCAGAGGAAGACGGGACACTGACTATGACGGCTTCCACCTACGACAGTCAGTCTGACCGGATCGTACCGAGGATCGGCAAACGGGGACCGCGGGTACTGAATTTTGCCAATATTCTCAAATATCGGTCAATCGAACTCAATGATATGGTCCAAATGCTTCTGGAGAAATCCAAAGCCTATGTGGGGGCTGATGTGGAAATCGAATTTGCAGTGAATCATGATGCCGAGACGGGACATTCCCGCTTCGGGCTGCTGCAGATTCGGCCTATGCTGAAAACCCAGGAGTATGTGGACCTTTCCGATGCATCGGCCAAAACTGACGGGTTGGTTGTATTGTCCAATCATGTGCTGGGGAACGGGATTCAGACAGGCATACGGCATGTGTTGTACGTTAAACCGGAATCCTTTGTCAAAGATCAGACACGGCGCATCGCTCAAGACATCGCCCGGCAGAATGAGCAGCTGCAGCGTGACGGTCTGCCCTGTGTACTTATGGGGTTCGGCCGTTGGGGCAGCAGTGATCCATGGCTTGGAATCCCCGTGGTCTGGGCGCAAATTTCAGCTGCCAGGGTCATCGTTGAGTGCACTCTGCCGGAAATGAATGTTGATCTGAGCCAGGGGTCGCATTTCTTCCATAACCTGACCAGCTTCCAGGTGCCGTACATGTCAGTGAAACATACCTGTTCAGAGGATTTGGTGAATTGGGAACTCCTGAATGAAACCGAATCCATGTTTGAGAATGATTACATCAGATTGATAAAATTATCCGGGGCAGTTTCAGTCAAAGTGGACGGCAGCCGTGGCAGGGGAATTATCGTTTATGAATGAAAAACATAAAAATGTTGAAAATCTGGTCCTGGGCCTCCAGGAAAGAGCCAGAGAGCTGAACTGCATCTATCAGGTGGAGGAATTGGTTCAGAAACTGGAGCAGAATACCCCCGCAATTTTTTCAGAAGTTGTGGACCTTATTGCTCAAGCCATGCAGTATCCCAATCTCTGCCAGACCAGGATTATCCATAAAAACAAGGAATACACCACAAAAGGTTTTGTACCCACGCAATGGAAAATTTCCAGCAGGCTGGTTGTACAGGGGGTGCAGGAAGGTACTATTGAGGTTTCCTATACAGAAGAACTGCCCGCTGAGGATATTGGTCCTTTCCTGAAAGAAGAACTGAAACTGCTGCAGACGGTGACAGACAGAATAGGACATAACATCACCTATCATACCCTGAAGCATATGATGGCTGATTATGAAACAATTCTGGGTGAAAACAAAAAACCGGAAAAGGATTGGGTGATCGTACGGGATCTGCTGCTTCAGACGGATCAGGATCTGTTCATCCGCGTCGCCCACAAACTGCTCAACTACCTCTGGAAGGAGAGGATTGCTGATGCAGAGACAATCCTTCACGAAATCAGTTCTGACAAGATGATCCGCGATGATAACAGGGCCGTCGGTTCCAATGTACCCACCAAACGCAAACTCCAGGTGGACAGGATCAAGGTTTTCAACCAGGCGTTTGAGGTTGCCGCTGAACACCTGGATCAACACAAGCTGATTGCCCTGATTCAGCGCTGGATGCAGGAAGACAAAGCCAATTTTTTCATTCGGACCCTGGGGACCCTGCACTCCACTCTGGAGGATATCTGCAATGATATTCGCCGCTTCCATCAGCTGCTGAACCAGACCAACCTTGAACTGTCTGATTCACTGTGGAAAAGCATTCACATTCAACTGATTCGGCGCATTCTTTCGGAGCAGACCCGGTTTGTCAATGTGGCCAAAGTCTATGTAAAATCAGAAGACTTCCTGAAACTGGTTCCCCGGCTGATTTATCCGCCATCCAGTCACGGCAAACTGGGCGGCAAGGGAACGGGTATTTTCCTGGCATCATCAATCCTGAAAAACTTCGAAGAACTGAAATCCGTCAAGACGCCGCGTACCTGGTATCTCACTTCGGACGGACTCCATTATCTCCTGCACTACAACGACCTTGAAGACCTGCTGACCCAAAAATATAAGGATATCACTCAGATTCGGCAGGAATATCCGCAAATCATCGAGATTCTGAAAAATGCCGTCTTCCCACCGGAGATTGTGCAAAAGCTGTCCATTGCTCTGGATGACCTGGGGGATGTGCCATTGATCGTTCGAAGCTCAAGCCTGCTTGAAGACCGCTTCGGTTCCACATTCTCCGGAAAATACGAAAGTTTTTTTGTCGCAAACCAAGGCACAAAAAAAGAGCGGATGACCGAACTGATGGAAGCCATCGCCGAGGTTTATGCTTCCATTTTTTCACCGGATGCCATTGAGTACCGTATTGAGCGGAATCTGCAGGACTTTCATGAACAGATGGGCGTTCTGATCCAGGAGGTTGTAGGACAACGCATTGGACCGTACTATTTCCCTGCCTATGCGGGGGTGGCTTTCAGCAAGAATGAATTCCGCTGGTCTCCGCGGATCAAGCAGGAAGACGGTCTGATTCGACTGGTGATGGGCTTGGGCACCCGTGCCGTGGACAGAATCGGAGATGACTATCCCATCCTGATTGCACCCGGGCAGCCCGGTCTGAAAGTGAATGTCACGCCGGATGAGGAAATCCGTTATTCCCCCCATCAGATGGATGTGATAAACCTTGAAGAGAACAGTTTTGAGACGATCGATATCAGGGAATTTGTTAACCAGTATGGTGAACAGTATCCCATGATCACCAAACTGGTATCCGTTTACGAGAATGGTTTTATCAAACCCGCTTCTTTTATGGAAACCGACTTCAGAAAAATAGATCCCGTCGTAAATTTTGAAGGTTTGGTTAATAAAACTGATTTTGTGTCAATGGTGAATAATCTGCTGTGCCGCCTGGAAGAGGCCCTGAAAGTCCCGGTTGATCTTGAATTTGCCAGTGACGGGATTAACTTTTATCTGCTTCAATGCCGGGCTCAGGGATACGGTATGGAATCCAAACCCATTCCCATTCCAAGAGATCTGCCTGAAACATCCATCCTGTTTAATGCCCAGAAATATGTTACCAATGGATATGTACGCGAGATATCTCACGTGGTTTATGTGGATCCACTGGAATACTCGCGGCTGCCCAATCTGGATGATATGATCCAGGTGGGACGTATCGTAAGTGATCTCAACAGCAGACTGCCCAAGAAAAAATTCATTCTGATGGGCCCCGGCCGGTGGGGAAGCCGCGGAGATGTCAAACTGGGAGTAAGCATCACCTATTCGGATATCAGCAATACGGCCATGCTTATTGAGATGGCCACGAAAAAAGGCAATTACGTACCGGATCTTTCCTTCGGCACCCATTTCTTCCAGGATCTGGTGGAAACCAATATCCGCTATCTTCCATTGTATCCGGATGATAAGAATGTAACTTTCAACCACTCGTTTTTCAGGGAATCTCCAAATATTTTGAAAGATCTGTTCCCGGAATACGCACGGTTTGAGAAAGTGATCCGCGTGCTGGATATTGAGAATCTGCGCCCGGGACATCAGATAGAGATTTTGATGAATGCCGATCTTGATGAGGCCGTGGCCATCTTGTCGGTCCCTTCAGAGTTTCAATACAGCCATGAAGAGGAATCCCGCGAGAAAGACGACTTTGCCAGGCCATACCCGGTAAATCACTGGCGCTGGCGCATGAGCATGGCCAAGGCCATTGCCCGTCGGGTGGATACCAAAACCATGGGCGTAAAAGCCATGTATATTTTTGGAAGCACAAAAAATGCCAATGCAGGTCCCTGCAGTGATATCGACCTGTTGATCCATGTGACGGGAGAAAAGGCAAAGCTGGAGCGACTGCAGAAATGGCTCGCGGGATGGAGCGAATGCATTGACGAAATGAATTACCTCAGAACGGGCTATCGCAACTGTGTACTGCTGGATGTTCACACCATCACAGATGAGGACATACGCAACAAGGATTCCTATGCAATGAAGATCGGAGCGATCACGGATGCCGCCCGGGAGCTCCCTCTGGGTGATAACCAGCAGACATCAGATTAGAATCCTTTCCGCCTTTTCCGGGTTCTCCAGATGAAACCGGATCAGAGCCAGTTCCGGACCATCATGAGCGGCATTGAACATGACGGTTCTGCCGATTCGGTCCTTCCAACTGCCCGTAAGCCGCGTTGATTCATGGACATGGCCATGCAAGGTCACATGAGGTTGCCTCTGCACGATAAATCGTCTGACAGCGATACTGCCCACATGTACATCAGGCTGAACGTAATCTACCAGTTTTCCGTCCAGGTCGGCTCGATCCAAGAGGGTTTGATGCGGAGGAGAATGAAATAAAAAAACACCATCTGAAACATCATTGCGACCCACCATTTCTTCCAGGTCTCTCTGAATGGTTCCATAACGAATTTCTTCAGGTTTGACAGACATGGTCCGATATCCCTCCTCCGGTGAAACGCAGCCGGGATCCACATAGCGGGAAACGTCGTATTTTTCAAAATCCTTCAACAGAAAAGGTGTCGGGGGGACAAACGGATATCCGTACACCTGATAGGGACCAAGCTTCTTGTTAACGAAAGAGATTTCTTTCCAAAGGTCCTGTTCCTCAATTGCTTTCATGCTCCCGATACAGCTGCAGCCGTCATCATTGCCGGGAATGACAAAAATGGATGGGTAGTCGCTGCCCAAATCTGCGGCCAGGGATCTGAGACCGGTCCCGATGAAATCCTGGATGAAGTCATCGCCGGGTATGTCCTCGTGGTTCAGGCCGGGCAGAATATCCCCGCCGATGAAAACTGCATCCGGTTTCTCTGTCCGGATTGCATCCCAAAGTTTCTCATAACGCGGGAGACGGCCGTGAAGATCAGTGACATGAAAGCAGTACACGGCGGCAAATTTATGACGAGTTGTCGATTTGATCTCGGCAAATCCTTTAGTGGATATATCAATTCTTTGTTATGAACAACCGGCAGCAGTCAGTGGAATGCGTTCCGGTGAGTTGGGCAGGAAAACCTGACTCAGATAAATTAATCTGGAGAACCAGCCGCCGGAACTGTCCGAGTTGTTTCGAAATCCGGCCCGTTACCACAAGGCCGATTGGATCATGATTTGGGCCACATGCTCCACTCCTGTTTCGACATGGCCTGAATCATGGACACCCGGTTCAAGCGGGCAAACAATGACCCGCTGACCAAAATGCGGCTTTCCGGTATCAGAGTCTGAAGTTTCTTGTTCCTGACAGATGCCGCTGCCAGGGATCATGCGGGTTATGCACCATCCGTACCCAGATCATGAATTGTTGCTGGTCGTTTCCCTGAAGTCCCCGATTCAGTTTTCCAAACTTGAGCTGAAAAACTCTTTCTGCAGGTATAGATGCATTTGAATATCAGCCGAAGAACTGTCCACTGGCTGCAGGAACTGAAAGGGCTGAGGGCTGTCCCATGCCAGGATTGAATGGCAGACGGTACAATCGTTAACGATGGCCCGCCCCCTCTCATCGATCATGTCTTCGTTGTGACATCGAAAACAGCCGCCATTGTTTCGGTGACCGATGTGATTTGGATATGGATTCCAGCCAACATTCATTTCGGGATGAATATTGCGATTATAGATTTCCTGACATGCTTCCGCAGCCTGATCAATGAAGAGCAGATTCTCCGTTCCAGGCTGTCTCGCATAGAACCCGCGAAGTCTTTTTTCAAGTCCGTTCATGGCCGAATTCTTATTCGGATAATTGGCAGTTAACACGGAAACAGCCTTGCTTCGAATGTACGGAAGTTCTGTTGAGATCATTCCCGAACCTAAATACTCGTCCACCGCATCCCGGGGATCCTGGTAGATATGAGTGGCACGATTGTGACAGTCCACACAATCCATGGTGCGGAATACTTCCTCCCGGACCGAATGATGGATTAACCGCTGATTTCGAAATACATTTTCCGAACCGTCCGAATATTCAACAACCACCTGGATGATTTCTTCCCGTTCATCGTTTACGGAAGTATAGCGGATGACTTGATCGTTGGAAATATGCCAGTGAATACCGGTGTCGGCATTTTTTCCTTCGTCAATTTTAAGCGCCAACGTGGTAAAGGTCCTGGTGTTGCTGCTGTCAGGCTCAAACCGTGTGATTTGTTTTAACCGATTGCCGTAAAACTGCTCCGGCCAGTGGCATTTCTCGCAGGTTTCCCGAGCAGGTCGAAGACGATGCACGGGCGTGGGGATGGGACGTTGGTACAGATTAAAAGAAGCGGATATCATTTGCCAGACGCCATTCAGCTTCGAATCCACAAGTGCGCCGATACCCTCCCCCACATGGCAGTCCACGCAGGGTACACGGGCATGGGGTGAGGACTGGTAGGTTTCCCATTCGGGATGCATAACCGAGTGACAGGCATTGCCGCAGAAATAGGAACTGTCCATAAAATGGATTGTGCGCATTCCGGCAACGACCATGAAAATCACATTCACTGCCGTCAAAACCAGAAACAGCGAAAACACTTTTGAACCGCTGAATCCCGGCTGTACTTCATCTTCACTGAATGCCGCTGACAGCAGTTCCCGGGTGGATTTGCCGGTGCTCTTTTTATATTTCAGCCATCCGATGGGAATCAGCAGCAGTCCAAGCAGGAATAACAGCGGCAGAGCCAGATAGGTGATTAAACCAAAGTAGGCGTTCGTATACAATCCGACCAGGCTGAAAAACTCCAGAAAGACAAACGTGATGAAGGCAGACGTCACCAGAATGACACCGGCCTTACCGTATCCGTTGAACATCAGACCGCGAATGAAACGGCGGAATTTTATCACCATGGGACTATTCTTTGAAAAGGTCCTGATAAACTTCCAGCAGTTTGCCGGATCGAATATCCGCTTTGAGATCTCCAGTGGGACGATTCAGCCAGGTATGCATTGGATCTTCCGCAAGCAGTTTGTCAATGGCGGCAATTACATCCGGATCATGGGTTTCCCGGGCAGTGGGCAGGAACTCAAAGTAGAAGTTGTGGGCCACATCATATATGCCGTGCCACCAGGCATAATCAGGACCCATCATGGCGGTTCCCATCCTGGCCCGACGCCCTTCATGGTGCCACAGTTCCCAGAACTGCCATTCCAGTTCATTGCCGAAAGATGCGGGATTTTCAAGCAACCCTTTGTCTTTCACCATATCCATAATGGCCTTGGCGGGAAGGGCGAATTTTTCGTTGTACAGGTTTACCAGCGCATCGTATTGGTAATAATGCCCTTCAACAAAGGTTTCCTGATGACAGCTCAGGCACACATTTTTCATATTTCCGCGTTTTTCCTCCCAATTCTCTAGTTTCCTGGATACGATCGGCCGCAGGGTCCAGGAAATTCGGTCTCCGACATCGTGGGTCAATGTCTGTTGTGAGGTTGCAGACATATGGCAGGTTGCACATGTCGGAGCCTGATAGTAATCCACACCAACCACCCATGAATCGCGATTCATATTCATTCCGTCTTCATTTGCACGATAGGCGATTCCATGTTTTGACTCTTCGTATATTTCCTTCTGGGGGTGGTCCGGACCCAGGTGACATTTTCCGCAGTTTTCCGGATGACGGGCCTGTTCCTTTGAAAAGGAATGTCTGGAGTGACAGGCATTGCAGCTGCCCTTGGATCCATCAGGATTGATCCTTCCGATACCGGAATTGGGCCAACTTTCCTTGGATAGTTTGTTGGGGCTGTTTTCATCAATGATTACCTTCGCGCCATGACAGCTTTCACACCCGACAATGGCTGCCGGGTGGCCGCCGGCTACATGCGCGAGAAATGCGTCTGCTGATTCCAGGATTTCACCGGCATGGGCATGGTAGGAATTTGTCGTCTGCTCAGATTCCTCAGCATGGCAATTGGCACAGTCCTTTGGTGTGACCAGGGTTGCCACCCAGGCGCCTTCATGTTCAAATGCATCAATATCGTTTTTGCTCGCTCCATGACAATCATAGCACGTAACATCGCTTTGTCCGTGGCCGGAATTTCGCCACTGCTGATACATCCCCGGATTTTTTTCCTTATGGCAGGTAACGCATTTTCCTTTGACTGTACTGTCTTCCGCCGCTGAAAAAACCAACGTCAATGACAGTATTACAAATTCAAATCGCCGAAATATTTGCTTCACAATCTCTCCTCCTCCTTTAATACGCTCCTTAAATATATTCCATAACAAGCATATGTGTTTGATTTTTTTTCATTGTCCCCAACCCGGATATTTCACGAGGTTCGAAATGAGATGTAGGAACTGGTTGATTATGCAAGCCCTGCAAAGTGATTTGAACGACATTGTACTGGACAGTGCAATGAAAATGAAAATCAAGCGTAATTAAAACAGAATCGACCAGAACACTCATCGTACGGAAAATGCAAAGCATTTTACGCATGGAGTTTCTTTTGAAATATGCGGGTTAACTGCCCGGATGAGAATACTTACTGGAATTGATCTTCGATATATGCTGTCTGTAATCCTCTGTGGTCAGTTTTGTATTCCATACACCCGCTGCAATTGCGGAGATGTAAATCAGAAGAAACAGTCCAATGACGATAACAGACATTCGGACCGGCGTGAGCGGAAATTTTGAGATTCCGCCGGCAGTCTCCATTTTTAAAGTATTTTTCACCGGGCAAACCAATGTGCAGTCCATACAGCCCGTGCACTCTGCACTGAGGATTGTATCTTTTTTATCAACGGGTAAATGGGAAGGGCATACTTTCGTGCAGATACCGCAGTTTGTACATGACGCAGCGTCACGTTTGATTCGGGTTGGACTGATGATTGAAAAGATGCCCAGCAGTGCACCGTACGGACACAGATAACGGCACCAGAAATTCCGGTAAACAAGAGAAAGTACCGTCAGTGATAAAATGACGATCAAAGTCAGCGTGCTCATTTCAGTGAAGAAATGCAGCATTTTTACATCCGAGATCTGGTAGTACGGGCTTTCCAGAAACTGCTCAATCGCCGCGCTGGACATTCCGAGAACAGCCCACAGGAAAAACCCGAGCAGCAAATATTTGAGTGAACGCAGCGGGTAATCCAGCCATTTCCATATTCTGTAATTTTTCCCGAAGTATTTCTGTCCCAGTTTCCAAACCCATTCAGAGACAGTTCCAACAGGACAGAACCATCCGCAAAACGATTTTCTGAATAAAAATGCTGTCAGGACCGCAAATCCCAGTATCACCATGGCTGCAGGATGAACCATATCCCATTCACCTGTGGCAAAAAACCGCTTCCATCCCATAAGCGCTCCTATTGGGAGAAATCCTTCAACTCCTGCTGGTCTGGAAACTGTGACCGGTCCATTCTGCTCAATTTGATGCACAAAAATATAAAATCGTATTCCGATCAGTATCGTGACGGTAAAAACGATCAGTTGAATCCAATTGCGCAGATTCCAGCCATACGGCCTGTACTTTTTCGAGTTGCGGTTCATCCTGGAAAAATCTAGAGCCAATTCTCAGCGAGGATGCCGCCATCAACGCCTACAACAACCCCTTTTACCGGCACTTTCCTGTCAGCCTGTGAGATCGCTGTCTGCACCAACTGGATCAGTCCGGCACAGCATGGGACCTGCATGACCATTACGGTGATGGTATTGATTTTGGCATCTTCGATCAACTGCAGCAGCTTTTGAGAATAAACGGCCTGTCCGGAATCCAGTTTTGGACAGGCTATGGCCAGCGCTTTTCCCTTCAGGTATTTGTCATGGAAATTTCCCAGGGAAAAGGCAACGCAGTCAGCTGCGAGGAGAAGATCCGCACCCTGATACACCGCTGAAAGGGGATTGATCAAATGCAACTGCACCGGCCAATGCGTTAACTGAGAAACCCCCGTGATACTTTCTTCTGATGATGATTCATCTCGATTAAACATCATCTCTTTTGATCCCTGACAGCCACATGAATCACCAGATGAATGACCAGAATCATGAACCTCATGGATTATCGATTGGACATCCAGATCAATCTTTTCCTCATTTTCGCGCAGCCATTGAACTGCCTGCCCAAGAAAATTGGTTTCATTGTGATCCTTGAGATGCTTCAGATGGGCAACAACCGTGTTCCTTCCTTTTTCAACCATGATCCGAATGATTTCAATCTCGTCATATGGTTCGGCTTCCCGTTTCTCGATTGTGATCGCATTTTGAGGACAATGTCCCAGACATGCACCAAGGCCATCACACATCAAGTCGCTGACGAGTCTGGCTTTGCCATCGATGATTTGCAATGCGCCTTCATGGCATTCGGGAATGCAGATACCGCAGCCGTCACATTTTTCTTCATCAATTTTTACTATTTCTCTAATCATAATTGTTTCTCCCTTGCGGTAAAACTATGATGAGAAATCTTTAAGAAACGGTAACCAGGGTTACACTTGTTTATATTTTTTATGAGAAATTACTGCATGAATTATCAACTGGAAAAAAACCCTTTATTCTCTGGTCTATCCAATTCTGATCAAGATCAAATTGATTCAAAGCTGAACACGTTGACCAAGAATTATCAAAAAGGCGAACAGATCGCTTCAGCCGGGAGTGAAGTCAGAAATCTGCTCATTGTCTTAACCGGATCAGTAAATGCCGAAATGATGGATTCGTCTGGAAAAATCATTAAGGTTGAAGAGCTGGAATCAAATCGCTTATTGGCACCTGCCTTTTTATTCGGCAAAAGAAACATGTATCCCGTGGATCTGTACGCCAGGACGGATGTACGTCTTGCCGTAATATCCAAACCCATACTTCTGGATCTGATGGCAAATTATCCGGCTGTGCTTCGGAATTATCTGGATCTGATATCCAATCGAGCTCAGTTTCTCACCGACAAATTAAAAATGCTTGGTTTTCAGTCGCTTCGTGCGAAGATTGCGGGATATATACTTCAGATTTCCGGCAAATCAGAAAACCCACAGGTGAAACTGACTTTGCCCCAATCGAATCTGGCGGAACTTTTTGGGGTCACGCGGCCGGCTGTCGGACGAATAATGCGAAAAATGGAACAGGAAGGCTATTTTGTCAGAAATGGAAAGTTACTGGAACAGATAGATCATCCAAAATTGAGGGATTTGATTCAATGAGCAGCCAACCGGGACGGGTTTCATTCATCAAATCTGAAGCATTATATATTTCGAGCCGTGGGTAATTCCGGATCAGGTTTTGCGGGATGGAACCGAAACTTCAGCTTATTGGCCAATCATTCCCTGCCTACTCCGAATTGATGCCGGGGATTGTCGTCAGCGGTAAGAAAATGGGATTTCTTACGGAACTCCCGGTTCATCATTCTGCAGCAATTTTTTCAATTACCTCAATCGTGAATTTCGTCTCCTTGCCCTTGATTTCAAGCGTAAAATCATCACCAATCTTTTTCCCAACGATGGCTCGGCCAAAAGGTGAACGGTAGGTCACAATCATGGGATAAAGATCCAGCTCAAGTTCGATGGGACCCAGGAGGTAGTAGTCCTCTGCCTCATCTTTGCCCTCTTCATGTATGGAGACCTTGTTGCCGAATCCCACCTCGTCGGTATTAATTTCGCTTGGTTCGATAAACCGGAATGGCGCGTGGGACTGCATCAATTGTTTCTTGTATAAAACTATTCTCATCTCCTCCCTGGCAGCGTGGTACTCCGCGTTTTCCCTTAGATCTCCATGACTGGCCGCATCTCTAATCTTTATTGACGTCTCTCTCTTTAGTTTTTCAAGAGATTTCATTTCCTCTTCCAGAATGCGGTATGTATCCCGCAAAATCAAAGTTGCCATATAGACATTCCTATTCCTTATTTCAGTTCGAATCGATTTGATGAAGTAAAAAATTACATCGAACCTTACATAATTTTTCTAAGAAATTTTATCAAATGATGTAAACCCGCATCTGATGAATTTCCCCGCCCGTCAGCTGAAGGTTCAATTTTTTCTCTGTTTTGCGTCGATGACTGTCCGAATCAACCTGTCTTTTGCATAGTAATAATACGGAGGCTTCTCAAACATAGGAATGATATCGTACCGGATCAAAAGGGTTCGGGATACAGGGGTGCTGCGGATGTAAATGGATGATTGCGGATGTTGGTGGATGTTGGTGGATGTTCGCAGATCTTCTTCCAGCCGAAGGTGTTATTCCCCTGATAATGCCATATGGCAACTGGAAGCAAATCTTATTTTGCGTTTAGACATTTTTT